>SUXM01000022.1 GCA_015060925.1 Parabacteroides distasonis
ATACAAAATTGGTTGTTCGTACCAATGCTGATACTCCACACGATGCACAGGTTGCTCGTAACTTCGGTGCTGTAGGTATCGGTCTTTGCCGTACAGAACACATGTTCTTCGATGCTGAAAAGATCGTAGCTATGCGTGAAATGATCTTGGCTCCGGATGTTGAAGGACGTAAGAAAGCGTTGGCTAAATTGTTGCCTTATCAAAAGGCAGATTTCTATGGTATCTTCAAAGCGATGGACGGTTGTCCGGTGAACGTTCGTTTATTGGATCCTCCTTTGCATGAATTCGTACCGCATGATATCAAAGGTCAAGAAGAAATGGCACAGGCTATGGGTGTAACTGTTCAGTATATCCAACAGCGTGTGGAAAGCCTATGTGAAGCAAACCCGATGTTAGGTCACCGTGGTTGTCGTTTAGGTAATACATATCCTGAAATCACAGAAATGCAGACTCGTGCCATCTTAGGTGCTTGTATCCAATTGAAGAAGGAAGGTTTTGACCCGCATCCTGAAATCATGGTTCCGTTAACAGGTATCTTATACGAATTTGAAGCACAGGAAAAAGTAATCCGTGAAACAGCGGCTGCATTGTTCGCAGAAGAAGGTATCGAAATCCCATTCAAAGTAGGTACTATGATCGAAATCCCACGTGCTGCATTGACAGCTAACCGTATCGCAAGCCGTGCTGAATACTTCTCATTCGGTACAAACGACTTGACTCAGATGACATTCGGTTATTCTCGTGACGATATTGCTTCATTCTTGCCGGTATATTTGGAAAAGAAGATCTTGAAAGTCGATCCGTTCCAGGTATTAGACCAGAATGGTGTAGGTCAGTTGGTAAACATGGCTGTAGAAAAAGGCCGTTCAGTTCGTCCGGACTTGAAGTGCGGTATTTGTGGTGAACATGGTGGTGAACCTTCATCAGTTAAATTCTGCCATAAGGTAGGTTTGAATTATGTATCTTGTTCTCCGTTCCGTGTGCCTATCGCACGTTTGGCTGCTGCTCAGGCTGCTGTAGAAGAATAATCTATAAAAAATAGATAATTAAAATAAAGAGGTCTCTATTTTGAGACCTCTTTATTTTTTATCAATAAAAACAGATCAACAAGGAGCTTTTCACATTAAAAAAATTATTTTTTACCATATTCGAAAAAAATTATAACTACCTTTGTGAGCGTCTTAACGATTAGGGGAAAAATGGGCTTACTAATAAAGAATATATTTTTATTATTAATTTCATTGTTTGTCTTTTCAACAACAAACAGCACAACAGATATGACGTCTTACCAAAAGGCTTCACATTCTATTGTCTCTTCTTATATACAAGCAAAGACTCAATTAATGAATCCTACAAATTATTTATTAAATAACCAATCAACTTTTTTCATTCAAAACGGTTGTAGCAATCAGAATACAAATAACTCTTTTAAACAAAAAAACACAAACCGAAATCAAAAATATATTAACCGTATATCAATTTACCATCTTTTCCATTCAAATATAAAAAAAGAACATTTTCCAATATCTTACCATTCGATAGATTATTACATTTATGCATTGGAAAAGATTATAACCTAAAGTTTTTCATATTTAAAGAATGAAACAATAGGCTTATAAAATACAGCCTATTTATTTACTATTTATCAAAAACAATCACAAAAATTATATTTATGCATTTTACATTATTAATTGTCGTTATTTTAACGGCAATTGCACTTGTAGCTGTTGCATTAGGTATTGCTAATGCAATTTCTCCACGTTCCTACAATCCTCAAAAAGGAGAAGCCTACGAATGTGGAATTCCTACCCGTGGAAAATCATGGATGCAATTCAAGGTTGGTTATTACCTTTTTGCAATCCTTTTTTTGATGTTTGATGTAGAAACTGTATTCCTCTTTCCATGGGCAGTTGTGGTGCAAGATTTAGGTCTTTATGGCTTGATCAGCATCGTTTTTTTCTTAGTAGTATTAGTTTTAGGTCTGGCTTATGCCTGGAAGAAAGGAGCACTTGAATGGAAATAAAGAAACCTACCATAAAGTCTATTCCTTATGAAGACTTCAAAAACAATGAGTATCTCGAAGAGATGGTTAAACAACTTAATGAAGGAGGCACAAAAGTTTTGGTCGGTTGTTTGGATGACCTCATTAATTGGGGACGAAGTAATTCACTTTGGCCACTTACATTTGCAACCAGTTGTTGTGGTATCGAATTTATGGCAGTGGGAGCTGCCCGGTATGATTTTGCCCGTTTTGGATTTGAAGTAGCTCGTGCTAGTCCTCGACAAGCTGATATCATCATGGTAGCCGGAACTATTACGCATAAAATGGCACCTGTATTAAAACGACTTTATGACCAAATGGCAGATCCTAAATATGTCGTAGCAGTTGGTGGTTGTGCCATTTCTGGAGGTCCGTTTAAGAAATCTTATCATGTTTTAAATGGCGTAGATAAGATTTTGCCGGTTGATGTTTACATCCCAGGATGTCCCCCCCGCCCGGAAGCTTTATTATATGGAATGATGCAATTACAACGAAAAGTTAAACTGGAAAAATTCTTTGGAGGTGTTAACCGAAAAGAAGACAAACCTGAAAATAAATAAACCTTTGGTTATGGAGCAAATACTACAAATAGAACCCATAGATTTACATAAAAGAATGTCAGATTTTCGTAAGGAAGGATATGATTTCTTACGTTCACTGACTGGTATAGACTGGGGAGAAGAGGGTTTAGGAGTCGTTTATCATTTAGAAAAGACGACAACAGGTGAAAATAAAGTTATACGAACTATCACTGTTAATCGTGAAACCCCTGAACTTCCTTCCGTTAGTAATATCTGGAAAGGTGCAGAATTTAATGAACGCGAAGTATATGATTTTTTCGGGATTCGTTTTATCGGACATCCTGATATGAGAAGACTCTATTTACGTGAAGATTGGATTGGTCATCCATTCCGTAAAGATTATGATGAAAGTCTTAATCCTTTGCGTATGACAAATGAAGAGCCTGACGATGTAACGCAACAATTTGAACTTCTGAAAGATGGTAGTGTAATAAAAAAACGTGAAGTCATATTTGATGATGATGAATATATTATCAACATTGGGCCTCAACACCCTGCAACACATGGAGTTCTTCGTTTTCGTGTAAGTTTGGAAGGTGAAATCATTAAGAAATTAGATGCCCATTGTGGATATATCCACCGTGGTATTGAAAAGATGTGTGAAAGTTTGACTTACCCTCAAACATTAGCATTGACTGATCGTTTGGATTATTTAGGTGCACACCAAAACCGTCATGCCCTTTGTATGTGTATTGAAAAAGCGATGGGAATAGAAGTCAGTGAACGTGTTCAATACATCCGTACCATTATGGATGAACTACAACGTATCGACTCTCACCTACTCTTCTTCTCATGTCTTTGTATGGACTTGGGAGCCTTAACAGCCTTCTTTTATGGTTTCCGCGACCGTGAAAAGATTTTGGACATATTTGAAGCTACGACAGGAGGTCGTTTGATTCAGAACTATAACACCATCGGAGGTGTACAAGCTGACATTGTTCCTGATTTTGCGAAGAAAGTAAAAGAGTTCATTGCTTACCTACGTCCTGTCTTAAAAGAATATCACGAAGTATTTACAGGGAATGTGATTGCTCACGGACGTCTGAAAGGTGTAGGTATTTTATCACGAGAAGATGCTATATCTTTTGGTGCAACCGGAGGTACTGGACGTGCCAGCGGATGGGCTTGTGATGTTCGCAAACGTCATCCATACGCCATGTATGGCAAAGTCGACTTTAAAGAAATTGTCTATACAGAAGGCGACTCTTTTTCTCGCTATATGGTTCGTTTAGATGAAATCGTGGAAAGCATGAATATTATCGAACAATTAGTTGATAATATTCCGGAAGGCGCATTTCAAGAAAAAATGAAACCGATTATTCGTGTACCTGAAGGGACTTATTATACAGCCGTTGAAGGTAGTCGTGGAGAATTTGGTGTTTTCTTAGAAAGTCACGGAGATAAATATCCTTACCGATTAAAATTCCGTTCTACCGGATTGCCATTAGTTTCATCCATGGAAACCATGTGTCGCGGTGCAAAAATCGCCGATTTGATTGCTATTGGAGGTACAGTGGATTATGTGGTTCCTGATATAGACAGATAAAATAGTAACATTTCAACTTAATCTATAATATGTTTGACTTTAGTATAGTAACTCGTTGGATACATAGCCTGCTAACCTCCTTTATGCCGGAAGATTTAGCAGTGTTTATTGAATGTCTGACCATTGGTATATGCATCTTGTTGACATACGCAATCATAGCAATCATCATGATTTTTATGGAACGTAAAGTCTGTGCTGCTTTTCAATGCCGTTTAGGTCCGATGCGTGTAGGTCCTTGGGGAACCATTCAGGTTTTCGCAGATGTATTTAAGATGTTAATTAAAGAAATCATCGCCATTCGTCATGCAGATAGATTCCTGTACAATTTAGCCCCCTACATTGTCATTTTAGCTTCCATTATGGCTTTCAGTTGTTTACCTTTTAATAAAGGAATGGCTGTATTGGATTTTAATGTAGGGATCTTCTTCTTAATGGCTGCCTCCAGTATTGGGGTTGTTGGTATTTTGTTAGCAGGTTGGAGTTCTAACAATAAATATTCATTGATTGGAGCCATGCGTAGTGGTGCCCAAATGATTAGCTATGAGCTGTCTGTAGGTTTAAGCCTTTTGACGATGATTGTCTTTACCGATACCATGCAGTTCTCAGAAATTGTAGAACGTCAGGCAGATGGTTGGTTCATTTTCAAAGGACATATTCCTGCATTCATCGCTTTTGTTATCTATCTGATTGCAGGTAATGCCGAAGTAAACCGTGGTCCATTCGACCTTCCAGAAGCAGAAAGTGAATTAACAGCCGGTTATCATACCGAATATTCGGGTATGCACTTTGGATTGTTTTATGTTGCAGAATTCGTAAACCTATTCATTATAGCAGGAGTCGCAGCAACCATCTTCTTGGGAGGTTGGATGCCGTTACATATTCCGGGATTAGACAGTTTCAATACAGTAATGGATTATATACCGGGATTTATTTGGTTCTTTGGCAAAGCATTTTTTGTTGTATGGATTCTAATGTGGTTCAAATGGACTTTCCCACGTTTACGTATCGACCAGATCCTGACTTTAGAATGGAAGTATCTTGTCCCTATAGGTCTATGTAACCTATTATTAATGGTCATTATTGTTGTATTTAAATTGCACTTTTAAGCCATGAAAGAGAAACAATCATACATCGGAGGATTACTACACGGTATCAATACTCTGTTAACCGGGATGAAAGTCACTAGCCGTGAATTTTTCACAAAGAAGGTTACAGAACAATACCCGGAGAATCGAGCAACATTAGAAATTTCACCTCGTTTTCGTGGACGTTTGGTTATGCCCACTGATGAAAATGGGAATCACAAATGTGTTGCATGTGGTTTATGTCAAATGGCTTGTCCTAACGACACCATCCATCTGACTACAGAGAGTATTACCAACGAAGAGACTGGTAAGAAGAAGAAAGTTTTGGTTGAATATAAATATGATTTAGGAGCTTGCATGTTTTGCCAGTTATGTGTCAATGCTTGCCCACACAATGCCATTGCATTCTCTACTGAATTTGAAAATGCAGTTTTCGACCGAAGTACACTGATATTAACACTCAACAAGAAATAAAGAATAAGAAATTATGATACTACAAACCATTGTTTTCATTGTACTGGCTTTGTTTATCTGCATCTGTTCAGTATTAGCAGTATCGACTTCACGTATCCTACGTGCAGCCACCTACTTACTGTTTGTATTGTTCGGTACGGCAGGTATCTATTTCCAGCTTGACTACTCCTTCTTGGGAGCTGTACAATTGTTGATCTATGCCGGAGGTATCACCGTTCTTTACGTGTTCAGTATCTTGTTAACCTCCAGTCAAGGAGACAAAGCTGAGCCTCTTAAAAGCGGGAAGATGATAGCCGGACTTATCTCGACATTAGCAGGGTTAGGCATGTGTCTATTCGTCATGCTAAAACATGAATTCCTTCCTTCTCGTTTTGAACGAGGTGAATTAGATGTCCAAACCATTGGATATGCACTTATGGGTATGGAAAAATATCAATATGTATTACCTTTTGAGGTCATCAGTATTTTGCTTTTGGCTTGTATTGTTGGAGGTATAATGATTGCACGTAAAAGATAGACGATTATGGTACAAATGGAATATTACTTGGTGGTTTCCACCTTTATGATGTTTGCAGGCATCTATGGGTTCTTTACCCGACGTAATTTGTTAGCCATGCTTATCAGCGTGGAGTTAATTTTGAATTCGGTAGACATTAACTTTGCAGTTTTCAACCGTTTCCTTTTCCCAGATCAATTGGAAGGATTCTTCTTCGCACTATTTGCTATAGGCGTCAGTGCAGCAGAAACAGCAGTTGCAATTGCAATTATCATCAATATCTATCGTAACATACGCAATATCCAAGTTAAGAACCTCAATGAAATGAAGCATTAATTATGGAATATACACTATTCATCCTCGTTTTGCCTTTCCTCAGTTTCTTAATATTGGGATTGGCTGGTATGCGCATGAAGCATCCCGTTGCCGGAGCAATCGGTACCGCTTCATTATTAGGAGTGACAGTATTATCTTATCTTACCGCATTCCAATATTTTAGTGCCGGACGTACAGTCGAAGGCGTATTCCCGACACTTATCCCTTATGATTTTGAATGGTTACCGTTTACAGCCGACCTACACATCAACATGGGTATCTTACTTGATCCTATCTCTGTCATGATGTTAGTCGTTATATCTACGGTCAGCCTCATGGTACACATTTATTCATTTGGTTACATGAAAGGTGAAAAAGGTTTCCAACGTTACTATGCGTTCCTTTCTCTCTTTACCATGTCAATGTTAGGATTAGTGGTAGCAACCAACATTTTCCAAATGTATGTATTTTGGGAATTAGTTGGTGTTAGTTCCTATCTGTTGATTGGTTTCTATTATTCCAAAAAAGAAGCTATCGCAGCCAGCAAAAAAGCTTTTATTGTTACCCGCTTTGCTGATTTAGGATTCCTTATTGGTATATTGATTTATGGATATTATGCGGAAACATTTTCTTTTACTCCAACATCAGGAGCTTTACTTGCTGCAAGTAGTATGCTTCCTGTGGCATTAGGATTGATGTTTGTCGGTGGAGCCGGAAAAAGTGCCATGTTCCCATTACATATTTGGTTACCTGATGCGATGGAAGGTCCAACACCTGTCAGTGCCTTGATTCATGCAGCTACTATGGTTGTAGCCGGTGTCTATTTGGTTGCCCGTATGTTCCCTTTGTTTATCGAATACGCCCCGAATATATTATCCTGGATAGCCTATATAGGAGCATTCACCGCTTTTTATGCAGCCAGTGTAGCATGTGTACAAAGTGACATCAAACGTGTTCTTGCCTTTTCTACTATTTCCCAAATTGGTTTTATGATTGTGGCATTAGGTGTATGTACTTCTTCTAATCCACATCATGGAGGATTAGGTTATATGGCATCCATGTTCCATCTATTCACCCATGCCATGTTCAAGGCCCTATTATTCTTAGGAGCCGGCAGCATAATCCACGCTGTACATAGCAACGAAATGAGTGCCATGGGAGGACTTCGCAAATACATGCCAATTACCCATATAACATTCCTAATCGCTTGCTTGGCTATTGCCGGTATCTGGCCGCTTTCTGGTTTCTTCTCTAAAGATGAAATTTTGGCTGCGTGCTTCCAATTCTCTCCTGTTATGGGTTGGATTATGACTGGTATAGCAGCTATGACTGCATTTTATATGTTCCGTCTTTATTATGGAATTTTCTGGGGTAAAGAAAACAAAGAATTACATGCTGCCCATACACCACATGAATCTCCAATTAGCATGACCTTCCCGTTAATATTCCTTGCTCTTGTAACTTGTGTGGCGGGTTTCATTCCTTTTGGAGAACTCATCAGTAGCAATGGAGAAGCTTATACGATTCATTTAGATATGCAAGTAGCAACAACAAGTATTGTTATCGCTATCCTTTCTATTGGAATCGCCACCTGGATGTATGCACGAGCAGAACAACCAATCGCTGACCAATTGGCCAAAACATTCAAAAGATTGCATACCGCAGCATATCACCGTTTCTATATGGATGAAATCTGGTTGTTTGTTACAAAAAAGATCATCTTCCGCTGTATCAGTACTCCTTTGGCATGGTGGGATCGCCATGTCATTGACCAGTTCTTTAATTTTACAGCCTGGAGTACACATGCATCAGCAGAAGAGATACAAGATATGCAAAGCGGACATGTACAACAATATGCTATTTGGTTCTTGGCTGGAGCATTGCTATTAACTTTGTTACTATTGATTTAAAAAACATTACATTATGAACATACTTAGTTTTTTCGTTATCATACCTTTATTGATGTTAGGGGCTCTTTGGGCTGCACGTAACATCAATCAAGTGCGTGGTGTAATGGTTGCCGGTTCTTCCTTGTTATTAGCACTGTCAGTCTATCTCACCTTCGACTATATCGCACTAAGACAAGGGGGAGCTACTGCTGAAATGCTTTATACAGCCTCAACCCCTTGGTACGCACCTTTGCACATAGCCTATTCCGTTGGTGTAGACGGAATCTCCGTAGCTATGATTTTATTGAGTGCCATCATCGTATTTACCGGTACTTTTGCATCCTGGAAACTACAACCGATGACTAAAGAGTATTTCTTGTGGTTCACACTGTTAAGTGTAGGTGTATTTGGATTCTTTATTTCTACAGACCTATTCACCATGTTTATGTTCTATGAAGTAGCATTGATTCCGATGTATTTACTTATAGGTGTTTGGGGAAGTGGTAAAAAAGAATATGCCGCCATGAAATTGACCTTGATGCTTATGGGAGGTTCGGCTTTCCTTTTAATAGGTATATTAGGTATCTTCTACGGAGCAGGAGGTGAAACTATGAACCTGTTAGAAATAGCAAAATTACACATTCCTATGGAATTTCAGGAGTTATTTTTTCCTCTGATCTTCTTAGGTTTTGGAGTTTTAGGAGCCCTATTCCCATTCCATACATGGAGTCCTGATGGTCATGCATCAGCACCGACAGCCGTATCTATGTTACATGCCGGTGTATTGATGAAATTAGGTGGTTATGGTTGTTTTCGTGTAGCCATGTATCTAATGCCGGAAGGAGCAGCTATGTGGGGAGATTTATTCTTAGTATTGACCACCATCTCGGTTGTTTATGGAGCATTCAGTGCTGTGGTACAAACGGACTTGAAATATATCAATGCCTATTCTTCTGTATCCCACTGCGGATTAGTACTTTTTGCCCTATTGATGATGACCCGTACCTCTTGTACAGGAGCGATTCTTCAGATGCTTTCTCACGGTTTGATGACAGCATTGTTCTTTGCTCTTATTGGTATGATCTACGGACGTACACATACACGTGATATTCGTTTAATGGGCGGATTAATGAAGATTATGCCATTTTTAGCAGTAGGTTATGTAATAGCAGGTTTAGCCAACCTTGGTCTTCCGGGCTTAAGCGGGTTCGTTGCAGAAATGACTGTATTTGTAGGCTCTTTTGAAAATAATGACCTGTTCCACCGAGTTTGTACTTTAGTTGCAACTACCAGTATCGTAGTAACAGCCGTTTACATCCTTCGTGTAGTTGGCAAAATTCTTTATGGCAACGTACAAAATCCGGAACACCTCAAATTAACAGATGCGACATGGGATGAACGTGTTGCTGTCATCTGTTTAATTTCATGCGTAGCAGGATTAGGTATGGCTCCTTTCTGGGTAAGTGACCTAATCAACAACAGTGTTGAACCAATTATCTCACAATTAATGAAGTAAACAACTATGGATATTACCTCTATTTTTCAAATGAACCAGGAATTAAGTCTGGTATTCGTATTCCTGTTGACGTTTGTTTTGGATTTATTCCTTCCCGAACGACTTCGCAACTGGTTGTGTCCTGCAGCTTGCATCTTATTAGGTATCCAATTAGTTGCTAACATTTGGCCTAAAGAAGCTGTTCTTTTTGGTGGTATGTATCACTCTACTCCGATGGGTTCTGTGATGAAAAGCATCCTTTCTTTAGGAACGATTCTTGTGTTTATGCAAAGTAAAGACTGGTTAAATCGCCCGGATGCTAAACACAAAGCCGGAGAGTTTTATGTCTTAACTTTGAGTACTCTTGTCGGAATGTATTTCATGATCAGTGCCGGACATTTCTTACTCTTCTTCATTGGTTTAGAGTTAGCAACAGTTCCTATGGCATGTTTGATTACTTTCGATAAATACAAAGGATTCAGTGCTGAAGCCGGAGCTAAGTTTATCCTATCAGCGTTATTCTCAAGTGGTATCTTTTTGTATGGTATCTCTATGATTTATGGCACAATAGGTACACTTTATTTTGAAGACATACCGGCAGGTTTAAATGGTAGTCCGCTACAAATTCTATCGTTGGTATTCTTCTTTACCGGATTAGCCTTTAAAATCAGTTTGGTTCCTTTCCATTTATGGACAGCCGACACATACCAAGGTGCACCTACCAGTGTGACAGCTTATCTATCTGTCATTTCCAAAGGTGCTGCCGCTTTTGCCCTTATGACCATCTTAGTCAAGGTGTTTGGTTCAATGACAACTCAATGGAGTCAGATGCTTGCTATTGTCATAGTCATCACCATTACAATAGCCAACCTATTTGCCATCCGTCAAAACCATTTGAAACGCTTCATGGCTTTCAGTAGTGTATCACAAGCAGGCTACATTATGTTGGCTGTTTTAGCCGGGACACCTCAAGGGATGGCCTCTCTTGTTTATTATATCATTGTATATATCGTTGCAAACTTAGCCGTATTCGGAGTAATAAATGCAATAGAACATCACACATTGCATGGAAAAATGGATCGTAATGATTATAATGGATTGTATCAAACCAATCCTAAATTAACTATGGTCATGACATTAGCGCTATTTTCATTAGCAGGTATCCCACCGTTTGCCGGATTCTTCAGTAAGTTCTTCATCTTTGCTGCAGCATTCAACAGTGGATACTATCTTATTGTTTTCATCGCTTTGGTCAATACAATCATTTCACTTTACTACTATCTACTGATTGTCAAAGCGATGTTTATTACACCTAATGACCAACCGATTGCCTATTTTAAAAGCAATACATCCATGCGTATTTGCCTGGTGATTTGTTTGGCCGGTATCATCCTATTAGGTATCGTAAGCAATGTATATCAAATCATCAACGACACAGCAGCATCATTTTGATTAAATGAACAAATAAAAAATTAGGGGACACTAACCTGTCCCCTAATTTTTTTCCAAAATACGTTTGATTACCGGAATCTTTAAGATGGGAAGCAGAGCATAAGCCGGCAATAATCGACATAACCCAATTTCTACACAAGTCAACACTCCAGGAATACATCTTCGTTTACGTCCGAACATAGCCTGTAATCCTCTTTTCGCCAAATACTGCGCCGATGTCATAAATCCTATTTTACGCAACAAAGATCTTTTCCTCTCATCCAACTGATAGAGAGGTGTATCAACCGCCCCTGGAAAAACAGTTGTGACACTCACTCCATAAGGACGAAGTTCATACCACAATGATTGTCCGAAGTTTTTCAAAAAAGTTTTTGTTGCCCCATATAAAGAGATTGTTGGATATGGAAGCCAGGCAGCCATAGATGACATAAGTAAAATATATCCTTCCCGACGTATAGACATATCTGCAGCAAACAAACGGCATAATTTAGCCGGTGTCGTACAATGAAGTGTAATGATTCGATCTATACCCTCCTCTTTCGCATTAACCAACCGACCAAAATGTAAGATACCAGCATTAGTGACCAAGATATGAATGGGAAAGCCCTGTTTCTGACACCAATCATAAACCTTTTGAGCCGAATCTGTTTGTGACAAATCAGCATACAAAGGCCATACCTCCACTCCATACATAGAATGAATCTCCTCCGCCACACGCCTATTCTCCTCTTCCTGATTACTTACAATCACCAAACGGTATCCCTTCTCGGCCAATTGACGGGCATATTCTAATCCAATACCAGATGAAGCGCCTGTAATAAGTGCATATTTCATAAAACAAAGATAGGAGTTTTTTTAACAGATGTTTGCGGTATCAACCAATTCTCTCTATTTTTGGGGAATAAACAATAAAACAAACAATCATGAAAAGACTACCGATACTCATACTTAGCCTGTTGACAATCACCCACTCCATTAGTTGGGGACAATCTCAAAAAAACAAAGGTTATCCTGAACGAGGAGAGACATTAGATGTTCTTCCCGGTTTTCAAAATCCTCCCAAAGGGTACGGAAATGTACCTTTCTACTGGTGGAGTGGGGACCATTTAACCAAAGAGCGGTTAAAAGAACAATTAGATACCTTGGCCTCTTCAGCTACAGATGGATTTGCAATCAGTTATATCCATACAGATCCTCGTACAGACACTATCTTTAATAAAAACGGATATGGCCTTTATGGAAAAACAGAACCGGGTGAACCGGCAGTATTCTCTGAAGAATGGTGGGACATCTGGAAATGGTTCTCTAAAGAGTGTGCCGTTCGTGGATTAGGAGCCGGCTTGGATGATTACACTGTCGGATGGATTGGAAACGGTTATTACCCCGATGAAGTAGATACATGCAAGACTTTCCAAGACTATTTAGGTAGCCTGGATATTCAAGTCATACCTGTTCAAAACAACGAAATATTTCAATATGAGATACCCGAACATTTCATTTCAGCAGTCGCATGGCCCGGGAACATCAACTTGGCCTCTTTTATCCAAAAAAGGAAGATTCGCTGGAAAGTTCCGGCTGGAGAAAGAAAAAAGGTTTATATAATGAAAGCCAAAAAGGGATATATCCTACATCCGGAATATGGGAAAGCATTGGTTGACTCTTACTTCAACCGTTTTGAAAATAAAATGGATGCAACAGAAAGAGAGGGCATGAACTACTTTTTCCAAGATGAGCTCTCCTATCCCCTTAATATGGCATCTTGGTCCAGCGACTTTCAAGAAGAATTCAAAAAACGTAAAGGATATGACATCACCCCCTATTTGGCTGCGCTAAAAGAATATATTGGTCCAACCACACCTAAAATCCGTCTGGACTATGCAGAGGTCTTGATGGATCTCGCAGAAGAGCGTTATTTCAAACCTATTTATGATTGGCATGCCCAACGAGGATTGATGTATGGAAGCGATAATTTAGGTCGTGGTTTACGCCCATTAGCTTATGTAGATTATTTCCGGGCAAATAGTTGGTATACTGCACCGGGGAACGATGCCCCTTCACGTGGTTCCAGTTTCATCCAAACCAAAGTATCCAGTTCGATTGCCCATCTATACAACCGTCCACGAACCTGGCTGGAAGCGTTCCACAGTATGGGATGGGGAAGTTCCGGAGAATGGCTGACCCAACAGATTGACCATCACTTCATGGCCGGCGGTAACTTAGTCTGTATGCACGGACTTTATTACTCCACACACGGAGGTTGGTGGGAATGGGCACCCCCCTGTTTCCATTTCCGTATGCCCTATTGGCCACACATGAAAACCTGGCTGAACTATACCGAACGTATGAGTTATCTGCTAAGTCAAGGAGATCATGTCTGTGACATAGCTTTGATGTACCCGACAGAATCGATGCAAGCCTATCCGGAAGCTACTACGCATACAACCTTCAACTTAGCAAGTCGTTTAAGCGATGCCGGGTTGGATTATGACTTCCTTGATTTCCGTTCACTACGAGATGCGAACATCAAAGAAAAAGCGTTACACATCACAAACGAACGTTATAAAGTGATGATCATTGCCGGTATGCAAGCTATGCATTATTCATCCCTTCTAAAACTACGTGATTTCTATCGTGCAGGCGGTATCGTTTTAGCAACAGGCGACCTACCTAAGGCCAGCAGTCGTGAGGGAGAACAAGATCAAGAGGTGGATGCAATTCTTAAAGAGCTATTTGGATTAACAGCTACCGAAGCAGAGGCCGGAAAGAACGGACAAAAACAGACCAACACCGCACAAGGTATCGGTTGGTATATTGCTGACGGTTCTATCGAAAAACAAATACCACAACTTATCACACCGGACTTCATACCAAATGCCAAAGGAGGAAAAGTCATGCACCGAAAAGCAGGTCCACGTGATATATACATGGTCATGAATGTAGAGAAAGGTTCTGAATGTTTCTTCCGAAGCAAGGGGAAAGTGGAACTATGGGATGCCAACGATGGCTCTGTACAACCTTACCCCATTGTCAGACAAGATGAAAAAGGAACTTGGTTAAAATTAGACAAAGAATACACCAATTCCTACCTGATAGTATTCTCTCCGGGTGAACCGTTGATTGCCTCAAAAACAGAAAAGACTCCAACTCCTACCTACCAAATCCAATACGATGGCAAATGGGAAGTAGAATTACTCCCAACTCTCAACAACAAATGGGGAGACTTCCGTCTACCAGCATCCAACGAATTTATTGGCGCAGAAGCCCGTTTCTTCCGCTTCAAACCAGAAAGTGAATCACCCAAACATTGGGCATCTCCCCAGTTTGATGACCAAGAATGGGATGAGGGCATTTACGGATATGGTGCTATCGCAGAAACACGTTCTGATTCATGTCTTAACTGGGAAACGATTCCTTTCTCCTGGCAATATGGTGTATGGGACAATCCGGGTTCACAGGGTTACCATGGTCTCAAAAGTAAAGTAAGCGATGCTTTCTTTATTTTAGATAAAGGAGGAAATCAACAATTCAGAACTTACGTTTATGTATCTCAAGAAGGTGTTTACCGCATTGAACAGACTCAAGTTATGGCTGATAAATTACTTATTGACAATCAAGCTATAACGGCTAATGAAATCCGACTAACACAAGGATGGCATTCATTATGCGCAGAATATCTGAATACAACAAAAACAAATTATAAAAACAAGACCGGAGCATTCCGTGACTTCCGCCCAAGAGGAGCGGTCGTTCTTTTACCGGTTAGTTCCACTTTACCTCCCAAACCTTCTATTTACGCAGAAGAAGTAGCCATGGTTTGGACTCATGCAAACCATTTACCATTTGATCCATACCAAGGTAAATACAAACGATGGAACTACCGCTTCCGTTCTGTTCCCGGATTGGAAGAGATGACATTTGCGCTCAGAGGTACCGATTTAAAAGTATGGGTAGATGGCCAAGAGTTGCCTACATCGGCTATTCAAACAATAGACAAAAAGTCTGATGAAATCAACTTCTATCAAGTTGCATTACCGGAAAAGGAACAAAAAATCAGAGAGATTGCCTTCTCTGTTACCGCACATACCGGATACCAAGGAACTGCCGTCATAGCCGAACCGGTTAAATTAAAAACGGGTAAAGGGTTATTACATGCCGGTGATTGGTCTAAAACAGGAGCTCTGCGTTGTTACTCCGGAGGTATGATTTACAAGAAAAGTTTCCAAATCAATAAAGAGCAGCAACAAAACAACATAGAGTTAGACTTAGGCAATGTCATAGCCACTTGCGAAGTTAAAGTAAATGGAAAACCGATGGGTATATTAATGAGCCCACCTTACCGGTTGAACATTACTCCTGCCATCCAAGAAGGTGCGAACGAGATTGAAGTTTTGGTATATAGCACATTGGCCAACCACTATCAAACTCAACCTACCCCCTACCGAGGAGATCCACAAGCCGGCTTAATCGGCCCTGTTACACTCTCCTTCTTTAAGAAATAAAGTTTCACAAATAAAAAAAGGCATCTAATTGAATTTAGATGCCTTTTTTATCGTTTGTTTAACCTAAAAATAATTTACTTCAATTAATTATAAAACTTTTTTGTATAAATCTAAAATAATTTCTTCTGTTACTTCACGCGGATTACCCGGTGTACAAACATCAGTAATAGCAGAAGCAGCCAAACGAGGCAAATCTTCTTCTTTTATACCCAAATCAGTCAAATGCTGTGGAATACCAACCTTAATAGATAAAGCCTTCACAGCTTCAACAGCAGCAGTAGCAGCCTCTTCCTGGGTCATACCTTCTTTATAGACTTTCATAGCCTTAGCAATCTCTACATATTTCGGTAGAGCTGCCGGAGCGTTGAATTCCATAATAGTCGGTAACAATAACGCATTCGCAACACCGTGAGGGATATCAAAAATTGCTCCCAATGGATGAGCCATACCGTGAACCACACCTAAACCAACATTAGAGAACGCCATACCAGCAATGTACTGTGCAACAGCCATACCGTTACGAGCCTCAGCGTTAGTTGGTTCAAATACAGCAGTTTCCAAATAACGGGCAATCATCTCAATCGCCTTAATTTCAAACATGTCACTCATTTCCCATGCACCCTTGGTGATTAAACCTTCAATTGCATGAGTCAATGCGTCCAGACCAGTAGCAGCTGTAAGTCCCTTCGGCAAAGTGTACATCAATTCAGCATCGACAATAGCAATCGCCGGAATGTCATTCGGATCGACACAAACCATTTTCTTATGGTTTTCTTCATCCGTAATCACATAGTTGATTGTTACCTCAGCAGCAGTACCTGCAGTAGTCGGCAATGCGATGATAGGAATTGATTTTTTCTTTGTCGGAGCTACACCTTCCAAAGATACGACATCGCTAAACTCAGGATTGTTGGTAATGATACCAATTGCTTTAGATGTATCGATAGACGAACCACCACCGATAGCCAAAATAAAGTCAGCACCCGAATTAGCAAATGCCTCTACACCGGCCTTTACATTGCTTACAGTAGGATTCGGTTTGATTTCGCTAAAGATTTCGTACGGGATATCAGCAGCTTCCAGTACTTTCAACACCTTGTCAGCGACACCAAATTTCAACAAATCCTTGTCTGTAGCCACAAAAGCCTTGTGTAAGCCCAAACGTCTAATTTCATCCGGCAACACTTGACGCGCTCCCGGACCGAAGTACGATACTTCGTTTAATACGAATCTGTTTACCATGGTAATTTTTAAAATTATATGATCGGGAACAAATTTATAATAAAATTTAGAAAGTCAATCATATTCTCTTAAATAATTAATACTTCACTTTATTACCTCCGACATAATTGGAGATTACATCGGAGGTATTTTGAATTACGTCGGAGGTAAATTAGAAGAATATCATAACTCTTTTCAAATGTTCAAACAGATAAAAAAGGAGGAAACAGCCTTAGCCATTTCCTCCTTTTTATTTGTGACAGCCTTAACGGCTTTAAGAGATTTATTAGAATTTCTTATTCTACCTTTAATGCTACACTTTGTAGATCTTTATCAGCGGAAGAGGATCCAACCATGATGGAGAAATCACCTGGTTCCACTTCCCATACTTTGCGGATAGTATAGAATTTCAAATCATCCGGAGTGATAGTAAATTCAACCTTCTTTGTTTCACCGGCCTTTAAAGCTACACGTTGGAATCCCTTCAATTCTTTTACTGGACGAGTAATTGAACCATACTCATCACGAATATACAACTGAACGATTTCTGTACCATCCATCTTACCTGTATTGGTCAAATCAAACGAAATCGTTACAGATTCATTTTTATTAATCTTATCCTTAGACAAAGTCGGTTTACCATATTCGTATGTAGTATAGCTCAAACCATAACCAAACGGATAAAGATAACCTGTATGACCCAAAGCAAATCTACGAGAATATTGTGACCATTTATGGTTATAGATAGTCTGAACCTGACCTACGTTGTAAGGAACTGTTACCGGTAATTTACCACTTGGGTTCAAATCTCCAAACAAAACTTCAGCAATTACCTGACCACCATACATACCCGGTTCCCATGCTTCCAAGATTGCCGGAATGTTCTGATCAGCCCAAACCAAACTTAATGGACGACCATTCAATAATACCAAAACAGTCGGTTTACCAGAAGCGTAAATTGCTTCCAATAATTCCTGTTGACGGCCTGGTAAATCCAAATTATCACGGTCACAGTTCTCACCACATGTACGACCAAAACTTTCATAACGTTGAGAGTTTTCACCTAATACCACGATATTCAAATCAGCTTCACGAGCCTTACGAGAAGCAATCACCAAATCGTTAGAAGAGATTTCAGTGATACGACCACCAAAGCAAAGAGAGTCAATCTTTGCATTCGGACAAGCATCACGGATACCTTCATATACAGTTACCACGTTTTCATCCGGTTGTGGCATAGCCCAGTCTCCCAAGATTGTCTGACTGTCAGCATTCGGACCGGCAATGAAGATACGACGATAGTTGTTTTTCTTCAAAGGTAAGATACCATTATTCTTTAATAAAACCATACCCTGACGAGCAGATTCCAAAGCAGTCTGACGGTGTGCTTCCGGAGCGATCTGTGAACGAGTTGCCTCAATATCCACAATCGGATTTTCAAACAAACCTAATAAGAACTTCGCTTCCAAAATCTTGCTAACAGCCTGATCGATGCGAGATTCAGGAATACGTCCTGATTGAACTGCTGCCAAGATTGATTCAAAGTAGTGGTCACCCTGCATATGCATATCGATACCTGCTTCTACAGAAACACAGAATGCTTCATCTTGAGAAGGAGAATAGTGGTGCATAGAGTGCAAACGTTCGATATCCATCCAGTCACTTACCACAAATCCGTCGAAGCCCATTTCATCACGCAACAGGTCTTTCAACATCCAATGATTCGCATGACAAGGGATACCGTTCAATTCGTTATGAGCAGCCATAAAGGTAAATACTTTAGCATCCACAGCAGCGATAAACGGAGGTAAAAATACTTCACGTAATTTCTGTTCAGACAAATCCATCGGTGCTGCATTGATACCTCCTGCCGGTTCACCACCAGCGATCATGTGCTTTGCACAAGCCAATACACGATCCGGCTGAACACCATCTCTACCCTGTAACCCTTGAATCAAACGAGTACCCATCTGTGTCACCAAATAGGTATCTTCACCAAATGTTTCACCGATACGTCCCCAACGTGGGTCACGAGCAACATCTAAGTTCGGGTTAAAAGCCCAATGCATACCACTTGCACGCATTTCCAAAGCGGTTTCCGCACCACTTTGTTCCATCAAATCCGGGTTGAAAGAGGAAGCCATGGTGATGGCTGTTGGATATACTGTACATCCAGCATGCAAACCATTTCCATGAATTGCATCCACACCAAACAACAACGGAATCTGCAAACGAGTTTCCTGTGCTGCCTTTTGCAACATATTAGCCTCTTCTACTGTCAACACATGCAGAAAAGCACCGATATGACCTTTACGAACCTTATCAATAATAGCTTGCCCTTTCATGCCAAAAGCATTTGCATCGATATTGTTCATATCACTACTGCTTTGGCCCTGTTTCTTTTCATTTTCTTCCACATGAGAAGGACCAACATATTGACACATCTGGCCAATCTTTTCTTCCAACGTCATCTCTTTCAACAACAAAGCTGTACGTTCAGCCGGAGAAAGAGATGCATCTTTGTAACTTTTTGCTTCAGAGCAACCATCCAATAACAGGATACCACCCGCAAACATCAAACCGCAACATAAAAATTGCTTCAAAGAATGTTTTTTCATACGATTTATTTATACTTGTTTTTAATGAATATCAATCTTTATTGCATCGGAACAAAACCTTCATGACGCACTACCCAACTTCCATCTTTCGGGAACCCTGGAGCATCTCCTTCAGAGCCATCCCAACCACCACACATCATAGCTATGGCTGTCAATAAAGCTCCATTGGATGGGAAATAAGGATAAGGGCCACCTGTTGCCAAACCATGTTCGTCAAACTGAAACTTAAGTGACGAATGCATCAAGAAATCAATCGCCATCTTCGGTTGACCAGTACGGGCTGCAGCCATTGCCATCATAGGAAAATCCCATCCCCAAATACGATGGAACTGCCACTCTTTATTGACTTTATCCAATGTCCGTTTAAAAGTTTCGACATCGACACCGTCACCCGGAAGCATACCATAGACACCTGTCAACGCCGGATGTTCGTAGGTCTTTTCGGTCCACATGTTCGGAATTCCTTCATAGGTGACATATACCCCCTCTTGAACAGGAAGCGGAGACATCTTTGCCAAAACCTCTTTCCATTTCTTGACTCGTTTTTCCGGAAGATTCAAACGTTCAGCCCATGCCAATGCTGTCCGTAATCCGTAACGCAAATAGCCCAATTCGAAGATTGGATTCATGGTCTCATACGGTTTGGTGTTTTCTGATACAATCACCACCGGAGGAGCCAACACATATTCTTTTCTTTTCTTATCATAGAAGAGATAATCGGCGATGTAATCAGCTGTATTAATCACAACCTCTCTCCATTTATCAAGGGTTTCAGACGAGGCATTCAAACGATACTCCATCTCGGCAAAATAAATCGGATGCGGTTGATGCCAAATCAAGAATGCATGGGCATCACATGGCCACTCCCGATTGAAATTACCTGTACACTTCGGCCAACGAGCACCCGAACGTCCCTCTATCTTGGCACGTTCCAACGCCTCCGGCATAAAGTCTTTATAAATATTCAAATAGTTATTGAAATATTCCATGCGGTTCCACAAGCCATAATGTACCCCATGCCACCAAATCATCTCAAAATGGAAACGGCCATACCAGCCATTGTTTACCAATCCTGATTCTTGTGGGGGGAACAACCCCGCTTCATTTACCCGCATCACATATTGAGAAAGGACAATACGACGTTCCAACTCCAACCAACGGGGATCTTTACTACCCGACAAATCGACAGCAGCACCTGAACGCCAATATCTTTCCCAACTTTCAGCACTTTTCTTTTGTATAGAGGCAAATGATTCTACATAATCTGTTCTCTTTTCCGGAGAATAGCAACAAGAGAAAGACAATTGTTCACCTCCTGTCGGCTGTAAAACAAACCGATGCGTATCACCTTCACGCGTCAATTCTGCCTGACCCTCCCAAGAGAGTGTCACAAAATAGCGAGTATCATCCAGCTGGCGACTGATACGAACCGTATTCGCATTGATTTTTTCCAAAACAGATTGATGAGCAGAAAGGGTATCATAACGGCCCATATAGTGTGGAAATTGACGTGTTTCCGGATAAGAGAAATCCAAATAGACGGCAATCTTTCCCTCTTTCAACTGTTCACCCTCTACCGTTACACCAATCATATCTTTATCCGGATGACAAACGGTACGAACTCTGACCTCTTTTTTGTTTAATTCAAAACGGCTATAAACCATACCGGACCATAAATCGGTCTCTTGGCGAGTTGCTCTCAAATCGAACTCTTTTGCCACTCTGCCATTGTCTTGTAAAAGACGAAAAGCGACACGTCCCAAATTGAAACGATGCGGATTGCGAGCCAAATAGGCAGACACTTCCGGGTGTTCCGGATCGGTATCGAAGTAAGCGATCTTCTTACCGTATGTCTCTACAACTTGAGGTTGGTAATCTTCCAGACGAACCCCTTCCGGTAAAGGAAAACTATGCCAAGCCCAATCGGATAAGATATTAAAAGGGGCAAAAGTCTGCAGCCCAGTGATATCCATCCCAAAGGCAAACTTTCCATTCCCGACTTGTGCCGGACTCATCAGTAAGGTTCCGGTTGTAGAAATGCGATGACGTTTGACCAACGACTCCCGGTCTATCGGTTCTGCATGAGTAACAGAAACAAACACAAGCAGAAAGGAACAAAGCCCTATAATACTCAAATATTTTTTCTTCATAATGTACTTACTTATTTTTTGATTTGAGGAGCAATATGATCCAATACTTCAGTGAATGTTCCTACCCATATTTCCGGATGATTGGCCAAAAAATCCACCAATTCTTGATGATCTTCGGCCTCCACCTTCATATAGTCTCCTCCTACTCCATGGAAAATAAAAACAACCATTCCATTTTTATCCAAAGCCTCTTGCACATAGGAGATTAGTTTCTCTCCACTCCAACCAGCACGTGTAGAGATAGTTGGCACTCTCGCCAAATTGAGAGCATGGAAATCAGAAACAATCCCTACAACACCAGCTCCTCGTCCATAATTGGCTAATCCTGCCTCCATCATCGGGATTGAGTAGTCACCATCAATGGTTTCTGAATGGCCGCATGGATAAGCATAAGCATATTGTTCTTTGCCGTCAATAGCATAAAGCAAACTTTTCATAATCCGAACCTCTGCCAAAATATCTTTGATCGTATAACATTTCAAAGAACGACATAAAGGAGCATCAGTCACCTCTGTAGCACATTGATGAAACATACTATGATTCCCTAATTCATGTCCTCTTTTACTTACATCACGCCATAGAGGAATATCTTCTGCTTTCATCGGATAGCCATACAAAAAGAAGGTACCTCTGAAACCTTTTGCTTCTAATTGAGGCATAACCACTTCATGATGAGATTTTAGATTATCATCATAGGTCAAAATCACAGCAGCCTTCTTTCCTTCCGGCCATTTTATTTGAGCTTGCAATGTCGGGGCCAAACAGGCTAACCCCAACAGACAAAGAACTATAAGCTTCTTATCCATACGTCCAACATTTATTGATATCGATTATTTACTGAACAAAGAATTGAGTTGTCGGGATAATTTCCATTACAGAATTTCCAGGTATTGCCCAATAAGCATTAAAGAATTCACCTCCCCATCCTTCATAAAAACGGAACTTAACCGGATGATAACCTTTTTGCAAATAGACTCTACCATAAGACTCGGTTACACCATCCGGATTATCAACCACTACGATGTCCCGAATTTGTAAATTAGCCGCATCATTACTACCTAACTTAAATTTATACAGACCTGTTTCCGGAGCATAAATAAATCCTTCATAAACATAACCAAAATAATCAAAATTAGTCTGTCCTTCTGTTTTATCAGATGGTTTTTCAGCTATACCTGTTTTCTTCAACTCACCCTTCTTTTCTATTTCCCAAATATTAGAGAACTTTCCTTCATAGTAGCTATAAGAAAGACCATTCTTCTTTGCTTTACATTTTACCGGAGAAGAAAAGCCCATGATACGTTCATAAATAGGACCACGTTTGCCATTTTGATAAGAGCAAGCTTTCAATGTAGCATATTCCTTTAACGTAATTGTTCCGGTATAACGAGTAGAAGCATTTGTCGGTTCAGAGCCATCCAAGGTATAATAGGTTTCACCTTCCGGACAACTTAAGCTGAATGAAAGTCCTTGATCAGTCAATTGAATTGAACGTTCTTCTACATACGGATAATCTCCTTCATCCAAATTGGCAAACAAGTATGACAATGGGATTTCCAAGAAGTTAGTAGAAGAGACATACATATTTCTTACCTTATATGATGTTTGCAACAAAGAAACATCCTGTGTAATCATACAAGAGCCATGTGCCGGGATACGGATACGTTGATCATGGTCTCCATTATCCAACAAATAAGAGATCTCTGTATCATTTTGTATACGAGCTGTCACTTTATTATTTTCTACTTTATAAGATACCACTTTTAAAGAAGCTTTCAAGAAGCTCTTCAATAAAGCAACATTACCGGTCAAAGTATTATCAGCCCATGCAATAGTCCGTCCGGCCAAAAGTGCCTCCTTCATGCCTTCTGGTGTTTTTTCTTTCGCAAAAATCAGAGTCATCGGACGATGAGTCTCTTTCAAATCATAAAGGAAAGAGGTTGGCCAATGAGCATCAGTTGCACCAATATGTGACAAGTTATATTTATTAGCATGATCAATAGCCAAAGGATAAAACTCTTCATTATTAAAAATCTCAATACCTCTGATGTTTTTCTTTTCAATCTGACGAACGATCAACTCCGGCAAGATACTGTTTTTATCCGGCCATCCCGGATGGTTGGTTGTGATATAGGCACCTTCTGCTGCTGCTTTTTCAATGTATTCCTCAATCAAAGCATCTGTCAGTTTCTTATCTGCAGGCATATAAACATTACAATCTTCGATAAAATGAACATTTAAATGGCCAACAGGTTCTGCACCTGTGATCTCTAAACTTCGAATCAACATAATACCCTTAGATTCCGCCAATTTCTTAGCCTTTTCATAAGAGATATTACAATCTTCCGATTCACTCTTTGCGCGTGGTGTCGGTTGGTGGTCTGTAAGTGTAATCGCATCCAGCCCTTCTACATAAGCCTCATGTACACGCATCACCGGAGTTACCTGTCCATCTGAATATTGTGTATGCAAATGAAGGTCACTCTTAATCGTTGTATAACCCGGTATATCAGGAATTGATAACGTATGGCGAGAAAATGCACGAGAAGAAGAGTATCCCTCCATCAATTCATATTGTACATTCTGAACAACTTTTTCCTGAGCTGTCAAAGCAGATGCAGTCAATAACCCACATCCCATCATTACGAACATTTTTTTCATGATAATTTTATTTTAAAAAGGTTCACCTAATATTTTAATAACTTCTTGATTAGCTTTACGAATACGTTCTTCATCCATCTTAATCACCTTACGGTCATAAGTCATAATACCGTTGATTTCTCCTTCCACATCGGTAGTCTGTGTGTAAACAGCTGCCGAATAACCTTGGAGAGAAAGTGTCTTTAACTCCTCTGTATATTTGATGTATTCGTCTGTCACCTCTTTACTATCCTTAAATTGGACATATCCCCAGTTGTTTTTATCTTTAAACCAAGTATGATTAGGTGTAGGAAGAGCAATACCTCCATATTCTCCCAATACATTAACACGCATTGCATCATACAAGTAGAATTTCTTGGGATTTGGATAATGGTGCATATCCATCATATCACCACAACGAAAGAAGTTTCCACCACTGGCCGGATTTACCAAACGAGAAGGGTCATAATTCTTCGTCCATTCTGTTACCTTTTCCGTATCAAACTGCCCCCAAGCTTCATTGAAAGGCACCCAAATAACCACACACGGGAAAGAATAACAAAAGTCCATAATATCTTTCCATTCTTTATAGAAACATGCTTTTGAAACGGTACTTCGCTGACGATCGGCTCCTCCTTCATACGAATAAGGTACCCAAGCATTACGAACAGCCTGTTCACCATTCTTATCCCAGTAGCCACCAATGTCTCCACTTGGCATATCTTGCCAAACCAAAACACCTAAACGGTCACAATGGTAATACCAACGAGCCGGCTCCACTTTCACATGCTTACGAATCATGTTGAAGCCCCACTCTTTTGTCTTTATGATATCATAAACAAGTGCCTCATCTGTTGGAGCTGTATAAAGACCATCCGGCCACCAACCTTGATCCAACGGACCAAACTGATAAAGCGTTTTATTATTTAACTGCATACGCCATATTGCATGACGATCTTTATACATCGAGATCTTACGAAATGCAGTATATGATTTGACGCGATCCACTACTTTGCCATCTTTTTTGCACAAAGAGATCTCCATGTCATATAGGAATGGACTTTCCGGACTCCATAACTTCGGATTAGCGACACAGATAGTCATATCAAAACCGGTATAACCTTTAGCTAAAGCCACCTCTTTACCTTCATCCATCAAACGGGCCTCAATCAACAATCCGTCTCCATTGGCCACATCCATAGTTAATTTCAAATTATTACGATCTACATCCGGAACGATGCGTAGGGAAGAAATGTGGGAAGTATGTACAGGTTCCAACCAAACAGTCTGCCAAATACCTGTAACAGAGGTATAAGTAATTTTTCCTTGAGCAACAGTCTGTTTTCCACAAGCTTGGTAACCTCTATCTGTCGGATCCCAAACCTTCACAACCAATTCCTGTTCTCCTTTTTGTAAGAAGGGGGTTATATTGATAGAGAAAGGTACAAAACCACCTTCATGCGAACCAATCTGCATACCATTCAAGAATACATCAGCTCGCCAATCTATTGCTCCAAAATGCAATAAAATATCTTTGCCTTTCCAATCAGAAGGAACTTTAAATGTACGTTTATACCAAAGTTCATTATCCTCGCCCACCTTTTTACCAACACCGGATAATGCAGATTCAACGGCGAACGGAACCAATATCTTTCCATCAAAGTCATCAGGGCAAGCCTCACCTACGGGACGAATCGCATACTCCCAAAGGCCATTTAAGTTTTGCCAATCTGTACGTTCCATCTGAGGACGTGGATATTCAGGCAAAACAGATTCAGGGTTGATCTCATCAGCCCACTTTGTTTTAATATAATCACCTGCAATTTTCCATTGAGCACTTGCGACTAAAGGGAAAAGAGTTAAGATTAAAATACATATATGTTTTTTCATGCTCTAAATATAAGTAAAATTTCATGCCCAAGAAAATATATTTTCATCGGGCATGAAATTTAAATACATAATGTAGGAATTTGAGATTCCTTATTTCTTGATATTCTTACAATTATTACGAACGTAGATAGTCTGCTTTTTAGCTGGAGCTTTCGCACTTACATTCTTAAATGAACCATTCTGAACATCATCCAAAACGATAGCAGGACGATAATCTTTTTCCTTTGCAGTCAATTTGATGTTTTTAAATGTAACACCTTCTACGTGACGCAAATAGAATCCCCAAGCCGGCAACTCTTTAAACTGAGAGAATTCCGGATATGCTTTTGGTAATTCAGGAACTTTATCCAATTCATTCAAACCAATCTTAGCATACAACTCATTTCCACCACCCGGGAATACAAATTCACAGTTTTCTATTGTAACATTTAAGATCTTGTTATCTGCCAAACCAACGATTCCGTTCGGAGAGATGTTACGTGGGTTGTATTCATTCGTCGGTCCTTCATATTCATATCCTGCATCCGGTTTATCAGCCGGAACTTCTGCATACATATTGGTGATACGAATATTTTCCATATGTCCACGACGATTTAAACGGTCACCAATTACTAAATAAATAGGGTTACCTGTATTAATTGAACGAAGACTATCAACCACTACATTTTCTACCCAACCACCATCAACAGCTTGAATAGTGATAGCAGAACGGAATGTATCATAAACCGTATTGTTGATAATTTGGATATTCTTGAAACCGCCACGAGAAGCCGTACCAAACTTGATACCGCTTGCACTTGATGTAATGACATTGTTTCTTACAACAACGTTTTGGCAAATGCTTTCAGGAGAATGAGATTTCAAACAGATACCGTCATCAGTAGCATCTACGAAACAGTTCTGAATAACAGCTCCATTACAGTCTACGATATCCATACCATCATTGTTCCATGTAGCACGGCTATTCACTGTAATACCATCAATCAACAAGTTTTCGCACTGATCATAAGTCTGTGTCCAGAAACCAGGGTTCTTCACCATGATACCTTTTATTGTTACATTCTTACAAGAACGTAAATATAAAAGTTTTGGTCTATTAAATACACGACCTAATTTCAGATCATCTTTAATGATACCATTAACAGCTTGTGTCAAGAAATTATCAGCTAATTCACGACCACGACCATCGATCACACCTTTACCTGTGATAGCGATGTTTTCTTGATCATGAGCAAAAATCAATGCATAAAAACCATTGAAAAATTCATAATCATAAGGGTTTGTAGAACCTACCAACACAGCACCTTCTCCTAAATCAATGGTTACATTTGATTTCAAATGAATAGTACCGGTCAAATAACGTCCCACTTTAAAAACTAAACGTCCTCCCCCATTTGCACTGATATGATCAATTGCTCTTTGAATAGAGTTTGTATTCATCACCTCTCCGTTCGATTTGATACCAAACAGCGAAGCCGGATAGTCTTTTGCGCAAAGTGGAATAACTGTAGCCATCAGGCATACAATTAATAAACTTCTAACTAACTTCATATTTGTTTTTAATTTTTTATACTATATTTTGTACAATTCAACAGGGCCAACCAATCCCATCGGTTGATCGTCTTGTTTTCTTACCCAACTTTCAGCTGTAGGACAATCTTTCATTCGTTTGATATAATTACCCATTGTTGTAGTAACATGAACTTCGATTGTATTTTCACCGCTTACAAGCATATCCTTTAATAGATGAATACGACGTCCATACCATTTCACACCACAGCTCTTACCATTAACAAAGACTTCAGAAACACCATGCACCTGACCTAAGTTCAATACCATATTTTCAGGAGATGAAATGTTTACTTTTTTCTTATAAACAGCAGTACCACTGAATCCAACATATTTTTCAGAATCCAAAAGATTAACCAATTTATCAAAATGATCATTCTTAACGGTATCTTCCAAACTATAACGGAATTCTACATCCCAATTAGAAGTCAAATCCTGCTTATTAGATCCGGTAGTTGGTAACGGTTTCCATTCGTTGCCTCGTTTATTCTTATCGAACATAACCAATAAAGAATCACCAGGTCCAAAATCAAATGAATAATTACCTTCTTTATCCAAATTCAATTTATAACGTTCACCACTTTCCAAATCCCAAATCCAACCTTGACGTCCTTTTGTAATTTCTTTATGGAAACAAATCTTAGTTTGCAATGAGTTATAACGATGAGAATGGGAGATAAAGAACATTTCCGCATTGTCATCTGTCTGATAACGGTTCTGCATCAAATATGGATTCGGATTTTCGATTGTCAAATATGAAGAGATTGCATATTTCTTTTGCAAATCTTTATACCAACCGATAAAGTCTTTTTCCGGTTTTTCTACAAGAATGAAACGATCACTCATTGCTTTCATCTTTTCAACCAATTCTGCCACCTCTTTATCACGAGCTTCAAAGTTTGTTAAGCCTAATGATTTATGAGGATAAGCCTGAACACAGAAAATACGTCCACCACATGCTACGAAATCATACAACTTACGAGCTGTTTCCGGATGCATACTTTCTACTTCAACCAAAAATAAAGTAGTATACTTACGAGAACCATAGTAAAGAGCACCATTCTTCATTTCTGATTTCTGAATGATTGATTCAGAAACATAATCACAACCACTACCATTCTTATTGATAGCTTCCCAAACTAATGTCTTATATGGCACATTTGTATGAGATGGGAACGGTTCATTCTGCATACCCATTGTACTCCACATATCTCCAATCGGATAAAGCAAAGCAATGTCAGCATACATCGTACCATGTTGCAACGCAGCAGACAAACGACCTTTATACGCTGTATAATATTTAAGATAAGGCCACCAGTTATTTCTCTCACTATAATATGCACCGTAACGAATCCATCCCGGGAATGGCATTTCTTTATTCGGAGAGTAGTTGAATCCGTGGAATATAGAGTGAGTAACACCTGAAATAGCAGTCTGGTCACCACCAATCTTCAAAAACTCAAGTGACATATTAAATACCAAATAAGTATTTGTCATTTCTTCACAGCTAACAAGACGTTTACCCGCTAAGTGTGCAGCAGATGATACATATTTATTAACCATAGTATAAGCACGCCCACGACGATAGTCCTCTTCAGACATCTCTTCACCAATCTTATGACGTAACCAGTTTGTAGTCCATGATTCACATTCCGGGATATCATAGCCTAAACTATTTTCCAATGGGAATAAACCACGTCCGTAAGCTTGAGCACGAGATTTAACACCTAATTTCTTACACCAATCCAAATAGGTTTGAGTAAAACGTTCAAGCAATAATTCTGCCTTCGTGTATTCAAAATCGTAACGAGCACGATTGATAGTCTCACCTAATTCTTTACCAAACTCAACTTTAGGCACATAAGTAACCACATTACCCATACTACCACACTTAAACAATAAGAATGGAAGATACGGCAATATATCGTACCCACGTCTCTTACGGAATTCATCTTCAAAGTCAGCCGTCCAGTTAGCACCTTCCAACTCCATACTATCTGTAAAGAGCGCACGAATATGTTGTTTAAGCGGGCCTATACGTTTTTCTATTGTATCAGACATTCTATTCAAGTAGTCCTCAACGGCCGGCTTATTGAAGTGATTCAATACCGGACCATTAGCACCCGGAGCACCTAAAATTACTTCAAGGAATCCACTAATCTTAACTAAAGCAAATAATACCCATTTCCCTTCAGGAATCTGGAATTTATAAACACCATTTACACCTTTTGCCTTAATATCTATAGCTTGATCTAAACTATTAAAAGGTTCCGGAACTAAATATAAAGAGATTAACTCCATCTTACGTCCGATAAAAGAAGAACTGATTTTGGGGTCTGCAGCACAGAAAAGACCATCATCAGATACTTCATAATCAATCGGACCTTGCAATTTGATGGAATGGTTTACCATGATATCAGCACGTTCTTCACCTGTCAAGTATTCAGCACCAAAAGGCCAACCAGAACCTACCAATAAATCACTGGTCATATCCAAACGTTTCGCTTCATCACAAGCGACTTTTACCATATCAATCCATTCTTCACTTAACCAAGGAAGTGATTTTTTGCCTAAATCATCCGTACCTCTTCCCGGGAATTTAATTGGATTAATTTCTACACCACCAATACCAGCATCTTTTAAAACTTTCAATTCTCGTTTTAACTCTGCTTCTTCTACCTTATCACCATTCCACCACCAACGAACGAATGGGCGATAATGAGAATCCGGATTGCGGAAAAGTTCATATAATTCTTTTGAAGAAAGTTTCTTACCTTCTTCCTTTGCAGTTGCGATAGCCTCCATCGCTGCGGCCATTTCTACACGACTGGCCATCATTCCCCCAACAGAAAGTAAAAGACTATTTTTTAAAAAACTTCTTCTTTCCATATACAATAAAATTTATTAATATCTATTAAACAATTATTTAGAAGCAGAGACTTTCTTTCCTGCAGGAGTAATACATTTTGTAAAAGATAAACCAGTTGATGTACCATCTGAAACTAACGGCTCAACTTTGGTATCCAAATAACAATCTGTTGCAACTACACCTTCACAACCAGAAAAAGACCATGCCGGAGCCCCTATCTTTTTGTTAAAGAAATAAAGATTTTCAACCTTCACATCTTTACAATTTTTATAGATCTGAGCTGTTGTTTTATAGTTCTGAGTTGTAATCTGTTTTACAGTAACATTTTTACAATTATCAAAATAGACCATAGCAGGTAAAGCCTCTGATTCATTTTTGACATATCCTTTAGCATATTGATCTTTTGCATGTTCAGCTAAAAGAATTGCACTACCATCAATAGTACCAATACCCTCAATACCTATATTTTCTTGACCGTTAGCATAAATCAAAGCATTCTGTCCATTAGCTCCTTTATATTCATAGATATTTGAAGATGAAACTAAAACAGCACCTGAAGCTATTTTAATCTTCACATTTGATTTTAATTCAAATCCTCCTGTTAAATAACGACCTACGTAAAAAGCCAATGTACCACCACCTTGTTCACTAATAAAATCAATTGCTTTCTGAATTGAAGCAGTGTTATTTGTTATACCATCAGATTTAACACCAAATACAGTCGCTTTATATTCTTTCTGATTTGCATTTTGAGCCATTACATTACCCACAAATGCAATCAGTACTAAATACGAGATAAACAAAATTCTTTTCATATAAATATTACTCTTATTTTTATTTTACGATTACATTTTCTGTTTTATAAGTAAATACCTGTTCTTTCTTTTCACTTTCAGGTTCTACATACTGCATATTGATTAAACTCAATCCTTTTACATCATCAGTTACGATAGCAGGACGATAATCTTTCTTCTTTGCTACAAATTTCACATTTTTGAATGTGATATCATTTGCATGACGAATATAGAAAGCCCATGCCGGTAACTCCTTAAATTGAGAGAATTCAGGATAAGCTTTTCTCATTTCAGGAATACCATCCAATTCTTCAGGAGTTAAACCACGATAAGCATATAAAGGATTACCAGCTCCCGGATAAACAATTTCAATGTTTTCCATTGTTACATTTTCGATAGGATAGTCTTCCAAACCTACGATACTTGCCGGAGAGATGTTACGTGGTAAATCTTCAATTGGACCTTCATAGCTATAACCTGCATCTGGTTTATCAAATGGCACCTCAGCATATACATTCTTAATCGTAATGTTTCTCATATAAGGTTCTTTACCCGCATCCCAACGTTTACCCATACGTAAGAAAATTACGTTTCCAGTATGAATTGAACGGATACCATCAACTTCGATGTTTTCGATTTCAGAACCATCAACAGAAGCAAAAGTGATGGCAGAACGATAAGTATCAAAGATTGTGATATTCTTAATCTTGAAATTCTTAAATGCACCACGAGAAACTGTACCAAACTTGATACCATTTGCACTTGAACGACCTGTACTATTTTCTAACAAAACATTCTTACAAGCATGATCTTTGCTATGAGATTTAAAGCAGAAAGCATCATCTGCAGCATCAATATAACAATCACGAATAACTACCTCTTCACAGTCAACAACATCTAATCCATCGTTATTCCAATAAGAAGTACAATCAGCAGTCATACGTTCAATTAACAAGTGTTTACATTGATCATAAATCTGATTCCAACATGCAGGATCTTTCAACAAAATATCCTGAATAGTCACATTGTTACATTCACGAAAATAAACATTTACCGGACGGTTTGCTTCATTCGGACGGTCTAACTTCAAAGGATCATCAAACAATCCACGATGAATATAATTTACCATATTGTTTGCAGTTAAGATACCACGTCCATCAATGGTTCCACCACCAGTAATACCTACATTATCTTGCTTAATAGCAAAAACCATAGAAGTCCAACCCACATATTTATCTTTCACATAATCCCAAGGATTGATAGAACCTAACAATGTAGCACCATCTTCTATATGCAATGTAACATTCGCTTTCAAATAAATAGTTCCTGTTAAAAAATTACCCGGAGTAAGCACTACTCGTCCACCACCATTTTCATGTGCAAAATCAATTGCTTTCTGAATATAAGCTGTATTTAAAGTAATACCATCTGCTTTTGCTCCAAAATCAGTCACATAATAATCCTTTGCCCAAACAGAAAGACACAATCCCTGCAACAGACAAAAGAGTAATCCTAATTTCATTTTTTTTACCATAAAATTTTTATTTAATTATTAAACATTTATTTCTTTACTTTCTTTGACTTGTAAACATGAACTTGTTTCTTGCCACCTCCAGGTTCTTTGTATCTTACTTTTCTTAAATCAACATCTTCAGCTTCGTGAACCACAATTGCAGGACGATAATCACGTTCTTTAGCAGTCAATTTTACATTATCAAATACAATTCCTCTTGCATGACGAATATAGAAACCCCAAGCCGGTAACTCTCTAAACTGCGAGAATTCAGGATATGCCTTTCTCATCTCAGGAATACTGTCCAAATCAGCAGCAGTCAGTCCTCTATAAGCATAATTAGCATTACCTCCACCCGGATAAACTATCTCTATATTCTGTAAAGTTACATTTGTGATATCATGTCCATCTTCCAATCCTACAATACTTGCTGGAGATATATTACGAGGATTATATTCATTTTCAGGACCTTCATATTCATACCCCTTGTCCGGTTTATCAGCTGGGACCTCTACATACATATTACGAATTGTAATATTATTCATTGAACCAACCGGTCTCTGATTTCGTTGACAAATACGCAAATAAATCGCATTACCTGTATTATATGCATATAGGCTATCCACCAACACATTTTCTACAATACCTCCATCCGGTGTTGCGATTGTAAATGCTGAACGAAAAGTATCATATACCTTATTATTAATAATACGTATATCTTTATACCCACCTAAAGACATCGTACCAAATTTGATACCACTTGCACTAGAACGAACCACACAATTACGAATTTCGATATCTTCACAAATTGCATTCGGATCATGAGATTTTAAGCATATGCCATCATCTGTTGCATCTACAAAGCAATTTGTAATACGTACATGCTTACAATCACCTACATCCAAACCATCATTGTTCCAGAACTCTTTACTATCAACAGTTATACCATCAATAGTCAAATATTCACAATGGTCATAAAATTGTACCCAGTCACTGGTATTCTTTATAGTAATACCTTTAATAGTTACATTCTTACATTTATTAATATAGATACCTAAAGGACGTCTTTGTGCCGGACGGTCTAATTTTAAATCATCTTTCAACAATCCTTTATGAATCTGATCAATCACATTGTAAGCCAACTCTCTTCCTTGAGAATCAATAACACCTTTCCCAATTATCGCAATGTTTTCCTGTCCATCAGCATGAATAAAACTTGAAAACACGGGACGTTCCATGATATTGTAATCATAAGGGTTAGTAGAACCTAATAAGACAGCCCCTTCATTTAATACAATTGTCACATTGGATTTCAAATGAATAGTACCTGTCAAATAACGTCCTACATTGAAAATCAAACGTCCACCACCTTCTTCATGAATCAAATCAATAGCTCTCTGTATAGCAGTCGTATTCAAAGTTGTTCCATTTGACTTAATTCCAAACATTGACGCTAAATAATCCTTTGCAGAAACTTGCAAAGATGAAAATAGAGCCAATAAAATAAATAAATTTTTAAACTTATACATCATAAAATCTTAAGAATTAATATAAAGTAACAGGTCCCAACATACCCATAGATTGGATAGGCTGCTCTCTTCTACCACCAATAAATTTCTGTGCCATCTTATTATCTTTCAAAGTTCTAACATAGTTACCCATGATTGTTGTTACACGAACTTCGACTTCATTTTCTCCCTTATTAACAAATCCGGACAAATCATAAATACGATTACCAAACCATTTGACACCACAAGCTTTACCATTCACATAAAGTTCGTTTACGCCCCAAATCTTACCTAAATTTAGAATTGCCCGTTTAGGATCTGCTACTTGAATTTTTGTACGATACACAACCTCACCCATAAAGTTCACGAATTCTGTATCTTTCAAATCTTTCAACGTAGGCATTTCCATCTTCTTTGTCCAATTTTCTCTTGCATGCTTCAATTCCAAAGACCAATTTCCTACTGTTACCGTATTTGAAGCTGAACGAGGAAGTGGTTTCCAATCTTCTCCTCTTCTTTCTTTATTAAAGACGATCAAGTAAGTTTCAGCCGGTCCCAAATCCAAATGGAAAACGCCATTATTCAATTTTATTTTATACTTTTTACCAATATCAATATCCCAAATCCATGCTTGACGTCCTCTGGTAATTTCTTCCGGGAATTTCAAATCGGTTTGTCTGCCCTCATGCATGTGTGCATTCACAAATAAGAATAAATCACTCTTATCATCTTTACGATAACGATTATGCAACAAGAAACGGTCTGGTCGTGAAACCTTTACATAATTAGGTAAATTATAACGATTCATAACCTCTTGATACCATTCCAAATATTTACCATCGCTTGGTTTTTCCAAAAGAATAAAACGATCAGCAAATTTTTGTAACTTTCCACACCAATCTTGGATTTCCTTGTCTCGTTTCTGATAATCTTTTAATCCTAATGATTTTTCCGGATATTTACCAATACAGAATACACGTCCACCGGTTGAAACAAAGTCATATAACTTAGACAAAGTTTCAGGAGTTGTACTTGTTACTTCAATCAAGAATAATGTACCATATTTCTTCTTACCATAGCACAACTTACCATTCTTTATTGTCGCATCTTTTAAAATCACCTCTGTTACATAGTCAGCCCCACCACCTGTTTTATGGATAGCTTCCCAAATCAATGAAGTATAAGGAATATTTAATTTTTCAGGGAATGGATCTGTCTGTACACCCATTTCTCCCCACATATCATAATTAGCAGGAAGCAAAGCGATATCTGTACACATATCGGCATGCTGCAATTGAGAAGACAAACGAGCACGATAGTTATTTAAATATTTAAAATATGGCCACCATGAGTTATTTTCATTATAATAAGAACCATACTGAATCCATCCTGGGAATGGAGCTTCTGGAGGTGAATAGTTAAATCCATGCCATATCGAATGAGTAGTACCAGAGATAGCACTCATATCTGAACCAATCTTCAAGAGTTCTAATGTTGTATTAAAGACCAAATAGGTATTTGTCATTTCTTCTGCACTGATCAAACGTTTACCCATTAAATGAGCAGCAGAAGAGACATATTTATTAATCATTGTATAACCACGACCACGACGATAGTCTTCATCACCCATTTCTTCTCCAATCTTATGACGCAACCAGTTTGTTGTCCAAGATTCTCCTTCAGGGATATCATAACCTAAGCTACTTTCCAATGGGAAAAAGCCACGTCCGTATGCTTGTGCACGTGATTTTACATCTAATTCATCACACCATTTCAAATAAATCTTAGTAAAACGTTCATAGTAAAGTTCAGCTTTTGTTAATTCAAAATCAAAACGAACACGTCGGGTTTCTTCTTCAAATTTAGGAGTTTTCTTTGCTCCATATTTATCATCAACAACAGCTCCTAAACGACCAACCTTAAACATAATAAAAGGCATCCAAGGCATAAGTTCATACCCACGACGTTTCTTAAACTCTTCAGCAAAATCAGCCGTCCAGTTACAACCTTCCAACTCCATACTGTCTGTGAAGAAAGCACGAAGATGTTTAGATAACGGACCTGTTTTTTTCTGAATAGTTTCAGACATATTTTGCAAATATTTGTAAACAGCCTTTTCATCCATATGATTCAAAATAGGACCGGCTGCACCCGGAGCACCATTTATCACACTCGCAAAAGAATCATATCGTACTAATGCATAAAAGACATGTTTACCTTGAGGTACATCCACACGAATAACTTCATCTTTCATTTTTGATGAAAGATCTATCGCTTGATCTAAGCTATCCATAGGATCTGGGACCAACTTCAAAGAAACCAATTCACATGTACGTGAAGGGTTTGGATCTGTCACACCCGGATCAACCTTATGGAATATATTAAATTGAGAAGTTTCAAAAACGGAATTTCCTTCTAACGGTTCAGCATAAAGAATCATAACCTGTGCTCGTTCATCACGTTCCAATGTCTCAGCACCAAACGGCCAACCAGAACCCACGATTAAGTCACAAGTCATATCTAACTTCTTAGCCTCATCAAAGACAACAAGTAACATATCAATCCACTCATCACTCAACCAAGTTAATGATTTTTTACCCACATCTTCAGCTCCACGTGGGAATGATATCGGATTAATTTCCACACCACCGATACCGGCTTCTTTTAATAAATGTAATTCTCTAATTAACTCTTTTGCCTCTACTTTATCTCCATTCCACCACCAACGAACAAATGGTCTGTAACAAGAAGCTGGATCACTAAATGAAGATACAATATTATCAGATACACTTACAGCCGCTGAATTATTTCCCGCGAATACTATACGATTAGTTCCCACAAAACAGGAAGTCCCCAACAATAGACTTTGCTTTATAAATTGTCGTCTTTGCATGATTACATGATATTAGATAATTTAATAAACAAAAGTATTAATGAAATAAAGATTATTATATAGATTTTTGATACTAAAAAACATAAATCTGACAAAACAACCTTTTCTTCATCAAAAAAAGAAATAAATCATCATATTTTATAAAAAAACAGTTGTGCTAATATAAATATTTAATAATAAATTCTATTTTTGTTCACTAAATATTTTTGATACAATGAAGAATCTTAAGCAAAACTCCTCTTTTTGGATTAAAATCATTTTTTGGAGTATCATTTCTTTAAGCCTATTCTTTTTTTTACAAAAAGAATATGCTTATTATTTTATATATATAGAACAACATCAAATATTCTATACAAATTGGGAAAACTTTCAAAACAGTATCTTTCATATACAAGGTATGGCTTTTTACATAGCCGGATTTATTACCCAATTCTTTCAAAAACCTTATATGGGAGCCATTTGTAGTACACTCCTATTCCTTATTGGTAGCTTAACAACGCTAGCTATACTTAGAAAATTATATCCGGTATCACATTTCTATTATTTCATAGCAGCCACATGTCCAATGATCTTATTCTTATACCAACAATTGGACACTTACTATTTTTTAGGTGGAACAATTGCTTTTCTTATAATGTTAATCTTCTTTTACCTATACCTTTGTTTGTCCAAACCTGTTTTGCAAATAATTGCCTCACTTTTATTTCCTATTGTTATCTTTTGGTTGGCAGGTCCTGCAACAACCCTATTTGTCTTTGGTATAACTATTAGAACCTTGTTTCAAAATAAATCTCGCAAATATAGTTGCCTGTTTTCCATACCTATCCTATGTATATTATCTTATGCTTCTGTACATTGGGCATGGCAAAGCGGATACCAGAAAATATTTCTTCCAGATATATTTTATTCAGATCTTTTCTTAAAAACAACAGATTTTACATTATTATATTGTACTTGGTTTATATTTCCCACATTACTATTAATCATAGGTTTATTGTACAAACGAATTCATATAAATAGCAAATGGAGTATTGTAATTATATCTTTCCAATTAATTTGTATTCTCAGTCTACTTTGGATAACTCTCGAGAAAAGGAAAGATCCAATTCTTTTAACCAATATGCAACAAGATTTTTACCTCAGGAACAATGATTGGGATCAAATCATCTCACATTTTTCATCTGAGAACTATGATTTACAAACATTAAACATTTTAAACTTGGCCTTAATGTATGAAGGTCGATTGGATCAGGATATATTTAAATACCCCCAACATGGAGGCGTCTCTTTATTATCAGAAAACAGTGAAAAAGAGCAAAACATCATAGCCTTAGCTGAATTACATTATCATATCGGTAATATTGGCGCTGCACAAAGATATGCATACGAAGGATATATTATTTCTCAAAAAGGTAATCCACGCCTATTAAAACGATTAGTAGAAACCAATCTGATTTTTGGAAGTTATCCTGTCGCTGAAAAATATATTTTGTTATTAGAGCAAACTCTTTTTTACAAGAAATGGGCTCAAGAACAACGTAAATTCTTAAATAATGACCCTTTAATAGAACTTGATCCAAATTATGGAACAAAACGCAAAGGTTTAAAAAACGGAACAGATATAGCAGTTTCCATTGATTTTAAAAAGGCTTTTGAACTATTAGCAGTTAATAATCCTAAAAACCCAATTCCTATCTATTACCTAACTATGATTTATCTATTAAATAAAGACCTCATGGCATTCATTGCTCTTTACGAAAAATATTACCATACTGATGTTTGGCCTCAATTATCCATTCGCCAACAAGAAGCCATTGTTGCTTGGAATGAAGCAGATCGCCATCTTTGGATCGAGAAAGGAATTAGTTTTAAGGTAGAGCAACGTTTTCTCGCCTATAAAGAACAAATACAAAATCAAAGTCCTTATGTCAATTTAGAGAAACAAATTGCCGCTTCTTTCGGTGATACATTTTGGTATTATTTACTTTTTAAAAAATAAAAAATCAGCCATGAAGAAAACAATACTCCTATTTTTATTATCCTGTATCATAGGTGCATGTTCCCAAACAAATGAAAACATTCATACAAAAGTTTCCTCTACTCCCTCAATTTTTCCGGATTATGTAGGAGTAACTATACCTTATAACATTGCACCTCTTAACTTTACAGCCAATTCTAATGATGAAGAGATTTTAAGTGCTTATATCGAATCTAACAAATCTCAACTTCTAATAAAGGCAAAAAAAGGATTTATATCTATTCCTATAAAAGAATGGCGAACATTATTAACTAAATCCAAAGGGGACTCCATCAAAGTAACAATAACAAGCTGTCTCAATGGTGAAAACAGACAATACAAACCTTTTTCCATATATGTATCGCCAGAAGCTATTGACCGTTATATTGCCTATCGTTTAATAGAACCTTTATATGCTATTTGGCACGAAATGGGCATTTATCAACGTGATTTGGAGACATTTGAACAAACAGCTATCTATGAAAATAAGCTTACAGATCACAACTGTGTAAATTGTCACTCTTTTTGTAAACAATCTGCTGACAAAATGCTGTTTCATATGCGTGGAGACTATAATGGAACTGTTTTTATGAATAACGATGAGATTGAATTTGTGATACCAAAAACTAAAGAAACATCTACGTTAGTATATCCTTTTTGGCATCCTTCAGGTAAATTCGTCGCTTTTTCGACAAATGACACCTATCAAATTTTACATCCGACTCATCGTGTTGAAGTATATGATTTGAGTTCTAATGTTATCGTTTATGATATAGAGAACCATTCTATATTGTTAAATTCCAAACTATTCGGGACTGAATCATTTGAGACTTTCCCTACATTCTCACCTGATGGGAAACAACTCTACTATTGTTCAGCCAAACCTGTCTCCATGCCAGATTCTATCCATCAATTGAAATATAGTCTATGCAGTATCGCTTTTGACGTCGAAAACCGATCATTTGGCCAAACAGACACGCTTTACAATGCAATCAAAGAAGGAGGAAGTATCTCTTTTCCTCGTATATCTCCAGATGGTAAATTCTTGATGTACACCCATTCTGAATATGCGACTTTCCCTATTTGGCATGACGATGCAGATTTATACATTATAGATTTACAGACAAAAGAGAAGATAAATTTACCATTTGTAAACAGCGAAAAATCAGAAAGTTACCATTCATGGTCTTCCAACAGCCGCTGGGTAGTATTCTCCAGTCGTCGTATTGATGGATTACATACACGTCCGTATATCACCTACATTGACCATGAAGGGAAAGCGTCCAAACCTTTCCTTCTTCCACAAAATAAAAAGGACTTTTACAAAATGTTCATGAAATCATATAACATCCCTGAGTTTATTAAGAGTCCAATCTCCGTCCACAAAGCTTCTCAAATAGCAAGAAAAGCTAAAACTGAGAAAATACCAGTCAAACTACAAAGAGTTCCTTGAATATTTTTAGGATAAGAGATATCTGATATTCAGTCATATCTCTAACATTTATCTATAAACAAGGAGATTAATAAAAAGGTGAGTTTTCTTTCGCATAAAATAAACCCCAAAGTTTTTTATCCAAACTTTGGGGTTCACATCACTAACAGTTTACAAACCAAATGCTGTCACCAAATCATCTAACTGTTTGTCTGTCATACCTTCCGGTTCTGAACCAGCTAAACGAGCGCTGAAATAGATTTGAGCAGATTTGCTTAATGTATCGATTGCA
>SUXM01000023.1 GCA_015060925.1 Parabacteroides distasonis
TACAATAAATATTGTCCGATAAACAGATACGGAATAAGAACATTGGTTGGTTGTGGAGCTGTAGCGATGGGACAAGCAATGACAGTCTTCCAACATCCGACTCGTCCTAAAGGATATATAGGATATAGTGTAGAAGACGTTGGAAGTATAATAGTGGATTTTGAAAAAGAACCGGCTTATGATTGGGAAAAGATTCTTTCCGGATCGAACAATTATGATGAGGCGGCTCGTTTCCTCTATCATTGTGCAGTTTCACTTTCAACGAGTTTTGGAAATTTTAGTTCAAGATCATATCTACATGTTGTATTAGAAGCATTGGTCAATACTTTTTCTTATGTGCCTGATAGTCTTATATATTATGATTCAAATTACAATACATCCAATGAATCATTAACTAAGATTATTTTAAAAGAACTGAAACAAGGACGTCCAGTCATTTATTATATTGGTTATTCACCATCAAGCGGACATCTGTTTAATATAGATGGATATGATGGGGTGGATGCTTTTCATTTCAACTATGGATGGGGAAGTTTCTCTAATGTATATTACACATTGGATTATGCATTGGATAAATCTAATGTGCGACATAGAGGAAGAGATAGATTGATAGTTGGTTTAGTCCCCGACACTCGTTCTTCCACCGATATTGAATCGGTAGCTCAATCTTTGGAAACCCCGCTTCAGGTGAATGGTTCTTTGTTACGTTTGAAATCCCCAGAAAAGGGTATCTGTCGGGTGTATGACTTATCGGGAGCATTGCTTCAAACTGTTCCGGTAGTGGCTGGCGATAATGAAATCCTTTTAAAGACCAAAGGGCTCTGCATCCTTTCCATTGACTGCAACGGCAAAGTTGCCTCCCACAAAATCCATGTGAAGGAGTAATAAGAAGGTAAGAATATATAAAGCTTTATTTGTCGGGAAAGATAGCAAAATAGGAGTTTCTTTTTACCTTTGTGAGGTTTAAATTAAAAAAGATTATCGTGGCGAAGATAGTAGAAACTCCTTTGATGAAGCAGTACTTCGACATTAAAGCCAAACATCCGGATGCAATTCTTTTGTTTCGGGTGGGAGACTTTTATGAAATGTATGGTGAAGATGCTGTAGTGGGAGCTGAGATATTAGGTATCGTGCAGACAAAGAAGGCGAATGGACCTGGACAAACTGTCGAAATGGCTGGTTTTCCGCATCATGCGTTGGATAGTTATTTGCCTAAGTTGGTACGTGCGGGTAAACGTGTGGCTATATGTGACCAATTGGAGGATCCTAAGCTGACCAAGAAGTTGGTGAAACGTGGAGTAACTGAATTGGTGACACCCGGAGTTTCGATTAATGACAATATTCTGAACCATAAGGAAAATAACTTTCTTGCAGCTATCCATTTTAATAAACAGCTTTGTGGGATTGCTTTCTTGGATATTTCTACCGGTGAGTTTCTGACGGCAGAGGGAACAGTTGATTATATTGATAAACTGCTGAATAATTTTTCTCCTAAAGAGGTTTTGATAGAACGTGGAGGACGTAAACAGTTTGAAGAGGCTTTTGGCCCTCGTTTCTTTGTCTTTGAATTGGATGACTGGATATTTACATCGGATGCTGCCACGGATCGCTTGTTAAAACATTTTGAAACGAAGAATCTAAAAGGGTTTGGAGTACAACATTTAAAATTGGGTATTGTCGCTTCAGGAGCTATTCTTTATTATTTAGACCAAACTCAACATACGCATATTTCTCATATCACCTCTCTTTCTCGAATAGAAGAGGATCGTTATGTCCGTTTGGATAAGTTTACAGTACGCAGCTTGGAATTGGTAGGAACTATGAATGAGGAAGGGACAAGCCTCTTGGATGTGTTGGACAAGACTGTTTCTCCTATGGGATCTCGTATGTTGCGCCGTTGGATTCTTTTCCCATTGAAGGATGTGAAGCCTATTCAAGAGCGTCAGAATGTGGTGGAATACTTTTTCAAACATCCGGAAATCAAAGAATTGTTGGAAGATAGGTTGGAACAGATAGGGGATTTGGAACGTATCATTTCAAAGGTGGCTGTCGGTCGTGTTTCTCCTCGTGAGGTGGTACAGTTGAAGGTTGCCTTGCGCGCTATCGAACCTGTTAAAGAGGCTTGTATGGAAAGTGATGAGCCTTGTCTTTGCCGGATAGGAGAACAATTGAATGCCTGTATATTAATTCGAGATCGCATTGAGAAAGAGATAAATAATGATCCACCCTCTTTGTTGAATAGAGGAGGGGTGATTGCTTCCGGGGTTGACAAAGAGTTGGATGAGTTGCGTGCCATAGCTTATTCGGGTAAAGATTATCTGTTGAAAGTGCAACAGCGAGAGATTGAGGCTACCGGTATAGCAAGTTTGAAAATAGGTTTCAATAATGTCTTTGGTTACTATATAGAGGTTCGTAATACCTATAAGGATAAAGTTCCGGCTGAATGGATACGTAAACAGACGTTAGTCAGTGCCGAACGTTATATAACCGAAGAGTTGAAAGAATATGAAGAGAAGATTTTAGGGGCAGAAGAGAAGATTCTTTCTTTGGAAACTCGTCTTTTTAATGAGTTGGTACTTTCTCTTTCTGAGTATATTCCGCCTATCCAGTTGAATGCAAATCTGATCGGTCGTTTGGATTGTTTGCTTTCTTTCGCTAAGGTGGCAGAATCAAACAGATATATTCGTCCGGGTATCAATGACTCGCAAATCATTGATATCAAAGCTGGTCGTCATCCAGTGATTGAAAAACAGCTACCGATAGGGGAATCATACATAGCCAATGATGTTTATTTGGATGATGAAAAGCAGCAAATCATAGTGATAACCGGTCCTAATATGGCAGGAAAGTCAGCATTGCTTCGTCAGACGGCTTTGATAACCTTGATGGCACAAATTGGTTGCTTCGTACCTGCCGAATCGGCACATATAGGGATTGTGGATAAAGTATTCACACGTGTAGGAGCTTCCGATAATATTTCATTGGGAGAATCTACCTTTATGGTGGAAATGAATGAGGCAGCTGATATTCTAAATAACATGTCTTCCCGTAGTTTGGTGCTTTTTGATGAATTAGGACGTGGAACAAGTACGTATGATGGTATATCAATAGCTTGGGCCATCGTTGAGTATATCCATGAACATCCTACTGCTCGTGCAAAAACGTTGTTTGCAACCCATTATCATGAATTGAATGAGATGGAATCTTCCTTTAAGCGAATAAAAAATTATAATGTATCGGTAAAGGAGGTCAATAATAAAGTTATATTCCTGCGCAAATTGGTTCGGGGTGGAAGTGAACATAGTTTTGGTATTCATGTAGCCAAGATGGCAGGAATGCCAAAAAGCATTGTTAAACGTTCTAATGAGATATTGAAACAGTTAGAAACGGAGAACCGTCAAGAAAGTATTTGTACACAAAAAACGAAAGGAATAAAGAGTAAACCTGTAAAAGGTATTGCCTCTTCGGCGGAAGGATTTCAATTAAACTTTTTCCAATTGGATGATCCTATCTTAAGTCAGGTACGTGATGAAATAAAAAACTTGGATGTTAACAATCTGACACCGTTAGAGGCTCTGAATAAACTGAATGATATCAAACGAATCATAAACGGAAAGTAAAAAAATCTCCATAAATTCATATTTGAGTTTATGGAGATTTTTTATTGTAAATGTTTTAATAAAACTCAAATATAGTTGTGTTTAACCAAAACAGAAAAACAATTAGAATTAGTAGTTGTTTTTGGCATACAATCTATTATACCATTAATCATTAAAAACAAAAAAGACATGGAAGATTTAAACTTTAAAAAAGGAGATGCTAAAACAGCTATTTTTGGTTCAGAAGCAATGTTACAATCTGCTCCTGTAGATAGAATACCGGATGGTCCTACTACACCTGAGATTGCTTATCAAATGGTAAAAGATGAAACATTTGCACAAACACAACCCCGTTTGAATTTGGCAACGTTTGTTACTACCTACATGGATGATTATGCAACTAAACTTATGAATGAAGCTATCAGTATCAACTATATTGATGAGACTGAATATCCGCGTATTGCTGTTATGAATGCGAAATGTATCAATATTATCGCTAATCTATGGAATACTCCGGAAAAAAATAAATGGAAAACAGGAGCTTTAGCTATCGGTTCTTCGGAAGCTTGTATGTTAGGTGGGGTAGCAGCCTGGTTACGTTGGCGTGAAAAGAGATTGGCTGCAGGTAAATCAATTGATAAACCGAACTTTGTCATTTCTGCAGGTTATCAAGTTGTATGGGAAAAATTCGCCCAACTTTGGCAGGTTGAAATGCGTCAGGTTCCTCTGACATTGGATAAGACAACATTGGATCCGGAAGCGGCTTTAAAAATGTGTGATGAGAATACTATTTGTATTGTTCCTATTTTAGGTGTAACATGGACTGGTTTAAATGATGATGTAGAGGCTTTGGATAAAGCTCTTGACTCATATAATAATAAAACCGGGTATAATATTCCGATTCATGTGGATGCTGCCTCAGGAGGTTTTATTCTTCCTTTCTTGAAACCGGAACATAAATGGGATTTCCGTTTGAAATGGGTACTTTCAATCAGTACATCCGGACATAAATTTGGATTGGTTTACCCGGGTTTAGGTTGGGTAGTGTGGAAAGATCATACTTATTTACCTAAATCCATGTCATTTAGTGTCAATTATTTGGGCGCAAATATTACACAAGTCGGATTAAATTTTTCTCGTCCGGCTGCTCAAATACTGGGTCAATACTATCAATTCATTCGTTTAGGATTCCAAGGGTATAAAGAAATTCAAAAAAATTGCATGGAGATTACGCAATATCTGCATCGTGAGATTGGAAAAATGGATCCGTTTACCAATTATAGTAAAGAGGTTGTGAATCCATTGTTTATTTGGTATCTGAAACCGGAATATGCGAAAAAAGCTAAATGGACCTTATATGATTTGCAGGATAAATTAAAACAGAATGGTTGGATGGTTCCGGCTTATACACTGCCAAACAATATTCAAGAATATGTGGTGATGCGTATAGTTGTTCGTCAAGGATTTAGTCGTGATATGGCAGATATGCTATTGAATGATATTAAAGGATTTATTTCAGAACTTGAAAAATTGGAATATCCAACACCTACTCGTATAGCTCAAGAAAAGAATATGGAAATAAAGGGTTCTGTTTTTACACATACCGGAGTTCCTCATAAAAAAAGATAATTTTATGGAGAAAAATATGAGTAAGACTGTAAAACTTGGAGTGTTTACTCTTGCAATAATGAATGTGACAGCCGTTGTTTCACTTCGTGGTTTACCTTCAGAAGCTGTCTATGGATTGAGTTCGGCTTTTTATTATCTATTTGCAGCCATTGTGTTTTTAATTCCAACCTCTTTAGTAGCAGCCGAATTGGCTGCTATGTTTCAAGATAAACAGGGAGGTGTATTCCGTTGGGTAGGAGAGGCATTTGGTAAAAAATGGGGCTTTTTGGCTATATGGTTACAATGGATTGAAAGTACGATTTGGTATCCGACAGTATTGACATTTGGTGCTGTATCCATTGCTTTTATAGGAATGAATGACGCACATGATATGATATTAGCTTCTAATAAGTATTATACTTTATTAGTTGTTTTGATTATTTATTGGTTGGCTACATTTATATCCTTAAAAGGATTAGGTTGGGTAGGAAAGGTGGCTAAGATTGGAGGTCTGGTCGGAACGATTATTCCTGCATCCCTACTGATAATTTTAGGTATAGCTTATTTAGTTATGGGTGGTCATTCAAACTTGGATTTTCATGGTAATTTCTTTCCTGATTTTTCAAAATTTGATAATTTAGTTTTAGCAGCCAGTATATTCTTGTTTTATGCAGGTATGGAGATGGGAGGTATTCATGTAAAAGAGGTGGAGAATCCTTCTATTAATTACCCGAAGGCAGTTTTTATTGGTGCATTGATTACTGTTTTGATATTTGTGTTAGGTACATTTTCTTTGGGAATAATCATACCGGAGAAGGATATTAATTTGACACAAAGTTTGTTGGTAGGTTTTGATAATTATTTCAAGTTTATTCATGCTTCTTGGTTATCACCTGTTATAGCAATTGCATTAGCTTTTGGTGTGTTAGCCGGAGTATTAACATGGGTGGCAGGTCCTTCAAAGGGGCTTTTTGCTGTAGGTAAAGCCGGTTATTTACCTCCTTTTTTCCAAAAAACGAATAAGATAGGAGTACAGAAAAATATTCTATTAATACAGGGTATTATAGTTACCTTTTTAAGTTTGTTGTTTGTGGTAATGCCTTCTGTACAAAGTTTTTATCAAATTTTGTCTCAATTAACTGTAGTACTTTATTTAATCATGTATATGCAAATGTTTGCAGGGGCTATTGTATTACGTTATAAAATGAAAAAAGCAGGTCGTCCGTTTCGTATAGGAAAAGCAGGCAATGGTTTAATGTGGTTTATTGGGGGGCTTGGTTTTTTGGGTTCTTTATTAGCTTTTATCCTAAGTTTTATACCTCCCAGTCAAATATCCATAGGAAATAGTATAGTTTGGTATTCGGTATTGATCATTGGTGTTATTGTAATGGTGGCTATACCATTTATTATCTATGCCTTAAGGAAACCCTCTTGGATAGATAAAAATGCTCAGTTTGAACCATTTCATTGGGAAGATGATAAATCATATTAAAATGAAGAACAAGAGGTGAATTTATTTCATCTCTTGTTTTTTTGTTTTAAAATTACCATTTATAAGATTTGGTTTGATAAAGTAGAATCTTGTATCCATCGAATAGAAAATCGTATAAATATTTTCTACCTTTTTTCCATTCTGTATGTGCAGGGATTAGAAATTTGTATCTTTTATCATTAATGATGAAAATAATTTCTATATCTCCATCTGTTTTTATACGTGAAGTAGGTATTACCATTAGTTTATAAGATTCTTTTGTATCCTTTTTTAATGGATATAAAGAATTTATATTTAAACGAGTAGAAGCATTTGTTCCAACATATTTGTTGATTTCTCCTGTTTGAATATTTAATGTACCTTTGAAACTTAAAGCCGATCCTCCGGATTTATTTCCTACTTGGATTGCTTTAAGATGATAATAATGACTTTTTGTTCCGGGTGTAAGACGAACTTGTATATCTAATAAGGTGAGTGAATGTTTCATGTTAAGAAGTGCTATGGGAGAATATTTGTTTATTTTTCGTTGTCCATGTACATTTGTCCCATACATATAGTCTTTTGTTTGAGAAGCATCAGATGAGATGTAAATAGGTATATTATGTGGATCTATGTTACTTAATGGTTGATAAGGAGAATATGCATAGATGTTAATAGCTTCTTTATATAAATAAATCTCAGGATATTTGTTCCATATAAATTCGTTTTCTATAAGTTCTGCTTTGGCACAAATATTCTTATTATTCATATATCCTGAATAAATATTATTGGTATTTTCTTTGGTTATAAATAACCCCATCATTGTTTCTTTTGGAAACATCTCGGTATTCCATATTTGAGTTTTAAGTATAAGTGGTTGTTTTTCAAAATTAAAATTTACAAGAGATTGTTGTATATGATTATTTGTACAACTGACAGTACAATAAATAGATAGAATTAATAATATCATCTTTTTCATTTGTTGTTTCATTCTTTGTATAGGTTAATTCTATTATTAAAATGGATATTTATAACTATTAAAGGCTTTGATTTGTTTTTATAAATATGAATTTTATTGATAGAAATTATATATTTATCAATGAAAAGATAGTTTAAGATTATAAAAAAAGCAGAGTTTTTGAGGCTCTGCTTTTTTATATGAGTATGATATTCTTTTTATACATTGAAACGGAAATGCATGATATCACCATCTTGGACGATATATTCTTTTCCTTCTACATTCATCTTTCCTGCTTCTTTTACGGCAGCTTCTGAACCATAAGAAATATAATCTTCATATTTAATAACTTCAGCGCGTATAAATCCTTTCTCGAAATCGGTATGGATTACACCGGCACATTGAGGAGCTTTCCAGCCTTTATGGAAAGTCCAAGCACGTACTTCATCTGGACCGGCAGTTAAGAATGTTTGCAGATTTAATAGTTTATAAGCTGACTTAATCAAACGGCTTACACCTGATTCTTCCAATCCGATTTCTCCTAAGAACATTTGTCGTTCTTCGTATGTATCAAATTCTGCAATTTCACTTTCAATCTTAGCTGCAACAATTAGAATTTCTGCTCCTTCGTCTTTTACAGCTTCACGAACAGCATCTACATATTTATTCCCCTTTACAGCACTGGCTTCATCTACGTTACAAACATACATAACCGGTTTATCTGTTAACAAGAACAAATCATGAGCTATTTTTTGTTCATCTTTTGTTTCAAATGTTACAGTACGAGCACTTTTTCCTTGTTCTAATGCCTCTTTATATTTGCAAAGTACATCATAAGCTATTTTAGCTTGCTTGTCACCTCCTGTCTGAGCCTGTTTTTGAACTTTAGCAATACGGCTATCGATAGTTTCTAAGTCTTTGATCTGGAGTTCAGCATCAATAATCTCTTTATCACGAACCGGATCTACCCGACCATCAACATGCACAATATTATCATCATCAAAACAACGTAAAACGTGAAGAATAGCATCTGTTTCACGGATATTAGCCAAGAATTTATTTCCTAAACCTTCTCCTTTACTGGCTCCTTTTACAAGACCAGCAATATCTACGATTTCAACAGTAGTTGGGATTACACGTTGAGGATGTTCAATCTCTGCTAATTTATTTAGACGTTCGTCAGGAACAGTAATTACACCTACATTCGGTTCAATGGTACAGAACGGAAAGTTTGCCGATTGTGCTTTTGCATTCGACAAGCAATTGAAAAGAGTAGACTTTCCCACATTAGGAAGTCCTACGATACCACATTGTAAAGCCATAATCTATAGTTTTCTTTTAAAGGTGCAAAGATAATGATTTTAGGTTAAATTTATCCGTTTAGAAAATGACAATTGTATAATAGGATATCAGATTCCTTTTTGAAGATATTTTTATTCTGATTAAAGATTGATTATTTCTATTTGTACTCCTATTTTTGTATAGTTAATAATTAAAGTAAAAGAAAAAATGAAACGATTGGTAGTTTTTAGTATTGGTTTTATTCTTTTGAATATCGGAGTTAAAGCACAAACATTAGAAAAAATGTTATGGTTCAACGAACCTGAGCAATGGGAGATTAAAAACAATTCTTTATCAATGTTTGTCACTCCTCAAAGTGATTATTGGCGTATTTCCCATTATGGATTTACGGTTGACGATGCCCCTTTCTATTATGCAACTTATGGAGGAGAATTTGAAGCAAAAGTGAAGATTACAGGAGCATACAAGGCTCGTTTTGACCAAGCAGGATTAATGATTCGTATAGATGAAGAGAACTACATAAAGGCAGGTATAGAGTATGTAGATGGTAAATATAATTTAAGTACGGTTGTTACTCATAAAACAAGTGATTGGAGTGTCATCTCGTTAGATAAACCGATTCCTTATATTTGGATAAAAGCAGTTAGACGATTGGATGCCATTGAAATTTTTTACTCTTTTGATGACCAAACGTATGTAATGATGCGAAATGCTTGGATGCAGGATAATACTCCGGTACAAATAGGAATGATGGCTGCTTGTCCTGACGGAGATGGTTTTAACGTTTCATTTGAACAGTTTAAAGTCAAACATTTGCCGGATAAAAGACGCTTGGAGTGGTTAAAAAAGGAACAAGCGAAGTAGAAAATGAAAAATCTTTAATAAGATATGAAGAAAAACGTAGCACTTGCTCTTTCCAGTGGAGGTCCGAGGGGATTTGCTTATATTGGAGCTATCGAAGAGTTGATAGAAAGAGGATATACCATTACTTCCATTGCTGGGACTTCGATTGGATCACTTGTAGGAGGAATTTATGCCGCAGGAAAGTTGACCGAATTTAAAGATTGGTTGTATGCTTTAGATACTTGGAAAGTGTTTACCTTGATGGATCTTTCAATTGCTAAGAACCATTTCGTTAAAGGAGAGAAAATTATCCAAGCCATTATGGATATCGTTCCGGATATTGATATAGAGAAACTGAATATTCCTTATCGAGCAGTGGCTACAGACCTATATACCGGTGAAGAGGTTGTTTTTGATAGTGGGAGACTTTTTACCGCTATCAGAGCCTCTATTTCCATTCCTTCTTTATTCCGTCCGGTAAAGCAAGATTTGACTACCTTGATAGATGGAGGGATTGCCAACTGTTTACCTTTGAATCGGGTTGTTCGTACAGAAGATGATCTATTGGTTGCTTTTGATGTAAATGATGTAGATGTAAAAGAGATACGAGGAATCCTTACTAAAGAGAACAAAGCACAATTGATGGATGAGACATATTTGCAATCCAAACGTGCCGAAATGCAGGAGCTGATTGGACATATATCCGGAGAAAGTGGTGTCAGTCTTATCAAACGTTTGAAGTATGTTGGAAGCCGTAGCATGGCATTGTTAAAGGATATAATCTCCTATCAACGGTTGTATGATGAAGATGAAGCATTGGACTATGGGGATAACTATTACGATTTGTTGGATCGAACGTTTAGTTTGATGAATCATCGGAATACGGAGTTATCTATACAGTTATATAAGCCGGACATAGTTGTCAAAATGCCTTTTGATGCCTACGGAGAAATTTCTGATTATGCCAAAGCACGAGAGATATCAGAAACCGGCCGTTTATTGATGCGAGAAGCACTTGACCATTATGAAAAATTAAAGCACTAATGATATGAAAAAACAGATTCAAGTAAAGTCCTTATTCGTTGTATGGGCTATTTGTTTAGTGGCAGGCTTGACCTCCTGTATGCAATATGACCAAGCCAAACCGTTAGGTTGGCAATATAAAGATAAAGAGTCTTCCGGAGAGGCTGAATGGGCTATTCGCAAAGGGGAAACTTGGAAAGCAGATGGTAACTATAAGAATTTTATTTTAAAAGGAGAGGCTCTGACTGTTCCGAAGGCTGAAGCGACTCTTTTGTTTCATTCGGATGGGACATCCGGTTATGAGATGTTGTTTAGAAATGGAGGAATAGATGGCTCACGAAAGAGTGGAAGCCTATCAGCTGTCCGTAACCTCTATCGTTCGTTGGCTGCAGATAACGAATGGTTCGATTTTGAGGTGGCTGTCCGGGAGAAAAATATCGCTATTAAAATTAACGGAGTAGATGTTGTTTGTTATACGGAACCGGAACATCCTTATAGGGTCGAGGCTTATGCCGACCGTTTGTTGGGAGAGGGTTTTTTCTTTTTGAAAGGAAACGAAGGAGAGGTGAAATTCCGGAATGTTTTTATAACTCGCTTGCGTGATGGCGTACATAATGAGGCCGACACGATGCCGGTTATTGATGAACAAAAAGATACGATTATACGTTTGCAACAAGAGAACTTCCCGGTAATAGATTATCATGTCCATTTGAAAGGAGGTCTGACTAAGGAGAAGGCTCACGCGATGTCCATGAATTACGGTATCAATTACGGGGTAGCCCCGAATGCCGGTGAAGGGGGGGTTGGCAGAATGTTGGCAGATGATAAAGAGGTTTATACATACTATGATGAAGTTCAGCCTTTACCTTTTTTATGTGGCGTACAGGGTGAGGGACGTAAGTGGACTGCCACCTTTTCTCAAGAGGCTTTAGGTGTGTTCGATTATCTATTTACTGATGCCATGACAATCATTGACCATAAAGGAAGAAACTCCCGGATTTATCGGGCAGAGGAGGTGCATTATGACGGAGTGGACAAGCAACGTTATATGGATCGGATTGTTGATCAGACGGTCAAAATTCTGACTAACGAGCCTGCTGATATTTTTGCGAATCCGACCTATATTCCGGAAGATATGCAGGCCGATTATGATACCTATTGGACGGATGAACGGATTAACCGTGTCTTGGACGTGATGCAGAAGTATCAGATTGCATTGGAGATAAATCCACGTTATAAAATCCCAAGCATGAAGATCATCCAAATGGCAAAACATCGGGGATTGAAATTTACCTTTGGGACAAATAATGTCGATGCCGATTTCGGTAAATTGGAATATTGTATGGAGGCTATCCGCCAATGTGGAATTACTGCACATGATATTTGGTTTCCTTCCATGAGTATTAGGCGGACGAGACCTGTCGTGATCTATAATTCTTTTAAATAAAGAATAAAAAAGGAAAGGCGCAAGGAATAAAACTTTGCGCCTTTTTTGTGTTTTTATGGCAATGAAGATTAATTATTGGATGCTTGTTCTCTCTATCAATTACCAAAACTTTCATTTTAATAACCAATAAACATCATTTTTTGTTTAAAAAAACAGTTTACTATTTTATTTTCGTAATTTTCAATTATCTTTGTTTCGGATAAATCTGTTAAAATAGTAGACCATGAAAACTTTTTTACCTTTTATTTTGTTTCTATGTTTATGCGCCTGTGGAGAAAAAGATTCACAGAGTATGCAGTTAAAGAAAAACGAGAAGAAAATTTCTTTGGAATTAGATGAAACTGTGAAAACTTGTTCAAGGGCTCTTTATTTATATACCGATAAAGATGGGAAAGAGTACATCACTTTCCAAAATGATTTCAAGAATGAAATTTGTTTCTATGATTTCAAAACCCAAACATTGATGTTCAAATTCAAACAGGCTGTTGAGGGAAACAACGGAGTAGGGGGTGTTTTAGGATATTATATTCAAGATTTAAATCATATTTATTTGACGTCAGATTTTAAAAGAGAGATTTATTTGGTGGATACTGCCGGAATTGTGAAAGAAAAGTTCCAATACAAAAAAACGATAGACGATATTCCCTTATCAAGATCTTACTCTGCTACTTTTCGTTACCATCCTTTTGAAATAATCGATAATAAGATGTATGGAATATCGGGTTGTGATCGTAAAGTTGCATTCGACCCGATTAGTTTTACCATTGATTTGGAAACAAAAGAGGTTCGACACCTTCCGTTTGAGTATCTCACGCCTAAAACTGAAATCAATCCGGCTAAAAAGTCTGGTTCGGAAAATAGTTTTAGCCGAGAGTTCGATGGATCTCGTTTTATCTATTCTTTTTCTTACGAAGAAGATCTTTACATTGCTTCTATCGACCATCAAACAATTACCCAAAAAACTGCCAAAAGCAAATATATTGAAAAATTGATTCCTTTTGATGATTTTGGGAATGTGACATTTGAAGGTGCTTGCGAACATGCTGAGTATGGCAATCTTCTTTATGATAAATACCGGAATGTCTATTATCGGGTTGCTTTTCCGCAGACAGATGTCCCACATGACTTAAAGGATCGGGAGTATATGGATTTGTTAGTTTATGGTCGAAAGACATTTTCGATCCTTGTTTTGGATAAAAATTTGGATATTATCGGTGAGACACAATTTCCGGATTACACCTATAATCCTATGATGATGTTTGTCCACAAAGATGGTCTGTATATTTCTGCCAGCCATCCTTTCAATGAAGATTATTCGGATGATTGGCTCTATTTTCAATGCTTTGAGCTGGTAAAAGAGTAGGGGAGGCAAGAAAAGAGGTAGGCAATGAGAGAAAATTTCCTGCCGAAGAAATATTTATTCCCTCGGCAGGAAAAATAAAATGTTTCGGCATCTGTTTGAAATAACATTGAATCTATCTAAAAATAGGTCGGACGTAATTTGATATTATGTCCGACCTATTTTCAAATAAGTCCGATGTAGTTTTTGTTCTTTAAAGAATCAATGTGCCTCCAACCAGTTAGTACCTTCACCACAGTCGGCGATTAATGGGACTTGAAGGTTGAGGACATTTTCCATCTCTTCCAACACGATTTTCTTAACGCTTTCCGCTTCGTTTTTATAAACGTTGAAGTTTAATTCATCGTGAACTTGCAGGATCATTTTACTCTTCAATCCCTCTGCTTCAAAACGGTTGAAGATCCGTACCATTGCTACCTTGATAATATCGGCTGCACTACCTTGGATAGGGGCATTGATGGCATTTCGTTCGGCATATCCGCGTACGATAGCGTTGTTGGATCGGATGTCAGGCAGGAATCGTTTTCGTTTGTAGATGGTTTCCACATACCCGTTTTCTTTGGCGATTCGGACACTCTCATCCATATAGTCGCGGATGCCGGGATAGGTTTTGAAATAACCTTCGATCAGCTCTTTCGATTCACTACGTGGGATATTGAGTCGTTCTGCTAATCCGAAGACGGAAATACCATAGATAATCCCGAAGTTGGCGGTTTTAGCTTTTCGGCGCATATCGGATGTAACCTCTTCGACAGGGATACCGTATATTTTGGCAGCGGTGGCAGCATGGATATCGGCTCCGCTGTTGAAGGCTTCAATCATGTGTGGATCGTTGCTTAAATGTGCCATGATACGTAGTTCTATTTGGGAATAATCGGCGGAGAAGAAAAGGCAATCTTCGTTGTCGGCAGTGAACGCCTTTCGTATCTCCCTGCCTAATTCATCTCGTACCGGAATATTCTGTAGGTTCGGGTTGGTAGAACTCAATCGGCCTGTGGCTGTGACAGCTTGGTTGTAGGAGGTATGGATTTTACCTGTTGAGGGATTGATCAGTTCCGGCAAAGCATCAATATAGGTACTGAGTAGTTTTTTCAGTCCGCGGTATTCCAACAGTTTGCCAACAATAGGATGTTTTGATCGCATCTTCTCTAAAACCTCTTCACTTGTGCTATAACTGCCGGTCTTTGTCTTCTTCGCTTTCTCTTCGATTTTGAGATGCTCGAAAAGCACTTCACCTACCTGGCGGGTGGAATTGATGTTGAACGGCATGCCGGCCAATGCATGGATTTCCGATTCCAATTTTCGGAGTTCGGAGGTCAATGTTTCTGACGATTGCTTGAGAGCAGCAGTATCCAAGGTGACGCCTGTATATTCCATTTCTGCCAATACATAAATCAATGGCATTTCTATTTCGTAGAAGAGCGATTCTACATCCTCTTTCTTTAGGAGCGGAGCAAAATAGTTTTTCAACTTCAAAGTGACATCGGCATCTTCAGCTGCATATTCTGCCACCTGCTCTACTGGGACGTCTCGCATAGAAAGTTGTTTCTTTCCTTTTGGCCCGATGAGTGATTCGATAGGGACAGTTTTATATTTCAAGTAGGTTTCCGCCAAATAGTCCATGCCATGGCGTAATTCCGGGTTGAGGAGATAATGGGCGATCATCGTGTCGAACAGTTGCCCTGCCACATGGATACCATACTTTTTGATGACCAAGATATCGAACTTGATATTCTGTCCGATTTTTTGTGACTTCGGATTTTGGAGGGCAGGAGAGAAGTGAGCCAATATGCGGTCAGCCTCTTCCCGGTCTGCCGGAACAGGAACATACCACGCTTCGTTTTCCTTCACAGCGAAAGAAAGTCCGACTAATTGTGCAGTGATAGGATCCATTCCGTCTGTTTCTGTGTCAAAAGCAAAAAAATCTTGTTCCAATAAAAAACGGCCTAAATCAGCTCTTTTATCCTCTGTATCAACTAAATAATAGTTATGATTGGTCGAATTTAAGTCCGCGAGAGTCGAATATTTGGGAGCTTCCGTCTCCTCGGTCGCAAATTCTGCAAAGAGAGAGCCTTGAAAGAGGTCGTTGGAAACCACTTTTCTATTTGCATTCCCTCTTCCCGGTTTAGGAGATACGGTTTGTTCCGCATCTGAGGGTTTCGAAGACTCACCTGTTAATTTATTAATAAATGTACGGAACTCTAATTCGGTGTAGATTTCAACCAAACGTTCGCTGTTTACCTGTTCACGGATACATTGGGTTGCATCGAACGTGATAGGCACATCCGTCTTGATTGTTGCCAAGAATTTGGAGAATAGAATCTGTTCCCCGTTTTCAGTGACCTTCTTAAGCATGGCACCCTTTAGCTTGTCTGTATTAGCCAAAAGGTTTTCGATGGATCCGAATTCGGCTAATAATTTTTGAGCTGTCTTTTCTCCAACTCCCGGGCAACCCGGAATATTATCCGAACTGTCTCCCATCAAACCCAAAAGGTCGATTACCTGTTCAACGGAGGATAGTCCATATTTGTTAAGGACTTCTGATACGCCCATCACTTCGTAGTCACCGCCAAAACGAGGACGATACATGAAGATATGGTCGGACACTAATTGACCGTAATCTTTGTCAGGAGTCATCATAAAGACATCAAAGCCGGATTGGGCAGCTTGTTTGGCAATTGTGCCAATCACATCATCGGCTTCATAACGAGGTACCTCCAAAATAGGGATGTTGTAGGCTTCAATGATATTCTTTATATAAGGAATGGACTTCCGAATGTCTTCCGGTGTCTCTTCACGTTGGGCTTTATACTGTTCGTAGGCCTCATGACGGAAGGTAGGGCCTTTCGGGTCAAATGCAACAGCGATATGTGTCGGATTCTCCCTTTTTAATACATCTTCCAAACTATTGATGAAGCCAAAGATGGCTGAGGTGTTCATCCCTTTTGAATTGATACGCGGGTTCTTTATAAAGGCGTAATAGGAACGATAAATCAATGCGTAGGCATCTATGAGGAATAACTTCATTGCTTTTAACACGTTTTTGTGTGAGTATTGTCGGTAAATGTACGAAAAATCTCGCTTAGTCGATACTTTTTGTTACTTTTGTGCGTCTTAGAAAAGAGTATGGAAGATAGAAGTAAAATAGAACAACCGGTAGCTGAAGCGTTCAAACGTTTCAACGAGGAATTTGCAGCATCGCTAAAGAGCGAGGAGGGACGCCTACAGTCGGCTATAGATTTTATATTAAGTTCAAACGGTAAGCATGTTCGTCCTTTATTAGTGCTCTTATCGGCTCAAGCATGTGGCGAAGTCACAGAAAATACCATCAACTCCGCTGTTTTCTTGGAATTGCTTCATACAGCGACGCTAATCCATGATGATGTGATTGATGAGACCAAGCAACGCCGGGGAGTTCCCTCTTTAAATGCTATCTTTGACAATCGAGTTTCGGTATTGGTAGGCGATTATGTTCTTTCAACTGCTTTGATTCGTTCTATCCGAACCGGTAATCTTAAAATTGTAGGTATTGTTTCTGACTTAGGCCGTGTCTTGTCGGAAGGGGAGATCAAACAGTTAGAAACGGCAGACGAGAGCATTATTGATGAAGCTTGTTATATGCAAGTGATCCAAAAAAAGACAGCGAGACTGCTTTCTGCTTGCACGGAAATCGGGGCTATTTCTGCTAATGCTTCCGATGAAATGGTGAAAAAATGTCGTGAATTCGGCGAATATTTGGGGTATTGTTTCCAGATTAAAGATGATATTTTTGATTACTTTAAAGAGATGAATATCGGTAAGCCGACCGGTAATGATATTCGTGAAGGAAAGGTTACATTGCCTTTGTTGTATGCTTTGCGTACAGCATCTTCCAAAGAACTCTCTGATTATTATGTAAAGGTTATTCAAAATAAGGAGTTCTCAGCGGAAAACATTGAGGCGTTGATCGCTTTTGCAAAAGCCAATGGAGGTATAGAATATGCTGAATCGCGTATGAAAGAGTACCGGGATAAGGCGGTAGAGGTGTTGATGACCATGCCTGAATCTGACGCTCGGGAAAGTTTGATACAACTTGCCAACTATATCATTGAGCGCCAGAAATAGGAATTTTATTTTTATTTGAGTATGGATGCCATTAGGGCTAAATCCATTTTGACTTCGCCTTGCATGAGTAATTTTTCTTGTTGCAAGGCTAATTTTTTATATATCTTTTCTGCTTTTACACGATCCTCTTCCATATAGAGAGCGATAGCACAAAGTATTCTTTGTTTAGAGGACATAATCTTTGCATATTGCTGGATGTATCGAGCAAGCTCTTCGGTATATAATTCTTGTGCTCGCTCTTTTTTTCCTGTTATAAGGGAGATGAAAAGAAGCTCACTGGCTGTCTCTTTAACAAAAAGATCCAACATCTCATCTTTATGTTTCATTAGATCTTCCAACTTATTGTAACAGATTTCCCACTGCTCTTCATCCATCAGTTTCCCAATCACCATTAAATACAGGTTAATCTGTAGAGGATTTTTGTAATTAATAGGTTCATTACAAGTGAAATAACGTTCTGGTATCTCTTTTGGTCGCATCCCTTTTTGAACAAATGCGTTGATATGCAAAAGGTGAGTCATCGTTTGCTTGCTTTGTTCATCTTTTAGGAGTAAACGCATGTTGTTGGCATCATTGCTGATAGCACCAAAGTTGAATGGAATACCGTTTAATAGCCCTAAGAAGTAACCAACGATACAATTGAATATCAAGAAAAGTTCAATAGGATAGGGTAGTTCCTCTATTGTGATTAGGAGAATAAGGGATAAAGTGGCGGTAAGCAAATTCATGATGACACCTCCCAAATTGTAAAGTATGACAGGTATTTCCTTCATAGGTTTCTCTGGAGGTGTTAACAAACATTGTCCTCCTGTTCCTGCTATGCTGAAGTGTTTGATACGCACTTTCCCCTCTTCTTTTATAATAGTCCAGTTGAGAATACGGAAGGAAACAAAGTGATAACCTGATAATAACCCACCGATTAGATGACCGCCTTCATGGAGTAGGATTTGTAGTAAGCAGGTTAGAATAAAGGTGACAAAAGACAATATCATCACGCCTATCATTTCTAAAGCTTCTACTTTTTGTAATTTTTCCATGAATTGATTGAAAGATATGTCGGTAAATAGGACAAGAATAATCGTAACTCCTATAAATCCGATACAACCTCCCAATAGAAGACTTCCTATAAGTTTCAGAATCTGTTTCATCACTTTGTTTCCCTTTTTTATTAACCTAATCTGCTCTCCAAATCATTGAGTAAGCTACTTGCTCCGATACGGAATAGCTCTTTGTTTAGCCAATCATTCCCTAATACCTCTTTGATGATTGTATAATAACTGACCGCATCTTCGGCTGTACGAACTCCGCCTGAAACCTTTATTCCGATACGTTTTCCTGTGATGGAATGGTATTTTTTGATGACTTGGCACATGGTATAGACTGCTTCAGGGGTTGCTCCCGGGTAACCTTTCCCTGTGGATGTTTTGATGAAATCTGCCCCAGAATAAAGTGCTAAAATCGCAGCTTTTTGGATATATTCCGGTGTAGTGAGAGCTCCTGTTTCGAGAATGACTTTCAATTTGGATTCCCGACAACTATCTTTGATTTCTTGAATTTCTTCAGCTATCTCTTCATAGTTTTCTTCCATGAAGTAACCCAAATTCATTACGATATCTATTTCGTCAGCTCCTTGCATAACGGCCATGGCTGTCTCTGCTATCTTAACTTCGGTAAATGTCTGTGAAGAGGGAAATCCTCCGGCTACAGCTGCTATTTTAACCTCTTGGGCTGTGAGTGCCTGCTTGACTGTTTCCACAAATAGGGGATAGGTACAAATGGCTGCAACATTAGGAATATCCGGACGAGTTCCTTCAAAATCATTTACATTTTCAACCAATTTCCAAATACTTTCTTTGGTATCAATGCTGGTTAGCGAAGTTAAGTCGATGAAACCATGAATCTGTTTTAATACTTCGGGAGTGAAGTTTTCTTTTTCATGTTTCTCTAATAAGTTTTTTACCTTTTCTTTAACCTGTTCGATTGTACCTGCTACAGGAAATTTCTCAAATGCCTCTTCGTATCTGTTTGTGTGTAGATGTTCTACATCTTCTTCGTGATGATGTCCGCATCCGCATGCATGATCGTCTTCGTGTATCATATTATAATTTTTTATTGTTTATATGTCTCTCTTTATCTCGGTTTGTTTTCTTCTCTAAATTCTTTTGAAAAGCAGCGGTCAAATCAACACCGGTTTGATTGGCTAAACAGATTAACACCCATAAAATATCAGCCATTTCATCGCCTAAATTTCGATGTTTGTCACTTTCTTTGAATGACTGTTCTCCGTAAGTACGTGCCATGATACGTGCCAATTCACCAACCTCTTCTGTGAGAATCGTCATATTGGTAAGTTCGTTAAAATAGCGGACACCGTATGTTTTGATCCAGTTATCCACTATCTTTTGAGCCTCTTTAAGCGTTATTTCTTCCATTGCTATTCTTTGTTTTGTGAATCGATCCAAATAGTCACCGGCCCATCGTTTAAGAGTTCTACCTTCATGTCAGCGCCGAAGGTACCGGTTTGAACTTCCTTTCCGATTTGCAGTTCCATCTCCGCACAGAATGCTTCATACATCGGAATAGCAATATCTGGTTTAGATGCATGGATGTAGGAGGGACGATTTCCTTTTTTAGTTGAAGCGTGGAGCGTAAATTGACTGACTACCATCACTTCTCCTTTTATATCGATTACCGAACGGTTCATTACTCCGTTTTCATCGTCAAAAATACGAAGGTTAGCAATTTTTTTTGTTAGCCATTCGATGTCTTCTTGACTATCGCGGTCTTCAATTCCGACCAATACAAGCATACCATTTCCTATTTGAGATTTGATTTCTCCATTGATGGTTACGGATGCATGTTGTACTCGTTGTATTAATGTTCTCATATTTCTAATTTAATCCGTTTAATAATGCTTTTGTTTTGGCCTCTCCGATGATTTCTCTCAGTTCCTCGAAGGAAGCCTCGCGAATGCGTTTGACGCTTTTAAAATGGCGTAAAAGCGCAGTCTTTGTCTTTTCTCCAATTCCCTTGATGGAATCGAGCTCTGATTTTGTTTGGTTCTTGCTACGTTTATCTTTGTGGAATGTGATGGCAAAACGATGAACTTCGTCTTGTATCTGGGTAAAGAATTTGAACATGAAACTTTGTATTGGCATTCCAATTGTTTCTGGAGGGAAACCAAATAGAAGTTCAGAGGTTCGGTGTTTACCATCTTTTGCCAATCCTGCGATAGGAATATGTAAATGCAGTTCATCTTCTATTACTTCACGTACAACTTCCATTTGCCCCTTTCCACCGTCTGTTAGGATTAGGTCTGGTAATGGACTGTTTTCATCGATGGCTCGTTGGTAACGACGTCGTACCACCTCTTTCATCGAAGCATAATCATCCGGGCCTACAACTGTTTTTATATTGTATTTCCTGTAATCTTTTTTCGAAGGTTTTGCCATTTTAAAAACTACGCAAGCAGCGACTGCATCGCTTCCTTGTATGTTTGAATTATCGAAACATTCAATATGGATAGGTAATTTAGGGAGATGTAGGGCTTCTTGAATTTCTTTTAGAAGACGAGTGCTCCGTTGTTCAGGGTTTAATTTTTCTGCCTGTTTTAGTTTATCCACTTTATACTGTTTCACATTCATCTCTGAAAGTTCCACGAGCCTTTTTTTATCGCCTCGTTGGGGAGTAATTATAGTTACGTTGCCCAATTCAATGTCGATGGGGAAGGGCACGATTATTTCGCGCGCCGTACTTTTGAAACGGTTTCGCATTTCGATAATTCCTAAACGAAGTAATTCTTCCTTGGATTCATCCAGGCGTTTTTTATATTCAAATGTATAAGCCTGTACAATGGCACCGTTCCCGATGTGCATGTAATTGATGTAGGCAGAATGACCGTTTTCTGCTATAGAGAATACATCAATGTTATGAAGCATAGGTGGCACGACAGTTGATTTCGCTCGATAATTCTCTATGACATCATATTTCTCTTTCAGTTTCTGAGCCTCTTCAAATCTTAGTTCTCCCGCTAATCTTTGCATCTCTTCATAAAGATGTTTGCTTATTTGGGAGATATTGCCACGTAATATCTCTTTTATCTCTGCGATGTTTTGTTGGTATTCTTCTATAGATTGTAATCCTTCGCAAGGACCTTTGCATCGTTTGATGTGATATTCCAGACATACTTTGTATCTGCCATCTTTGATGGCTTCTGGTGTCAGTGGATATTTGCAGGTACGTAATGGATACAATTCCTTCAACATTTGCAGCATGACTTTGGCTGTATAGACAGAAGGGTAAGGCCCATAGTAACGTGAACCGTCTCGTACAATATTCCTTGTTTGAAAGACACGCGGAAAGTATTCATTCTTCACAACAATGGAAGGATAGGTTTTGTCATCCTTCAACAATACGTTATAACGTGGGCGATACTGTTTGATTAGGTTGTTTTCCAAAAGAAGAGCGTCTTCCTCTGTATCTACTACGATATATTTGATGTCTCGTATCTGTTTGACAAGGACACGTGTTTTATTACTGTCGTGTTCTTTGTTGAAATAGGAGGATACACGCCTTTTAAGGTTCTTTGCTTTTCCTACATATATGATCGTTCCTTTCTCATCATAGTATTGATAACATCCCGGAGATTCCGGGATGATTGATAGGATGGTCTTGATATGTTCCTCGGTTGTGCGCATATTCTTTTATACTCTTTTATCCCTATTCCCAACGTTTTACCTGTTTATCCTTAAAGTAAATGTTTCACGTGGAACATTCTGCTTTTTTATCGTCCGAGCAGTACCAATAGGATGTTTATGTCGCTTGGAGAGATTCCCGGGATACGGCTTGCTTGTGCAATCGTTTCTGGGTCTATCTTAGTTAACTTCTGGCGTGCTTCGGTCGACAAAGACTGAATAGAATTGTAATCAAATTTACCTTTGATGTGGATGTTCTCCAAACGATTTATCTTATCAGCAATGATCTGTTCACGTCTGATATAACCACTGTATTTGATCAAGATCTCAGCCGCTTCGATAATCTCTTCTTTACGTGAAACAGGAACCTTGTCTAACTCGGCTCGGAAAGCAGGGACAAGCTCCGCAATGTTTTCCAATGTAATTTGTGGACGTGGTATCAATTCGATCAACTTGCAGCCATGGGAAAGTGGAGTAGTACCCAATGCTTCTAAACCACTATTGATATATTGGGATTTGATAGAGTAGTTTTCCGCAAAAGAGATGATAGCATCTCTGCTGTTCTTCTTCTCTAAAAGCAAATCGTAACGATCTTGTTTGGCCAATCCCATTTGGTAAGATTTTTCTGTCAGACGCATATCGGCATCATCTTGACGAAGAAGAATACGGTATTCGGCACGCGATGTGAACATACGGTAAGGCTCATCAACCCCTTTTGTTACTAAGTCGTCTATCAAGACTCCGATATAGGCTTCATCTCTGTTTAGGATAAAAGGAGTACCACCGTGGCAATTGATATGTGCATTGATTCCGGCAATCAATCCTTGACCGCCAGCCTCTTCATATCCGGTTGTACCGTTGATTTGTCCGGCAAAGAATAGATTCCGAATCCGTTTGGTTTCAAGATTATGATTTAACTGTGTCGGATCAAAGAAGTCATATTCGATGGCATATCCCGGACGGTAGATATGTATGTCGCGGAATGCAGGGATTTGTTGCAATGCACGCAGCTGGATATCCAATGGAAGCGAAGAAGAGAAACCATTCAAGTAGTATTCTTGTGTGGATTCTCCTTCCGGCTCTAAGAACAGCTGGTGTTGCGTTTTGTCTGCAAAAGTAACAATCTTTGTTTCGATACTCGGACAATAACGCGGTCCGATACTTTGGATTTGTCCGTTGTATAATGGTGAATCGGGGAGACCTTGTCGTAGAATATCATGGCAAGCCTCATTGGTGAAGCAAGTCCAACAACTTAATTGTTTCAACACATGGTGAGGTGTTGTCATATAAGAGAACTTGTGGAAGTCATGTTCTCCCGGTTGTTCTACCATCTCTTCAAAATGGACACTACGGGCATCGATACGGACAGGTGTTCCGGTTTTCATACGGGCAGATTGAATACCTAAACTAACCAATTGTTCGGTCAACCCTTTGGCAGCCGGTTCAGAAATTCGCCCACCTTGGAATTGCGTACGACCAATATGCATTAAGCCGTTCAAGAATGTACCGTTTGTCAGTACCACACATTTTGCATGAAATTCGACATCTAACCAAGTCTTCACTCCGCAGACAGTATTTCCGTCAAGGAGCAGTTCACGAACAGTATCTTGCCAGATATAAAGATTCGGAAGGTTTTCTAAGATTCCTCGCCAACATTCGATGAAACGGGCACGGTCACTTTGTGCACGTGGGCTCCACATGGCCGGTCCTTTACTTCGGTTTAACATACGGAACTGAATTGCCGTTTGATCGGTCACGATTCCCATATATCCACCTAATGCGTCAATCTCACGGACAATCTGTCCTTTTGCGATACCACCTACGGCCGGATTGCAACTCATTTGTGCAATCTTGTTCATGTCCATAGTGATGAGAAGAGTCTTAGAACCCATATTGGCGGCAGCCGCTGCAGCTTCACAGCCTGCATGTCCTGCACCAACAACGATAACGTCGTAGTTAAATGTCATTTTCTTACTTCTTTAGTTGACTGCAAAGATACAAAGAAGTGGTTTATGAATGGTAAGTTTGTCTATCATTTGTTGTTATATGGTTTTTCTTCGATGGGCATTGGATTAAATTTTATTGAGCATCGAATGGAAGACGGATGGGCATGAAGACCAAAACCCATGCCCATCCGTTTTTACAATGTTTGGGAGTTATTGGTAGTTTGTTGTAAAGTCTTCTTTAAATTGTGTAAATCCGCCAGGATATAAGGTTTGGATAAGCTCTTTTATGTTTGTTGAATTTTCTTTATTCCTTAAAGCTGAAATTAATTGGGTAAAGAAATCTTTAGGAGCTTTTTCCATGCAAAAAGTGATGAGTGCATGAGCTAAAATATAAGAATAGCTTTCGTCTGTTATTTGCTGTGTTATGAATTCATCTTTTGTTCCATCAACAAAAGAATCCAGTTCGATTTCATTCAACATGAACATTGTTCGAACACGTCCTTCTTCATATTTGCTCATCGTATGTTTGAATTCTCCCTTTTTTTCAACAGAATGTTCTAAGTATTCGGCTAAACCTTCGTTTATCCAAGTGGGTATACGAAAGTTTGTAATGAGACAATTAAAGGCATGGCTTAACTCATGTTTGATAATTTTGAAACATTCTTTTTGCTTTAATTCATTTCGTCCGATGATATAGATGTTTGTAGAATGTGGTGTTGCCCTATACCATCCTGTTGCTCTTTTTGTGACTTTGCTCCCTATAGCTTTAATATGTGTTTCTCCTTCTGTTCTGTCATTGAATACATGTAGAGTTACACGAATAGTATCCGGTAATCCAAAACGTGAATAAAATTTGATCTGTTCCTGAAATATTTCTGAAACTTTTATTTGTTCCTTTTCTGACAGTGGATCAGCTTGAAAAGTTAGATCTATATGTTGAGCTTGTAATGAAGTGCATACAATCAGAGAAAAGAAAAGGAAGAATACTTTTTTTAAGTAGTTGTAGCTTTCTTTATTCATGATTCAAAGTTTTGTCATTTATTCTTTAAATAAGCTTTTTGTTCTCGTTTATTCATCTCTTGCATGATTAAATCGTCATCAATCAATGCTTCATAATCTTTATGAGGTTCTAATTTGAGATCTCCCTCTGTAGTCCTAAATAAAGGAGTAAAATGGGAATAGGGATAACCTGAAGGACGAAGATCATCTCCAAACTTGTTCTTGTCTAAAAAGAAGAATGAAATAGAAATACTGTTTTTATTTGAGATACCGATAGGTTGTCCGGTTTTTATTTTAATTCCAGGTTTGATAAAGTTGATAGCTAAGTCAAAATAAGCGGCAAATGTATTGTCTGCATGATGGACAAGTAAATGTAATGGGTGGGTGGTCTCACAAGCTATGCCATTACGTACAGCGTATATGGTATCACCAAGTTGAGAAGAAAACTCCATTGTCTTTACCTGTTCATTTATATTCTGTTCCCAACTGACGATTTTCCCATTAGCAACGGGTAAAGCATAGGTTCTATTAGGATTGAATTTCTCAAGAAATTTACCCCGCCAATAACGGTATTTCCATGAATCTTTGAATGAGTTTCGGCTTTTACTGTCTTTATTTGTTGAGTAGACAATGTTCTTACCCGGATCTAAAAAGTCTGTACGTCCGAAACTATAACTCACGTAGTATGGACAGTAGTCTTTATTATAAAAAATCAACTCTAATCTGTTGTTAGTATTTTCCCATTTACATTCAATGATACTCTTAGGAAGTTTGTGTATGACTGCCATCCTGTTTTGAGCATCTGTAGTAAAGATTAAATGAAAAAAGAAGAGACAAATAGTAATGATTCGTATCATAATTACTTAAATAAGATGAATATTATTATTAGGTTGTTTTACATTCTTCCGGGAGGATGGCTAAGGCACTGTTTTCATTGGCTTCCATGATTTCCCGTTCGCCCGGCCCTTTGTCATTGATACCGCATAGGTGGAGGATTCCGTGGATGATGGTTCGGTGAAGCTCTTCGTTGTAGGTTGCATGGAAAGCTTCTGCGTTGGTCTTGACTGTGTCCAGGCTGATAAACAAATCCCCCGATATCTTATCTCCACTTGTGTAATCGAAAGTGATGATGTCGGTATAGTAATCGTGCTGCAAATATTGACGATTGACTTCCAAAATCTTCTCGTCAGAACAGAAGATATAACTAATGTCACCGACCTTTTTCCCGTATTTCGCTGCCACCTCTTTGACCCAGTTGCTGACAGCTCTTTTTCTGATTGCCGGAAGTTTGATGTCTTCCGCATAAAATGCGATTGCCATATTATTTTGTTTGTCTGTTTATATTAAAAAGATTAGGTGAAGAATAGATAGGTCATGGCTACTGCCGCAATGGCGCCTGCCAGATCAGCCAATAACGAACAAGGTACGGTGTAACGTGTGTTACGTATGCCGATACTGCCGTAATAGAGAGCGACCACGTAAAATGTCGTGTCACTGGATCCTTGGACAATGGAACTTAGTCGGCCTACGAATGAATCTGCCCCGTAAGTGCTCATAGCATCCAACATCATTCCTCGTGCACCGCTTCCGCTAAGCGGCTTCATCAACATGGTAGGCAATGCCTCTATAAATTGCGTATCCAATCCGACTGATGCAACTCCCATGCGGATACCATCAATCAAGAAATCCATCGCCCCGGAAGCCCGGAAGATACCGATGGCCACCAATACGGCAATCAAATAAGGAATGATGGTGATAGCAGTCTGGAAACCCTCTTTTGCCCCTTCGATAAAGGTATCATAGACATTGATTTTTTTACGTATTCCACTGATGATAAAACCACATATAATAGTGAAAAGCAGCGTGTTAGCGAATAAGGTAGAGTAGAGGGAGACCTGCTCCTGTTCCAAAGAGTTAAATAACCAGACCAATCCCCCGATAAATAACCCTAAACCTCCGAAAAAGAGAAACAGGTTTCGCTGGAAAATATTGATTCGTTGTTTGAAGCAAACAGTAAGGATTGCGACCAAAGTAGATGTAAAGGTGGCAAGCATAATCGGCAAAAAGACATCTGATGGGTTGGCTGCTCCCATTTGGGCACGATACATCATGATAGTAATCGGAATCAGCGTCAGTCCGGATGCATTGATACAAAGAAACATGATCATCGGATTACTGGCCGATTCTTTATCCGTATTGAATTCTTGCAATTGTTGCATAGCCTTTAATCCCATTGGGGTGGCAGCGTTGTCCAATCCCAATAGGTTTGCCGAAAGGTTCATGAAAATGGAACCGGTTACCGGGTGGTTTTGGGGAATATCCGGGAAGAGTTTGCTGAATACCGGGGCAGCCAAACGGGCGAACCCTTGTATGACACCTCCCTTTTCTCCAATTTTCATAATCCCTAACCAAAGAGACAAGATTCCTGTGAGACCCAATGAAATTTCAAATCCTGATTTGGCAGAAGCGAAGGAGGCATTGATGATATTTGTAAAAACCTCCATATCTCCACCGATGACCAATTTGAAGAGAGCCACCACGAAAGCTATCAAGAAAAAAGCAATCCAAATGTAATTAAGAACCATATAGATGTACCAAATATAAATATAGGATACAAAAATAGGAAATATTCAGCTTTATTAGTATTACTTTTGCGGTAGATAAATAAAAAAGAGATATGGCAAAGATTTTAGTAACCTATGATATGTTTCGGGAAGGCTTCACCGAGTTGGAAAGTCGTTACGATGTGACCTTCCCCGAAGGTAGAGATTTTACTTACGAAGAGGTATTGGAAATGATTCCGGAATATGATGTGTTATGTTCTATGTTTAATTTCCCGGTCAATAAAGAGCTGGTTGATGCAGCCCCCAACTTGAAGATGGTGGCAAACTATGCGGCAGGTTATAATAACATTGATATTGCCTATTGTGTTGAAAGAGGGATTACTGTGGCAAATACACCCCATCCGGTGATTGCTCCTACGGCAAATATTGCTCTTGGACTGATGTTGGATGTGGCTCGCCGTATATCCGAATGTGACCGGAAATTACGGAAAGAGGGAACAAACATGAAAGTGACTGTCTTAGATAATTTAGGGATAGGCATAACCGGAAAGACATTGGGCATTATAGGTATGGGGAATATTGGTAAGGCTCTTGCCAAACGGGCGAATGCCTGTGGCATGGAGGTTATCTACCATAACCGCCGACAATTGTATGCCGATGAAGAAAGTGATTTGAATGTGACTTATGTCTCCAAAGAAGAATTGTTGGCGCAGGCGGATTTTGTTTCATTGAATGCTCCTTATACGTCGGAAACTTATCATATTATCGGTGAAACGGAGTTGAAGCAGATGAAACCTTCAGCTGTTCTTATCAATACGGCTCGTGGTCCTCTGGTGGATGAGAAAGCTTTGGTACAGGCATTGAAGGAGGGAACGATCCATGGTGCCGGTCTGGATGTCTTTGAGTTTGGAGACCATCCGTTACCCGAGTTGTTGGACATGGATAATGTTGTGTTGGTTCCCCATATCGGAACACAGACTTGGGAGACCCGTATCGAGATGGCGCAAGCCGTATGTAATAATGTCATAGGTTTCTTGGAAGGCGACCGTCCGGTTACACGTGTATTACGACCATGACGGCAGCTTTTGTATTAAACGAACTGAAAGCTGTTGGTTCTCCAGAGAAGGCGGTTCATCTGAGCCGCTTCTTTAAAACCGGTCCGGGGCAATATGGAGAGGGCGATTGTTTTTTGGGAGTGGTTGTCCCCCACACACGTGCGATAGCAAAGACGAACAGAGCTATGCCGTTTGATGAGTTGCAAAAGTTGTTGAATTCCCCTTGGCATGAAGCTCGGTTGTGTGCTTTTTTGATTTTGGTCTATCGTTATCAAGATCGGAAGACGACACCGGATGAGAAAAAAGATATCTTTCATTTTTATCTCGAACATATTCATCGGTGTAATAATTGGGATTTGGTAGACCTTTCGTGCAGGGATGTGGTAGGAGAATATCTGGTTGATAAAGACCGAACCATCCTATATGAGTTGGCAGCAAGCGGCCATTTATGGTCTCAGCGGATAGCAATTGTTTCCTCGTGGGCCTTTATTCGACGGTCAGATTTTGCTGACACATTAGCATTAGCTGAGCAACTGATAACGCACAAACATGATTTGATGCATAAAGCAGTCGGTTGGATGTTGAGAGAGGTTGGTAAAAAAGAGCGAGAGGTATTGACCCGCTTTTTGGAACGGCATGCAACGGAGATGCCCCGTACGGCACTTCGCTATGCCATTGAACATTATCCGGAACCGGAACGGCAGTATTTCTTAAAGATGAAAAAGGATGGAAAAGATAAAACGAAATAGGATTACTTCGGTTTGTGTTTATTGTGCTTCAAGCACGCAGGCTGATCCGGTCTATTATGAGACGGCCAATGTATTGGGACGGCTGTTAGGCGAACGACGAATCCGAGTAATCAATGGTGCTGGCAATACAGGTCTGATGTGTGCTCTTTCAGACGGAGCATTGGCAGCCGGAGGAGAGGTAACCGGTGTGATTCCCCGTTTTATGGTGGAACAGAACTGGTGTCATCAAGGATTGACTGAGGTCATTGCAGTTGATACTATGCATGAACGAAAACAGAAAATGGCAAATCTTTCGGATGCGTTGATTGCTTTACCCGGAGGGTGTGGTACGTTGGAAGAGCTGTTGGAGGCCATCACTTGGAAGCAATTGGGGTTGTATTTGAATCCGATCATTATATTAAATGTAAAGGGTTATTTTAATCCTTTATTGGAGATGTTGCAGAGAGCAGTGGACGAACGATTCATGCGACCGCAACATGCCGGTTTGTGGGTGGTTGCTTCGACACCGGAAGAGGCAGTCGAGTTGATTCATACGGAACCGGTTTGGGATGCCTCGGTTCGTAAGTTGGCCTTGGTCTGAATAAAGGTCGTATTAAGAATAAGAATATCTTATTATATTTGCCATTCAAAGAGATAAGAGTATGGAAGAGGATTTTGATATAAGAGACGTACGGATGCCGGAGAGCGAAAGGGAGTATGAGAATGCCCTTCGACCGCTTTCTTTTCGTGATTTTAGCGGACAGGCGAAGGTGGTTGAGAACTTGAAAGTGTTCGTCATGGCAGCCCGCATGCGTAAAGAGGCACTTGATCATGTGTTACTGCATGGCCCACCAGGGTTAGGGAAAACGACACTATCGAATATTATAGCCAATGAATTGGGAGTCGGCTTCAAGGTTACTTCCGGTCCCGTTTTGGATAAGCCGGGTGATTTGGCGGGCGTATTGACCTCTTTAGAGAAGAACGATGTACTTTTCATTGATGAGATACATCGGTTGAGCCCGATAGTGGAGGAATATCTTTATTCGGCGATGGAAGATTATCGCATTGATATCATGATTGACAAGGGACCGAGTGCCCGCTCGATCCAAATAGATTTGGCTCCGTTTACGTTGGTAGGGGCTACGACTCGCAGTGGGTTGTTGACAAGTCCGCTTCGTGCTCGCTTCGGGATCAATATGCATTTGGAATATTATGATATGGAGACGCTGACGAAGATTGTGCTTCGCAGTGCCGATATTTTAAATGTACGGTGTGAACTGAATGCGGCTCGTGAGATTGCTTCCCGTAGCCGGGGAACACCACGTATAGCCAATGCATTGTTGCGTCGTGTGCGTGATTTTGCGCAGGTAAAGGGATCGGGTAACATCGACAAGGCAATAGCATGTTATGCGTTGGAGGCTTTGAATATAGACCGATATGGTTTGGATCAGATAGATAACAAGTTGTTGACAACCATTATCGATAAGTTTAAAGGAGGACCGGTGGGATTGACAACCATTGCGACTGCATTGGGGGAAGACCCCGGTACGATAGAAGAGGTATATGAACCTTTCTTGATAAAAGAGGGCTTTATCAAACGTACGCCACGAGGACGTGAAGTGACGGAGTTGGCCTATACACATTTAGGACGTAGCAGGGGAGGTGAACAAGGTTTTTTATTTGATTGATTAGTTATGGCAGGAGGAATGAAGCGGTTGGCAGGGGAAACCGCTATTTATGGTATTAGTAGTATTGTCGGTCGCTTCTTGAATTGGATGTTGGTGCCGATGTACACACGTGTGTTGGCGACTGAGAGTGACTTTGGGGTTGTAACCAATCTGTATGCATGGACAGCGCTGTTGATGATTTTGTTGACCTATGGCATGGAGACCGGTTTCTTCCGGTTCATGAATAAGAAGGAGATAACCCTTCCTATGCGTGTATATGCTACTACGTTGTTCAGTTTGGCTTTTACCTCTGTCTTTTTCTTGATTTTTATTTTCAGTGCCTTGACACCGATAAGCAATCTGTTGGGGTATGGGGCGAATCCGGAGTATGTCGGGATGATGGCCGGTATTGTGGCAGTCGATGCCTTTTGCTGTATTCCTTTTGCCTTTCTCCGTTACCAAGGAAAGGCGATTCGGTTTGCCGGTATCAAGCTGTTGAACATCTTCCTCAATATCCTTTTAGTTATCTTTTTCCTGCTTGTCTGTCCATGGCTCTACGAACAGGTGCCCGCATTGGTCAGTTGGTTTTATCGGCCGGACTATCAGGTCGGTTATATTTTTGTGGCCAACGTTGTGACAACCGCTGTGACCTTTCTTTTGTTGATTCCGGATATGGTTCCCGGTTTGCGGGAAAAGGCCAGCTTTGTTTTATGGAAGCAGATGTTGAACTATTCGTTCCCAATTCTGATTTTAGGGATTGCCGGGATTTTAAACCAGACTGCTGATAAGATTTTATTTCCTTTCCTGTTTGATGATAAGGAGTATGCAACGACCCAGTTGGGAATATACGGTGCCTGTTTTAAGGTGGCTGTTGTGATGGTGATGTTTATCCAGGCCTTTCGGTATGCTTATGAACCTTTTATTTTTGCCAAGAACAAGAGCGAGGAGGGGAATACGAAGGCCTATTCCGAAGCTATGAAGTTTTTCATCATCTTTTCTTTGTTGATCTTTTTAGGTGTGATGTTTTATTTGGACATCTTGAAGTATTTTGTTGCACCGGAATACTATCCGGGTTTGCGTGTTGTGCCGATTGTCATGATGGGCGAACTTTTCTTCGGGATCTATTTCAACCTCTCTTTTTGGTATAAGTTGATTGATCAAACCCAATGGGGTGCCTACTTTTCAACCATCGGTTGCGTTGTGACTATACTGATAATCCTGTTATTTGCCCCCTCTTTTGGGTATATGGCTTGTGCTTGGGCCTCTTTTGCCAGCAACCTGTTGATGATGATTCTTTCATACATCATAGGGCAAAAGAAATTCCCGATTCAATATGATTTGAAATCAGTTGCTGTTTATGGAGGGTTGGCTGCCATCTTTTATGTTGCCGGCATGTATCCGTCCATTAGTTCGGATTGGTATCGGTTAGGATACCGTACGATTCTGTTGGTATTGTTCGTGGCTGTTGTCGTGAAGAGGGATTTACCTTTAAGTGAATTGCCCTACATTGGCAAACGGTTTGCTTCAAAGAAAAAGTAAGTTTTTGTGGAATGAAATAATGCTTTCAGTATGGATAAAAGTATATTTTATAATCAGATTAAAGACTTCTTTATCCGGAATCTGGATGTCCGGCAGGAGAAAGAAGATGAGTTGGATACCATTGAGTCGATCCGTAAAGGGGTAGAGTTTAAAGGAACCAACCTGTGGGTATTGATCTTTGCTACCTTTGTAGCCTCTTTGGGATTGAATACCAACTCTACAGCAGTAATCATCGGTGCGATGTTAATCTCGCCTTTGATGGGGCCTATCATGGGGTTTGGCCTGGGATTGGGTATTTGTGACTTTGAATTGATCAAGCGCTCTTTCCGTAATTTTATAACGGCTACCGTTTTTAGTGTCATCACTTCTACTCTCTATTTTTTGATTTCGCCGATTAGTGAAGCGCAAAGCGAACTATTGGCTCGCACGCAGCCGACTGTATATGATGTGTTGATTGCCTTTTTCGGTGGTTTAGCAGGTATCGTGGCCAGTTCGACGAAAAGTAAAGGTAACGTGATACCGGGCGTGGCGATTGCGACAGCTTTGATGCCTCCGTTATGTACAGCAGGTTTTGGATTGGCAAGCGGTAACCTTTATTACTTCTTTGGGGCTTTTTACCTCTACTTTATCAATAGTGTCTTTATCAGTTTGGCTACCTATTTGGTGGTACGTCTTTTGAAATACCCGAAGAAGGAGCTGATGGATAAGATACGGGAGAAAAGGGTCAGCCGTTATGTCGGTTTCATTGTCATTTTTACGATTGTTCCCAGCCTTTTCATCAGTTATAATTTGATACAAGAGAGCTATTTCAAAGACAAGGTGCAGAGGTTTGTAACGGAAGAATTATCGTTTGCAAACACGCAGATATTGAGTAAAACGATCTCTGAAGATAGAACGGAGTTGAAGGTTGTGCTGATTGGGGAGACTGTCCCTGAGATGATGGTGGAGAACGCTCGGCTCAGACTGGACAAATATGGTTTGGAAAAACTATCGTTGGTAGTCCAGCAGGGATTCGGACAAGAAACGGATATACATGAGCTGAAGAGCCTGTTGATGCAGGATCTGTATAAGAACAGGGAAGAGGTGCTTCGTATGCAGGCAATGCAGATTGATTCGCTGAAGCATGACTTGAACCGCTATCATCGTTTGCACCAGTTGACTCCCGAACTGATTCCGGAATTGAAGGTACTTTTCCCGGTAGTTCTGGAGGTTTCATGCGCTTATACCTCTATTATAGAGGTAGAGTCGGTTAAACCTGAATCCGTTTTGTTAGTCTATCTGAAATGTAAAGAGGAGATAAGTGTCGAGGAACGGGATAAAATCCATCAGTGGCTTGTGGCACGTGTGGAACAGCAAAATATTAAACTAATTATAGAGTAATAAACAAAAAGTAATCGTATGAAAAAGATTTGGACAGTACTACTGTTGTTGGTTGCATCCGGACAACTGTTTGCCGATGAGGGTATGTGGGTACTGAAAGAGTTGACCAAACAAAACTTGGCCAGAATGAAAGAGTTGGGATTTACCCTTTCTTATGAACAATTGTATAGTGAAACGGATCCTTGCGTGGCGAATGCGGTCGTTATTTTTGGCGGCGGTTGTACCGGTATTACGGTGTCAAACGAAGGATTGATCTTTACCAACCATCACTGTGGTTATGGAGCCATCCAGAAATTGAGTAGTGTGGAGCATGATTATCTGAAAGATGGTTTTGTTTCTCAGACTAAAGAAGAAGAATTGCCTGTACCGGGTTTGAAGGTTCGTTACCTACGTGAAACAGTAGATGTCAGTGAGCGTATCAACGCTCAGATTGCATCAATCAAGGAGGAACATTTACGTTTGGCGGCTGCCGATTCCATAGGGAAAGTATTGGCTGACTCTGTAGGAAACAACCCTTTCCAATCAGCGAGTGTCATCCCTTTCTATAATAACAACAAATACTTCTTGATTGTGTATGACGTCTTCAATGATGTTCGCATGGTGTTTGCGCCGCCTACTTCAGTGGGTAAGTTCGGTGGTGATACCGATAACTGGATGTGGCCACGCCATACAGGAGACTTTTCGGTCTTCCGTGTATATGCTGATGCCAACAATAAGCCGGCAGAATATAGCAAAGATAACAAACCGTATCAACCGAAATATGTGGCAGAGGTCTCTTTGAAGGGATATGAAGAGAAGGATTATGCCATGACAATCGGATTCCCGGGAAGCACAGACCGTTATTTGTGTTCTTGGGGTGTCAAACAACGTATTGAAGACTTGAATAAACCTCGTATCGAGGTACGTGGCATCAAGCAGGAGATTTGGAGAAATGCGATGTTGGCAAGTGATGAGGTACGAATCAAATATGCTTCCAAGTATGCCGGAAGTTCCAACTATTGGAAGAACTCCATCGGTATGAATAAAGGATTAGCGAATCTGAAGGTAATCGATCGTAAGAAACAGGAGGAGGCTGCATTTGCTGCTTGGGTGGCAAAAGATGCTCAACGCAAAGAAAAATATGGAGAGGTCTTGAATCTTTTGGAAAAGGGATATACCTCTTCCGGTGAATATCGTAATCTGTCTACCTATTTGAGCGAGGCCTTTTTGAGCGGTGCTGAGATTGTCAGATTGGCTCGTATGGTAGAGAGTGTCGATGTGAAGAAATCTACTCCGGAAGAGATTGATATATTCTTGGAAGACCGTGTGAAGGCTTTCTTCAAAGATTATGAGGCAAGTTTGGACCAAAAAGTATTGGGCGCCATGATGAAGATTGTAAAAGAGCGTGTCCCGGCCGAATATCTTCCGGATATCTATGCAAAGGTGGATAAGAAATATAAAGGAGATTACGATAAGTATGCGGCCGACCTGTTTAAGAAGACTGCTCTTTTGTCTTATGATAATATCGCCTCCATTGTGAAAGATCCGAAAAAACATGCGAAGTTGGAAAAGGATCCGGCAGTAGAGTTGAGCACCTCTGTTTTCCTCTCTTTCTTTGAATTACAACAGTTGTCCGGTGACTCCTATTATGATATAGCTAAAGGGGAACGCCTCTATTTCGCCGGCTTGAAGGAGATGTATCCGGAAAAGGCTTTGCCTTCGGATGCCAACTTTACGATGCGTGTAAGCTACGGTTCAGTGGGTGGTTACCGTCCGTATGACGCTGCTTGGTATAACTATTATACGACCCAGAAGGGAATCTTTGAAAAGGAAAATCCGGAAAGTGATGAGTTCTGGGTACAACCGGAAATCTTGGATATGATCCGTAGCAAAAACTTTGGTCAATATGCCAATAAAGAGGGTGATTTGCAACTTTGTTTCTTGTCGAACAATGATATTACAGGAGGTAACTCCGGTAGCCCGGTATTTGATAAGAATGCCCGATTGATTGGTTTGGCTTTCGATGGAAACTGGGAAGCGATGAGTGGGGATATTGCTTTCGAACCGGAGTTGCAACGTACCATCAGTGTGGATATCCGCTATGTGTTGTATATCATTGACAAATGGGGAAAATGTTCCCGCTTGATTGATGAATTGAAGTTGGTGAAGTAAAAAAGAAGATTTCAAAAGAGCAGTGTGACAGCATTGTCATGCTTCATAACTTTTTTAGATAGAGAAAGGGCAAGAATGGAGAGATCACTCCTGTTTCTTGCCCTTTTCTTGTGGATTTGATGCCCAAGAAATTTTATCTCCCTGCCTATGAAAATTTTTTTCTCTGGGCAGGGAGATAAAATTACCTCGGATGTAATTGAAAATACCTCGGAGGTAATCCCAACTTAAGTCCGATGTAATTTTCAATACCTTTAATTGATATTTTTTCTGCTATCTTTTCAATCATACCCGATACCCAACCAAACCATCAACTATACCAAAACGGCTATACTTTTATTATAATTAATCTTCATGTTTATTCTTTTTGTGGACATTTTGTTGACAAATAAGCGTTATTTAACTGAGAACCAATAATATATATATATCCGAAATTATTCCGAATAATTTTTAGTTAAATAAAAAACTTCCAAATAACTTTGCAAAGTCCGCTTATCTTGAAAACAATTTAATTACAAATTATAAACAAATTAAAAGAGTATGATCAAGAAAATGTTGAAAGTCACAGTTGCATTGGTCTGCACGGGCGGCATGTATCTGTTTACCCGTTCTTCTCAGTCGCAACCGTTAACCGATTTGACAAAAGCGAACATTGAAGCATTGGCACAAGGGGAACAATTTAATGAAACTTTCATTTGTTTAGGAAGTGGGAATGTAGAGTGTAACGGTTCATTTGTCCAATATAAAATTTCAGGATATCATTTGAAGTAACAAGATAAGGGAGAAAAGAAAGGAGTTTCTGTAAGTCTGTTCCACCGTTCTCAACAGAAACTCCTGAAAATCTCCTCAGTGATTCACATCTAAAAAAGGAGGTACGGCAAAAATAGGTAATAAACAGCAAACAAAAAAGGAATGATGTATCCTTATTCTGAAAAGTGAAGAATAGTAACTTTTGAGGATGAACACATAAAAAACAAACATTTATAAAAAATCAATTGAAATATGAAGAAAAAAGTAATTACTTTGGTTGCTGTGTGTATTATAGCTTTGGGAGTATATTGGAATATGAACCAAAATAAAGAGAAATCTTTCTTGAATTGTTTAACATTAGAAAATGTAGAAGCTATTGCTGCTTGTGAAGTTGGTTATGGTGGAAGCTGTTGGTTAAATGAATATAATCTTTTAGATTGTTGTACTCATGGGGGATTAGGATGTGCTCCTTGTGATTAATTTGTAATGAAACAGAATAGCTTAAGTACTTTTATAAGTTTTGAGCTATTCTATTTTAATGTTATTTTGTATGAAAACACAATTAATTATATTAATCTCATTTATAAGTTTTGTTTTATTTTCATCTTGCAAACAAAATTTCTCTTCTTATGATTATAAATTAAATAAAGCAGGTGAAGAAATAGCTTTTGCATTGGATGAAGATACAAAATCATTTTCACGAGCGACTTTTCTATATACTGATAACGAAGGAAAGGAATACTTGACTTTTCAGAATAATTTTATGAATGATCTTATTTTTTATGATTTTGAAACTCGAAAGTTTGCTTTTAGAATGAAACCTGAAATGGATGGAAAAAATGGAATTGGGAAAATGTTTGGTTATTATATAGCTGGTTGGGACAGTATTTATCTGACAAATAATGAAATAGAAGAAATTGCGATTATAGATACAGCATGTATATTAAAAGAACAGTTGGTCTATAATAAAACGATTGATGATATATCTTTGACAAGATCCCCTGCTTTTTCTTATTATTATCGTCCTATGTATAAAATAGAAAATAAACTTTATGTAGTTTCAAGTTGTAACCGTAAATCAAAAGTTAATCCGATTAGTTTTACTATTGATTTAGAAACAAAGGAGGTAAAACATCTTCCATTTGAATATCCTAAATTACAAATAAAAATGAATCCTGCTAAAACTGCAGGTATAGAAAATCGTCTTAGTCGAGTATTTGATGGAGAAAAGTTTATCTATTCTTTTTCTTACGAAGAAGATATTTATATAGCTTCTATTGATCACAAAATGGTTACAAGTAAAAAGGTTAAAAGTAAATATATAAAAGAGGTAAAGCCTGTGGATGATTATGGAAATTTTACGATAAAAGATATGTGTGAACATGCTGAATATGGGAATCTTTTATATGATCAATATAGAAAAGTTTATTACCGTATTGTTTTTCCTCAAACAGAAATCTTAAAAAGGTTAAATGATAGAGAATATTTGGATTTGATGCACTATGGTCGGAAATGCTTTTCAATTATCATTTTAGATGCAGATTTTAATATCATAGGTGAAACTCTTTTCCCTGATTATACTTATAATCCAACGATGGCATTTATTCGAGAAGATGGTTTATATTTGTCTGCCAGTCATGCTTTCAATGAGAATTATTCTGATGATTGGTTGAAATTTCAGCGGTTTGAGTTAGTCAAAGAGTAATCTTGTTCTGTTTTCTCTGTTTCTTAATTGTATATATAAATTAAACCGCTATATTTGTTACATATCTTCTTCTTTTAAAGAGAGGATAGAAGAAACTTAATTATTCATTAAAATACCAAAGCAATCACTATGAAAGAGGTGAAGTTTATCGATCCGAAATCGGATTATGGCTTTAAGGTGCTGTTTGGCACAGTGGCAAACAAAGAGTTGACAATCGGTTTTCTGAACAGTCTCTTGGACAAACAAATCAAGGACATTACGTTTCAGAATGTCGAGATGTGGGGAGAGAACAGCGGAAATACGAAAGTAATCTTTGACTTTTTTTGTGAAACGGAGGATGGAGAGTGTTTCATCGTGGAGATCCAGAAGAAAAAACAGCAGTATTTTTCAGATCGGGTTTTGTATTATGCCTCTTTTGTCATTCAACGACAGGCACAGATGGAACGGAAACGTATCCAAACAGTATTTGGAAAAGGAAAGAAGCGTTGGGAATACCGGTTTAGTAAAGTATATGTGGTCTGTTTCTTGGATTTCATCATGGATGCCCGTTACCCGGATAAATACCGTTGGGACATTGTCCGCATGGATCGAGAGTTGAAGGAACCGTTTAGTGACACACTGAATGAAATCTATTTGGAGCTGCCGAAGTTTAAGTTGGATTTTTCGGCTTGCGATACACCTTACAAGAAATTTTTATACATATTAAATCATGTTGAGATTATGGGAGAGATACCAAAACATATTTGGGAGAATGATAACTTTTTGAAGAAGTTAAAGAGTGCGGTCGAGGTAGAACGGATGAGTTTGGACGAGCGTTTGGCCTACGAATTGAGTTTATCGGTTGAACGAGATTGGTATGCCTGCATGGAATATCGCTATGAAGAAGGTGTAGAGAAAGGAAAGCAAGAAGGGAAACTTGAAGGTTTATACCAAACCGCCACCAACATGAAAAAGAGTGGTATTGATTTGCAAACAATTGTGAATTGTACAGGCTTAACTTTAGAAGAGGTAGAGAAGTTGTAAGTAGAAGTAAAGAATAAGAGAAAAACGAGTGATTGTATTCGGTTTGATTACTCGTTTTTTTGTTTAAAAAATATAAAGTATTTATGTAAATATTTTGTCAATGCTATAGGTGTTATCTATTTGATAAATAGTTTTATATTATTTTTTCGAAATTATTCCGACTTTTTTTACTGAAATAAGAGATGAAAAAATACTTTTGCATTGAAAATAATTCGGGCACAAATATATAAAAATGAAAAGTATGATTAAAAAAATGTTGAGAATCACAGTTGCATTGGTCTGCATGGGCGGCATGTATCTGTTTACCCGTTCTTCTCAGTCGCAACCGTTAACCGATTTGACAAAAGCAAACATCGAAGCATTAGCACAGGAGGAACAATTTAATGAAAATTTTATTTGTTTAGGAAGTGGGAATGTGGAGTGTAACGGTTCGTTTGCCCAATATAAAATTTTAGGATATCATTTGAAGTAACAAGATAAGGGAGAAAAGAAAGGAGTTTCTGCAAGTCTGTTCTACCGTCCTCTACAGAAACTTCTTGGTAATATTTAAATTAAAAATAGAATAAAAGGGAATGTGTTATATTTGAAAAATTATGGCATATTCTCCTAAATAACGATTATTTATGAATAAAACTTTTTATTTCTTACTTCTTATAATTTTGATAGGTTGTGTATCAAAAAATGACATAGAAAAATATCAAGGTAGTAGAAATAATATCGTAAATGTTAAAACTGAAGTCAAAGAAATTGTGATAGACGAAGTTTTGATAGGATCTTTAGTCCGTTTAGATATATTAAATGATTGGTTGATTATTCATGATTGTGCTTCTTTAGATACGTTGATTCATGTTTTTGATAAAAATAATTTTACCCGTGTAGGTAAGACTGCGATTCGTGGAGAAGGTCCAAAGGAAATTACCAATATGGGAAATATTATTAT
>SUXM01000024.1 GCA_015060925.1 Parabacteroides distasonis
AATGAGAGCCGTGTAACGCCCGGAACGGTAACGGCAGTTCCACAGCCATACGCATCGGCACAACCACCCGTTGAAACTCCTGTAACAGCTCCCGTAACAGAAGCGGCAGCAGAGCCTGCATCTGAACCGATTGCAGAGAGCGAGTCGGCTCCTGCTGAGGAGAGCGTAAAACCCCGCTTCTGCTCGGAATGCGGCACACCGTTAAAGGCAGGAATGGCATTCTGCGGTAACTGCGGGAAGAGAATCGGATAATTTTTTTTAATAACATAAAAAAAGGTTGGTAACATCTACCAACCTTTTTTTGTTTCTGAGAGTTTGATTATTGTTTACCTTCTGTTGTGACTGTTTTGTTGATTTTCTTAACTAATCCTTGCAAAACAGTTCCCGGACCTAATTCAATGAAATGTTCAGCTCCATCGACGATCATGTTTTGTACACTTTGTGTCCAACGAACAGGAGCAGTTAATTGAGCAATCAAATTTGCTTTGATTATTTCAGGATTAGTTTCACCTTTTGTACTTACATTTTGGTAAATCGGGCAAATCGGTTCATGGAACGGAGTCGCTTCGATAGCTGCTGCCAATTCTGTACGAGCCGGTTCCATAAGTGGAGAATGGAAAGCTCCACCAACGTTTAACTTTAAGGCACGTTTAGCACCTGCTGCCAACATTTTTTCGCAAGCCGCTTCAATCCCTGGGATACTTCCTGAGATAACCAATTGCCCTGGGCAATTATAGTTTGCGCAAACAACGACTTCATTTTCGATGCTATTACAAAGTTCTTCTACTTTTTCATCAGGTAAAGCCAAAACGGCAGCCATTGTTGAAGGGGTAGCTTCGCACGCCTTTTGCATAGCCATTGCACGTTTGGATACTAAGATAAGACCATCTTCAAAAGATAATGCTCCGGCTGCAACTAAAGCCGAGAATTCTCCTAATGAATGACCTGCTACCATATTCGGTTGAAACTCTTCTCCTAATGTTTTGGCAAGAATGACTGAGTGTAAAAAAATGGCAGGTTGTGTTACTTTTGTCTGTCGCAAATCTTCGTCTGTTCCTTCGAACATCAGGTCTGTGATGCGGAAACCGAGTATCTCGTTAGCCTTTTCAAACATCTCTTTTGCAAGAGGGTTGTTCTCATAGAGGTTTTTCCCCATACCGACAAATTGTGCACCCTGACCGGGAAATACATACGCTTTCATTTTACTAATCTTTTACTAATTTCAGTTTTTTAAGACGGGGCAAAGGTAATAATTTTGGAATAATTAGTCTATTATTCATTTCAAATTGTATCTTTGCCATCCGATAAGAGGAGTATTAACAATTTATTAAGTATATAATATCATGGATCAATTATTGTTTATAGGAAATTTAGGTACAGGTGAAATAATCATTATTGCGATTATCGTGTTGTTGCTTTTTGGTGGTAAGAAGATCCCTGAACTAATGAAAGGTATTGGTAAAGGAGTAAAGAATTTCAAAGACGGCGTTAAAGGTATAGAAGACGATATAAAGATTGACGACGACGATACAGACAAGAAGTAAAAGATGATGGAACAAGAAGAAATGTCATTCTGGGATCACCTGGAAGAACTTCGTTGGACTCTGTTTCGTTCTGTTTTAGCACTTTTTATTTTTGCAATCGTTGGTTTTGCTTTTATGAGTGGGAGCAACGGGCTTTTTGACCGTGTCGTATTGGCTCCTTGTAACTCTGATTTTATTTTTTACAGATGGCTTTGCAGTCTGAATCAGTGGTTGGTTGATAAAAGCCCGATGTTTGATGTGTTGCCTGATTTTTGTAATGATAATTTCCATGTGGACATTATCAATATCAAGTTGGCTTCGCAGTTTTTTACGCACATGACCACTTCGTTTTGGTTGGCGTTGGTTCTTACTTTCCCCTATTTGATGTGGGAGGTGTGGAAGTTTATCCGTCCGGCTTTGTATGAAGATGAAAAGAAAAATGTGCGTTGGGTATTCTTATTAGGTACCATTATGTTTTTTATTGGATGTGCGGTCGGTTATTTTACTGTATTTCCAATGACATTGCGCTTTTTGGCAACGTATGAGTTGAGTGCAAATATTACGGAGCAGGTATCGTTGGATTCTTATATGGACAACTTCCTTATGTTGATTTTTGTGATGGGGGTTGTGTTTGAAATGCCTTTGGTCTCTTGGCTATTGTCTAAAATGGGATTGTTGAGGCGTTCATTTTTCCATAAATACAGACGGCATGCTATCGTGGGGTTATTGGTTGCAGCAGCCTTTATTACTCCAAGTAGTGACCCATTTACGTTAAGTTTCGTTTTCTTCCCTTTGTATGGATTGTATGAATTAAGTGCATTCTTTGTGAAGAATGATGAGGAAGAGGATGAGGATTCATAAATATCTTTGTTTTAAGAACTACAGGCCTTGTTAGTTAGTTATATGAGAGACGTACGGATAGAATGTGCGTCTCTTTTTTATTGTCTAATCTAAACAGGAAACAATGAAACATCCTTTTTTATGGGTAGTAGTTCTAATGGTTTTAGCTGCCTGCACGTCTGAAAAAAAATGGGAATTGGTCAATTATTCGCATTATGTAAACCCTTTTATAGGTACGGATTTTACAGGAAATACGTATCCGGGTACACAACTTCCTTTTGGTATGGTGCAATTAAGCCCGGATAATGGATTGCCGGGATGGGATCGTATTTCCGGTTACTTTTATCCTGATACGACAATTGCAGGGTTTAGTCATACGCATTTGTCGGGGACAGGAGCTGGTGATTTATATGATATCTCTTTTATGCCGGTAACACGTCCGTATAAAGAAGCTCCGGCTCCGTTAGGTATTTATTCAACTTTTTCTCATGAAAAGGAGACTGCCTCTGCCGGTTACTATTGGGTACGATTGGAAGATTATCATATAGATGTAGAGCTGACCGTAACAGCTCGTTGCGGTATTCAGCGTTATACATTCCCTAAGGCAGAAGCGTCTGTTTTCCTTAATCTTAAAAAGGCTATGAATTGGGATTTTACATTGGATTCCTATGTGGAGGTTTTGGACTCAATGACGATTCGTGGGTATCGTATTTCCCAAGGTTGGTCTCCTTTACAGCATGTCTATTTTGAAACACATTTTTCTAAACCGTTTGCCGGTTATTATATAGATACGACCGCTATTTGGAACAATGATAAAGGACGGATAGGAACGGCCTATGTGGCTCGTTTTGATTTTGATACGGCTGAAAATGAAAAGATTTTGGTGAAAACAGGAATCTCAGGCGTGAGCATGGAGGGGGCAAGAAAGAATTTGCTGGCAGAGGCAAAGTCTGATGATTTTTCATTTTATAGAAAACAGGCTGAAAAAGTGTGGAATGGAGAACTCTCAAAAATTGAAGTAAAGAGCTCGAATCGGGATGATTTGGTCAAGTTTTATACGGCACTGTATCATACGATGCTTGCGCCTACTATGTATGAGGATGTGGATGGGCGTTATTATGGAGCAGATCAACAGATACATCAATCTGAAGGGTGGAATAATTATTCAACCTTTTCTTTATGGGATACTTATCGGGCTGCTCATCCGTTGTTTACATATACACAGCCTGAAAGGACAAATGATATGATAAAAAGTTTTTTATCTTTTTATGATCAATATGGAGCTTTGCCTTTATGGAACCTGTACGGATGGGAAACCAATATGATGATAGGGTATCATGCCGTTCCGGTCATTGTGGATGCTTATTTGAAAGGCATAGGTGATTTTGACCCGGAAAAAGCTCTTGAAGCATGTATTGCAACGGCAAATAGAGATGATTACCAAGGGATAGGTGAGTATAAGAAGTTGGGGTATGTCCCTGCTTATAGTGATTCGGCTAAATGGCAAAGTTGGTCACTCTCAAAAACATTGGAATATGCTTATGATGATTATTGCATAGCTTTGATGGCTGAGAAGATGGGAAAAAAGGATGTGGCAGAGGAATTTTATAAAAGAGCCCGAAACTACAAGAATGTATATAATCCATTAAGCTCTTTTATGCAACCTCGTAATGAAAAAGGAGATTTTATTGAGGATTTCAATCCAGATGATTATACGGAAGATATATGCGAGAGTAACGGCTGGCAGTATTTTTGGTCTGTACCACATGATTTGGATGGTTTGATCGGCTTATTGGGAGACAAAGAGCGGTTTGCAGAGAAATTGGATAGTATGTTTACCTATGTACCGGAACAGGGAAAAGAATTGCCTATTTTTAGTACCGGTATGATAGGGCAGTATGCACATGGGAATGAACCAAGCCATCATGTGATTTACTTGTTTAATAAGATAAACCAACCTTGGAAGACACAGGAATATGTTGCTAAGGTTTTACATGATTTCTATTTGAATGCACCGGATGGAATCTGTGGTAATGAGGATTGCGGGCAGATGTCTGCTTGGTTTGTCTTTAGCTCGATGGGATTTTATCCGGTGGATCCGGCCAGTGGTAAATATGAGATAGGAACGCCTTTATTTTCGGAGGTAAAGATGCATCTGAATAATGGAAAGACTTTTACGGTCTTGGCTCCAAATGTCAGTCATACTCGTATTTATGTACAATCTGTTAGGTTAAATGGCGCTCCTTATGAGAAAAGCTATATAACACATGAGCAGATTATGAATGGAGATACCTTGTTTTTGGAAATGGGGGATAAGCGAGGTACTGTATGGTATAAATAATGTTTTTCTTAATAAACTTAACAAAATAGAGGAATTCTTAAGGAAAATGTTTTTACTTTGCGGTTTAATTAGAATAGTTATAATAAAATATAAGATACAAATATCATGATTTGGAATGAAACTATTGAGTGTATGAACCGCGAAGACATGCGGAAGCTACAGAGTATTCGTTTGAAACGAGTTGTTGAACATGTATACCATAACACTCCCTTTTATCGCAAGAAAATGCAAGAAATGGGTGTTACTCCTGATGATATACAGTCTATTGATGATATCGTGAAGTTGCCGTTTACAGTTAAACAAGATTTGCGGGATAATTATCCATTTGGATTGATGGCTGTGCCTATGTCTGAAATAGTTCGTTTGCATGCTTCTTCAGGAACAACCGGAAAACCTATTGTCGTTGGTTATACACGCAAGGATTTGTCTATTTGGTCAGAAGTAGTCGCTCGCTGTTTGACTGCTTATGGTTTGACAAAGAATGATTCTGTACAGGTATCTTATGGCTATGGGTTGTTTACCGGTGGTTTGGGTGCACATGCAGGTGTCGAAAATATAGGAGGAACTGTGATCCCAATGAGCAGTGGTAATACTCAAAAACAGATTCATTTGATGCATGACTTTGGTGCAAAAGGGTTAGCTTGTACCCCTTCTTATGCATTGTATTTGGCAGAAACTATTCGTGAATCAGGTATCCCTTTGGATGAATTTCAACTTCGTGTGGGAGTTTTTGGTGCGGAGCCTTGGACTGAAAATATGCGTAAAGAGTTGGAAGAAAAGCTGAATATTAAGGCTTATGATATCTATGGATTGACTGAAATTTGTGGACCGGGAGTAGGTGGTGAATGTGAATGCCAAAATGGTACCCATTTGTGGGAAGATCATTTCTTCCCTGAAATTGTGGATCCGGTTACTTTGCAACCGGTGGAACCTGGACAGAAGGGAGAGTTGGTATTTACTACATTGACAAAAGAGGGTATGCCGATGATCCGTTATCGTACACGAGATTTGACACATTTGATTTATGATAAATGTGAATGTGGCCGTACGGCTGTACGTATGGGACGTATTTTAGGACGTAGTGATGATATGTTGATTATTCGTGGTGTCAATGTGTTCCCGTCCCAGGTGGAATCTGTTATTTTGGAATTACCAGAATTTGAACCTCATTATCTTATTGTTGTCGACCGTGTTAACAATACGGATACTTTCCAGGTACAAGTAGAGGTTCGTCAAGAATATTATTCAGATGAAATGAATAAGATGATCGCGCTAAAGAAAAAGATCGCCAGTCGTTTGCAAAGTGTGATAGGATTACAACCTGATATTAAAATAGTGGAGCCACGTAGCATCGAACGTAGTATGGGAAAGGCTAAACATGTAATCGATAATCGTAAATTAGTATAAATTTAATAAAGAGAAAAGCTATGTTAATTAAACAGTTATCTATATTTTTAGAAAATAAAAAGGGACGTTTTACAGAAGTCGCTAAAATATTAGGAGAAGCAGGTGTGAATATGTCGGCCTTTACTGTGGCTGAAAATTCAGATTTTGGTATTTTGCGTTTGATCGTGTCAGATACAGATAAAGCGATTCAAGTATTACGTGAAAAATTTTATGCAGTGAGTGTGGCTGATGTGGTCTGCTTGCATTGCCCAAACCAGCCGGGTGCTTTAGCTAAAGCTATGGAGATTATCACTTCTGCCGGTATTTTTGTGGAATATATGTATGCTTTCTCTCAAGGAGAAGCGGCTAATGTTATCATTCGCCCGGACAATGTTGAGAAGTGTGCTGAAGTTTTAAAAGCAAATAAATTGGAGTTAATAGCAGCAAGTGATTTGTATAAGTTGTAAATATTAACGTTGTGCGCTTCGTTTATTTGTAAGAAAACTGTAACTTTGCGCGCTAAAAGTACTGTGAATGAAAAAGGTTGTATATTTAATGTGGATGATGATTGTCTTGTTATCTTCTTGTGGGGAGTATAATAAGATATTGAAGAGTACAGATTATGAGTTAAAGTATTCGTATGCCAAGAAATATTTTAATGAGAAGAAATACTCAAGGTCTGCTGCTTTATTAGATGAATTAGTCCCGATATTTAGAGGTACGGCTCATGCAGAGGAGTCGTTGTATCTGTTGGCACAGAGTTATTATGGCCAAGAGGACTATCAAACAGCAACAGAATATTTTACAACCTATTATACGACTTATCCAAAAGGAGAATATGTTGAATTAGCTCGTTATTATGCAGGATATGGGTTATATTTAGATTCTCCTGATCCCCGTTTAGATCAGACACAAACCTTTGATGCGATTAAACAGTTACAACTGTTTTTGGAGTACTATCCACAAAGTGAGCGGGCAAAGGATGTACAAGAAATCCTGTTCGAACTTCAGGAAAAATTAGCATATAAAGAATTGTTGGCTGTTCGGTTGTATTTTAACTTAGGTACTTATATGGGTAATAATTACCTGTCAAGTGTAATTACAGCACAGAATGCACTAAAAAATTATCCCTATTCGAAGTTTAGAGAAGAGCTGATGTTTTATATTATTCGTTCTAAATATGAATTGGCTTTGGTAAGTGTAGATGAAAAGTTGCAAGGACGTTATCGTGATGTGGTGGATGAATATTATACTTACATAAACGAATATCCGGAAGGGAAATATGTAAAGCAGGTGCAGAAATATTATGATTACGCAAACAAACGAATTATAGATACGTATTAACGAAACAACTAATCAATAAATAATTATGGATTACAGAAAGACGAATGCTCCGACGAATACGATTACTCGTGATATGATGAAACTGTCGGAAGACACAGCTAATGTGTATGAAACAGTTAAAATCATTGCAAAACGATCTAATCAGATTGCAGTGGAGATGAAAGAGGATTTGGAAAAGAAACTTCAAGAGTTTGCATCCTATAACGATAATTTGGAGGAAGTTTTTGAAAATAGAGAACAAATCGAGATTTCACGTTATTATGAAAAGCTTCCGAAGCCTACATTGATTGCTGCAAAGGAATATGAGGATGGTAAGGTTTATCACAGAAATCCGATAAAAGAGAAGAATAACCTTTAATAAGAAGGAGTGGAAATTTAGAATTTCTGTTTTATTATGTTACAGAGAATACAAACAGTTTATTTACTTGTTGTTGTGGTATTGACTGTAGTCATGCTGTTTTTACCGCTTGCGGTATTACAGTCTGGTGATCAATTCTTTACTTTTGATGTAGCCGGATTAAGTTCTATGGTTGAACAACCTGAATTGATCTATCCTACTTGGGGATTATTCGCTTTGGTTGTAATCATTTCTTTATTGTCATTCTTGATTATCTTTTTATTTAAAAATAGAATTCTACAGATTCGATTATGTGTGTTTAACTCTATTTTGATGTTAGGGTTCTATGGTTTATTTGCCTTTTTTTATTGGAGTATAAAAGGACAAATGGAAGTGATTTCTATGAGTTTTAAATTTGCACTCTCTTTTCCATTGGTCAGTTTGATTTTAAATTATTTGGCTATTCGTAATATAGGAGCAGACGAGGCGTTAGTTCGTTCTTTAGATAGATTGAGATAAGTCAATATAAAAAAGAAGAAAAGGCGGATATATCATTTTTTGTATCCGTCTTTTCTTTTTTTGAGTTTTTATTTTTTCGATAAAGGAAGCATATATGTGATTTTTGCAGAAATCACTTGAGACGATGATTTGGAAAAATAGTCTTCTTGGCGACTTTTAAATATGTCTCCAAGTGCATAGTAGTAACGTCCTTCTAATATAAATATACCAATACCCGTACGTACTTCAATCCCAGGTCCTCCGCATAATCCCCAATCAAATCTTTGTTCAATTTTCATATCATGCTGTGTGTTTTCAGTATTGGGAGAGGCTCCATTTAAGTTTTCATTCGTTTTCTCGCCAAACGCATAACCTATTTTAGGCCCTAAATTAAGGAATGCTCTGAATCGATTATTCCCAAAATAGATATGGGTCAGAATAGGTAGTTCTATATATTGAATGGTTCTACTATATGTGTATTCCGGTTGTTTTTCAAATTTCTCATTCCACCCCTGTTGCGCAAAGTTTAATTCAGCTTGTAAACCTAAATTTTTCTCAGAAATCCAACGTAGACTCACTCCTCCCATAAATCCTAATTTCATTTTTTGTTGGACTTTGGTAGGAGCAAAACTAACCTTTGAAAATGTTGTACCGAAAGAGGCACCAACAGACAACTCTTTTTGGAAAGTCTCTTGTGCATACACACTACTTAAAGTGGCAATACTCAATAGGGATATGGCTATATGTTTTTTTATCATTTTACATTATTACGGGTTACGTTGAAATCTTTTTGGTAATGAACAATAAATATGTTTGTGTTGACAAACCCACCCCAGTTATTTACTCGATGGAAGTCAAATTCAGTCTGTATTCCTTTATAGTTGATCTTGTGTAAATTGTTCTCGAAGTTAGAACCATATTGATTGATCGCATTTAAGAAGAACATACCGGTATCAAAGCCTAATATTCCATATTTTGGAAATGTGTTAGTTAGATTTTTGCTATACCAATTTTTGTATTTATAGTAGAAATCATTTACCTCTTTGGATAGGTTATTTGCATAGAAATTGCAATAGATGTAGGTGTCTAAAGCAAAGAAATCATCCAAGCAATCTCGTGTATAGGTTTGCCATTCCGGATATCCAAATAGGGCGAATGTAAACTCCGGTTTTGTACCAACTAACATTCGTAAAGGTGATTTGATATTGTTTAATGCATCTGAAGAACCGGATGTGGGAACTATTACATTTCTTTTTTCTGCATTTAATAAAGCCTCTATGTCTATTGTTAATGTTTCTGCATTGTAGTTTATCTCTTTAAATGAGAGATTTTGCTGTTTCATCTCAGCTTTAAATGCTTTGATGAAATCTGTTTTATCTTTTCCATCGTTTATTCTTAATAAAATGATGTTGTCATCTTTGAATAGATTACAAGCAGCTTGAGCTGCTTTATCATATAGATAGGAGTGAGGTGTATTTACCTGATAGATATTGGCATTAGATAAAACATCATCGTTTTTAGAGGTAAAAGGAATTACGTATTTGATTTGGTTTTTTTGAGAAAAGTCTGCTAATATCCCAATTTGATCATTTTGAACAGCTCCTATGATTAGGTTTACGTTTTTCAATGCCTCATCTTTTAATATTTCTTTCAATTTTTTTGTACCCTTACCTATGTCATAGACGGATAAATCTATAGAACATCCCATGTTACGTAGACTATCTACGGCTAATAGAAAACCTTCATAATATTCAATGAAACGTAATGTTTCAGGAGAAGATGTTTCTTCATTTGTCATGAAAGGAAAGAATAGAGCAACTTTGATTTGATTTACATATTCAATATTTTTGTAGGAGGATAGCAAATCATTGACCTCTCTTTCTGAAAGGGTAGTGTTGCTTGATTGTGTTGTTATAGTTTCTTGGGTTTGAACAGGAATTTTGATAATCATACCGGCTTTAACTCCTTTTTTTAATTCAGGGTTAAGTCTTATTAATTCGGAACTAGAAATATCAAACTTTCTGCATAGGCGGTACATGGTCTCTTTTTTCTGTATGGTATAATTAATCTCTTTTGTGACTTCTTTTGTTTCAGTTGTAGGCAGATCACTGATTTGTGTGGCAGGGATACGAATAGTCTTACCTATTGTAAAAGTAGAAGTGGATAACCCTGGATTAGCTTTGATGATTGCGGGTGCTGGAACAGCATAACGGATAGAGAGCGCATATAAGGTCTCTTTGGGTTGTATTGTATGGAAAGTATAATTTCCACCTTGTTTATTTTCTGTATGGACTACTTGGGCTTGTTGTGGAATTTTAAGAGTGGATCCAGCCTTAATCCCTTCTTTACTTCCTGGATTTAACTGATAAATATCATCGGAAGTAACCCCATACATGGTAGCTATGGCATATACAGTTTGTCCTCTTTCAATGGTGTGAAAAAAATAGGAACTATTTTGATTGTTGGTAATAACAACTTGTGAGTGGCTATTTTGGGCAAAGACTGAAACTTTAACCAAACAAAGGAGGATTGCAAGTCCGTAGATATATAATTTATTCATCTTTATATTGTATTTAGATTACAAAGATACAACTAATAAATGAGAACGAAATGTATAAAACACTGTATCTTTGTAAGCTTAATTTAATTTACAATAAAATGTATTTTATCTCCGTATAAAATAGTACTTTTGAAAGCTAATAAGGTAATGTTTATGTTGAAAACAAAAATAAGAAAGTTAGAAGGATTGTTTTTTCTTTTGTTTTTCGTGTTTACAGTTCAAGCACAGAAATATACTGTATATGGAGGACAGGGAGAACCTCTGATGGCTAAAGAGGAAAATAGTGAGAAGTTGGAGGTATATTTGGTCTATGGCATGAATAATGTTGCTATTAGCTATACTTCTTCAACTTCAACCAATCATAAATGGTTCCGATATAAAAACAAAGCTTTAGAGGCTGAAGCTATCTCATGTGAGCAGAATGGAAATACTTCAACCATTCGGAATATAGAGGAGGGGTATGGATATTTTGTTCAAGAAACTGATATCATGACACGTTATGTCTGGTTGATTGATTATAGTCGTTATACATTTGAACCTTTGAGTATCAAGGTTGAAGGAGACTGTGATAATTTTCGATTGAAAGGAAGTCCGGAACCTGTACGTATGCAGTATACGATGCCGGCTAGCGGACGTGTAGTGGAATTAAAACGACAATTTGAAGTCTTGTTTCAAACATTGGTTTGGTCAGAAGAGGAACAATCTTTTTCACCTTTGGCTGTGACAAAAATTAAGGAAGGAAATCCATTTCTTGGCAATATCAGTGATAAAGAAACCTATCCGCCTTTTTGTGATACGGAAGTTACATTGAAGGGAGATCTTTTTGCTCGTCATTTTGGGGTGGAGAAATCTATTACATCAGATATTTATCAAGCTGTTGCTTTAGAGGTACATATTGATACGCTTCTTGTGATGGATAATGCTCCAAATATGACATTAGGAGAGGGAGATTATCTCTCGGCTCCGGCTGAAATTACTTTCCTTGCATTTGCAAATGAACCGGTAGCCAGTTTATATACTTGGAAAATTTATCGTTCAGATATTGAAAACGGATCTGAAAATCCGTTGGTCTTGTATAGGGAAAGCGAAGTGGATTATACCTTTACTGAAAAAGGAAATTATGTGGCTGAACTTACTATTAGTAATCGAACGGGTGAATGTGAAATAACATCGGAACCTATTGCAATAAAAATAACAGAATCATTTTTGGAGATACCTAATGCGTTTTCACCTGGAACTACTCCTGGTATTAATGATGAATTTCGAGTTGCATATAAATCTTTACTGAATTATAAATGTTGGATATTTAATAGGTGGGGGGTAGAAATGTATCATTCTACTAATCCCGCAGAAGGTTGGGATGGAAAGAAAGGGGGAAAATATGTGGCTCCGGGTGTCTATTTTTATGTGATAGAGGCTACAGGTTCGTCTGGAGAAAAATTTAATAAAAAAGGATCTATAAATATACTTAGACCAAATCGAATTGAAGATGAAATTATTGAACAATAGGGTGGTAAGTTTTTTGGTAGGAGGAATAGTTTGTGTGGCTATTTGTCTTACCATTAGTTTTTGTGATTCTGTAGTGATTAAAGAGCAACGTCCTTTAATCTCATCAATAACTATGACACCGGAGGTTCCTTTAAAAGCCTCTTTTTGTGGAAAAGATATTGATTTGACTCTTTATAATAGACATGAGAGTATAGATCGCGAACTGAGTACATTTACTTATTATCATGCTACAACAATGTTGTTGATAAAGCGGGCAAACCGGGTGTTCCCGATAATAGAACCAATCTTGAAAACGAATGGTATTCCGGATGATTTTAAGTATTTGGCAGTGATAGAGAGTCATTTGGATCCTCGGGTTACTTCTCCAGCACGTGCGGTAGGAACTTGGCAGTTTATGGAAGGAACAGCTAAACAATATGGTTTGACTGTTACACAGACAGTGGATGAACGATGTAATGTTACAAAAGCTACGGAGGCCGCTTGCCGTTATTTGAAAGATGCTTATGCTAAATATGGAGATTGGGTGACAGTTGCAGCATCTTATAATGCTGGAATGGGGAGGATTTCTGGTGAATTGACTAAGCAGAAAGTTGGTAATTCTTTAGATTTGTGGTTAGTAGAAGAGACAACTCGTTATGTTTATCGGATTTTGGCTATTAAACAGATATTTGAAGCTCCATATAAATATGGGTTCGTTTTGAGTGCAAAAGATTTATACAAACCGATAGAATGTAGGGAGATTAAAGTATCGACAGATATTCAAGATTTGGCATCCTTTGCCCAACAAAATGGAATTACGTATGCCGATTTGAAACGGTTTAATCCTTGGTTACGTGATAGAAAACTTGTAACATTAGGAAAAACTTATTTACTACAGATTCCCAATGAGAGTGATATGTATTACAAAAGACCTAATACTTATATCCATAATCAAGCGTGGGTTGTAAAATAAAGATAACTGATGAAAGATAAAAATATATTGGAAGGTGGGAGTATTTCTGTATTAGGTGCTCGTGTCCATAATTTAAAAAACATAGATATTGAGATACCTCGTAATAAACTGACAGTAATTACGGGTATGAGCGGGAGTGGAAAATCTTCGTTAGCTTTTGATACAATCTTTGCAGAAGGACAACGCCGTTATGTTGAAACTTTTTCTGCGTATGCCCGTAATTTTCTTGGTAACATGGAACGACCGGATGTAGATAAGATCTCCGGTTTAAGTCCAGTTATATCCATTGAACAAAAAACGACGAATAAGAATCCTCGTTCTACGGTAGGAACAATTACTGAAATTTATGACTTTTTTCGTCTACTTTATGCACGGGCAGGAGAAGCCTATTCCTTTTTGAGTGGAGAGAAGATGGTTAAATATACGGAGGAGCAGATTTTAGAACTGATTTTGAAACAATATAAAGGGAAAAAAACTTACCTGCTTGCTCCATTGGTACGTAATCGAAAAGGACATTATAAAGAGCTTTTTGAACAAATGCGTAAAAAAGGATATTTAAATGTCCGTATTGATGGTGAAATGAAAGAGATTTTTCATGGAATGAAGTTGGATCGCTATAAGATGCATAGCATTGAAGTGGTGATAGACAAACTTATTGTTTCGGAATCTGATGAGCGGCGTTTAAAGGAAAGTTTGCGTGTAGCGATGAAACAAGGCGATGGATTGGTTCTTGTGTTGGATATGGAAACTAATGAGATACGCCATTTTAGTCGCCGTTTAATGGATCCGGTTACAGGCTTATCTTATAGTGAACCGGCACCGCACAATTTTTCCTTTAATTCACCTCAAGGAGCTTGCTCTAAATGTAAAGGTTTGGGACAGGTAAATTTATTAGATATTAATAAAATTGTGCCAGATACCTCTCTGAGTATTTATAATGGAGGTATTGTAGCTTTGGGTAAATATAAAAACTCATTGATTTTTTGGCAAATAGAGGCTATTTGTGAAAAACATGGAGTAACAATAAAGACTCCTATTCAGGATATACCAGAGGAGGCTATTGATGAAATTATGAATGGTACAGAAGAACGATTACGTATCAAAAATGAGTCATTGGGTAATTCTAATTACTTTTTGGCGTATGAGGGTGTGGCCAAATATATCCTTATGCAACAGGAAAGTGAAGCTTCTGCTACTGCTCAGAAATGGGCCGGACAATTTGTTCGTATGGCTACCTGTCCAGAATGCAATGGACAGCGTTTGAATAAAGAGGCATTACATTATCGTCTTGCAGATAAGAATATTGCGGAGTTGGCAGAGATGGATATATCCGAACTGTATGTATGGGTGACACGTTTGGAAGACAAATTGAATCCGAAACAAAGACAGATTGCGATTGAAATTTTAAAGGAGATACGTTCACGTTTGAAATTTTTATTAGATGTAGGGTTAGATTATTTGTCTATGAATCGTGCTTCTGCTACATTGTCTGGAGGAGAAAGTCAGCGTATTCGTTTGGCTACCCAGATAGGTAGTCAGTTAGTTAATGTTTTGTACATTTTAGATGAACCAAGTATAGGGTTGCATCAACGAGACAATGTGCGTTTAATTAACTCGTTGAAGGAACTTCGTGATACAGGAAATTCGGTTATAGTAGTAGAACATGATAAAGATATGATGCTAAATGCCGATTATGTTGTAGACATGGGACCTAAAGCTGGTCGATTAGGAGGGGAAGTTGTATATGCTGGAACACCGGATGAGATGCTAAAAGTTGATACATTGACATCTGCCTATCTCAATGGAAAAATGGAGATTGCAATTCCACAACAGCGACGCCAAGGAAATGGTTCTTTTATCACATTAAAGGGTGCATGTGGACATAATTTGAAACAGGTAGATGTAACATTCCCATTAGGAATGTTGATATGTGTGACAGGTGTTTCCGGTAGTGGTAAATCTTCTTTAATCAATCGCACATTACAACCTATATTGAGCCAATATTTTTATCGTTCATTGGAAGAACCACTACCTTATAACGCTATTGAAGGTATTGATAATATAGATAAGATTGTTAATGTAGATCAATCTCCTATAGGACGTTCTCCTCGTAGTAATCCGGCAACATATACGGGTGTCTTTTCTGATATCCGAAACTTGTTTGTGGAGTTACCTGAATCCAAAGTACGTGGTTATAAACCGGGACGTTTTTCTTTTAATGTGTCAGGTGGTCGCTGTGAGACATGTAAAGGGAATGGATATAAGACTATTGAAATGAATTTTTTACCGGATGTACTTGTTCCTTGTGAAGGTTGTCATGGTAAACGATATAATCGGGAAACATTGGAAGTTCGTTTTCGTGGTAAGTCTATTGCTGATATTTTAGACATGACAATCAATATGGCTGTGGAATTCTTTGAAAATGTCCCTTCTATTCTTGCTAAAGTAAAAGTTTTACAAGATGTAGGTTTGGGTTATATTAAATTAGGTCAACCTTCTACAACTTTATCGGGAGGAGAAAGTCAGCGTGTGAAGTTAGCAACAGAATTGGCAAAGAAAGATACAGGTAAGACTCTTTATGTGTTGGATGAACCGACAACTGGACTTCATTTTGAGGATATAAGAGTGTTATTAGGTGTTTTAAATAAGTTGGTAGATAAAGGTAACACAATTATCGTGATTGAACATAATTTAGATGTGATTAAATCTGCAGACTATATTATAGATATGGGACCGGAAGGAGGACGAAATGGAGGTGAGGTTCTTTTTTCTGGAACTCCGGAAGAAATGATCGCATCAAATACAAAAAGTTATACGACTTCGTTTTTGCGGGATGAATTAAGAAATAATAAGATATGAAGAATCCGATTCAGATGATCAAACAATGCGTAGAGAAAGAGGAACCCTATTTTTTGTTACGCGGACAAGATATTTGTGCATTGAAAGCCATTGAAGCCTATTATGAAGAGGTGAAAGGGCATGTAAAGAATCCCTATTTTATTGAAGAAATAGAGGAAATAATGAAAGATTTTCGAGCATTTAGGGAAGAGCAAAAAACACATATACCAGATTAGATCATGGCAGAAGATAGTTATAAAACCATAAAACAGATAGCAGAGGGATATTATACGGAGAAACGTAGCCGTTTTATCTCTTATGCTATTCCAGTACGTACGGTAGAGGAGGTTAAGACTCAGGTTGATAAATTCCGAAAAGAGTATTATGATGCACGTCATGTGTGTTGGGCATATATGTTGGGACCGGAACGTAAAACTTTCCGTGCGAATGATGATGGGGAACCCTCTTCAACAGCAGGTAAACCAATTTTGGGACAAATAAACTCCAATGAATTGACAGATATATTAATTGTTGTGATACGTTATTTTGGGGGTATAGAATTGGGAACCAGTGGTTTGATTGTAGCCTATCGAACGGCGGCGGCTGAAGCTATTGCGGCAGCAGAAGTGGAAGAGCGTACTGTTGACGAGGATATTACGGTTGCATTTGAATATCCTTATCTGAATGGAATTATGCGTATTGTTAAAGAGGATAATCCGACTATTGTTTCCCAAAAATTTGAGATGGATTGTGTAATGACTCTTCGTATCCGAAAGGGAGAAGCTGAACGGTTGAAGTCTCGATTGTTGAAAGTCGAAAGTGCCTATTTGGTTACAGATAAGATATAAATTTAAAATTTACGGATAGATTTTTTGAGAAGGTTTTACAAGTTGTTTCCTGAACATATAAAGTTATATTATGAAAAACACCATTCATGTTATCTTAAGACCATTACAGCGTTTTGCGATTCAAAAACCAAATGCGAGTATTTTATTGTTTATGGCTACAGTTTTAGCCATGATATTGGCGAACTCTTCGTTGGAAGAGTGGTATCATCATATACTTCAATATCCGATTAATTTAAAAATTGGGAATTTTATCCCTTTTATGCATCATGGAGAACCGATGTCGATGTTGGCATTTGTCAATGATGCATTGATGGCCGTTTTCTTCTTTATGATAGGATTGGAGATTAAGCAGGAAATTTTGATAGGAGAGTTAAGTTCTTTAAGAAAAGCGATGTTACCTATTATTGCTGCTTGTGGAGGAATGATTGTTCCTGTTCTCTTTTATTTTATGGTTTGCCATTCTGCACCGGAAGTCCGTGGTGTTGCAATCCCAATGGCAACAGATATAGCATTTGCCTTGGCTGTTTTGGGGTTGTTGGGTAAACGTGTACCATTGGGTATGCGGATTTTTTTAACAGCTTTGGCTGTTGTGGATGATATCGGTGGAATCATTATCATTGCTCTTTTTTATAGTGGGGAGATTGCTTATCAACCCTTATTATTGTCGTTATTCCTTTTGTTAGTGTTGTTTGTCGGAGGTAAAATGCAGGTGAATAATCCTGTTTTTTATTACTTTTTAGGTTTCTTTGTTTGGATGTTGTTTATGAAGTCCGGAATTCATCCTACAATAGCGGGAGTATTAGTCGCTTTTACTGTGCCGGCTCGCCCTGCGATTGCATTGGATAAATTTACGGATGACATGACTCAATATCTATCACTATTGGATTATACGGAAGTTCGTCATAGTAGAGATACATCTGTATTATCATCCAAACAAATTCAAATCTTGAATAATATTCATTTATTGGCAGATCAATCTATCAGTCCTTTGCAAAACATGGCTGATAAGTTACATCCGTTGGTAAATTACCTAATATTACCTTTATTTGCGTTTGTTAATGCTGGTGTCACTTTTGGAGATATTCAGATGTCTACTTTACCTGGTGTTCCATTGGCGGTCTTTGTTGGACTTTTTTTAGGAAAGTCGATGGGTATTTTTTCTTTTACTTATCTTTTTGTTCGTATGGGATTTGCTACGATACCGACTGGTGTAAATAAACGAAGTTTGTTTGGCGTTTCTATGTTGGGTGGTATAGGATTTACAGTAGCTCTTTTCATCGCAAATCTCTCTTTTTCCGATATGCCGGAGATAGGTACAGATTTATTGAACCAAGCTAAACTGGGAGTATTTAGCGGTTCGTTAATATCTGGTGTCGGTGGATATCTTGTTTTGAAGTTGGGACTAAAGAATGTAAAATGTTAAAAGATGATTTTTAATAAAATAATAATATTGTTATGAAGAATTTGTTGCCATTTTTTTTGTGGTGTTATGTCGGTTTATTTTCTATAGGTGTTGAAGCTCAACTATCGAATCGATGGAGATTAGAAGAGGACGGTTCGATCAATTGGTCGCCTCAGAACAAAGAAACTCATCAGGATCATATAGAAATGAGTGGAAAAACTGTTTCTGTTGTGTTTCGTTATGGAGTAGAAAATGGTAAGTTCGTATTGAATAAAAGTATGGTATGGCCGCAGTTAAGAGTGATACCGAATGATACGTATGGTAGTTTAATGCGTCGTTATAATTGGAATTTGCTTGATATGGTGACGGTGAATGGACGTGCCTTTACAGAAGAACAGGTTTTAACGGTGAATTTAAAAGGTCTTTTAAAAGTAGAGAGTTTTTTTAATCAAGGAAGAAAAGGTAAGTGGAAATTGATTCGAGAATATTTCCCTTCAACAGAATTACCAGCTTTGGTAGAATGTTATACCCTTATAAATGAAGGGAAGAATGAATTAACAGTTGAATTACCTCGTGTGAATCAGAAGAGTTATACGAATCCACAGAAAGGTGTTTTAGGCTCTTATTGTATTGAAACGAAGACTGATAAGGATGGTTATTATACGATATCTTCGGGAGATACTCTCCGTTTTTCCTCATTCATTATTGCTTATCTAAAGGATCAAGTTTGTCCGCAATTAGATGCATTACGAGAAAAAGAATTAAGAGAGATGTTGGTACATAAGTTAATGAATAACTTGGTATTAGAAACACCGGATTCTATTATTGACCGTATGTTCGCATTTTCTAAGATTCGTGGTTGTGAAAGTATTTATGAGACAAAAGGAGGACCCATGCATGGACCTGGTGGGGAATCTTATTATGCGGCTCTTTGGGCCAATGACCAAGCGGAGTATATTAATCCTTTTTTCCCATTTGTCGGTTACAATTATGGAAATGCATCAGCTTTGAATTCCTATAAACATTTTGCTCGTTTTATGAATGATGAGTGGAAACCTATTCCCAGTTCTATTATTGCTGAAGGTTTGGATATTTGGAATGGTGCTGGCGACCGTGGGGATGCTGCGATGATTGCATATGGTGCTGCTCGTTATGTGCTTGCCAGAGGAATAAAAGAAGAGGCACAAGAATTATGGCCATTGATAGAGTGGTGTTTGGAATATTGTCGTCGACAGTTAAACGAGGAAGGAGTTGTTACTTCTGATAGTGATGAGTTGGAAGGACGTTTCCCAGCCGGAGATGCTAATCTTTGTACCTCTTCGCTCTATTATGATGCTCTTCTTTCAGCTTCTTATCTTTGTCGGGAATTGAATATTCCCAAATCTTCAACTTATCGTAAACAAGCAGAACTTTTACGTAAAAAGATGGAGTCCTATTTTGGGGCAAAGGTGGAAGGATATGAAACCTATGCTTATTATAAAGGAAATGATATTTTACGTTCGTGGATTTGTATTCCTTTGACTGTTGGTATTGATGAAAGGGCAGAGGGTACAATTGCAGCTTTGTTCTCTTCTCGTTTGTGGACGAAAGATGGTCTTTTGACTCAAGCTGGTAGTAAAACTTTCTGGGATCGATCCACTCTTTATGCTTTGCGTGGAGCTTATTCGGTAGGAGCTACAGAAAAAGCGACTGAATTTTTAAAGAGATATTCTTCTACTCGTTTGTTAGGTGATCATGTCCCGTATGCTATTGAGGCATGGCCGGAAGGAAGTCAGCGTCATCTGTCTGCAGAAAGTGGATTGTATGGACGTATTATAACAGAAGGTTTATTTGGTATTCGTCCAACAGGTTTTAAAAGTTTTATGCTAACTCCTCGTTTGCCACAGAATTGGAAATATATGAATTTACGGCATATCCATGCCTTTGATTCCTGTTTTGATATAGAAGTTAAACGTATGGAGGATGGAAAATTAGAGGTGTGTGTAATTTCTAAAGAGAAGCAAAAAAAATATAGAATCAAAGATGGGGCTGTATTAACTATTAAATTATAAAAATACGCTTAGGAAAGAAAAACTCTATGAGTAATATATTATAAGTATTACTCATAGAGTTTTTTATTGTTATAATTTCAAGGTTAATAAGCCAGATAGTTTTTCTAAGTAGAAAACGTCGGTTTCGTCAAAAGAATTCAATGTTTCACTATCAATATCCAATACCCCTATAACTTTTCCTTCTTTGAAAAGAGGTATGACTATTTCTGATTTGGAATTGGAACTACAGGCGATGTGACCTGGAAATAACTCCACATCCGGAACAACTTGTGTTTTTCCCTCTTTCCATGCAGTTCCACATACCCCTTTCCCATAGCGGATGCGGGTACAGGCTATCGGGCCTTGAAAGGGAGCTAACACCAGTACCTCCTCTCTAACAATATAAAATCCTACCCAGAAAAAATTAAAGGTTTGTTTTAATGCAGCAACTACATTAGCCATATTGGCAATCGGGTCGGATTCTCCCTCTATTAAAGATTTGATCTGGGGAAGGAGTGTCTCATATTGCTCCTGTTTACTTCCTTTTGCGATGATTAAATTTTCAGCCATATTTTTTATATATTACTAAGAAACAAAAGTAACTTATTTTTTGAAATCTACGTATATTTGTCGCATGAGTATAGAAAATTCACCTTTGACGTTAGGTACGGAGCGCATCAGTAAATTGTTGACTCAATACGCTATCCCGGCCATTATTGCCATGACAGCCTCTTCGCTATACAACATGGCAGATAGTATCTTTATCGGACAAGGGGTTGGCTCTATGGCTATTGCAGGATTAGCTTTGACTTTCCCTTTGATGAATTTGGCAGCTGCTTTTGGGTCGTTGGTTGGAGTAGGGGCTTCTACGTTGGTCTCTGTCAAATTAGGGCAGAAGGAGTATGAAGGAGCAAACCGTGTGTTAGGAAATGTTTTAAGTCTGAATGTATGTTTAGGTATTGCTTTTACGGTTATTTTTCTTTTAGTGTTAGATCCTGTTCTTTATTTTTTTGGTGCTAGTGAAAATACACTTCCTTATGCTCGTGAATATATGCAGGTGATACTGATAGGAAATGTGTTTACCCACATGTATTTAGGGTTAAATGCGGTGCTACGCTCTTCCGGTTTCCCGAAATTGGCTATGTTTGCTACTTTAGCTTCTGTTGTGATTAATTGTATATTGACACCTCTTTTCATTTTCGCTTTCGGATGGGGTATCAAAGGGGCAGCTTGGGCTACGGTTATTTCTCAGGTTATCTCTTTGATTGGCCAGTTGATTCATTTTTCTAAACCCCAGCAGCTATTGCATTTTCAACGAGGAATGTATCAATTGAGGTCTGATATTGTTCGTGGTATTATTTCAATAGGGTTGTCTCCCTTTTTGATGAACCTCTGTTCTTGTTTGATTGTGATTTTGATAAATCGAGGGTTGAAAGAACATGGAGGAGATATGGCTATTGGAGCTTATGGCATAGTCAATCGGATTATCTTCATCTTTGTGATGATTATTATGGGATTTAACCAAGGGATGCAACCGATTGCCGGTTATAATTTTGGTGCTCGCCAATATTCACGTGTGATGGAGGTTACTAAACTAACGATGAAATGGGCAGTAGGGGTGGCTACGGCAGGTTTTTTATTATGCCATTTGTACCCGACTCCTATTATTCGTTTATTTACTTCAGATGTTGAGTTGATTAAGGTGGCAGTCGATGGTTTGCATATCGTTTTTGCTGTTTTTCCAATAGTCGGTTTCCAGATGGTTGCTACGAACTTTTTCCTTTCTATAGGTCAGGCAAAGAAAGCAATCTTCCTCTCTCTTACTCGGCAGATGTTGTTTTTGGTTCCTTGTTTGTTGTTGCTTCCTCCTTGGTTGGGTGCTTTTGGGGTATGGGTTAGTATGCCGGTCTCTGATTTGATCTCAACGGTTCTTACTGCAATTGTATTGGTTAGCCAGTTTAAGTATTTTCGAAATCAATAATAATTTGTATAATCATAAAATAAGATAAAGATGGATAATAAAATAATATTGACTATAGGGCGACAGTTTGCCAGTGGTGGACGTGAGATTGGGAAGAAGTTGGCTGAAGCCTTGAATATAGCCTACTATGATAAAGAATTAATGACATTGGCCGCAAAAGAAAGCGGGTTATGTGAAGATTGTTTTGAACAGGCAGATGAGAGAGCATCCAGTGGTTTATCTTATGCCTTTACTATGGGATATTCCTATATGGGGATGTTTCCTCCTTATGCAGATGTGTTGTCAAATGACCGCCTCTTTTTATACCAAAGTGAAGCAATTAGGAAACTGGCGAATGAGGGCTCATGTGTGATTGTTGGCAGATGTGCGGACTATATATTGCGGGATAATCCAAATTGTCTGAGTTTTTTTATTCATAATACAAAAGAGAACAGAATCCAGCGTATCATAGAAACACAAGATTTGACCGTTGAACAGGCAAAGGAATTGATGACAAAAACCGATAAGTCACGCGCTTCATATTATAACTACTATACCAATAAGGAATGGGGAGTTGCCTCTTCCTATAACTTCTCAATTGATGTGTCAGTGTTGGGTGTGGATGAATCTGTTGAATTTATTAAAAATTTTGTGGAACGGAAAATGAATAAACGTCCACCACATTTCGGATAAAATATATTACCTTTGTTGCCACTTCTCATAGGGGTGCTTATTTCATATAGGCTGAGATTATACCCATAGAACCTGCGCAGGTAATGCTGCGAAGGGATTAGGTAGCTAAACAAGAAAAGGGGAGGGTTACCTCTACATGCTTCCCGATGTTTAAACTTCAATTATTTTTATTGACATGGAACAGATTGTTTCAAGTGGAATTGTGGACTCTTATTTTGCTAAGTTAAAGAGTCATTTGTCTATTGATGTGGCAATTGTAGGTGGTGGACCTTCTGGAATTGTGGCGGCCTATTATTTGGCAAAGGCAGGTAAGAAAGTTGCTTTGTTTGACCGTAAGTTAGCCCCTGGTGGTGGAATGTGGGGTGGTGCTATGATGTTTAATGACATTGTCGTTCAAGAAGAGGCCATGCCGATTGTTAGGGAATTAGGGGTTAGTTATAAAGAGGCCGGTAATGGTACTTATATTATGGATTCTGTACATACAACCTCTGCATTGATTTATAGTGCAACGAAGGCTGGTGCAACTATTTTTAATTGTTACTCTGTTGAAGACGTTGTTTTCCATAACGATGCGGTTGCTGGTGTGGTTGTCAACTGGGCACCTGTCCTCCGTGAAGGTATGCATGTGGATCCTTTGACAATTATGGCTAAGGCTGTATTGGAAGGAACAGGGCATGATTGTGAAATTGCCCGTGTGGTTGCTCGTAAAAATGATATCCGTTTAAACACTCCGACTGGAGGTGTTGTGGGTGAACGTTCTTTGAATGTGGAATTAGGGGAATCTACTACCGTAGAAAATACGAAAGAGATCTATTCCGGTCTATTTGTTTCTGGTATGGCAGCCAATGGAGTTAGCGGTAGTTTCCGTATGGGACCTATCTTCGGAGGTATGTTGATGAGTGGAAAGAAAGCCGCAGAATTGATCTGCGCTAAATTAGAAAAAGAAAAGAGTTGTTAGTTATAGCTTTGACTACTAACTTAATATAAACTTACCAAAAATTACCTCGGATGTAATCCATGACTACATCCGAGGTAATTTTGTTTATGTCCGATGTGATTTTTTGTACCTTGGTTTTATTCTGATAACTATCTATTTGTTGAAATTAAATTTCCCGGTACTAAATATTTATTCATTTCTTTTCATTAATTTTGCCAACGATGAAGAGAAAAGAGTTTATAATCCGGTATTTTATGCTATTGGCGAGTATGGTATTATTACTCTCGGTAGTGATCCCGCACCATCATCACGATGACGGAATGCCTTGTTATAAATCATTGTTTACGGAGAACACCCACTGCCATAGTCAAGGAGGAGATTCTGACTCCCATGATTGTGGTTGCAATGGGCATAATGTGGCTCTTTATACCTCTTTATTTGTACACGTTGATAATAGTGATGTACATTCTTTTTTATTTCCTTTGCTTGTTTTATTTGACTACATAAATCCGCCTGAGCCCTCCTTGTCTAAATTGTTGATTGATAAGGAACGGGCTTTTTATATCGAATCCCTGCACGATACGTGGATAAAAGCAGCGTCAGGGCTTCGTGCCCCTCCGTTTATGGGATAATAATGTGAAAGTATGGCTTATGCTTTACTTATTAATTTATTATTGACTCATAAACACTTAAAATCAAGATGAAAAAGATATTTGTCATGTGGGTGGTTTGCACCTACATATTGAGTGGTTGTAGTGGAAATACAACCTCCCATAGTGCGCACGATCATGATCATAACCATGATCATGCACATACACACGAACATACCCATGACCATGCAACTCATGCTCATGAGGCTCATAGTCACGAACAGGATGCACATACGCATGAAGCCCATGATCACGATCATTCCGCTCATGGACATGAAGGACATTCTCATGCCGGAGAGATTGCTTTTAAGAAAGCACAAGCAGAAGCTGTCGGTTTACAAACACGTCAGGTTGTACCGGGTACTTTTACAAATGTCATTAAGACCAGTGGACGTATTTTGGCTGCGCAAGGAGAGGAAACGACAATCGTTGCGACAGTCCCGGGTGTGGTTACATTAGGTAAATTAACTTTTGTAGAGGGAACCGCAGTACATAAAGGACAAGCCGTTTTAAGTTTGGCTTCCAGTAATTTGTCTGATGGAAATGTAGCTGCAAAAGCTAAGTTTGCATTTGAAAAGGCAGAGAAAGAGTATAAACGAATGAAGTCTTTGGTGGATGACCGGATTGTCTCTGCCAAGGACTTTGAACAGGCTCGTTTGAATTATGAGAATACGAAGTTAGCATGGGAAGCTGTTGCCGGAAAGCAGACTGCTCATGGGGTTTCTGTGGTTTCTCCAATAAGTGGTTATCTGAAAAATATACAGGTGAAGGAGGGGGATTATGTGACGGTCGGTCAGCCTTTGGCTACCATCTCACAAAGCAACCGGTTGGTGCTTCGGGCAGAGGTCTCAGAAAAGTATTATCCCTATTTGAGCATGATCCAATCGGCCAATTTCCGTACCCCATACGATCAAGTTACCTATAAATTGGCAGATCTTCGTGGCCGTTTGCTATCTTATGGGAAGGCTTCTGATTCAAACTCTTTTTTTGTCCCCGTGAGTTTTGAATTTGATAACAAGGGGGCGATAATTCCGGGTTCGTTTGTTGAGATTTATCTGTTGACCACACCGATGGAACAGGTTATCAGTGTTCCGATCTCTGCTTTGATTGAGGAGCAAGGTATCTATTCTGTTTATGTACGTGAACATGAAGAGGCCTATCGTAAAGTTTCGGTTAAGTTAGGGGCAAACAATGGTTTGGAGGTTCAAATCTTATCCGGGTTAAAGGCCGGAGATGAGGTGGTCACTGAAGGGGCTTATCAGATCCGTTTGGCTTCTGCATCTAATGCCATTCCTGCTCATTCACATAGTCACTAAACTAATTTGCTATGCTGAACAAGATTATATATTATTCGTTGCATAACAGATTGGTTGTGCTGATCTGTGCATTGCTATTGATGATAGCCGGAACATATACAGCATTCCACACTGATGTGGATGTATTCCCGGATTTGAATGCACCTACGGTAGTGGTGATGACGGAGGCGAATGGGATGGCTCCGGAAGAGGTGGAACGGTTAGTGACTTTCCCCGTGGAAACTGCGGTAAACGGTGCTACCGGTGTTCGTAGGGTTCGCTCTTCATCAACAACTGGTTTTTCAGTAGTTTGGGTTGAGTTTGATTGGGGAACGGATATCTATTTAGCTCGTCAGATTGTTTCTGAAAAGTTAGCTATAGTCAGTGAGAGTTTACCTGATTATGTAGGTAAACCGACATTGGGACCACAGTCTTCCATTCTGGGAGAAATGATGATTATCGGTTTGACTATTGATGAAAGTAAACAGGGTGAGGTGAGAACATCCCCGATGGATTTGCGTACGATAGCCGATTGGACATTCCGTCCACGCTTGCTTTCTACCGGTGGAGTAGCTCAGGTTGCTGTGATTGGTGGTGACATTAAGGAATATCAGATACTATTGGATCCGGCACGTATGCGTCATTATGGGATTACTTTAGATGAGGTATTAGCTGTTACACGTAATATGAACCGGAATGCGAATGGAGGTGTCCTGTATGAATATGGTAATGAGTATATTTTACGAGGGATTCTTTCATCCACTATTGCGGAAGAGATTGGAAAAGGTGTGGTGAAAACAATAAGTGGTTCGCCTGTTTTGTTGGAGAATATAGCCACGATTCAAATTGGGGGAAAGATTCCTAAATTGGGGATGGCTTCTGAACGAACCAAGCCGGCTGTATTGATTACGGTGACTAAGCAGCCGAACACCAGTACGATTGATTTGACTGCCAAGTTAGACCATATTGTTGCAGATTTGCAGAAGAATCTTCCTCCGGATGTACATGTTTCAACCGATATTTTCCGCCAAAGCCGTTTTATCAATAGCTCTATTGATAATGTAAAGAACAGCCTGTTAGAAGGTAGCATCTTTGTGGTTATTGTATTATTCCTATTTTTGATGAATGTACGTACGACGTTGATCTCTTTGGTTGCACTGCCGCTCTCATTGTTGGTCTCTATTTTGACTTTGCATTATATGGGGTTGACTATAAATACTATGAGTTTAGGAGGAATGGCGATTGCCATCGGTTCCTTGGTCGATGATGCGATTGTCGATGTTGAGAATGTTTTTAAGCGGATACGGGAGAACCATTTACTACCGGTAGAACAGCAACGTTCTATCTTGGATGTGGTATTTGAGGCCTCCCGTGAGGTTCGTATGCCAATTCTGAATTCAACTTTGATTATTGTTGTCAGCTTTGTCCCTTTGTTCTTTTTAAGTGGAATGGAAGGTCGTATGTTGATTCCATTGGGAATTGCTTTTATTGTAGCTTTGTTCGCTTCAACTATAGTTGCATTGACCTTAACGCCTGTATTATGTAGTTTCTTGTTAGAAAAGAAATCCGCGGAACAGCGTGAAGAGAAAGAAGCATGGCTGGCACGAAAGTTAAAAGAATTATACGGGAAGGCATTGAAGAACACTTTGAAACAGAAAAAACTTGTTTTAGGTTGTACAATTATTTTGTTTGTGGTCGCATTAGGCACCTTCTTTACATTAGGACGAAGTTTCTTGCCTTCGTTTAATGAAGGATCATTTACTATCAATGTCAGTTCCCTCCCGGGTATCTCTTTGGAAGAATCGGATGCTTTAGGTCGTCGGGCGGAAGAATTGCTTTTGCAAGTTCCAGAGGTGTTGACTGTTGCCCGCAAAACCGGTCGTGCAGAATTGGATGAACATGCATTGGGAGTGAACGTATCAGAAATAGAAGCTCCGTTTGAGTTGAAAGATCGTAGTCGAAGTGAGGTGGTAAATGATGTGCGTGAAAAGTTATCTACAATCAGTGGTGCCAATATAGAGATTGGTCAGCCAATCTCTCACCGTATTGATGCGATGCTTTCCGGTACGGAGGCTAATATTGCAATTAAGTTGTTTGGTACAGATTTGAACCTGATGTTCACGATTGGGAATGAGATCAAGGAGTTGATTCAAGATGTTCCGGGATTGGTGGATTTGATGGTGGAACAGCAGATTGAACGTCCACAATTTACCATTACTCCCAAACGTGAATTGATGGCTCAGTATGGTATTCCCTTACCAGAATTGGAAGAATATGTGAATGTCATGTTAGGAGGGGAAACTGTTAGTGAAGTTTATGATGATGGTAAGCGGTTCGATTTAGTAGTGAAAGCGTCCAATGAAAGTCGTGCGACAATGGAGGATATTCGGAATATGATGATTGATGCGGAAGGGAAGAAGGTTCCATTGAGCCATATCGCAGAAATTCGTTCGGTGACAGGCCCTAATACGATTAATCGTGAAAATGTGCAACGTAAGATTGTGATTAGTGGGAATGTGGCAGATCGTGACTTGGGCAGTATCGTGAATGATATTCAGAAGAAGATAGAGGATTCCATTCAGTTACCCGAAGGTTATCATATCGAATATGGCGGACAATTTGAAAGTGAACAGGCTGCCAGCCGTACCTTGTTAGTGACTTCATTCATGTCATTATTGGTGATCTTTATGTTACTCTACCATGAGTTTAAGGATGCCAAAGAGAGTGGTATCATCATGTTGAATTTACCTTTGGCATTGATAGGAGGTGTGTTTATTCTGTGGTTGACCTCCGGTGAGGTGAGTATCCCAGCCATTATCGGTTTCATTTCTTTGTTTGGTATTGCGACCCGTAACGGAATGTTGCTGATCAGTCATTATAAACATCTGAGATTAGAAAAGAATATGCCATTGATAGAAGCTGTCGTACAAGGTTCAAAAGATCGTTTGAATCCGATTTTGATGACAGCCCTGAGCTCTGCGCTTGCTTTGATTCCGTTGGCATTGAATGGTGATTTGCCTGGTAATGAAATCCAAAGTCCGATGGCTACGGTAATCTTGGGAGGATTGTTGACCTCTACATTGTTGAATGGGTTTGTTATCCCTATTGTGTATATATTTATGAACAAAAACGAAAAAGAATGAGACGATTCATAATAACGGTTGTGTGTGTAGTTTCTGTTTGGACAATCGATGCGCAGAACACATTGGAGGAGGTTCTTCGAAATGTTGAGACCAATAACAAAGAGTTACAAGCCAATCGACAGTTTGTTACCTCTCAGAAGTTAGAGACCAAGGTGGCCAATAACTTACCGGATCCATCTGTGACCTATTCCCATCTGTATGGAAATAAGGAGGGAATGGGTTTTACGGGGGAGTTTATAGCTTCTCAAGCCTTTGATTTTCCGACCTTGTATGTACAACGGAACAAATTGTCCAAAATAAAAGGAGAGAGTTGGGATAGACAAAGCGATGAGTTGCGTCAACAGATTTTGTTACAAGCAAAAGAAATCTGCTTAGATTTGGTCTTGCTGAATCAGCAAAAGTCACTGCTCGAAATCCGCCGTCAGAATGCGGAACAATTATCTGCCCTTTACGAACAACGGTTGCGTAATGGGGACGCCAATATCTTGGAGACAAACAAGATAAACTTGGAATTATTGAATGTCCGCAATGAGGCTCGTATGAATGAGGCTTCACGTGTTTCCAAACTACAGGAATTGGCTGTACTGAATGGAGGTGTGGAAATCCAATTTGATGATACAGTTTATATGCAACTGGAGGCTCCTTCCTCTTTTATTGACTTAAAACAGGAGGTAATGCAAGCAGATCGTCGTCTGTTGGTTTTGCAAAGTGAAAAGGAGGCCTCTTTGCGGCAGGTGAAAGTGAACCGTTCCAAGGGTCTTCCTTCGTTTAATTTAGGATATCGAATGAATCCTTCTTCAGGAGGAAACCGCTATAATGGTTTTTTGGTGGGCATCAGTATCCCTATTTTCTCTAATCGAAACAATGTCAGACAGGCTAAAGCGCAAAGCCTATATGCTGATTTACAATTGGACAATGCGGAGACGGCAATAGAACGTGATCTGCTTCAATTGTATAACCAGGCTTTAGCATTGAAGACCTCGATTGATGAATATACGGAGGTGTTGAAGGCTCAGAATAACTTGGTATTGTTGAATAAAGCCATTCAAGCCGGACAAATATCCATGATAGAATATTTTGTAGATGTAACAACTCTGTATGACAGCATGCAGAACCACATGCGGTTACAGAACGAATATCAAAAGGTGTTGGCACAGCTTTACAAATTCAGGTTGTAGTCGGAATTTATGTCCGATTTAGTTGGGAATTTCCTCCGATGTAAATGAAAATACATCGGAGGAAATATTTTTTTATAACGGTTGCTGTTTTTTCTTTTTGGGAATTCTTTGTATTCTTTTAGTCTGTTTGTGCTTATATTTGCGTTTGCTAAATAATTGAAATATAGTATCCTATGAATTTTTTAATAGGATTTTATCTAAACTATAATAATCAATCTATCTAATGAAACAAAGAAAGTGGAATGTTTTTGTATGGATGTTGGGCTTGTCTTGGTTGGCCCAAACATCTTTGGCAAATGTAACAGGAAATGGTTTTGACCCTGTACAGTATGTTAATCCTTTGATGGGGACACAATCATCTTTTGAATTATCGACCGGTAATACGTATCCGGCCATTGCCCGTCCTTGGGGTATGAATTTTTGGACACCACAGACCGGAAAAATGGGAGATGGGTGGACTTATGTCTATACTGCTAATAGGATTAGAGGTTTTAAACAGACCCATCAACCCAGTCCATGGATTAATGATTATGGACAATTTGCCATTATGCCTGTTGTAGGAAGCCCTGAATTTGACCAAGATAAGCGGGCAAGTTGGTTCTCTCATAAAAGTGAAGTCTCTAAACCTTATTATTATGAAGTCTATTTGGCTGATCATGATGTGAAGACGGAACTAACGCCGACAGACCGTGCTGCAATGTTCCGTTTTACCTTCCCAGAAAGTGAACATGCTTATGTTGTGGTGGATGCCTTTGATCAAGGTTCTTATGTCCGGATTATACCGGAAGAAAATAAAATCATGGGATATACAACAAAGAACAGTGGAGGAGTTCCGGATAATTTTAGAAACTATTTTGTTGTTGTTTTTGATAAGCCTTTTACTTATCAAGCGACATTTGTCGATGGGATTTTGAAAGAAGGAAGTCATGAGCAACAGGCTAATCATGTGGGGGCTGTCATTGGTTTCCAGACAACTAAAGGAGAGGTTGTCCATGCCAAAGTAGCCTCTTCTTTTATCAGTTTTGAACAGGCTGAATATAATATGAATGAATTAGGAGATGATTCCTTTGATACGCTTCTTCAAAAAGGAAAAGAGACTTGGAATAAGGAATTAGGAAAAATAGAGGTAGAAGGCGGTACTTTGGATCAATATCGAACCTTTTATTCTTGTATGTACCGTTCGCTCTTGTTTCCTCGTAAGTTTTATGAGATAGATGCTCAAGGAAAGGTAATCCACTATAGTCCCTATAATGGTAAGGTATTACCTGGATATATGTTTACAGATACCGGCTTTTGGGATACCTTCCGTAGCTTGTTCCCTCTTTTAAACCTGATGTATCCGACCATGAGTAAGGAGATGCAGGAGGGGTTGATTAATACTTATAAAGAGAGTGGATTCTTCCCGGAATGGGCAAGCCCTGGGCATCGGGGGTGCATGGTGGGAAATAATTCCGCATCGGTATTGGTGGATGCTTATATGAAAGGGATTCGTGTGGAGGATGTGAAGGCCTTATATGAAGGGTTGATTTATGGGACTGAACATGTACATCCTACAGTCTCTTCTACCGGCCGTTTGGGACATGAGTATTATAATACGTTGGGATATGTCCCGTATGATGTAAAGATTAATGAGAATGCAGCGCGTACGCTGGAATATGCCTATAATGATTGGTGCATCTATCAAATTGCAAAAGCCTTGGGACGTCCTAAAAAGGAACTTGATATGTATGCGAAACGTGCCATGAATTATCAGAATTTGTTTGATAAAGAAACAAAGTTGATGCGTGGAAAGAATAAAGATGGCCACTTCATATCTCCTTTTTCTCCGCTGAAATGGGGAGATGCTTTTACGGAAGGAAATAGTTGGCATTATACTTGGTCTGTGTTTCATGACCCACAAGGGTTGATTGATTTGATGGGAGGGCGGAAAACGTTTGTTGCTATGTTGGATTCTGTCTTTACTGTCCCTCCTCTGTTTGATGAAAGTTATTATGGACAGGTGATACATGAGATCAGAGAAATGCAGATTATGAATATGGGGAATTATGCGCATGGAAATCAGCCAATCCAACACATGATTTATTTATATAATTATGCAGGTGAACCATGGAAGGCACAATATTGGTTACGTCAAGTGATAAACCGTATGTATAGTCCTACTCCGGATGGTTATTGTGGGGATGAAGATAACGGGCAAACATCGGCATGGTATGTGTTCTCTGCGTTGGGATTTTATCCGGTTGCGCCGGGAACAACTCAATATGTGTTGGGTGCTCCTCTTTTTAGAAAGGCAACATTACATTTTGAGAATGGGAAGAGTTTGGTGATCAATGCTCCTCATAATAGCGATAAGAATATCTATATACAGTCTATCAACTTCAATGGAAAGAACTATACTAAGAACTATTTGGAACATTTTGATCTGTTGAAAGGAGGTGTCTTGGATATTCAAATGGGAGATAAACCGAATATGGAAAGAGGGGTAAATCCGGAAGATTTCCCTTATTCGTTTTCGCTGGACAACAAACAAAAGAGATAAAGATATGGAACAGAAAAAAGGAAGATTCCTAATTGGGTTGATTGTTGGAATAACTTTGATGTTTATAATTGGAAAGTGTCAATGTTTGATAGGTCGAGAACAAGCTGAATCGAAAGAGTGGGTGGATTATGTGAATCCGTACATGGGGAATATCAGCCATTTGTTGGTGCCAACCTATCCGACTGTCCATCTTCCCAATAGTATGTTGCGTGTATATCCCGAACGTGCAGACTATACAGGTGATCGGTTGTTCGGTCTTCCTCTTATTGTAACCAGCCATCGGGGTAGTTCTGCTTTTAATTTGAGTCCTTATCAAGGGACAGAGGAGGGGATGAGGGCGGTTATGGAATATAGTTATGACCATGAAAAGACAGTACCTTATCGTTACCAAGTCTATTTAGATCAGGCTCAGATAGAGGTTGATTATGCACCTTCTCATCAGAGTGCTCTTTATCGGTTAATTTTTGAAAAAGATGAACCGGCATATCTGATTTTTAATAGTCGCAATGGTGCTTTGAAATGGGAGAATGGCGCATTGAGTGGTTTCCAATATGTGGATAAGAAGACGAAGGTTTATCTTTATGCTGAAGTTGATCATCCATTGGAGAAATGGGGCGTTTTGATGGATAGTACCTTACTGTATGACCGTTTGTCCATAGAAGGAAAGAATGCTGCATTGGTTTTAGGTTTCGGAAAGCAGAAGGAGTTGGCTGTCCGTTATGGAGTTTCTTTTATTAGTACGGAACAAGCTCAAAAGAACTTGTATAGGGAAATATCTGCATATAATGTGGATGCTATAGCTCAAATTGGACGTAATGCTTGGAATGATGCATTAGGGAAAATTCAGGTAGAAGGGGGAAGTGAAACGGACAAGGTAGTCTTTTATACCTCTTTGTATCGTTGTTATGAGCGACCGGTTTGCTTGAGTGAAGAGGGACGGTATTATAGTGCGTTTGATGGTAAGGTTCATGTTGATAATGGACGTCCTTTTTATACGGATGATTGGATTTGGGATACCTACCGAGCTACTCATCCCTTGCGTGTGCTGATTGATAGTGAACGGGAGAGTGATATTATCCATTCTTATCTTTTGATGGCAGAACAGATGGGTTCTAATTGGATGCCCACTTTCCCGGAAGTAACAGGAGATTCCCGGCGGATGAACTCTAATCATGCTGTTGCTACGGTTATTGATGCTTGGAAAAAAGGGATTAGAGGTTTTGATTTGGAAAGAGCTTACCAAGCTGCAAAAGCAGCCATTGAGGAAAAGACTTTGATTCCTTGGTCGGCTGTCCCGGCCGGGTGGTTGGATGATTTCTATAAAGAAAATGGATATATTCCAGCTTTAAAACCAGAAGAAGAGGAAACAGTCCCTCATGTTTCAAAATGGGAAAAACGGCAGCCGGTAGCTGTTACATTAGGTACAGCTTATGATCAATGGTGTTTGGCACAAATTGCAGCAGAGTTGGGAAAGAAGGAGGAGGCTGACTACTATCTTCGTCAATCCTATAATTATCGCCATCTTTTCAATCCGACAACCCGATTCTTTCATCCCAAAGATAAAGAGGGGCAATTCATTGAAGGGGTAGATTATCGTTATTCAGGAGGTCTGGGTGCACGTGATTATTATGATGAAAACAATGGGTATATCTATCGCTGGGATGTACAACATAATATCGCAGACTTGATTCGTTTGTTAGGTGGAAAAGATACTTTTATAGCAGCACTTGACTCCATGTTTAATACGCCTTTGGGCATGGCTAAATGGAACTTTTATTCTTTTTTGCCTGACCATACAGGAAATGTGGGAATGTTCTCAATGGCAAATGAACCAAGTCTGCATATACCTTATCTTTATAATTATGCAGGACAGCCTTGGATGACACAGAAACGTATCCGTTCTTTATTGAACCAATGGTTTCGTAATGATTTGATGGGTATGCCTGGAGATGAAGATGGAGGAGGTATGTCTGCTTTTGTCGTTTTCAGTATGATGGGTTTTTATCCTGTGACTCCTGGCTCTCCAACTTATAATATCGGAAGTCCGGTATTTTCCCATATAAAAATAGATATGGGAAATGACAATGTCTTTGAAATAGTGGCGGATGGAGTTTCAGATAGGAATAAATATATCCAATCTGCTCAATTGAATGGCGCGTCCTTAAACCAACCTTGGTTTACTCATGAACAGATTGTTTCGGGAGGATTGTTAAAAGTAAAAATGGGAGCAAAGGCCAATAAGGAATGGGGTATCTCTAATCCTCCACCATCTGAAGCTCCTTGGAGGGATGATTTGAATTTGGAAAAATAATTTTATTTTTGTACGAAAGAAAAAGACCGTTTAGATGGCTCAATGTTTCGGACAAATAAAGAATTGGTATGTGCTCTATACGAATCCACGGGCTGAGAAGCAGGTTTTGAATCGTATGGAGGCAAGAGGGGTGACCTGTTGGTTACCCCTTCACCGTTCTCCTCGTGTATGGTCAGACCGAGTGAAAGTGGTGGAGGTTCCATTGTTTAACTCCTATCTGTTTGTTTATTGTGCCGAGTCTGAATTAAGGGATTTGCTTCGGGTATATGGAGTCGTACGGATAGTTTATTACAATGGTAAGCCGGCTGTTGTACGTCAAACTGAGATTGATGCCATCAAAGATTTCTTGGAACAAGCTGCTGACCGGGTGTTATGTCCGGGAGAAGAGGTGGAAATTTTATGTGGTGCGATGAAACATGTTTCCGGAAAAGTGAAGAAGATAAAGAAACATTATCTGATACTTTATATAGAACCATTAGGAGCTACGGTTTGTGTTAAGTTAGATGAGGTCGCTAAAGTGAGCCGATTAAAATAAAGAGTGATGGATATTATACTGATTATTTTGGGGATAGTTTGTCTGTTACTGGGAATGGTAGGATGTTTTTTACCTGTATTGCCAGGGCCTCCATTATCCTATTTGGGATTGTTGTTGTTGCATTGGACGGAACAAATCCATTTTTCAACGACCAGTTTACTAATATGGCTTCTGTTGGTGATTGTTGTACAGATACTGGATTATATCAGTCCGGTATTGGGTACGAAATACGCTGGAGGAAGTAAATGGGGAAATAGGGGATGTATCATTGGCACAGTAGCAGGGTTATTTGTCTTTCCACCCTGGGGTATATTGATAGGCCCTTTTGTTGGAGCTGTAATTGGTGAGTTGATAAGTGGAAAACAATCGGTAGATGCAGTTCAAGCCGGTTTGGGCGCCTTTTTAGGTTTTCTGTTTAGTGTAGTAGCAAAAGAGTCTCTTTGTGGTTACTTCCTTTATTGTTTTGTAGTTGCATTCATTTAATAGGTTGTTGGGAAGTTAAACAACCGCTATAAAATACCTGTTCCTCTTCAATCGTTGTTTGGTTGGATATTATAATAGATGGGAATCGTTGGTGTATGCGAAGAGCCAATGTGTCACCAATCTGAATGTATATACTGTCGGATACTGGATGATGAGGGATACTTCCTGAATAACAAAGATGGTTCTCGTTGGTAAATAAATCGGCTCCTAACCAACAGTTTTGAATACGCCAATTTGTTGAGTCATTTAAGGATATATGCAAATCAAGACTATCTGCCGGAAAAAGAAGGTTCAGTGGTGCATGTTGATCCAGATTTTGTAAAAGTTTTTTTTGTTCGTGTAATTTTTGTTTCTCCATACGGAATTGAAGACTTGCCACTTGCTCCAATAACTTCTGGCTGTAGCTGGCTACCCAAATACCATGGGCGTGATAACAACCAAAGAAATTGTTTTCAGCATCAGGGTAATAGGTGAATGTTTGTCCATGCATTGTTTGTTTTTGTGGTGCAAAAGAATGAAACCGTTTTTGTAAAGTCTCTTTAATGATTTCTGAAACCTCTTTATCTCCAGCTTGTACATAGAAGATGACTCCTTGTGGATGAAAGGAAATTTGTGCAGCTTCTAATGTCGGATGTCTTTGGATGATATCCAAATAGATGGTTGGAACAACTGAGGCAAACAATGTATGTTCTATCGGTTGTGATAAGATGTATTTGGAAAAAGAGGAGGGTTGATTAATTCTTAAGATAGCATGCGGAGATGGTGCGATTAAAGAAAAGAGATCAGCCTGTACAGTCTCTTTTCTCTCTTTAAGATTATCCCAAAAGAATCCTACTGCCATTAATGTAAAGAGAGCAACAATGAGAAAGGTAATAATTTCTCGCATGCCTGTTTTCATATCGTTAGTCTTTTTGTGGACTTATAAAATAATTGCACCAGGGTTTCAGACCACATTGTTCACATTTAGGCTTACGAGCCATGCAGGTATATCGGCCGTGCAGAATTAACCAATGATGAGCAATGGATAGATATTTTTCCGGAATGTGTTTAACTAACTCCTTTTCTGTTTCAAGAGGAGTCTTACTATTGTTGGTTAGTCCGATACGATTGGCTACCCGGAAGACATGTGTGTCAACAGCCATCGCAGGTTTGTTATATACAACAGAAGCTATTACATTCGCAGTTTTACGTCCAACACCGGGTAACTTTTGTAATTCATCAATGCCAGAAGGTACTACTCCATCAAATTCTTTAAGGAGCATTTGAGCCATACCTACTAAATGTTTTGATTTGTTGTTGGGATAGGAAATACTTCGGATATACTCAAAAATGACTTCAGGTGTTGATGCTGCCATTACTTCCGGAGTAGGAAAATCTTTGAAAAGGGCAGGTGTTATCATGTTCACCCGTTTGTCCGTACATTGAGCAGAAAGGATTACTGCGATAAGGAGTTGGAATGGATTTTCATAATGCAGTTCGGTTTCCGCTACCGGCATATTTGTGATAAACCAGTTCAAAACACCTTTATATCGTTCTTTTTTCTGCATATTCTTTATGAGATAGCCTTGTGTGTGTTTCCCCAGGCTGGTTAGACCTGGGGAAGATGGTAAATGATTAGGCTCTCAATTTAATTGGCTGATTCGAACTCACGTAAGAATCGAACATCATTCTCTGAAAACATACGTAAGTCCTTAACTTGATATTTTAAATTGGTTATACGTTCGATACCCATACCCAAAGCATAACCTGAATAGATTTTACTATCTATACCGCAGTTTTCTAAAACATTCGGGTCTACCATACCACAACCCAAAATTTCTACCCAACCGGTACCTTTACAGAATGGGCAACCTTTACCTCCACAGATATTACATGAAATATCCATTTCGGCAGAAGGTTCAGTAAATGGGAAATAGGATGGACGTAAGCGGATTTTTGTATCTGCACTAAACATCTCTTTTGCAAAGAATAACAAAGCCTGTTTCAAATCGGCAAAAGAAACATTCTTGTCCACGTACAATGCTTCTACTTGATGGAAGAAACAATGTGCACGGTAAGAGATAGCTTCATTACGGTAAACACGTCCCGGACAGATAATGCGGATAGGTGGTTCTTGTTTTTCCATCACACGAGTCTGAACGGAAGAGGTATGTGTACGAAGTAATACGTCTGGATTGTGTTGGATAAAGAAAGTGTCCTGCATATCACGAGCCGGATGGTCTTCTGCAAAATTTAAAGAAGAAAACACATGCCAGTCATCTTCTATCTCCGGACCTTCAGCAATGCTGAAGCCTAAACGACCGAAAATATCACAGATCTCTTTCTTTACAAGTGAAAGCGGATGGCGGGTTCCTAACTCAATCGGATAGGCTGTACGTGTCAAATCAATATCATCGTTGATAGTTTGTACATTGTCAAAGTTCGCTTTCAGTTCGTTTATTTTATTCTGAGTAGCCTCTTTCAACTTATTTAAGTACTGGCCTACTTCACGCTTTTGTTCGGCAGGGACATTTCGGAAGTCATTCATCAAAAGAGAAATTGCCCCTTTTTTACTTAAATATTTGATGCGTAATGCTTCCAATTCCTCTGCATTAGCAGCTGTAAGAGTCTCTACTTCTTTAAGAAGTTCGTTTATTTTGTTGATCATTCCTAATCATTTTTTATTTCAACGTGCAAAGGTAGTCCTTTCTTTTGGATGCTACAACTGATTTAGTTTCCTTTTTTTGTTTTTTCTTATATTTATGATAGGATTATCTCCTATTTAAACATTTTACCTACCTTTGTCCCCGTATTAATAAATATATACGAATATGTCAGTTGCAAAAAGAGATTTAGAGGATACAAGAAAAGTGACGACACATCGCTTGATAGAGATGAAACAACGTGGTGAAAAGATTTCCATGTTGACTGCTTATGATTATTCTATGGCTCAGTTGATCGATCAAGCTGGTATGGATGTGATTTTGGTTGGAGATTCGGCCTCTAATGTGATGGCTGGAAATGTTACGACTTTGCCTATTACGTTGGATCAGATGATCTACCATGGCAAATCGGTTATGAAAGCTGTAAAACGTGCATTAGTAGTGGTGGACTTGCCTTTCGGTACTTATCAAGGGAATTCAAAAGAGGCATTGGCTTCGGCTATTCGTGTTATGAAAGAGACGCATGCCGATTGTATTAAGTTGGAAGGAGGATCTGAAATACGTGAATCAATAGAACGTATTCTTTGTGCCGGTATTCCTGTTATGGGGCACTTAGGATTGACTCCTCAATCTATTAATAAATTTGGAACTTATACGGTTCGTGCACGTGAAGAAGCAGAAGCTCAGAAGTTGATAGAAGATGCTCATTTGTTGGAGTCAATAGGTTGTTTCGCTATTGTATTGGAAAAGATTCCGGCGGCTTTGGCTGCACGTGTTGCTTCTGAACTTACAATTCCGATTATCGGTATTGGTGCCGGAGGAGGTGTAGATGGCCAAGTCTTGGTAATGCATGATATGTTAGGTATCAATAAAGGTTTTTCTCCTCGATTCTTGCGCCGTTATGCCAACTTGGCTGAAGATATTACTCGGGCTGTTCAGAGTTATATTGAAGATGTGAAAACGCAAGATTTCCCGAACGAAAAGGAACAGTATTAAAGAATAGACCTATCCTGATATTACCTCGGACTTAAATTGAATTACCTCGGATGTAAATTCAACTTACGTCCGAGGTATTTTTTTTGTAGTTTATGGCAGTTTTTAAAACTCTAAAACTACTTTAATATGAAAGGAACAGGCTTGAAAGAGGGATTTATTACATATATCTCTTAATTACACCTGTTATCTGAAGCCCTTTTTGAGTGGCAGTAAAAGCGGCCGTTCGGCTTACTTGGAATACCGTGAGGCATTGGTTCGTTTCAATCGTAATTTAGGCGGTTGAAAGGTAGTCCTGGAATCCGTAGCGATGTGACCTCCTATTCGACTGGGAACTGATCGGTCGTCTATTGTAATAGATTAATTTAATATGGTTATAAATTAGTTACAGCGTCCTTCGTAAAGAGGGACGCTGTTTTTTTTTATGTCTGAAGAATGCTTTTCTAATAATTTTTCTTTTCTTTGTATGAACCAATCGTGGAACGAATCTTGGTTGGTCTTAATGTGTTATAACTAAAATCCTAAAAGCTATGGGAAAATTCATGAACCCTTTTACGGATGTGGGCTTTAAGCATCTGTTCGGTAGGGAGGTCAGCAAGGAGTTGCTGTTGGAGTTGTTGCGGGTCATCTTAGGTGACGAACGCAAAGTAAAAAGTATCAGTCTCTTGAATAAAGAAAAGGTACCGAAGTCTTTGAACCAAAAGGTGATCATCTACGACATCCTTTGTGAAGACGAAGACGGTACGAAGTTCATCGTGGAGATACAGAATCAGTATCAGGATTATTTTTTAGACAGGGCTTTGTATTACCTATGTCGGATGATTGACGAGCAGGGTTTAAGAGGCTCTGCTTGGAATTATGAGATTTATCCGGTTTACGGGATCTTCTTCTTGAACTTCAAGATAGCCCCGTTGACGAAGTTCCGCACCGATGTGATTTTGGCCGATCGGGAAACAGGCAGGATGGTTAACAGCAAGATGCGGCATATCTATTTGAGTTTGCCCTACTTCACAAAAAGGGAAGAGGAGTGTGAA
>SUXM01000025.1 GCA_015060925.1 Parabacteroides distasonis
ACGAACTCGAAGAAGTTATACCCCAAGCATCCGTTGATGGAACGCGAAAGGGTGCGTTGCGGAATGTTCACCTCCTTGGCAAAGAGAGCCAACGAAATGTCGGGACGGAGGTAGGCTTTCGATTCCTCCATATATCGGGAAGCCGTGTCGCAAATCTCCTTCATCTGCTCGTCGCTCATCGAAGGAACGGCAGGCGTTTCGGGTTCATCAGGCATCGGCTTCTCCGTAATCACTTCCACTGGTTCGGCTACCTGCTGGACTATCGGCATCACCGGATGGGCAATGGTGTTATAGACCAGATAGAACATTGCCACCACGTTCAGGATTTGGATGAGCCAGGCATCGGTGCGAGGCCAGATGGCATAGCACACCATCACCACGACAAACAGGCCGGCAAAGAGGTATTCGAAGACAATAATCCATTCCTTCTGCACCCACTCGGCATCCGAAGCCGTATCGTTGATGAGCTTCTTCTTGCGATGCAGAAACCGGAAGATGACTGTGAAGTAACCTACCATCTGGAGGAAGACGAGCATGGTATTGACATCGCCTATCCAAGTGTCTTCGCCTGTCATCTCGTGCCGGATGGAAGCAAGCTGCTCTTCGGGCGATATGGATAAACATAGAACCAGACAGACCAATCCCGGCAATAAATGGAGCAAGTCAAGTGGCCTTAGCCGGAACGACGGATCAAAATTCTTCTTGGCAAAGAGCCAAAGCAAGGGCATCAGCAGGGTGTTGGCCGAATAGCTGATAGGGAGCATGAAGAGGGTAAAATCGTGCCACCCCAACATCCGGCTCATATTATAAAGATAGACAGGAACGTTGGGCAGCACAATAATGGCCGCCGCATATCCGTTCTCTCCACGAAAACGGGTAGCAGCAAGCAGTACAGCGGCCATCCCTAATAATATGATGATGCTGGACGAATTGACGGTCAATATAAAATCATTGTATCCCATAATAAAACAGATTACATACCTACTTCACCATTTTTAAATTACAAATTTAACCAAATAGAGGGAAATAGAATGCCTTTTATTCTTTTTAAATTAACCTTTTTCCGATTTACATCCGACCAAACTTGACATTTCCTCGGACTTATCTTGGATTAGGTCGGATGTAATAAAAAAGAAAGCTCGATACCCCCCTAAAGGACATCAAGCTTTCCTCTATCTTATAAAGAACAATCTTACAAAGCAAATGCCGGTTTGCGATTAATCCACTGACCACGTGTAAAGTCAGGGAAATCAACCAATGCACCACCTCGTGCGATAGACATTTCAGACAAGGCAGAAATCGCACTCCAAGCAGCCGCATCATAGCAATCCATCGGAGCCGGCTTCTTATTTCGGATTGCATCAATGAAGTCATACATCATAATATAGTCCATACCACCATGGCCTGCCTCTTTAGCCTGTGCTTCCAATGTCGCCCATAACTTATGGTCATATTTCTTAAACCAATCATCCGCCGGATCTTTATGATGATTTTTGGAGATTCCTTCAACATGGATATAGTTACCATTGTTCATCCAGATACCTTGTGTACCCTGTACACGGAAATTCAATGAATATGGACGAGGCGAGTTGGTATCATGTGTCACAATAATGGTCTGGCCGTTCGCACACTTAATCATAGAGGTCACAATATCTCCCAAATTGAACTGGATATTGGCATACTCATGGTTAGGACCTCCATTGTCGATGATATATTTATGCAAACCACGAGATTGTGTTGCCATGGAAGACATGGCGATAAAACGGTTGCCTCGGTTAATATTCAAACAGTTTGCCACCGGTCCAATACCATGTGTCGGATAAACATCGCCATTGCGATGGATAGAGTGGTTGGTACGCCATTGTGCTTCAGCAAAAGCAGTAGGTCCCATACGTAACTCATCCCCTTTCTTATAAGTATAATTCTTACCGTTGTTAAACTTCACATCACGCAAGTCATGTTCGTAACCACAAGTGGCATGCAACAATTCCCCAAACAGACCTTCACGAACGATATTCAGCACAGCCAAACAGTCACGACGATAGCAGACATTTTCCAAAATACACAATTGACTGCCTGTTGTTTCCGATACATTCACCAAATCCCAACATTCTTCCAAAGTGTTGGCAGCCGAAACCTCTACCCCTACATAGGGAACACCAGCCTTCATGGCTGCAACAGACATCGGCACGTGCCACTCCCACGGGCTGGCAATAATTACACAATCAAACTCTTCATTATTCAACATCTGTTCAAAAGCCCGTTCACTACCTGTATAAACTTTCGGTGCCGGCACATTATATTTGGCAATATGTTTCAATGTGCTTTCCAACGGTCCTTGCTGGATATCACAAATAGCGACAATCTTATTTCCTGGGATAGCCAATACGTTATTGATATGTTCTTTACAACGAGAACCTGTACCGATGAAACCAAAACGGAGCTTGCCATCATCTTTTCCGGCAGTTTTTTTCTTCTTATCTGCATCCAAATCTGCTGCGACAGTTGCAGCAGCATTACTACTCAAAGCAAGACCTGCCGTTCCGATTCCGGCGGCAGTCACCTTTTTCAAGAATGAACGACGAGTGTTTTCCATATATTTTTAGCATTTATAATTGAGGGCAAATTTATAATAAATCATTCTTAATCCCAAAGAATACTTTTATATTTGTATGCTTAAAAAAAACTTAATCCTTTTTCAAACCATGAAAGAATTGCTACAATTGCTCAAACGTTTCTTTGGTTATACCTCTTTCCGACCCCAACAGGCCGAAATCATCCAACGTATCCTGCAAAAAAAAGACACGTTGGTCCTTATGCCTACAGGAGGAGGCAAATCCATCTGTTTCCAACTGCCTGCCATCTATATGCCGGGGACAGCCCTTGTCGTCTCCCCCCTCATTGCTCTGATGAAAGACCAGGTGGAGGGATTGGTGGCAAACGGTATTCCTGCCGCCATGCTCAACAGTCTAATGACAGACGGGGAGCGACAACAGGTCAAGCAATTGTGCATACAGGGCAAAATCAAACTGTTATATATCTCCCCGGAAGGGATTATGAATGAACTACACTGGTTGTTACCCCGAATCGACCTATCATTGATAGCCATCGACGAGGCGCACTGTATCTCCCAATGGGGGCATGACTTCCGTCCAGAATACACTCAATTGTCCGTCCTAAAGGAGCAGTTCCCCAAAGTACCAATCGTGGCGTTGACTGCTACAGCGGACAAGATCACCCGTACCGACATCATCAGCCAGCTGAACCTGCAAGATCCGGAGACCTTCATTAGTTCGTTTGACCGCCCCAACCTTTCCCTTACCATCCGGAGAGGATTGAACAAAAAAGAAAAGATCCGGACTATAGTTCATTTCATCCACAAGCATCGCCAGCAAAGCGGCATTATCTATTGTATCAGCCGCAACAATACCGAATCGCTGGCAGAGGAATTGGCAAAACAGGGTATCCAAACCACTGCCTACCATTCCGGACTATCCCCTCAGCAAAGGGAGAAGGCGCAAAACGATTTCATCAATGACCGCATACAGGTTGTCTGCGCGACTGTGGCCTTCGGTATGGGAATTGATAAAAGCAATGTCCGTTGGGTTATCCATTACAATATGCCGGGAAGCATCGAGAACTATTACCAAGAGATCGGACGTTCCGGGCGGGACGGGATGAAGAGCGACACACTCCTGTTCTATTCGGTAGGCGACCTCATCCAACACCGCCGTTTTGCAGAAGAGAGCGGGCAAAAGGAGATCAATCTGCAAAAAATCGACCGCATGCGCCGTTACTGCGAAGCGGATATTTGCCGCAGACGTATTCTGCTCAGTTACTTCGGGGAGGAGATCGACCATGATTGTGGCAACTGCGATGTCTGCCAACATCCACCCAAACGATTTGACGGGAGTGTCTTAGTCCAAAAAGCACTCAGCGGCATATACCGTACCAACCAACAATGCAACATGCAAATGCTCATTGACATCTTACGAGGCTCCGCCAAAGCCGAATTGACAGCCAAAGGATACCACCTGCTGAAGACATATGGTGTAGGTAGAGAACTTAGTTATAAGGAATGGAAAGAGTATCTATACCAGATGCTGCAATTAGGTTATATAGAGATTGATTACCTCTCCTCCGGACACCTCAAAGTAACCCCTTTGGGGAATAAGATCCTTTACGGGGAACAGCAAGCCCTCTTAGCAGTTTACCAAGAAACCAAAGAGACGGACTTCCCGACAAGCAAAGAGAAATTCAAATACCGTCCGATCCGCCCGCTCCAATCCCATTCCGTAGATGAAACATTGCTTGACTCATTGCGGCAACTCAGGAAACAGCTTGCGGAAAAGGAACATATGCCGGCTTATATCATCTTCTCCGATGATGCTTTGGCTGACATGGTATTGAAAAAGCCGATTACCCTCGATGAATTCAGCGATATCCGCGGAGTAGGCCAGCTCAAATTGGACAAATACGGCAAGGTCTTTGTCGCCCTGATCCGTTTCGTCCTCCGTATGCCCCAATCAGAAAAATAAAAACACTATCATACATTTAAAAAACATTGTTTATCTTCGTATAAAATATAATAAAAGAGCCACATGAACATACAGCAACTTGAATACATCTTGGCTGTGGATACTTTTCGCCACTTCGCCAAAGCGGCAGAACATTGCCGTGTGACCCAACCAACCCTCAGTATGATGATCCAAAAATTAGAAGAGGAATTGGGTATCAAACTGTTTGACCGTAACAACCAACCGATCACCCCGACCTCTGCCGGTCGGAAGGTCATCGACCAAGCACGTGTCGTCCTTCATCAAGCCTCCTTAATCAAAGACATCGTACAGGAAGAGGAACGATCAATCAAAGGGATTTTCCGTTTGGCTGTCTTGCCTACCATAGCCCCTTATCTGTTGCCTCGCTTCTTCCAACAAATGACGGAAAAACATCCGGATTTGGATATACGGATTTTGGAAATGCAAACCGCTCCTACAATCCATGCTCTTCTGAAAGGGGAGATTGATGCAGCCATCATCGCCAACCAACCGACCGAAATACAACTCCAAGGAGATATCCTTTATTACGAACAATTTTATGGTTATGTCTCCCGAAATGAAAACATCTTTAAAAAGGAACGAATCCGTTCGGCTGATGTAAGCGACGAACGTTTATGGCTGTTGGATGAGGGACATTGCTTCCGTGACCAATTGATGCGGTTCTGCCAAATGGAAAAGGTCAAACTGCATCAAGCCTCTTACCGCTTAGGTAGTTTGGAAACTTTCATGCGCATGGTAGAAAGCGGCAATGGCGTGACTTTCATCCCAGAACTGGCAACCCATCAATTAAACGAGCAACAAAAAGAGTTGGTTCGACCGTTTGCCATACCCAAACCAGCTCGGGAAATAGTCTGGATCACACGAAAAGATTTCATCCGGCATACGATAGCCAGTATCTTAATTGAGAGCATAAAGAATAGCGTACCAAAAGAGATGCGAACCTTACAAGCAGGTCTAAAAGTGGTATAAAATCAAAAAAACGATTCTTTCATTAAAAAAATTATTACTTTTTATTTGCGGTTTTAAAAAATTCGTTACTTTTGCTGCGAAATAAAAAACAAACAGACAAGATGACACGATTTAGCTTTACATACTTCTTTTATTACTTTTACTTTAGCAAGGTAGGGGCAGGAGTTTGTATGTAAAACATAAGATTGTGAATATGTGTTTCGAAAATATAAAGTCCTGCCATTTAGGTGGGACTTTTTTTATTTCAACAATTAACTAATCTGATCGCAATAAAAAGAGGATGAAAAAGAAAGTAGCAATTCAGGGAATAGCCGGTTCATATCATGATATAGCCGCCCATAATTACTTTGAAGGTGAAGATATTGAAATCATTGGTTGTAACACATTCAAGGATGTGATAGCCACTATCCGAAAAGACCCGTCTATCTTGGGTATCATGGCCATTGAAAATACAATTGCAGGAAGTTTATTACAAAACCATGAGCTGATCCGGGAAAGCGGACTGCAAATTATCGGTGAATACAAATTACGCATTTCACATTCATTGGTTGCCCTTCCCGGAACAAGTATCCATGAGGTCAAAGAGGTAAACTCCCATCCTATCGCCTTGATGCAATGTACCGATTTTTTAGATACATTACCCCATGCCAAAATTGTTGAAAAAGAAGATACAGCCATGAGTGCCCGTTGGATCGCAGAAAACCAATTGAAGGGACACGCAGCTATCTGTGGTAAGTTTGCTGCCCAGATCTACAACATGGAAGTACTCGCCGAAGGGATTGAAACTAACAGACGAAATTTCACTCGTTTCTTGGCATTGGCTGACCGTTGGACCGCTGACGAGATGTTAAAAGGGGAAGACAAAAACAAATCGTCAGTTGTATTTGCCCTTCCTCATACCTCCGGCAGCCTATCCAAAGTTCTTGCCGTCCTCTCTTTTTACGATATGAACCTGAGCAAAATCCAATCACTGCCCATCATCGGTCGCGAATGGGAATATCTGTTCTACATCAATCTGACTTTCACAGATTACCTTCGCTACAGACAGGCGTTGGACGCGATCAGACCATTAACAAAGGACTTAAAAATCTTAGGAGAATATGCAGAAGGAAAACAAAGTGTGTAATATCACACCCGCTAACCGCGTAAACAGCGTACAAGAATACTACTTCTCCAGAAAACTAAAAGAGGTAGCAGAAATGAATGCTGCAGGTAAAAACGTAATCAGCTTAGGAGTAGGAAGCCCTGACCTCCCCCCCTCCGAACAAACAATAATGACTTTGTGTAAACATGCACAAAGTCCGAACGAACATGGTTACCAACCCTACATCGGCATTCCGGAATTACGCAAGGGGTTTGCCGACTGGTACAAGACTTGGTATAACGTAGACTTGAACCCTCAAACTGAGATCCAACCGCTTATCGGTTCAAAGGAGGGTATCTTACACATCTCACTTGCATTCTTGAACCCCGGTGACGGTGTATTAGTTCCTAACCCCGGTTATCCGACCTACAGTTCTGTCAGTAAATTGGTAGAAGCAAACCTTATCACCTACGAGCTTAAAGAGGAACTGAATTGGCAACCGGACTTTGAGGAGTTGGAAAAGATGGATTTGTCAAATGTCAAACTGATGTGGACAAACTACCCGAATATGCCTACCGGTGCCAATGCCAGCATAGAACTATTCGAGAAATTAGTTGCCTTCGGTAAAAAACACCATATCATTATCTGCAATGACAACCCTTACAGCTTTATCTTAAATGAACAGCCGTTAAGTATTCTGTCTGTCCCAGGAGCCAAAGAGATTTGTATCGAACTCAACTCCATGAGCAAAGCCCATAACATGCCAGGATGGCGCATGGCCATGTTAGCCTCCAACGCACAGTTTGTTCAATGGATTCTCAAGGTAAAAAGTAACATCGACTCCGGACAGTTCAAACCGATGCAATATGCTGCAGTTGAAGCATTGGCTGCCACCAAAGATTGGTATGACAACATGAACCGTGTCTACCGTAGCCGCCGAGATTTGGCAGGACAGATCATGCAGGCATTGGGTTGCAGCTATGATGAGAATCAAGTGGGTATGTTCCTCTGGGGGAAAATACCGGCCGAAGCAGAAGGAAGTGAAGCGATTGCAGACAAGGTACTGTACGAAGCAAGAGTTTTTATCACACCGGGATTTATTTTCGGGACTTGTGGAGAACGTTATATCCGTATTTCATTATGCTGCAAAAATGAAGCCTTGGAAGAGGCACTTAACAGAATCAAACAATTAAATATGAACAAATAAAAAATATCAATATGGAAATGGAATTAGAATCAATCTTATTACCCGGAGTTGACGGACAACGCCCTATAGTGATTGCCGGCCCATGTAGCGCAGAAACAGAAGAACAGGTGATGGAAACAGCCAAAAGTTTGGCAGACAGAGGAACCAAAATATTTCGTGCCGGTATCTGGAAACCGAGAACTAAACCAGGAGGTTTTGAAGGTGTGGGTGTAGAAGGTTTAAGTTGGTTGAAACGTGTCAAGAAAGAAACAGGCATGTATGTTACAACGGAGGTTGCCACTAAAGATCATGTATTTGAAGCACTAAAAGCCGGTATCGATATCCTTTGGATCGGAGCACGAACAAGTGCTAACCCTTTTGCCGTACAGGAGATTGCCGATGCATTAAAAGGCGTAGATGTCCCTGTCCTCATCAAAAACCCTGTCAACCCAGATTTGGAATTATGGATTGGGGCCATCCAACGTATCTATAATGCAGGTATCCGCCGCATCGGTGTAATCCACCGTGGGTTCAGTTCATACGATAAAAAGATGTACCGCAATTCACCACTTTGGCATATCCCTATCGAATTACGCCGCCGTATCCCTCATTTACCTATATTCTGTGATCCCAGCCACATCGGTGGTAAACGAGAATTGGTTGCTCCTTTATGCCAGCAGGCTATGGACTTGAGTTTTGATGGTCTGATCATTGAATCACACTGTAATCCAGACAAGGCATGGAGCGATGCTTCCCAGCAAATCACTCCGGAAGTGTTGGATTACGTTTTGAACCTACTTGTCATCCGCGATTCAAACCAGACAACAGAAAACTTGGCTGAATTACGCCGCCAAATAGACGGTATCGATGAACAGCTATTAGAATTATTAGCTAAACGTATGCGCATCTCCCGTGAAATCGGTATCTACAAGAAAGAGCATAATATGCCCATCTTGCAATCGCCACGCTATAGCGAAATCTTAGAGAAACGTTCTAACATGGGTGAACAGATGGAGTTGAACACTGAATTCGTCAAAAATATCCTCAAAAACATTCATGAAGAGTCTGTACACCAACAGATGATAATTATGAATCAATAAATAAAAAAGGCATGAAGATTTTAATATTAGGAGCCGGCAAAATGGGCTCCTTCTTTACCGACCTGTTAAGTTTTGAACATGAAGTGGCGGTTTTGGAAAGCAATCCTAAACGTATGCGCTTTATCTATAATGCACTTCGTTTGCAGAGACCTGAAGAGGTAGCGGAATTCAATCCCGATTTGGTAATCAATTGCGTAACACTTAGCTACACAATTGAGGCATTCCAAAACGTCATGCCCTACTTGCAACCCACCTGTATCATTTCTGATATAGCATCTGTAAAAACGCATCTTAAAGAGTTTTATGAAACTTGCGGTTTCCGTTATGTCTCCACACACCCTATGTTTGGACCGACATTTGCCAATTTAGGACAGTTGGAAAATGAGAATACCATCATCATATCAGAAGGAGACCATTTAGGAAAGATATTCTTTAAAGACATATACGCCAGCCTTCGTTTGCACATCTGCGAATACTCTTTCGAGGAGCATGACAAGGTGGTCGCTTACTCATTAGGTATCCCCTTTGCTTCAACGATGGTTTTTGCAGCAACTATGAAGCATCAAGATGCACCGGGAACTACATTCAAGCGACATATGAACATCGCCCGGGGGTTATTATCGGAAGATGACTATTTATTGACTGAAATTCTATTCAACCCACGTACCCCACAACAGATCTCACGTATCCAGGAAGAACTTGATATCTTGCAAGAATTGATAAAGAACAAAGACTCAGAAGGTATGAAAGGCTATCTGACCAAGATACGAAAAAACATAGAATAAAAAAACTCCCTAAAAGCTTAAAGGCTTTTAGGGAGTTTTTCTTACATAAAGAGTTCTTTATCCGTTCATAGACGCCAAAAACTCCATATTATCAAATGTTTGTTCCATACGCTGTTTAACAAATTCCATAGCCTCTATGGAATTCATATCTGCTAAATATTTACGCAAAATCCACATACGGTTCACTGTATTTTCATCTTGCAACAAGTCATCACGACGTGTACTTGAGGCTGTAATATCTACTGCCGGATAGATACGTTTATTCGCTAACTTGCGATCTAACTGCAATTCCATATTACCTGTACCCTTAAACTCTTCAAAGATTACATCATCCATCTTGGAGCCGGTCTCAGTCAAGGCTGTCGCCAAAATAGTCAAACTACCACCGTTCTCAATATTGCGGGCTGCACCAAAGAAACGTTTAGGTTTCTGCAACGCATTGGCATCAACACCTCCGGAAAGCACCTTACCGGAAGCTGGCTGAACCGTATTATATGCACGAGCCAAACGAGTAATGGAATCCAAAAGGATTACAACATCATGACCACATTCCACCATACGTTTTGCTTTGTTCAAAACAATCTCTGCAATTTTCACATGACGTTCTGCCGGTTCATCAAATGTAGAGGCTATCACTTCCGCATCTACACTACGTGCCATGTCTGTCACCTCTTCCGGACGTTCATCTATCAAAAGAATAATCATATAAACTTCCGGATGGTTGGCTGCTATCGCATTGGCAATATCTTTTAACAACATGGTTTTACCGGTTTTAGGTTGAGCCACAATCAAACCACGTTGCCCTTTTCCTATCGGAGAGAACAAATCTACCACACGAACTGCAATGTTATCATATACTTTCGGAGATTTACGAGCAGTCAACATAAACTTTTCATCCGGGAAAAGTGGCGTCAAATGGTCAAATGGCACACGATCACGCACCTCTTCCGGTGTCAAGCCATTAATCTTATCTACCTTCACTAACGGGAAATACTTTTCACCCTCTTTTGGCGGGCGAATAGATCCCTCAACCACGTCACCGGTCTTCAATCCTAACAACTTGATTTGTGATTGTGAAACATAAATATCATCCGGTGAAGTCAAGTAATTATAGTCAGAAGAACGTAAAAAACCATAACCATCAGGCATCATTTCCAATACCCCTGTACCAGTCAAGATGCCATCAAACTCATATTGCTTATCTTGAGGTACATTATTACCGTTATTGTTATTACGTTGATTGTTGGTATGATTGTTGAAATTGTTATGGTTATTCTGTCTATTATTCTGACGCTGTTGGTTATTCTGATGCGTGTTATTGCTTTGTTCGTTCGTGTTTTTAGAAGGGGCTAAAGGAAAAAGCTGGTCTAATACAGACTTCGTATCTGGATGACGGAACACAACGCGTTTGGTTTGTTCCTCTTTCAATGCATCCTCCATATCTACGGATTCTTCATCAATCTTTGTTTCTGGCATTAGCTTGGAAGAGGTTTCTTTTCTTGAAGAGACAACATCTGAAGAAACAGACAGCTTTTCTTCTTTTATATCCGAAATATTTATCTCCTCTTTATTCTCTATATCCTCTGAAGCTCGATGGAATACCGGCTTTTCTATCTCTTTATTTGAATCTGAAAGATTTTGTTCTGTTTCTCTATTTGTAACGACTACTACATTCTCTTTCTTTTCAATACGATTTCTCTTTTTACGTTCCTTAGGTTCTGCAACAGCTACTTTTTCATCTGACTGAGTTTTAGTTTCTTTCTTTTCTTCTTTAGCTTCTGTTGTTTCTACCACTTTCTTGGCCTTAGGAGGTCTGCCTCTACGAGCTGCAGCTTTTTCAACTTGAATTTCTGCAAAAGAAATAGCTTGTTCATCTAAAATACGATATATAAGATCATCTTTTTTTAAAGAGCTTACTTTTTTAATCCCTAATTCTTCCGCAATACTCTGCAACTCTGGAAGAAGTTTTTCATTTAGTTCTAAAATGTTATATTTCTGCATAATGCGAAGTTTAAATGAGTAGGCATAAATCCCCAAAAGGTCAGCCTAACAACCCCATTTATAATTTATATTTTAATTATTAATGTACTTAAAGAAAACCGATTTGTTTAGCTAACTTGAGTTTATTAGCAACATCTGCGGAGTAAAATCTTTGCAAATGTATAATATTTTTTACATTAACTTACTTTTTATCTCGAAAATTTCACAACTAATACTCTTTTTGTTGTTTTGTCCACACGATAACGATTATCCGAACGTTCACCAACAATCCAAATAATAGCGTCTCCACTACACAAAAGCCATGCCCGTTCTTTATCTAACCGGCTAAATTTATGATCAGAGAAATAATCACTCAATTTTTTGCGTCCTTTCATTCCAAAAGGGATAAACCAATCCCCTTTTTGCCAAGTACGCAATAGTAAAGGTTGTTCCAACTTATCAAAATCAAAATAGGCTATATTTGAATCCTTCTGTAGATGGAAATCTTCTGTTATAACAATTTCTTCAAAAGAAAGTTCAATAGGAAGTTGTCTATTGGTATTATGTAAATCCAAATGATATATACGCTCCTTCTTTTCAGTTAAAGGGGTAAGCAACAAAACATCCCTGTCTTTTATTAACCGATGGGTTGGAGAATAAAAAATCCTCCCTGATTCTTTATTAAAAGACAGATAAATTGCATCAACTACAGATGGAGAAAAATTGTAATCCTTAAGAATCTCATACAATATGGTTTGGGGAGAAGGTGTACGCATCAATTCGACAATGGAAAGTGAATGGTCTTCTTTTATCACACGTCTTTTTGCCTCTTCCACTGCATGCATATAGATGGCCTCTACATCTGACATATGATTAGCAGTATGAACTATAGCCTTCTTGACAGAAGGATTGATTTCTTGCAATAGAGGAAGCACACGCAAACGAAAAAAATTACGTGTATAAAGATCAGATAGGTTGGTACTATCTGTAACATAAGCAATTTGTCGTTTCTCCAACCAAACTTGAATTTCATCACGGCTTACAGACAACAAAGGACGAATAATAAACCCGTTTTTCGGACGGATTCCTCTCATTCCACGAATACTGGAACCACGTACCAAATTCATTAACAGAGTTTCTACTTGGTCATCTTGATGATGAGCTACTGCAATCGCTTGCGCTTGCATATTCACACGTTGCTCTTCAAACCAACGATATCTCAACTCGCGGGCTGCCATCTCTATAGAAAGGTTATTCTCCTGAGCATACACTTGCGTATCAAAATCTACCTTCAAAAAAGGGACATGCAACTTTTCTACATAATTGTGGGTAAACCTTTCATCCCGTTCTGACTCCTCTCCTCTCAAATGAAAGTTACAATGTGCAGCAATACAGGAATAGCCCAACTCAACCAAAAGGGTGAGTAGGGCTATTGAATCCGCTCCGCCACTTACACCGACCAACACCGGCCGTTTTTCTGTAAGCAACTGATATTTCTCTATATATGCACGGACAATGTCCCGCATTGATTAATCTTCTATACCTGCCAATTCTGGGTCAATCATAATACGACCACAGTATTCGCAAACGATAATTTTTTTACGCAACTTAATATCCAACTGTTTCTGAGGCGGAATCTTATTGAAACAACCTCCACATGCACCACGTTGCACATAAACCACAGCCAATCCATTTCGTGCTCCTTTACGGATACGTTTAAAAGCGGTTAACAAACGAGGTTCAATATTCGCTTCTAACTTTTTCGCTTTATCACGTAATTTTTCTTCATCCTGCTTTGTTTCAGAGATAATCTGTTCCAATTCATTTTGCTTTTGAATTAAATCAGCCTTACGACCTTCCAGTCTTTCTGTCAACTCTGCAATCTCTGTCTTCTTACGATTTACAGCTTCATTATACTCACGAATTTTCTTTTCCGAGAATTCTATTTCAAGTCCTTGAAATTCTATTTCCTTTGACAAATTATCAAATTCGCGGTTATTACGCACATTATCTAATTGCGTTTTATATTTTTCAATCAGACCGGTAGACTCTGTAATCTTATGCTTTTGTTCTACAACTGCATTTTCAAAGTCCACAATTTCAGACTGATAGTTTTGAAGACGCGTTTCCAAACCTGCGATCTCATCTTCTAAATCTTGTACCTCCAATGGTAGTTCACCACGAAGCGTTTTGATCTTATCAATTTCAGTCATCATCGTCTGAAGCTGATACAGCGTAGAAAGTTTTTCTTCTACTGTAATCTCTTTTTCAGCAGATTGTTTATCTGTAGCCATTCTATAAATATTTTACCGGGTTTGAATTAACATTTGAAAAATGTACCGCAAAGGTAGGGAATTTTTTCGATATTATATTATAAAAGATATCTTTTGTACAGACTTCACTTTCATAATGTCCAATAACAGCTAACAATATACGATCTTCTACATCATAAAAGTCATTATACTTAGCCTCTCCCGTTATAAAAACATCTGCCCCATAATGAATGGCATCCTTGATCAAGAATGCACCACTTCCTCCGCATAATGCCACTTCTCTAATAGATTTGCCTGTCAAGGCAGAATGTTTAACACATCCTACTTGAAACAAATCCTTAATCCGTTGCAAGAAACTTAGTTCGTCTTCCTCTTCCGGCAATTCCCCTACAATTCCGGATCCCACTTGATTCCAGGAATTATCCAATGGGTAAAAATCAAAAGCTGGTTCTTCATAGGGATGAACAGAAAGCAAGGCACGAGTAACTATTGATTTCTGGAACGCTGGTAATATCATTTCAATACGCACCTCTGATTCCGTATGTAATTCACCAATCTCCCCACAAAATGGATTGGCATCTTTTCCAGCTCGGAATGTTCCTTCTCCAGATAGATTAAAACTACAAGAATCATACGCTCCAATAGCACCTGCACCAGCATTAAAAAGAGTGTTCCGTACCAAATCGGCATAATTATCTGGGACAAAAGTCACTAACTTTACTAATACCTCTTTTTGCGGACTTAAGATACGCACATTTTCCAAACCGATCAACTCTGCTAAACGGAAATTAACACCATTTGCCGCATTATCTAAGTTTGTATGTGCTGCATAAATAACTAAATCATACTTACATGCTTTCATCATACATCTTTCAATGTAAGTAGAACCAGTCAATGACTTAAAAGATTTAAAAGCTAAAGGATGGTGAGAGATAATCAAATTACATTCCAATTCCAATGCCTCATCAATAACCTCTTCAGTTACATCCAAACAAAGGAGTACTCCTGTTGCTGTCTGGTTTACATCTCCCACTTGAACTCCTGCATTATCAAAACTTTCTTGCAATGGCAATGGAGCATGTAACTCTATCTCCTTAAGAATATCCTTTACTCTTAACATAATCCTCTCTATAAAAAAAGAGATAATATGCCATTACTCTTAGGCATATTATCTCCTGAAATACTTATTCTTTTATATCAATTTTTAAACACAATTCATCCAACTGAGAATCATCCAATACTCCGGGAGCATCTAACATCACATCACGTCCTGAATTATTTTTCGGGAATGCAATACAATCACGAATAGAATCCAAACCGGCAAATAATGAAACCCAACGATCCAATCCATAAGCTAAACCACCATGAGGAGGAGCACCATATTTAAAAGCATTCATCAAGAAACCAAATCGTTCTTGTGCCATTTCATCCGTAAAACCTAACAATTTAAACATCTTATTCTGTAATTGACTATCATGGATACGGATAGAACCACCACCCACTTCAACACCATTGATAACCATATCATAGGCATTGGCACGAACTGCACCAGTATCACTATCTAACAACGGAATATCTTCCGGCTTCGGAGAGGTAAACGGATGATGCATAGCATAGAAACGTTGATCTTCTTCACTCCATTCAAACAATGGGAAATCTACAACCCATAAACATGCAAACTTATTTTTATCACGTAAGCCTAATTGTCCTGCTACTTCCAAACGCAATTCACAAAGTTGTTTGCGAGTCTTCATAGCGTCATCTCCAGATAGAATCAAAATCAAATCACCCGGTTTTGCACCAAAGGCATCTTTCATCTGTTGCAAAACTTCTTGCGTATAAAATTTATCCACACTTGATTTAACATTGCCATTAGCTTCCACACGAGCATAGACCATACCTTTTGCTCCAATCTGCGGACGTTTTACGAAGTCTGTCAAAGCATCCAATTGTTTACGAGTATAAGTAGCAGCACCTTCTGCACAAATACCTCCAATATAAGCAGCATTGTCGAAAACAGGAAAACCATGCCCCTTCATGACATCCATCAATTCTACAAACTTCATGTCAAAACGCAAATCCGGCTTATCACTACCATAGTACTTCATCGCATCATGCCAAGACATACGTGGGAACGGTTCATTTATCTCAATACCTTTAATGGTCTTAAACAAATATTTAGCCATTCCTTCAAAGATATTCAATACATCCTCCTGTTCAACAAAACTCATCTCACAATCGATTTGAGTAAATTCAGGCTGACGGTCTGCACGCAAATCCTCATCACGGAAACACTTTACAATTTGGAAATATCGATCAAAACCAGAAACCATCAGCAACTGCTTCAAAGTTTGCGGAGATTGAGGTAAAGCATAAAATTGTCCCGGGTTCATTCGTGAAGGAACAACAAAGTCACGTGCACCCTCTGGAGTAGAATTAACCAAAATAGGTGTTTCCACTTCCAAGAAACCCTGTTTATCCAAATAATTACGAACCTCAAAAGCCATGCGATGACGTAATTCCAAATTCTTACGAACAGCATTACGACGTAAATCCAAATAACGGTATTTCATACGCAAATCATCACCACCATCAGTATCATCTTCAATCGTAAAAGGAGGAGTAACTGCCGCATTCAAGATAGTCAGTTCCGATACTATCACTTCTATTTCACCAGTTGGTAAATGCAGGTTTTTATTAGAACGTTCACATACAGTTCCAGTCACCTGAATGACATATTCACGTCCCAACTTATTTGACTTATCACAAAGTTCGGCATCTACCTCTTGATTAAAGACTAATTGCGTAACACCATAACGGTCACGTATATCAACAAAAGTCATACCGCCCATTTTACGGGTTTTCTGCACCCAACCGGCTAATGTAACTTCTAAACCTTTATCTGCAAGACGTAGCTCACCACAAGTTTTTGTTCTATACATAGTATATTTGTTATTATATTTTTTCGTGACCGCAAACTTACAAAAAATATTGAATTATTCTACTTATGCCATATAAAAAGGAGAACATCTAAATAACTGTATTCTATGTTCTCCTTTTTCTTTGTTAACCAGAATAAAAAATCACTTCTTCATATTATCGGCAAAAGAATGAACTTTATCCTTTACCTCTTCTACTTTTTCTGCGACATGACATGTATCTTCTGCCACTTTATCCGCCCACCTTTCTGCTCCATGCCGCATTTTATGGAAAGCATGGCACATCATTTCTCGTAGCTTAGCAGAACAAGTACAATGATAAACAACAGCACCTAAAATGGTTCCTACACCTAATCCTACCCATAATTTACTACTTCCTGAATCCATAATTACACAAGTTAAAATATTAATAATAAACAGATTATTAAATAATCCTTTGATTCACATTTTAAAAACAATCAAGAATAAGTTTAGTTCACCAAAAGAAAACGAATTCGTTCTGCATTAACTAAATCATGTTGCGAAAGTGTATATCTGTTTATCCGTTTACCATGCACATAAATATCTTTTATATAAATAGCGTTAGAATCTTGTTTGACAGTCTCTATCACAATATTCCCATTAGGATAAAACTGCGTATTTAATCTCAACGTAACTTTGTCAAAAGAGGGAGATGTCAAAACATAATTCAAATCCCCCGGACATGCCGGATAGAAGCCCATCATTGAAAAGACAGCCCATGCAGACATTGTTCCGGCATCATCATTTCCTGGAAGACCTCCCGGTGCATTACGATAATACTTATTTAATAAAGCATGCACTATTTTCTGTGTACGCCATGCCTCCCCTTTGAAATAACTAAATAAATAGGGATACGCTATATCCGGTTCATTTGCCATATCAAAATAGCCCTTGTCAAAAACCATTTGTAACTGTTTGATAAAATTCTTATCTCCTCCCATTAACTTTGCCAATCCTTTTATATCATGAGGGACATAAAAGGTATAATTCCAAGCATTACCTTCATGAAACCCTGGACTTGGTTCAAAATTTTCTCCCTGTTTCGGATCAAAAGGGGCATAAAACGAACTATCCGGCAGGATCGGACGAAGTACCCCATACGCCTTACTATAATAGTGCTTATATCCCATGGCTCTTTCACAAAACAGCTTGGCATCCTCTTTTTTACCTAAAACCTCAGCCAACAAAGACAAATTCCAATCAGCAATATAATATTCCAAAGCATCTGAGACCGAATTGTCATATTGTGCTCGCAAAGGGATATACCCCCTATCCATATAATCATCATTATCTGGCCGAAGGAGATTAGAACTACTCGGAGCAGTAGCACTTTTTCGCATAGCATTATAAGCTTTACCTATATTAAAACCACGTAAACCACGCAAATAGGCATCTACAATATAAGGGACGGCCGGATCTCCACCCATAGTCAAAGTTTCTCGTCCATACAATTCCCACTTCGGCAACCACCCATTTTCTTCATACATAGCAATCATTGTACGGATCACATCCAATTGCTTTTCGGGATACAACAATGTCATTAAAGGTCCTACATTCCGATACGTATCCCAAAGAGAAAAGACAGTATAACGATTACTGTCCGTATGCCCAACATCCAAACTTTCCATCATAGGATATTCCCCGTTGACATCTTGGATAATATTAGGATGAATCAACAAATGATACAATGCCGTATAAAAGACGACTTTATCGTCATCCGTTCCTCCTTCAACCCATATACGAGACAAATCATCATTCCACATTTGACTTGCCAAAGCTGAAACTTCTTCAAAATGAAAATCAGGCTGTTCCGTTTCCATATTCAACCGAGCATTTGCCATACTCACAAAAGAGACTCCCATCTTCACTTCCACCGTATCACTCTCTTTCGTATCATACGTCAACCATACACCTATATCATCTCCACTCATTTCCCGCCTATACTGTGTATATAACTTATACCTACCGGCATCAAGATTCCAAATTTTTTCCGGTCCAACCACTTCACGTTGTCTTTTCCAATAGCCAATTTGTTTAGGTTTCTTATTCACTTTCATTACAAAATAAACAGGAAAAACAGCCTGGGGATTATAGCAGAAAGTTCCTAATAGCTTTGTTCCTTCAATCTCTGTATCATTAACTATCCGGACAGTTGCACCCGATTCATTTGTCAACCCCTCTCCTAAATTCAACAAAACATTCCCTTGACCTTTAGGAAAAATAAAACGGGATAACCCCGTACGCATGGAAGCTGTCACTTCTGTTTTAATCCCATACTTTGTCAAATAATTACTATAATATCCAGGATAGGCAACCTCATCCTTATAACCACTTCCATATTCGTGATAATCCACATTCAAATCACCAACAGTAGGCATCAATAAAAGACTACCTAAATCCGGACAACCGACACCACTCAAATTCACATGGGCATATCCAGTAAAAAAACGGTTATCCGCTGAATACGGAGCAGACCACCACTGTTTATCTTTATCAAATTTATTACTATCCGACCCCATCACATTAAAGGGGGTAACACTCATCATCCCTTGAGGACAGACAGCCCCCGGATTTGTTGTGCCGTAATTACTTGTACCAATAAAAGGATTGACATATTCTACAGGCTGCCGTTGTGCATACCCTAACACACCTACACTAAAAAAAAGAAAAGAAATCAATTGTTGTCTCATTTGGCATTTCATTTATGTTAAACCTATACATAGTAAAACAATGCCCTCTTTACTTAAGTTCAATCCAAATAACAACTGAATAAAAATAAAAAAGCTCTCTTCGATATGAAGAGAGCCTACTATATTTTAAAGAAAGCCGCACCGTAGATATGAACAAACTCCGTATGACAGGATTTGAGTGCTTTGCCATCTTTGTAATCCGCCGTGCGAAGCATGCCCCGAAGGGTGCGGCCCGCCATTGACGACAAGAGCTATGTCTCGGAATTAAAAAAATTTGATGAGTTTCCCAATCGAACATGTGCGGCTAACTCATTTTTCTTTATCACAAAGATACTATATAAGAATGAAACAACCAAATATTATGGCAAAAAAAAGAGCCCATTTACAGGGCTCTTTTTTTTTATTACTATATAGTAATTGTTTACTTAACCTTTGCAACGATTGCTTTGAAAGCTTCCGGATGATTCACAGCCAAATCTGCAAGAACCTTACGGTTGATTTCAATACCTGCAGCATGCAAAGCACCCATTAGGCGAGAATAAGACATACCTTCCAAACGTGCAGCAGCATTGATACGCTGAATCCACAATGCACGGAAGTTACGTTTTTTGTTACGACGGTCACGGAATGCATAAGTCAAACCTTTTTCCCAGGTATTTTTTGCTACGGTCCAAACGTTCTTACGTGCACCATAATAACCACGGGTAAGTTTTAAAATCCGTTTTCTTTTTGCTCTTGAAGCAACATGATTTACTGATCTAGGCATAATTCTAATCTGTTTTGAATGTTAGCGTCATCACTCTTGGATGATCTTAATTTGCTAATACATTCGGTTAATAAAAATCTTGTAAAACTCGCTTTAATATTAAAAGATTACTTCAAACCAAGCAACTGCTTAACGTTGCTAACATCAACACGGTCTACTAAACCTGTGTGAGTAAGATTTCTCTTCTGCTTTGTAGTCTTCTTTGTAAGAATGTGACTCTTAAAAGCGTGTTTTCTTTTGATTTTACCTGTTCCGGTAAGAGCGAATCTTTTTTTGGCACCGGAATTAGTCTTCATCTTAGGCATTTTCCAATAAATTTTAATTATTAAACGTTATACCCTTTATGGGCTGTCTATACATTATTTTATTCTTCATCTTTTGGCTGAGAAGGAGTCGCCGGCTTCTTCGGAGCTGCAGATTTTGAAGCGGACGACGAACCTCCTTTCTTTGGAGATAACATAATAATCATACGTTTACCTTCCAATACCGGCAACTGTTCGACTTTTCCATAATCTTCCAAATCATTAGCGAAGCGTAACAACAATACTTCACCTTGTTCTTTGAAAAGAATAGAACGTCCTTTAAAGAACACATAAGCTTTCACCTTTGATCCCTCTTCAAGGAAACCTTTTGCATGTTTCAACTTAAAGTTGTAATCATGGTCATCTGTCTGCGGTCCGAAACGAATTTCTTTCACAACGACCTTGACAGATTTAGCTTTTTGCTCTTTCTGTCTTTTCTTTTGTTGATAGAGGAATTTCTGATAATCAATCACTCTACAAACGGGAGGGGCAGCATTCGGTGATATTTCTACCAGATCAAGACCCTGCTCTTCAGCAATTTTTAATGCCTGAGATGTAGGATAAACTCCTTGTTCTACGTTATCACCTACTAATCGAACTTCACGGACGCGAATACGATCGTTAATTCTGTACTGTTCTTTCAGACTGTCATTCTTCATTCAAAAATGATTTATTCTCCTCGTTATTAGTTATTTAATTATTATCTTTTTTCCAGTGATTCATCTGTTCCTCTATTTCACTGTTCAAAAGCGCTGCAAAGGTAGTAATTTTCATTGAACCTTTATCACCTTCGCCCTGTTTTCTTACAGAAACTTCATTATTTTCTGCTTCTTTTTCTCCGACAATGAGCATATAAGGCACACGTTTCAATTCTGTATCGCGAATTTTACGTCCAATCTTCTCATTTCGGTCATCAACCAATACGCTTAATCCTTCATCTTCAAGCTGACGTTTCACTTCATAAGCATATTCATTGAACTTCTCACTGATCGGCAAAATAGAAACCTGATCCGGAGTTAACCATAATGGGAATTTACCTCCGGTATGTTCAATCAACACTGCCACAAAACGTTCCATTGAACCGAACGGTGCACGGTGAATCATAACCGGACGATGTTTCTTGTTATCTTCACCGGTATATTCCAATTCAAAGCGTTCCGGCAAGTTATAGTCTACCTGGATAGTACCCAACTGCCAACGACGACCGATAGCATCTTTCACCATGAAGTCCAACTTAGGGCCATAGAATGCGGCTTCGCCATATTCCACCTTCGCCTTCAAACCTTTTTCTTGGCAAGCTTCGATGATCGCAGTTTCTGCCTTTTCCCAATTTTCATCTGTTCCGATATACTTATCTCTGTTCACCTTGTCGCGCAAAGAGATCTGTGCTTCAAAGTTTTCAAAGTTCAATGCTTTGAAGATGATAAAGATGATATCCATTACCTTCAAGAACTCATCTTTCAACTGATCCGGACGGCAGAACAAGTGAGCATCATCCTGGGTAAAACCACGTACACGAGTCAAACCATGTAACTCACCACTCTGTTCATAACGATACACCGTACCAAACTCTGCAAAACGCAAAGGCAGATCTTTATATGAACGAGGGAAAGTCTTGAATATCTCACAATGGTGAGGACAGTTCATCGGTTTCAACAAGAACTCTTCCCCTTCTTGTGGAGTATGAATCGGCTGGAATGAATCCTTACCATATTTAGCATAGTGGCCGGATGTCACATATAACTGCTTTCCACCGATATGCGGAGTCATCACCTGCTGATAACCATATTTCTTTTGGATACGTTTCAAGAAATCTTCCAATTTCAAACGTAACTGTGTACCACGAGGCAACCACAAAGGCAAACCTGCACCTACCGCAGTAGAGAAGGTAAACAATTCCAATTCCTTACCAATCTTACGGTGGTCACGTTTCTTAGCCTCTTCCATCAATGTCAGATATTCATCCAACATCTTTTTCTTCGGGAAGGTGATACCATATAAACGAACCAACTGTTTGCGGTTTTCATCACCACGCCAATAAGCACCGGCAGCACTGGTAATCTTGATAGCCTTTATATAAGATGTATTAGGCAAGTGCGGGCCACGGCACAAATCAGTAAATGCACCCTGTGTATAAGTTGTAATCTTACCATCTTCCAATTCACTGATAAGTTCCACTTTATACTCTTCCCCTCTTTCGCCAAACATCTTCAAAGCATCCGCTTTCGAAATATCTTGACGTTTGATCTCCTCTTTCTTTGCGACCAACTCCTGCATCTTCTTTTCGATGGCAGCAAAATCAGCCTCTTTAATAACTACTTCACCCGGATCTACATCATAATAGAACCCGTTTTCGATAGCCGGTCCGATACCGAACTTAATACCTGGATATAGTTCCTGCAACGCTTCAGCCATCAAGTGTGCGCTTGAATGCCAGAAAGCATGCTTTCCTTCTTCATCATCCCACTTGAAAAGTTTGACAGCCGCATCATCATTGATAGGGCGAGCCAAATCCCACACTTCGCCATTTACACTCGCTGCCAAAACTTCCTGAGCCAAACGAGAACTAATGCTTTCAGCAATCTGCATAGCAGTTGTACCTTTAGCAAATTCTCTTACGGAACCATCCGGAAATGTAATTTTTATCATATAAATTGCTTACTATAAATTCCTAAAATCAATTAGGTCGCAAATTTAGCATACTTTTTTTGTTTAACAGAACTTTTAGCAAAAAAGTTCTATTGCTCCATACAATCTTTACTCCTTCACATGGATTTTGTGGGAAGCGACTTTGCCGTTGCAATCGACAGAGAGGATACAAAGTCCTTTAGTTTTTAGTGGGATTTCATTATCGCCTGCCACTACCGAAGCCGTTTGAAGCAATGCTCCAGATAAATCATACACCCGACAGATACCCTTTTCCGGGGATTTCAAACGAAGTAGAGAACCCACCACTTGAAGCGGAGTTTCCAATGATTGGGCTACCGATTCAATATCGGTGGAAGATTGCCCAACCGGAATGCAACCAGTAACCATACTTATATAATATTCTTCATCTATAAAACTCTGCCATTTACTATCCCAATAATCTTCCCCCTTTCTCATTTTATCTAATGTATAGTAACCATTTGATTCTCCTCCCCAACCATAATTCAAATGAAAAGCATTTACTCCATCAAAACCATCTACATTTGCTGCATGAGAAAGAAGTCCCAAACTATAAATAATTGGACGTCCCTGTTTTAATTCATTTAAAATTAGATTACTCCATCTCTCATCTGAATAAGCATGTCGAGTAAACGAATTTTCACCTGTTATTTCATCGTATAGTTTTACATAATGTTTTAACGAATCATGCCTATAAGAAAACTTACTGATAAGCCCCTCTCTTATATCTTCCATATATGCAGTCGAAGCATCTGCTCCATACTTCATCCGAACGGCTACTCCACAATGATAAAGTAATCGTGCTACCTCGTCTTTATTATCTGCTCCAGACATGATTTTTTCCCAATCATAAGGTTTCTCATTCTTTAATGTGATATAAGTTGATTGCGATTCATTCGGTTTCCAATAAACGCCATTTCCTTTAGGAGCTTTGGGGTATTGATAAACACTCATCATTTGTGCCATCGCGACTGCTACACAACCGACCAAGCTTCTTTTCCCTTTTTTATCTATCGGACAATATTTGGCATAAACCCCAGTTTGATTCCAATTCACTTTAATCAATGGTTTTATTATATTCTCTTTATTATCCGAGCGTAAAGAATGAGCCTCCCAATTTAAATCCCGTTTTAAACCTTTTAATGATTTTATCACTTGAATCTCTTTGGCTCTCTTTTCTAACAAAAAAAGAGCAGCTTCCGGAGCTTCTTCCTTTTGAAACAGACCTTTATCTGAATAACCGATTAGTGGTTGCACCCGATCATCTGCCGATATCAATGCCCAACCTTCAGGTTCAAATTGTACTACATAGTAACAGGTATCTCCCTCTTCCAACATCGGGGTAATGGTGTAGGACTTGATAGAAAAATCCTCTTCCGCTACACGCATACAAGCCATTACCGCCTGACGATGAACCTCCTCTCTACTTACCGATTCAGCGAACAGGCTGAATGTATCCAAACAAAATAAAACACCAATAAAACAAATAAGTCTTTTCATAATCAATTCTTATTTAGGAGTATTAAACAAATATACAATTTGTTCTTTAAAAACAAACAAATATAACGATCTTTCTCTCAAATCTTTTGGATGTCTTTTTCGATGATTGCTGGTTGGTCTGAAAGTTTCTGCCTATGAAACTCGGAGTTTCTCGCCTGAAACATTTGGTTTCATGGGAAGAAACTTTTTTTCATCCGATGAAACTTCTACTTTCCTCGGACTTATTTTCGATTACATCCGATGTAATTTGAACTTAATCCTGAATTCCTTTCTGAAATGTTTTCAAAAACTCATTCAGAAAACGTACTTTTGCGCCGGTATATCAAAAAGAGTTGAAGAGATGAAAGTATGTATAGCCGAAAAACCCAGTGTCGCACGTGAAATTGCAGAGGTATTGGGAGCGACTAAAAAGATGAACGGATATATAGAAGGTAATGGATACCAGGTAACTTGGACCTTCGGTCATCTCTGTACACTCAAGGAACCGCATGATTATGCCGAAAGTTGGAAAAGATGGAGTCTCTCCTCTTTACCGATGATTCCTCCACGTTTTGGTATCAAGCTGATTAGTAACCCGACCTATGAGCAGCAGTTTAAAATCATCGAAGGACTGATGCAACAGGCCGAAATGGTCATCAACTGTGGGGATGCCGGACAAGAGGGAGAGCTGATTCAACGTTGGGTCATGCAAAAAGCGGGCTGTAAATGTCCGGTGTACCGCCTATGGATCTCCTCTCTGACGGAGGAGGCTATTCGAGAGGGATTCCAACAGCTCAAAGAACAAACGGAATTTACCAAACTATATGAAGCGGGGCTTTCACGTGCCATCGGAGATTGGCTTTTAGGCATGAATGCCACCCGTCTCTACACGCTACGCTACGGTCAAAACAAGCAGGTGCTTTCCATCGGACGTGTACAGACTCCTACCCTCGCTTTGATTGTGAACCGACAGGCTGAAATCGACCATTTCCAACCGGAACCCTACTGGGAACTGAAAACGGTCTATCGGAATGTGACTTTCTCTGCTACAAAAGGTAAATTTACTAATAAGGAAGAAGGAGAAGCCTTTCTGGAGATTGTCCAACAGGAGGATTTCACTGTTACCAACGTCACAGAGAAAAAGGGGAAAGAGTATGCTCCCCGACTTTTCGACTTGACCTCCTTGCAGGTGGAATGCAACAAAAAATTTGCTTTTACGGCAGATGATACCTTGAAACTTATCCAATCTTTATATGAAAAGAAGGTAACGACCTATCCACGTGTGGATACCACCTTCTTGAGCGAGGACATCTATCCGAAAGTACCTAACACGCTGAAAGGGTTGGTGGATTATATGGAGTTGGTAACACCGTTGTTAAACAACAAGATCCGCAAAGACAAGCGGGTGTTCGACAATTCCAAAGTAACCGATCACCATGCGATCATCCCGACCGGTGTACCGGCTCGTAACCTGACAGAAAACGAACGGAAAGTGTATGATTTGGTCACCCGCCGTTTTATCGCTGTCTTTTATCCGGATTGCGAAATCTCTACCACGACAGTCTTGGGAAAAGTAGGGAAAGTAGAATTTAAGGTAACAGGCAAACAGATTTTGAAACCGGGATGGCGGATTGTCTTTGGTGCCGAGCAGAAAGATCCTGAAGCAGAACCGAACGAAGAAGAGGGTGTATTGCCGGAGTTCGTCAAAGGGGAAAGTGGTCCGCACAAACCGACATTAGGAGAAAAATGGACACAGCCACCTAAGCCTTACACGGAGGCAACGCTTCTGAGAGCCATGGAGACTGCCGGCAAATTGGTCGATAATGACGAGCTTCGTGATGCGCTGAAAGAAAACGGAATCGGACGTCCTTCTACTCGTGCGGCCATCATCGAGACATTGTTCAAACGGAATTATATCCGAAAGGAACGCAAGAACCTATACCCTACCGCAACCGGCAAAGAGCTGATTGGAACGATTCAAGAGGAGCTTTTAAAAAGTGCCGAGCTGACCGGATTGTGGGAAAAGAAACTGAGACAAATCGAACGAGGTACCTATGAAGCTCGAACTTTTTTGGAAGAGTTGAAACAGATGGTCAATCAGGTAGTCATTAACGTACTGTCAGACCAAACCGGCCGAACCATCACCATCGAACAGGCTCCAACAGAAAAGCCTAAAGCAGAAAAAGAGCCTAAAGAGAAGAAGCCTCGCAAACCACGTGCCAAGAAGCAACCGGTCTGCCCGATTTGCCAAAAAGGGACGTTCTTAAGAGGAAAAACAGCATACGGTTGTTCAGAATATAAAAACGGCTGTACATTCCGCATGGACTATGCGACATACGGTGAAGGGTTGACCGATGAAGAGTTGATTAAGAAATTCAAAGAGATCAAAAAATAGAGAGACAATGAGAGAAGAATGGTTTCCTTTAGTAAATGAGGAGGGAGAAACAATAGGAAAAGCAACAAGAAAAGAGTGTCATAACGGTTCCAAACAATTACATCCGGTGGTACATCTGCATATCTTCAATGAAGCTGGTGACCTATATCTGCAAAAACGTCCAATGACAAAGGATATCCAACCGGGTAAATGGGATACGGCTGTCGGCGGACATGTCGATTATGGTGAGACAACCGAAGAGGCACTCCGTCGTGAAGTTCGAGAAGAATTAGGGATTACCGATTTCACTCCTGAATTCATTACCCGATATGTATTCGAGTCTTCCATTGAGAAAGAATTGGTCAATACTTTTCGCACAACGTATATAGGAGAAATAACTCCAGATCCTACCGAATTGGATGGAGGTCGCTTTTGGTCTCAAGCAGAAATCCAGGAGAATCTCGGAAAAGGGCTCTTTACCCCCAACTTTGAACAAGAGTATAAACGTTTATTCATGTAATTAGATATGGGAAGTTGGATTCGATACAATCGAAACGATGAAGTTGAATATGATGTAATATTCCAAGATGGAAAAATTATAAAATAAGATACATAAAAAGAGCCTGCCGATAATACCGACAGGCTTTTTGAGATTAATCTGTTATCGAAGATCATAATACTTTGTACCTTTCACGATGCTTTGCCTGTTCTTTTCCTCTTCCTTCAGACGATCGACATATTTTTGAAGTTGTTTTTTATCTTTCTCTGATAAAGAGATTTTATTCTCAATATCACCTCGCGGTGTCTCTTTCAAACGTTTCTTTCCTTGCTCCAAAATGGCAAGTGCCTGTTTCATTTTTACTTGATCATGACGTATTGCGTCTAAACAAGGACTTTCTTTTGGTCGGTCAAAAGAGATTTGAGCCTGTAACTTTCGTTTCCAACTATTTAACGCATTGAAATCCATTCCGGTAAGTTGACAAAGTAGTTCAACCTCTTCATCTGTCAACGGACAACGACCAGCCCAATGACTTCCAAATGATGATTCATAAATCGGATAGTAAACGCCATTCAAATCCATCCATGTATAAAGAACCTCTTTTTCTTTAAAAGAAAGTTGAACTCCTTGGTGTTTATTCTCTATTACCTGACTTAATTTACTAACATGGCTTCCCCAACTATAGGCTTGTTGAATAGAAGCCGGACCTCCTCCTATCAGACGTACTGCGCCGGACACATATAGATTTACATAAGCGGCATTAAAGAATGGATTCTTATCTCCGGCCAACACCAATTTTTCTCTATTCTTCCGGTCAAAGTCATGACACTTCAAACAATACTTATCTAATATCGGTTGTACCTCTTCCACAAACGAAAATTTATGTGGTTCTTTTCCCATCCAAGGTATCAGTTGTTTTGGTTTCTGACTCAAAGCCTGCGACCGTTTACCTCGTACCGGCACAGCATTTAACCGGTCTTCATGACATCCGATACATCCATTAATCTCACCTGGCATCAAAGAGACTCCACTTCGCATGGATTGAATCATCTTTTTATCTTTATCCAACAGTTGGAAGTACACATGTTTACCGGCCGGGACATAGAAACTGGCAGAACCATCCTCTTCCACTTCGACCTCTCCTAATATTTGTTTATTTTCAAAACTATGCCAATTCATACCCGGAGCCTGTTCGCCTTCACCAAACCAACCTCGTTCTGTCCATGTCCGCTTTTCCGGAGACTCTACAACCCGTAGGTATTTAACACTACCGGGTTTTACTCCTTCCATATGAGTTCCTTCATACACATTTTCGACATAAAACTGTCCCTCTTTATCTGTAAAATTACGCATCGTCGGTATCACATTTGGTTTAGGACGAGCCGCTATAATCATCGGATCAAACAGACTCTCTTGCCCCTCAAGCAAAATTTCCTCTGTTCCATCACGTCCAATCAAATAGATACCCGATTTTGCATCAAATAATTTCCCTTTCACACGTTTGATCCAAATCGTACGAGAAACTAAATAGTTATTTTCATCTATTGGATAGGGATCTTCATAAAAATATTCACTGCTTTTAAATGTATCCAAATCTCCATTACCAACATATTTCGCCATCTCTTTCGGCCAAATATCGACTAAAGCATCCGCATTATCTACTCTCTTTTTACGATCAATAATAGCCAAAGCTCCCCATGGTCGCTCATGACATGAGCTAAACACACAAATAACCCAATCCGTTTTCGGTATCTGTCGACCATCCAATACAGCACCCGGAGAAGCTGTATTATTACCATAATAAATAGCATGCTTGGTTCCATCCGGATTTACAACCCACAAACCTTGAGCGTCTCCGAAATTACGATCCACATATTCCCAGCGTGTATATAAAACACGTCCATCATGTAATAAAGAAGAATGTCCTTCAAACAAAGTACTGACACCTATCTGAGTAATATTAGCTCCATCAGCTTCCATACGAAACAGATTCCCCATAATATGGCGATTACACATACAGTACTTAGGTTGACGAGTCGAAGTAAATATGATATCTCCATCCGGCAAATAGATAGGATCAATATCTGAAACACCCGAAGCAAAAGTCAATTGCCTCAAGCCACTACCATCTACATTTATTTCATAAAGATGATAGAAATCCTGAGGATTCTTACGCATCGAAAAGAGAATCTTCTTTCCATCAAATGACAATTCCGGATCACGAACAACTCCCGTCTCAGTTTCAATCAATGTACGAATATTTCCACTATCAACATCATAAATGCGCATAGCTCCTCCCGGAGCAAAATTAGCTTCATTGATTTCCCCACATTGAAACAAAGTTGCCGTATTATGATGATCCGGTGCATATTGTTCCCTTTCTATAAAAAGAATCTGTTTCCCTTTTAAAATATGTTTCGCTTTTTCTGTTAATCGAATCTTCTTAGTCCCTACAGAAATCATCTCCTGTCCGATAAGATTACACTCAACAACAAATAATAATAAAGGTATTAGAAAACAAGTTATACATTTCATAATAGTACATTCATTTTAGTTCAACAAATATAATGAACATTTATCTACAAAAACAAAAAAGGTTATGCCAAAACAATGGCATAACCTCTTTATATATAGATTCAAACAATTATTTCTTATTCACACATCTCACGTATAATCTGAATCAATTCTTCTCCAATCTCTTCTGCTTCTTCCATTGTATGAGCTTCTGAATAGATACGAATGATTGGTTCTGTGTTACTCTTACGAAGATGTACCCATTTTTCAGGGAAATCAATCTTTACACCATCAATATCTGTAATATCATATTGGGCAAATTTTTCTTTCACCTTTACAAAGATTGCATCCACATCAATATCCGGAGTCAATTCTACTTTCTTCTTTGAAATGAAATAAGGAGGATAAGAAGCACGCAATTCACTTGTCTTCATCTGTTTCTTAGCCAAGTGAGTCAAGAATAAAGCAATACCAACCAAAGCATCACGACCGTAATGGCTTGCCGGATAGATCACACCACCATTACCTTCACCACCGATAATTGCATTGGTATCTTTCATCTTAGTCACTACGTTCACTTCACCAACTGCTGCAGCGTTATATTCACAACCATGACTACGAGTCACATCACGCAAAGCACGGCTTGAACTCAAGTTACTAACAGTGTTACCCGGGGTATGGCTCAATACATAGTCACTTACAGCCACCAATGTATATTCTTCACCAAACATTTCTCCATCTTCACAGATAATAGCCAAACGGTCTACGTCCGGATCCACAACAAAGCCCACATCAGCCTTTGCCTGTTTCATCAAATCTGAAATCTCTGTCAAGTTTTCAGGAATCGGTTCCGGATTGTGCGCAAAGTTTCCATGAGGAGCACAATGTAACTTGAATATTTCTTTAACTCCTAAAGCTGAAAGCAATTCAGGAACAACAATACCTCCTACTGAGTTGACACAATCAATAGCGACACGGAAATTAGCAGCCTTAATAGCTTCCACGTCTACCAAATCCAATTGAAGAACACTTTCTATATGTTTCTGGTTACAAGTGTCATTCACTATCACCTTACCCAAATGATCCACATCAGCAAAAACAAAACTTTCTTCTGATGCTATTTTAAGAACTTCCGCACCATCTGCTGCATTCAAAAACTCGCCACGTTCATTTAGAAGTTTCAGTGCATTCCATTGTTTCGGATTATGGCTTGCTGTAAGGATAATACCACCACAAGCACCTTCCCAAACAACTGCCAACTCTGTTGTCGGAGTTGTAGCGAAATCAATATCTACAACATCAAAACCCATTCCTGTCAATGTTCCAAGAACGACCGGTTTGACCATCGGACCTGAGATACGAGCATCACGTCCTACTACAATTTTGTTTGTTGTTACTTTCGTGTTTTTTCTAATGAATGTAGCATAAGCAGCCACAAACTTTACAATAGCTAACGGATTTAACCCATCTTCAGGGTTTCCACCTATTGTACCACGGATACCGGAAATAGATTTAATTAGTGTCATGTACGACTTATTTTTTAAAGATGTATCTTACTTTTTCAAAATAAACAGGAGTACCGTATGTCTGGAAATCCCCTAATGTTCCCATCTGCTTAAATGGGACTATGAGTTTTACAAACGAGGTATCACCTACAAAAGGTAAACCGGAAGCTAACCCCGGACTGATGAAAACATTGTATACATAGTTATACAGTCCTTCTGTATAATAACCATATCTAAATTCAATAGGATGTGTCCCGGCTGAATGAGGGCCTAACAAATCAAAAACGCCTGTACCCAAATCACTTTCTTCCATAAATAACCGGGCAATAAAACGTGTTTGTATTTCTGTCTTTCCCAAAACAGCCCGTTCACTATTCCCCCGGTCTATAATATTCAAATAAACTCCATTTTCTAATTTGACAAACTCATTATCTTTAAAGATACTATCTGCCGGCCATTCATCTAAAAAGACCAAACCGCTATCAACACGCAACTTCTCAATAGCTCTCTCTTCCGCTTTCAACATATCTGTATAAGAAGCAGTCTTTCCACACGACACTACCATTAAAATGGCAGCCATAATCATCAAGAAATAAAAACCTTTCTTCATCTGTTACCTATTTATTGTAAATGAATGACAAATGTATATATTCTCTGCCATATCTTAAACATATTTATTTCAATTCTTCTGTTTTATTTGGGTTAAATTCATATAAACCTCTCTCAAAAACAGCTACAGCCTCTTCTAAAGAGCCATAAAATTCACCACCTGATGCATTCTTATGACCTCCTCCATTAAAATAGTGGCTTGCAAATTGGTTACAAGGAAATTCTCCAACTGATCGAAGTGAAATCTTAATATAATCTCTATCTTCACGAATAAATGTACTAAAACATACTCCTTCGATACTTAATGGTAAATTAACAAAACCTTCTGAATCACCTGGTACATAGTTGAAACGAGCCAATTCTTCTTTTGTTAGAGTGATTAATGCGGCCTGTTTTTCAGGATAAACTTTCATCTTTTCATAAAGGACATACCCCATCAAACGCAAACGACTTTCTGAATGCACTTGATTCACATTCCGATAAATCAAATCTTTGTCAATACCTTTCTTAATCAACTCACAGATTATAGTATAGATTTCCGGTTTATTAGAATTATAGGTAAAAGAACCTGTATCTGTCATCATTCCAGTATAAATACAAGTCGCACAATCCTTATTTATCAAGTCAAACATTCCCAATTGACAAATCAAACGAAAAACCAATTCACTAGTAGAAGACATCTCTGGTATAGAGATGATCTGTTGACAAAAATCTGATGGGAACAAATGATGATCCACCATTACCTTCCTACCAGCTGCAGCTAAAACAGCTGGAGCCATTTTTTCAATACGCTTCGGTTCATTAAAATCCAAACAGAAAATCACATCTGCCTCTTGAATAAGTTGCTCGGCAAACTCTGGATACTTTTCATGTACTACAATTTCTTTCCGTCCCGGCATCCAGTTATAAAATTGTGGGAATTTATTAGGTACTACAATCGTCACCTGCTCTTTTCCATAAGCCAAAAGAAAATGATATAATCCCAAAGAAGATCCTAAAGCATCTCCATCTGGAGATATATGAGTAACAATAACTATTCGTTCTCCTTTTTCTATATATTTCCTTACTTTCTGTATCTTCTCGTCTAAAATAATTTTTGTCAACATATCACACATAATTATATAGACAAAGGTAGTATTTTTTTACATACTAAACAGAATATATTCTTCAAACAACCGATAGATTATTAGAATTAGCACCAGTACCAATAAACACCAAAGATAGCTCACCTGTTTAAAATGCACATATAGACAAATAAATATTACTACAACATAGGCAGTCAACATCCATAAAAAATCAAACCGAAATACCAGAGCCGCTCCCACCACTCGACTAAACATATCCACGATATGAAACAGCTGGTAGGTTAACCACTCAACGAGCATTTTTATTCCAACATAAATCCATCCCTCCTCCATTGGTAAAAGCATCCAAACCAATGCCATAGGAATCAATAAAGTTGAAAATAAAGTTAAAGGCAAGTTTGACAATAAAAAGACAGTAGAGAATTGCCCAAAATAATACAAACACAAAGCAGCCGTTCCAAGTTGAGCTGATATGGAAACAGTTATCCAGTTCCAAGGTATCCGGAATAAAGGATTACGCACACGTATCAATCGCTGTATTCGAGATTGAAAATACAAAATAGAAAACATTGCCAAATATGTTAGCTGGAATCCCACATCAAACAAGTAAAACGGATTATACACTAACATACAAAAAGCTGAAACAAAAAGGATATTGTATCGTTCAGCCATGCGCTCCAAGACCCTTCCCGTCAAAAAGAAACTGATCATCAATGCTGCTCGAATAGCAGGTGCAGCCATACCGGAAATTAAGACAAACAGCCATAAAAAAACAATCGTTAATCCATACTTTAACCACTTACCGAACTCATTCTGTGGCAAAAAGAATAACAAGAGAGAGAAAAATCGCCCAACTATTGCCACATGAAAACCACTGACAGAAAGTAAATGCGCAACACCTGCCACTGAAAATTGATTCCGTACTTGCCAATCCATTCCCTCTCGATAACCAAGAGTTAACGTAGCTAAAACCGTTTTTTCCTCTTCAGACAAACTCAATACATCAATTTTTTCCCGTAAGATAAATTGTAAATATTCTGCAAATAAAATCAACTCTTCATTAATAAAAGAGGAAGATTGATCTGATTCGACATAAAAGGTTCTTAAAACTGAAACACAAAACAATAAAAACAAAAAAGCAATTCCCCATACCCAACGTACATCATAAACAAACACATTGTTGTCCGTATGTACACATAACACCTTTGAGAGAAGAAGAAATACCCATAAAATCAACAACACAAACAATGATTCGTTTATAACAGAAAAGTTCACTTGTAAAAGGATCCCTATTATCCAAATAAATAAAGGACGAGCAAAAGGGCGTATTTGTAGTTCTTTAATCATAAAAAAGGTTTTAGTTTGATAAAAAAGAGCTAATGCCAATAGCACCAGCTCTTTCTTATCTTTATTTTATAATGCTTTCAATTCTTTTATCGTCTTCAATGGATCTGGAGCATTAAATACGAAACTACCAGCAACCAATACATCTGCCCCTACATCAAGCAATTGTTTTGCGGTTTGCATATTAACACCTCCATCCACTTCTATCAGCGTCTTTAACCCTTTGGAAAGAATCATCTCTTTTAAACGGGCTGTTTTCTCTACAGAATGTTCTATAAATTTCTGTCCACCATATCCCGGATTGACAGACATTAACAATACCATATCCAAATCTTGCAAGATATCCTCCAATAATCCAACGGGAGTATGAGGATTTAAGGTTACAGCAGCCTTCATTCCTGTCTCCTTAATAGCAGCAACCGTTCGATGCAAGTGTGTACATGCTTCATAATGAACGTTCATCATGTAAGCGCCGGTTGCAGCAACTTCTGGAATAAACTTTTGAGGATCCACAATCATCAAATGGACATCCATCGGTTTCTTACAAACTAACTTTAAAGCATCTAAGATTGGGAATCCGAATGAGATATTAGGAACAAAAACTCCATCCATAATATCCAAGTGCAACCAATCTGCTTCACTTTGGTTAATCATCTCTATATCTCGCTGCAAATGCAAAAAGTCCGCAGCTAATAAAGAAGGGGCTATTTTATGATTCATAATAAACTCTCCTTATCCATCATTTAGTTCATTACAAATCCACCTAAATCTGTACGCAAAGCAGATTCCACATGATATGCCCTTGCAAATTGAGTTAAGAAATCCAAGGTCTTACGACTGGGCATACATTTCTTACCTACATGGATACCGTTTGTTCTATTGTCTGTTTTATTTATACTAAGAGTAGAAATTTTCTTCATAGGCTATTCGTTTATTGTTTCATTATCAAAACGAATAGCCTCTCTACTTATTGTATAAACATATAAAAATTAAACGATAGATAATTCAATCTGATTTTCCTCAGCCATGCGACGCATATTTAAGATTGCATAACGCATACGTCCCAATGCCGTATTGATACTAACACCGGTAATATCTGCAATTTCCTTAAAACTCAAATCTTGATAATAGCGCATCTCCAACACTTCACGCTGGTTCTCCGGAAGATGTTTTACTAATTTTTTTACATCTAATAAAACTTGATGGCGAACCAAATTATCTTCAATCGTTCCATCACAAAGTTTTATATTGTTAAAAAGATCAACTTCCACTTCATCATTAGAGATCGTGTTTTCACTTCTTTCTTGACGATAGTTATCAATAATCAAATTATGGGCGATACGTGTAATCCATGCCTTAAACTTTCCGTTTTCTACATAACGTCCCTGTTTAATAGTCATGATTACCTTGACAAAAGTTTCTTGAAAAATATCTTCTGCCAAATCCTTATTATGTACAATAAAAAATATGTAAGAATATATACTGCTTTTATATCGGTTCAATAATACATCGAAAGCAGTATTATCACCCTTTGCATATAGAGCGACCAACTCTTCATCGGTTCTCAATTTCAAAGTATCCATTACCTCTATGTTTTTAAAGTTTCTTGAGTAATGTTTATGCTATAGGCGATACAATTTTGAAGTATTTGATATTAATTTATATATTCACGAAAACAAAAGAACAAAAAGTTTTTTATTTAAGCAAACATTTCTTTATTTTTTCACAAAAAAACTCCCTGTCCATACCTAAAATGATACAAACAGGGATATTTTAGATTATATAAAAGCTTTAAAATTTATAACCTAACGTAAGTGCAACTTTTGTCGTATTAGTCTTTAAAGTTGAGGGGACAGACTCCACTAACACCTCTCCATTGTTTATTAAATGGGGGAATGGATACACCTCTTCTTCCTGCATCCGGTGAACACAAGCCATATCGACATAAAAATTAGGTGTAAAACGATAACCTAACCCTACTGTATAATAGTTCACATGATGGTCAATTGAATATGCAGTACGGGTTCCTGCCGGATAAACCTCTGTTATATCATTGTTCTCACTATATTTCATGTGATCTTGTACCGGGCTATTTTGCCATGCGCCACCCACACGAACAGCAAACTGAGGTGTCACCTTATATTCAGCCCCAATCTTTAACAAACCACCGGTACGAAAATCTTCTTTAATCATACTGTTGTCAATATCTTGATTATACCCTTGCCAATCCTGCAAACGCATAGATTTATAATTAGTCAACTCATAATCTACACTAACAAGGGCACTTTGACCTATAATCGCAGCAGCACTGAAAATCCATTTATCCGGAGTACGTAGTTTATAATCAGTATAAAAATCTGTAGGTGTCGTTGCTTCCCTATCCATATCCGGATTAGAAGGATCTATTGGATTTTGCTTATCCGTATAATAGTCAAAGATGAAAGCCCCGGCTTCTGCTGAATAGTAATTAGTCATTTTATACCACGTCGAAGAGTTATAAGCAATCCCCAAACGCAAGAAATCTGCCGGACGAGCAATTACACCCAAATTAAATGAATAACCTGTACCATCTACCGAATTATAATTATCCCAATACAGATGATCACTAAATCCTATAGCCTCTGCTTCACTATTAAAATAACCAAAGTTCTCATCATAGATAGCACTTGCACTATAATTTATATCTGTAATAGCCAATGTTGCTCCCACAAACACTGTATTAGAAATATTGGCTGCCAACGAAATATCATACTGGTCTATGGCTCCCTTTTCAAAAACAGACAAATCGGCCGTTTGAACCTCCAATGGTTGCCAATTATGTTGGTCATCCCAATAACCAAAAGGTGAATAAAACGAACCTGCTTGACTTTGATTATCTGTATCAATCAGTCCTGCATTATAAGCCAAAGTCGGCAACCAATCTTGACTTGCATAAGGATTATAAGAATTCGTAGACCACAAATCACGTCCGGTCAATCCAATCCCCGAAGAAGGATCTACACTTAAATTTGTATATCCTGCCAAATAGTCTGAAATCGAATTTCCTCCGGCACCTCTACCCATACGGTACTGACGATTGTAATTCTTTACCCGGTTATAGGCAAAACCAACATTCCATCCCACCAAACCTTCATCATTACCTGTTGGGAAATAACCTACATAAGCAATATTGTCAAAATTAAATTTAGTCTTATCATCATCCATTTCAGTACCACCCCAATTAGAATTAGTCTTAATCGAAGATAAACTTAAGCTTGTTACGACTTCTGAACTGCGATAAATAGCCAATCCTGCAGGGTTTGTCGTCATAGAAGAGATGTCACCTCCTAATGCGCCAAAAGCACCTCCCATGGAAAGATAACGCGCTGTTCCATTCAAATCATATTGCGAAAATCGATAGGCATCCATTTCTCCTTGAGCAAAGAGTGTTCCTCCTCCTAAAATCCAAGCAGACACCAATAACCCCAAAACTTTTTTCATATTTTTCAATTCTATATTAAAACAGGACAAGGACACGCACTTCGTGTCCTTATAAACAATATCTCACTCCAAAATTCTTATCGGCTGCGACCACCACCACTTGAACGGCTGCCACCACCTCCTCCAAAACTACCACCGGAAGAACGTGAACTTCCCCCAAAAGAAGAAGAGCCAATAGAACTTCGGTTACTACTACTTCTCGACGGACTATACAAAGAGTTACTTCTCTGAGATGCACCTCCATTATTATAAGAACGAGATGAATTATTACCTCTTATTATCGGTGTTGAGCTTGACGAACGGGTTGTCACACCACTCGTATTCTCACGTGACATTCGAGTACGGCCACTTGTAGAGATTGATGAGGTAGTTGATCTTGAAGATCTTGTGGATGTTCCTATACTTGAACGAGAACTTGTTCCAGTCGTTGTTCTACCACTTACGCCACTAGATGTGCGTCCCGTTTTCTGGTTATCGCTTTTCAATGATGTTGTATTCCCACGTCCCACAGAAGTGCGAGTTCCTGCTATAGTTCGTGTTCCCACTGAAGAAGAGCGTATACCACCGACACTTCCCGAAGAACGGCGTCCGACAGATGTTCTTGACCCAACATAATTCGGTCGATAAGGAGATACATGGTGATGGTAGTGATGATAAAAACTCGGTCCCCAATAGCCAGTCCAATAGGAAGGTCCCCAATAACCAGCATAGAATCCACTCCAACCCCAATTGAATCCCCAATAAGGACCGCCATAATATCCCCAATAGCGAGCAGGACTATAATACCACGGATCATACCAACCTCCGTACCATCCACCATACCACCCTCTTGTGTACCAAGGGTCATACCAACCGCCATAGCCCATATTGATATTTACATTGACATTGGTATAGTTATCCGAATAGTTTGTATCATATCCATAAGCATAATAACCATCACTCAAATAAAGATCGACCTGATCAGCCCCAGCTATTGTAATCTTACTGGGAGAATGATAACGCACAATACGTTCAGTATATTCCGTATCTGAACGTCGTTCCGGCATTTGAGCCTCAGCAACCTCCGATTCTTTTTCTTCCCAATAGGGTTCTTCAACCTCTACTGAAGAATAACGACGATTATACTCATCTACATCACGTTCTTGACTCAAAGTTGTAGCCGATTCATTTTTACTATTTATTGTATAAGTTGTAGCTGAAGCAACAATGGTTGTGTCCACACCCTTCTTTGCTTGTACCACTTTCCCTTCAGTTTGCTTTTTTTTATTTTTTTTACCGGAAGAGAAATACACATCATCAATAAACACCTCTTGTGCAACCCCACCAAAGATGGAGAAAAGCATCATCATCAAAAAGGTTAATTTCATGGATTTCATATTCATATCTCCTCTACATTATAATATTGTACATCTATAAGACTAAAAAAAGACAGGTTAGTTTAACCATCCACATTCTTTAAAAGAATAAACTCTTTCCATTTTATGGACAAATATAGTTGTTTCCTTATAGCTAACAAGAAAATACATATACTTTAACCATCTTATAAACTTATTTTTCTTTCAGCCTTATCATAGAAATATAGAGAAGGCGTAGTAAATAAATAAACTACAGTTTTTAGTTTTTATGAGAAAGCTTATTGTTCGATAAAAACCAAGCGAGACAAATCATATCCTCTCTGTTCGATATTTCGTAAAAGTTTTTTTAATAAAGAAAACTCCATCTGCCGTGTACGACTTAATATCCATAAGTATTTATCAGAACTGCTACCAATCACAGCATATTGATACTTGTCTCCCAATTCCAAGATGTAATAATCAGCATAAAACCAAAGAAAAAAAGAGACTTTCAAACGACCTGGAAAACGAACAGGATCTGGTTGTTTTGCTTTTCCTATGATTTCTTTAGTCCTGCCATTCTTTATTCCTCGATTGACGACCCTGATTTTGCCATCATCCAATAAAATATAATCTGCAGTGACATGCGTCATACCCTTTTCAAAACGATGATCATAACGAGCTATTTCATACCATCTTCCCATAAATCGAGCAACATCAAAGGTTCTTACAGTAGAAGTATTAACCTCTTCATCTCGTTTATCTTGGGCTTGACAAGAATAATAGAAAATTCCTCCAATGAGCGAACACAAACAAAGTTTACGACAAAAACTATCCATAACTAAAACCTATTAAACTTCTATAATAGAAACAAGATAGCTAAAGATAAGTTCAATAAAGAATGTTTTGCAAATCAAGCCAACCGAAATCTGTATTTCGGCTGACTTGTCAAAGATAATGATTTGTTTTATTTCTGTAATAATTTTGCGACCTCTTCTTCAGACAGTTTAGTTATCTGAGCCATCGTAGCCATATCCATTCCCATGGCCTGCATATTACGAAGCATTTGACGGGTAGCTTCTGATTTTCCCTCCTCTTTTCCTATGGATTTCCCTTTTGTTAAACCGATAGCTTCACCCTCGGCAAGTCCTTCAGATCGCCCCTCGGCTCTTCCCTCAGTTCTGCCTTTCTCAAGACCTTTAGCCAAGCCAATGGCTTCACCCTCCT
>SUXM01000004.1 GCA_015060925.1 Parabacteroides distasonis
TTTGTATCCCTTCGGGCGGGCAGGGTGTTGAAAAACGGTCATTGCTTGTCCCATCCCTATAGCGACACAACCGATTCTGGTCTTTACCCCTTTTTTAGTAACCGGACAGTATTTGGAACAATATCCGGCCTGATCCCATGCCACTTTTATCAGAGGAAGTATTTTATCCGCTTGATTATCGGAACGTAACAAATTGGTATTCCATTTAGTATGACGTTTAGCATGGCGAAGCGTACTTTTAGCCTGTTTGATTTTGGTCGCACGATTCTTCATCCACAAAGACATTGGTTCCGGTGCTTTCTCTAACTGAAACCGATCAGTTATCGAGTATCCGATTATAGGTTGTACCCGGTCATCCGCAGCAATCAAAGCAAAACCTTCAGGTTCAAACTGTACCACATAGTAACAGGTATCTCCCTCTTCCAACATCGGAGTAATGGTATAAGCCTTCGTAGAAAAATCCTCTTTTGCCATACGCATACAGGCGGATACTGCTTGACGATGGATCTCCTCTCTGCTTACCGATTCAGCAAATAGACAGAAACATCCTAAACCGAATAATAAGGATAAAGCTAATCGTCTCATAAGCAAATATCTTTTTTAAATCACTAAACAACTATATGTGTACAAATATAAAAGAATATTTGATAAAAACAAATATTCTCTCAAAAAAACAGCATATATTTCTTCCTCTGTCAAAATGACAAGCAGTAGTTTTACGAAAATTTCTATTTCGATGGAAAATTGGAACAGATTCCTACTTTCTGCTTGTTCCATGCCGATGAAACTTTTTTCTCATCAGTATGAGAATTTTTTCTCATGGGCATGAAAAAAAATCTCTATTCGACCGGCTGCTTGCCTAATCAAATAGAGATTTTTTTTATATCGTCAAAATTTTTAGAGGGCCTCTTTCAGAATCTCTCCTACCGTTGGATGTGGAAAAATGATCGCTTTCAACTCTTCGGCTTTCATTCCTTTTTCAATCGCCATACCGGCAATGACTATCAATTCTGAAGCAGGATTGCCAAGCAGATGAGCTCCTATCACTGTTTCATCTTCCGCAAGAATCAGTTTACATACACCATTGCCTTGTTCGTTTTCAGCTACAAAACGACCGGAGAAAGCCATTGGGATTTTTTTTACCGTATAAGAAATACCTGTTGCTTGCAACTCCTCTTCTGTCTTACCCACACCGGCAATTTCCGGATTGGTATAAACAACACCCGGTATTGCTTTATAACTCATACGACGTTCTTTTCCTAAAAGATGGTCAATCGCCACCTCCGCTTCACTGACAGCTGTATGAGCCAGCAAGGAGAAGGCGGTAATGTCACCACATGCATACACATTCGGAACAGAGGTTTGCATATATTCATTCACTTGGATACCATTACGGAAAGGTTCCGGCGCAATCGTTTCCAAACCAAACCCTTTGGTTACAGGACGGCGGCCTACGCTCAACAAAACCTTCTCCCCTTCAATGACAAAAGATTCACCATTCTTTTCCACTGTAACAGAACTTCCGTTGACAGCCGTCACCTTATGTCCCAAATAGAATTTCACTCCCCGTTTGGCATACTCGGCTTGAAGCAAATCGGAAAGTTCTTTATCCATCGGCCCCAAAATCTTGTCCAACATTTCCACCACATGTACTTCTGTTCCCATGCTATTAAAGAAAGAGGCAAATTCCATGCCTATCACACCTCCACCGATTATAACCAATGATGTCGGTAGCTCTTTTGATTGTAATGCCTCACGGCTCGTCCAATAAGCAGTTTCTGCCAATCCGGGAATAGGTGGGATAACGGTTTCTGAACCTGTACATAGTAATAGATTGGCAGCTTCATAAACAGCTTCTCCACATGCAATGGTAATTGTACCATCCTCAGCACGCCCTTTAATTTCTGCCTCTCCGACAACCACTTCGACGCCGTTTTCTTTCATCTTCATTCGGATACCGGCAGTCAACTTTTTAACCACCTTATTCTTACGGGCGATTATCTTAGGAAAGTCAAAAGTTGGGTTTTCTGCACCGACAGCATACTTCCCTGCATGTTTGATCGTATCATATACTTTAGCGGAATAAAGCAACGTTTTTGTCGGTACACATCCTTCGTTCAAACAGACCCCTCCCAAGGCATTCTTTTCAAAAAGCAAAGTAGTTAATCCATTTGCGGCTGCCTTTTCTGCTGCAGTATAACCGGCAGGACCTCCCCCTATGATTGCAACATCGTATCTCATGTTCTTAGACTTAATTTATTTTATATTCAAACTATCTTTCTCTTTTTCTTAAATCATTGGTTCTTTAATCTGAATAGCCGGATTATATTTTCTTAATAATCGGACAAATTCCTGCTTGTTTTCAGGGGAAACCAATAGCCATTGAACTTCTCCCTTATAAATAATCAATCGATCCAATGATAACGCATAACTGGAAACAGGCATAACGGTTGCCTCCACCGCACTTATCTCTGAAATAGCAATCTGCTTCTCCGGAAAAATACTACAATGGACAATCAAATTTCCATCAGCAGTTATCTTATACCATGTAGATAACAACATATGGATACATTGCAATGTAATTAATAAAAATATGGCCATCCCAACAAGTTCGCCTTTTACGAAAACCAAAACCGTACTTACTATCATAATCAACAGTATCAAATGATACCACCAACCCACCTTTGATTTAAAAACTCGATCCATAATCTTATTATTAATAAACAGTGGCAAGTTAGATAAAATCTTTCAGATGACAAAGATTGCAGAGGGAAAGGCTATATATTTCCAATAAAAAATGCGCCATAACCATAGGTCATAGCGCATCAATTCTTAAGTAGGTATTTTCTTATTTCATTACTTCCAATATCGTGTAATACTGTAATTGGTCATTATTGTCATATTGTTCGTTTTTGACTACTCCGACATTTGGTGTGTACCATTCGTAGCCATATCCCTCTATCACCTCCTTAGGAGAACGAGATCTTATTTTATATTTGACCTTTGTGCAATCGTATGTGCCGGCAGGAGTCATGACAGGTTCTGTTGTTACATATTCCCGATCATAAACAGATACATTGTTACGATGATGGCGATCCCTCTTGGAAAAAATTTGGATATAAGCATCATCAAAATAAACTGTATCCTGATTCGTGGAAGCAGCAGAAATATGTGGGTAGTTGATCGCCGAATCTGTCACATCTATATCCATTTGTCTGGAAGATACAAAAGAGGGATTGGAAAGAACCTCTTTCATCTCCATAAAAAACTCACCATTCTGACAAAAAGCTTTGATATCTCCTTTGTCATAGACATTGCCTACACTATCTTGAAAAATATAATCCGCTTCCACAACCATTCCTGAAGGATAGGTATCCACTTCATCTATCGTATAGGTCATGACACTTTGCAAATTTCCTTTGCTGTCATACCCTTTCTTTACTAATTGAACACCTTCCGTCTGCGGAAAAAAGAATGTACAATCTTGAGCCATTGCTGTCGTTACTAATAATGCAACAAACAGACTTAAAATAACTTTACGCTTCATTATATAAAAACTTTATGTGTTAATAATTAGCAAGATATTCAATGCTATAGTAAAACATAATGTACTTTTTAGATGTTCATCACTACAAGTTTAAAATATCCAAAGAATCAATAATACAGACTATTTTATACGAAAGCTGTTATTTTAGGTACAACTAAATAAGTTAATTCCTAACTTTGTAGCTACAAAGGATAATATTATGGTACACACATTTGATTTCTTAGTGATAGGCTCCGGTATTGCCGGCATGAGCCTTGCTTTGAAGGTTGCCGATAAAGGAAAAGTAGCCATCATCTGTAAAACAGAATTAGAGGAAGCTAACACCTATTTTGCCCAAGGAGGTATTGCTTCAGTTACAAATTTGTTGGTGGACAACTTCGATAAACATATCGAAGATACCATGATTGCCGGTGATTGGATCAATGACCGAAACGCAGTGGAAATGGTTGTACGTAACGCTCCCGAACAAATCAATGAGCTGATAAGATGGGGCGTAAACTTTGACAAGAATGAAAAAGGCGAATTCGATTTGCATCGAGAAGGGGGACACTCCGAATTCCGTATCCTACATCATAAAGACAATACAGGAGCCGAAATCCAACTTAGTTTGATTGAAGCAATCAAAAAACATCCCAACATAACAATCTTCAACCACCATTTCGCTGTAGAAATCATCACCCAACATCATTTAGGTATCATTGTAACTCGCCGTACACCGGGAATCAAATGTTACGGAGCCTATATCTTGAATGAAAAAAGTGGAAGCGTTGATACCTTTTTATCTAAGGTTACAGTAATGGCTACCGGAGGTTGTGAAGCTGTTTACCGTAATACAACCAACCCACTTATTGCTACCGGTGATGGTGTAGCTATGGTCTATCGAGCCAAAGGTGCAGTCGAAAATATGGAATTTATCCAGTTTCATCCTACTGCCCTCTTCAATCCGGGCAATCGTCCTTGTTTCTTAATCACAGAAGCTATGCGTGGATATGGAGGAGTTCTTCGTACATTGGATGGAAAAGAATTCATGCAAAAATATGATAAACGTCTCTCTCTTGCCCCTCGTGATATCGTGGCTCGTGCCATCGATAATGAAATGAAATTAAGAGGAGAAGATCATGTATTTTTAGATGTTACACATAAAGATCCGGAAGAGACCAAAAAACATTTCCCTAATATCTATAAAAAATGTTTGAGTATCGGTATTGACATCACTAAAGATTATATTCCCGTAGCACCTGCTGCTCATTACTTATGTGGTGGAATCAAAGTAGATTTAAACGGACAATCAAGTATCCGCCGTTTATATGCTATCGGCGAATGTTCTTGTACCGGACTACATGGTGGAAACCGTTTAGCTTCCAACTCATTAATAGAGGCTGTGGTTTATGCTGATGCTGCAGCCAAACACATCCTTAGCGTACTTGAACGTTACGAATTCAATACTGATATACCGGAATGGAATGATGAAGGAACTATTTCAACAGAAGAACGCGTATTGATCACGCAAAGTATGAAAGAAGTGAACCAAATCATGGAATCTTATGTAGGTATTGTCCGTAGTAATACCCGCTTAACCCGTGCGTGGAATCGTTTAGATATCTTATATGAAGAAACAGAAGCTCTCTTTAAACGAAGTAAAGCATCCAAAGAGTTGTGCGAATTACGTAATATGATTAATGTAGGTTACTTGATTACACGTCAGGCAATGGAACGTAAAGAGAGCCGGGGTTTACATTATACGATTGATTATCCCCCTACAAAAAAAGAGAGTTTATAAAACTCTCTTTTTTTGTACTTTCTATAATTAATATCTGTATTATAATCCTAACTTTTCCGATATTTCTAACATCTTTATAATAGGACGGATAGCTTTTTCTTGCACTGTTTCATCAACAAAAATCTCCGGTAATTCATATTTTAAGCAATTATACAACTTTTCCATTGTATTCAAACGCATAAAATTACATTCGTTGCATGCACAACTTCCATCTTCTGGAGGAGCTGGGATGAATTCTTTATCCGGACTCTGTTTACGCATCTCATGAATAACACCACTTTCAGTCGCTACAATAAACTGTTTTTTTTCTGATTTGACAGTATATTTCAACAGAGCAGCCGTTGATCCTACGAAATCAGAAACAGCTACAATGGCTTGTTTACATTCCGGATGAGTAATAACATCAGCTTCCGGATATTGTTTCTTTAATGCCAATATTTTTTCCAAAGAGAATTGTTCATGTACGTGACATGCTCCATTCCAAAGCAACATCTGTCGTCCGGTTATACTGTTGATATAATTACCCAAATTCCGATCCGGCCCAAAAATCATTTTTGTATCAGCAGGAAAACTTTCCACAATTTGCCGAGCATTAGTAGAAGTGACCACTACATCCGTCACCGCTTTTACAGCAGCAGTTGTATTAACATAAGAAACAACGATATGATCTGGATGTTGTTTTACAAAATCTTCAAACTCTACTGCTTGACAACTGTCGGCCAAAGAACATCCTGCATTTAAATCAGGTACCAATACTTTTTTATCCGGACACAAAACTTTCGCAGTCTCTCCCATGAAATGAACACCACAGAAGACAATAATATCAGCTGTTGTTTTTGCTGCTTGCTGAGCCAACGCCAAACTGTCTCCAACAAAGTCAGCAATATCTTGTATTTCGGCTGTTTGATAATAATGAGCCAAAATAACAGCATTCTTTTCTTTACGCATCCGATTGATTTCCTCTACCAAATTTATTCCTTGAGGAATAGGTGCATTCATATACCCTATTGATTGGTTTGTTGACATAGTTGTCTGTTTTTAAATTATGATATGCAAAAATAAGAACTTTATTTATCCACAATCATTTTACATATATCTTTTTTTATTCTTTTTTAAAATAGAATTTAGATGATGATTATAGCCTGTTGAAAGGGTTTAAACTTTTTTACCGAATAATTTGTCCAATAGGTTATTAAACAAGATGGAGCTTTTATCAAATAGATACTAACATTTAAGTTGTATTATAAATTATTGATTTTCTATGTTTTGATACATATTATTATTAGCAGTTGAAAACTTATCATGTGTAAAAGTTTATATCTTTTAGATACTGTTTATAGGTGTATAACTATTGTTGATACTCTGTAATGAATATTTTTTGATTTTTGTTGGATAATTCCAATTAGGGTATGTATGGATAGAGTTTTCAGAAATACAAGATTTATTTTTCATTTTGTATTCACTACTTATCAATGCCTTTTCAACTATATATCCACATTTATTCACTATTTTTGCAAACAAACAAGATAGATATGCGTAAACTAAAGATAACAGAACTTAATCGTCTTACTCCTGAAGCATTTAAAGATAGTAAAAAGATACCTTTAATTGTGGTTTTGGATCACGTAAGGAGTTTAAATAATGTAGGTTCCGTGTTTAGAACTTCCGATGCTTTTAGGGTAGAATGTATTTATTTGTGTGGTATTACAGCTTGTCCGCCTCATGCTGAGATACATAAAACTGCTTTAGGTGCTGAAGATACGGTAGATTGGATCTATTTTAATGATACATTGGAAGCTGTTGATAAGTTAAAACAAGAGGGGTATGTAATATGTGCTGTTGAACAAGCAGAAGGAAGTACCATGTTGGATAAACTACAGTTGGATAAAAATAAGAAATATGCAGTTATCATGGGGAATGAGGTGAAAGGAGTTCAACAATCAGTTGTTGATAACTGTGATATGTGTATTGAAATACCTCAATATGGAACAAAACATTCTTTAAATGTCTCTGTTACAACAGGTATTGTTATATGGGATTTTTTTAAACAATTATCAGAGTAATCCGTTTTCAACAAGTACGACAATTCGTTCAAGCATAAAATCTTTTCCTTCTGGATCGTATTCAGTTTTTAAGCTGGCACCGAACATGCCTGCAAACAGATTCCAAAATCCAGCTCGAAAACTACCCAGGAAAGCTTTCAACAGGTTATAACTGGATTGATTGCATTCTCTGTCAATTAGTTTAATAAGTAACTTTCCTTGTGAATAGGTCAGTTTTTTTAGTTCGGGTTTATATTCTTTAAACAGTTCCTTCTCCATTCGTTTCAAATGATCCTGTTTGGATTTCTCATCTGGAAGTGTTTCTATATATTCATAAGTTTCTATTAATGTTTCATAGACCATTTTGGCATAAGGAAGTACTCGTTTGACATCACGAACGAGTTTATTATAACGTTTCTTCTCTTTTTCGTTTTTGAATTTGATTTCCGGATAAATGTAAATTTCCCGTAAATGAATGATAGGTACAGTATCTTTTCCATCCAAATAGGCTTTATGTATTCCTTCTGGAAGTACATTGATTTTGATCTTTTGTGCATGCATCCCTATTGAACACAAAAATAAAATCAACCCTATATATACTATATTTTTAGACATTGCTACAAATGTAGTTTATTTCTGTATAGATTTTGTATGTTTTAGTGAATATTAATTGTTACTTTTGTTGTGTAAACAATAACTAAAACAAATTAACTATGAAGTATTTTCTTATTTTATGGCTGGCTTTAGCTATCTCTTTTTATTCATTTGCTTCTACTCATCTTCGTTTGTCTGATATAAGAACCTTAAGTATGGGTGGAAATGGTGTAACTCAATCGGTTTTATTCAATCCGGCTTTATTAACACTACAAACTTATAAACAGGTTCATATTAATTACTTCAATCAATATAAGTTGAAAGAGTTAGGGACAATGGGAATAGGTTTTATTTGTCCAAATTCCTTTTTACCTGTTGGATTTCATTTTTCTTCATTTGGATATGATGAGTATAGAGCTATAATGGCTCGGTTATCGGTTGCTAAATCTTTACATGAACAATGGAAAATAGGTATAGGATTTCAATATGCTTTCCTTCAAACTGATATATGGGAAGATATTCCCAAACAGTTATCCATTGATATGGGGATATTATTCATTCCTGTTGAGAATTTGTTAATAGGATTGTTGATTATGAATTTACCTTCCTTTTCATTTCATAAGCAATATATTGATTTTAAATCTATTGTAGATTATTCTATTCAAATAGGTTTTCAATGGAAAGTAATAAACAATCTGTTTATAATTGGTACATTAGAAAATAATAAATCTTCTATTTTACATGGAAATATAGGTGTTAATTACAGACTATTCGATAATTTTTATGTACGAACAGGTATTCAAACAACTCCTCTCCTACCTTCTTTTGGTATTGGATATAGTTTATTTCCTTTTACATTAGATGTAGCTGCACAATTTCATCCTTTTTTAGGGATGAGTATGGGAATAGGATTAAATTACTCTTTTTAAAAATCTGACTATGAAAAAATGGTTTATAAGTATGTTAGTATGTCTGTTGATTAATTGTTATCAATCTAAAAGTCAGACTATACAATCTGTTGATAAATGGATGGAATATGTCGAAGAAATGGTTTCTGAATCCGTAGATGAATCTTATATAGAATCACTTTATGTTGATCTTTCCTATTTAATAGAACATCCTTTTGAAATAAACAGTGTTACTGAAGAACAACTCAAACGTTTGCCTTTCTTATCAGACTTACAAATACAAAAGTTATTGGAGTATCGCATAAAGCATGGTAAAATGGTTACACTTTATGAATTGAAACATATCGATTCGTTTGATATGAAAACTATTTCTCTTTTTATACCTTTTGTTTATATAGGTGAAAAAATAGTTGATAAGTATCCTATAACTGTAAATAACTTGTTTAATTATGGTTCTAATACCCTACAAATCAGATATGACCAATGTTTTCAACAAAAGAAAGGATATAGTTTATATCCAGATAGTATTTTAGAACTTTATCCAAATCGAAAGTACTTAGGTGAGCCTTTTTATCATGCGATTCGTTATTCTTATGAGTTTGATGATCGTGTGTATGGAAGTTTGGTAGCAGAAAAAGATGCTGGTGAACCTTTTTGGAACAAATATCATAAAGGATATGATTATTATTCTGTGAATATCTTTTTAAAAGAGATAAATAAATGGTTGAAAACATTTACTATAGGAGACTATAAAGCTTCTTTTGGACAGGGATTAGTTATTAGTCATGATTTTTCAGTCGGACGAAATGCTCTTATTTCCCAGATAGAAAAAAGAAATAATGGTTTTAGACGGCATTTTTCAACCAATGAAAATGATTTTTTACGGGGTGTAGCTACTACATTTCATTGGAGAAATATAGATTTCAACCTTTTCTACTCTTATAGGAAATTAGATGCATATATTGATAGTAATTTGATTCGTTCATTTAAGACAGATGGATTGCATCGTTTGGTACGAGATAGAGAAAAATTACGAACCGTTACTATGCAAACATATGGAGGAAATATCAAATATACCTCTCCTAATATATGTTTGGGTATAACAGCTCTCTCCTATTCTTTTGGTAATCATTCTGTCGAACCGGACTGGAAACCTTATAATCAATTCTATTTCCAAGGATATCAAAATTGGAATATTGGTATGGATTATCTGTTGAAAAATAGGTGGATTAAATTTTATGGCGAAACAGCTTTAAGTAAAAATAGAGCTATATCTACTTTAAATGCCCTCCAACTGACTCCTGCATCCTATTTTTCTCTTTTGTTATTATATAGATATTATGATAAAAAATATCAGGCTTTTTTTGGGAATGCTTTTTCACAAGGTTCAACAATTCAAAATGAGCAGGGATTATATATGGCTTTACAATGGACACCTTTTGCCTATTGGAAATGTGCTGCCTATGTAGATTTATTTCGTTTTCCTTGGTTAAAGTATCAGGTAGGTGCTCCTTCTATGGGAAAGGAATATATGATACAATTAGATTATACTCCCAATAGTTTTTTTTCTACTTATGTTCGTTATAAGTATAAACAAAAGGAAAATAACTTATCTGAAGAAACAGATGTGGATACAAGTATAATTCCTTATACCAATCAGCATGTACGTATGCAAACTACTTATTCACTTTCTTCTTCTGTTTTTCTTCGAACATCTGCTAATGTAGTATTTTATAAAGAGGATAATAGACGAAGTAAAGGATGGATGGTTGCCCAAAATGTAGCTTGGAAACCTTTGGAAATACCTATCCAAGTGGATTTATATATGGCAGGTTTTCATACAAATGATTACCAAACACGTTTATACTCCTATGAAAAGAATCTGTTATATGCTTTTAATATGTCCTCTTTTTATGGTAAAGGTATTCGTTCAGCTTTTACTTTTCAATGGAATATAATCAAACAACTTACGCTTTCGGCAAAGTTAGGATGTACCTATTATTTGGATCGAAATATCATAGGTACAGAATTGGAAGAGATAGAGGGTGCTATAAAAACAGACCTATATAGCTCTTTACGTTGGAAGTTTTAAGAGAGTAAATATGGATATTCAATATAGCTTTTGTAGTTTTGTATGCAAATAGGAATCATTATGTCAACAATTCTTTTTGATAAAATCGTATTCGGTCCTATTCGTAGTCGTCGATTAGGTATCTCTTTGGGAATGAATTTGCTTCCAACGGATGGTAAATTGTGTTCATTTAATTGTATATACTGTGAATGTGGACTCAATGAAGAGCGTCGTACACACAGCAAACTGCCGACACGTCAAGTTGTAAAAGAGGCTTTGATACAAAAATTATCAGCTATGCAAGCTAAAGGAGTTACTCCGGATGTCATTACATTTGCAGGAAACGGTGAACCTACTATGCATCCGGAATTTGCAGGAATCATAGATGATACGATAGAAACGCGTAACAGTTTTTTCCCTGATACAAAAATTGCTGTTCTTTCCAATTCGACTATGCTTCATAAAGAGGAAGTTTTTGAGGCATTGAATAAAATAGAAGATAATATTTTGAAGTTAGATTCTGTTTTGGATAGTCGTATTCGACAGATTAATGCACCTAATATTCCTTCCTTTACATTTGAAAAAGTGTTGAATCAATTGTCTCGTTTCGAAGGAAACCTGATTATACAAACAATGTTTTTGAAAGGAGAGATAGATGGAGAGTCAGTTACCAATACGACAGAAGAAGAGATTACCGGTTGGATCGGAGCATTGAAACAAATCAAGCCTAAACAGGTGATGATTTATACGATTGATAGAGAGACGCCGGTAAAAAGTTTGCAGAAGGTAACCAAAGAGGAATTGGAAAAGATTGCGAATCGTGCTCGTCAAGAGGGATTTGATGTCACAGTTTCAGCTTAATTTTAAATATATTTACTCTTTCACATGGATTTTGTGGGAAGCAACTTTACCATTGCAATCGACAGAGAGGATACAAAGTCCTTTGGTCTTTAAAGGGATTTCAAACGAAGTAGAGACCCCACCACCTGAAGCGGGGTTTCCAATGATTGGGCTACCGATTCAATATCGGTAGAAGATTGAGTATCGGGTACCAAACTGGAGACTCTTCCAATTGAAATCGTTCAGTAGTCGAGTAACTAATTAACGGTTGTACCCGATCGTCTGCCGAAATCAATGCCCAACCTTCAGGTTCAAACTGTACCACATAGTAACAGGTATCTCCTTCCTCTATCATCGGAGTAATGGTATAAGCCTTGGTAGAAAAATCCTCTTCCGCTATACGCATACAGGCGGCTACCGCTTGACGATGAACCTCCTCTCTACTCACCGGTTCAGCTAATAGACAGAAACATCCTAAACCGAATAATAAGGATAATATTAACCGTCTCATATCAAAAAGTTTTTAGGGTTCTACAAATATAACACAAAAGAGAAATGAGGTCTCTTTTGTTGTTGATTCTAAAAATTTAAGTGATTCATAAATCCAAAAATACAGGGTACATTTTAAAATAAAAAGCAAAGGGGGTGGACAATTTTATAAACAAATCATATCAAGAAACTTTTCGGTTATCTTATTTAAAATAATCAATGCATATTTCTTTTTAAATAATCTTCTATATCAAAAGAAATATGAACCATATACATCACCCCCGGTTCTACCCATTTTGCTAAATTGGCTAAACGTAATGCCTCTTCCCTTAAATTCTCATTCTCGGTTGTCGTTGCCTGTTCGATTATTTTACAACCAATTACTTTCCCCTCTTTATCACATGTAAGAGAGACCATCATGATACCTTCCACTTTCTCTTTCAATTCTTGTTCCGGATAAACCATTTTCTGTTTAAAGAATTCTGCAAGTTCTTGAACATTCATCTTTTTTACAGTCGGTTGAACTCTTTTTTTCGGCATTACTTTAGAAGAATCTTGTTTGCTTTGTTGAGTTTCTGATTTAACATGGATACTAACCTCATTCTTTTCAACTCCTTTTATCTTTTGTATCTCATCTGTTGTTACAATCTGATAAGAGAACATATCCTCTTTCAACCCCTCCATAAATTGAAAAAGTAATCCGTCATCCGTAATAACATAAAACGGATAACAATTAGCAGGAAGTTTAACCTCTTTAACCTTCTTAAAATCACTGCTGATAATCGTCAGATAGGTTTCTTTATTACTAAAAGCTGCCCGATCCGTACTGTGGTCTGTATGCAAGCGATAATACAAACCACGCTTTTCATCATATTGTACCTTATGGAAAAACAACGCATGTAAATAATGATCCAAAATCTTTGTTGCATTGGCATTTTCTCTTATTGTCTCCGATAAATTAGCCGTATATTCGCTCTCTATATGGTGCGTTGTTATCTCCCCATTCTTTCTATTAAAGATGTGGATTGCAGCTGAATTTGGGAAATTATAAACCAAACTATCCCCTTTCACTAACAGTTGCGGTGTAGATAGCTTCCCGTAATAATCATGTATGATGGTTTCAGGAAAAGGGATTGGCAACAAAGTAACCTTTTTCTCTTTTACTTGAATAGTAGCAACAGCTTGCTTTTTCTCTAAAGAAAAAGGATCTAAAAGATAGATAGGAACTACTAATTCTTGTCGATTACTATCATAAACCAAATCCTCAAAATTACAGACTGTCACTTCGGTTGAAGAAAATGAATAAACAGAATGATCGATTTGTTTATCCAATTCTTTTTTATCCAATCGCCAAATAATTTTACCATCCAGGTCTGTCGCAAAAAAATGTGTTGTTGTTTGAATCCAAACAGTATCTTGATGGATAGTCAGTGCGTGTGGATATACAATCCCGTTTGCCCCCTCCTTTTCCAATGAAATCTGTTTGATTGGTTTTCTTTCCTTCAAATCAAAGAGGTCGATCGTGTGTTCTTTATTGTTATAGCCATACAAACATTCATGTTGAACAACATTTCGTAAAGTTGTATAAGATTCAAGATAATCCACGCCTATAAAAATGTCGACTGTATCACTATTCACAGTCACTAATTCATTTTTTACATTTGGTTGTTGACACCCTACCAATATTATGGCCAAAAAGAAACAACTTAAAACACACTTTAAATATCTCATAATCAATCTATTTTTAAAATAAGGATGCGTTTACACATCCTTATTAAAATTTTTAACAACTTGTATCTAAATAAATATTCATACTTGTACAGCCATTTGCATGTAAAGCCGCAACGCAATCATCATAACGAGTCTGGCAACACCAAATATGACAAGCACCACCTCCTCCATATTCAATATTAGCTAAAGCTTCTACATTTTCCAATGTCAAATCAGACAAATCCACTTCATTTCTACTTTGATACACATTCCAGCCAGCTGTTAAAGCCATCATGATGACACTCAATGCTACACCTATTCTTTTCTTTGTTTTCATATCTGTTCTTTTTAATTTGTTTTTTTATAATTCATTATCGATAATTCCATCTGTTTTTCATCCAAACAAATATATAAGAATAATTATATTCAAATCAGATACCCCTGTCAAATTGTTTTAAGGCTATTAGGAGGGGTTGAAAATTACCTCGGACTTAAGTTGGGATTACCTCGGATGTATTTTCAATTACATCCGAGGTAATTTTATCTCCCTGCCCAGAGAAAAAAATTTTCATAGGCAGGAAGATAAAATTTCCCTATCTAAAGGATGTTATGAAGTATGATAGATTGTTATCTATTTTTGATTCCTTTGATGATTTGTACCCCTTGATCCGTATGAAGACGGAAGAAATAGAGTCCGGCAGGGAATGAATCGGTATAGATAATGGATTCCGGATGTTTTTTATGTACCATCTGTTTTCCTTCGGCAGAAATAATCTCCAATAGGTTTACCTTTTCATGTCCGTTGATATGTATCTGCTGGTTGAATGAGATAGGATGGATGGATACTTCTAAAAGAGGTATCTTTTCGTTATCCACACCTATTTCTGTACTGGCTTCACTCTTCGGACTTTCGTTGTCTTTGTATAGGGTAGAGACCTTGTACGAGATAGGGGTGGCAGGTATCTGCTTATCGGTATATTCAGTTATGGACGGTTGGGAAATCTCACCTATCTTTTGTTCGTTACGATAGATATTATAACCGGTTATTTCCGGAAATGCGCTTGTCTGCAAAGAACGGATTGATGGATTTGCACTTTCTTCTGTTCTCATCTCCGCACTTCGTATCTGTGCATTTGAACGGGTTAATAGGAGAGGAGCATAGGCTGTTCCAACGGCTTTTGTTTTTATCAATTCTCCCTCTTCAGAAGTGATGACAGCTGCAAGCAAGAAATTAAAATCATTTGTTGGGGGTTCATAATAATATTCCCAGTTCTTGCCATCGATAGAAACCAAGTTCCCTTTTCCATTGATAGCAGGTCCTTCATCGGCAACAGCCGGATAGACACCCTCTTTGGTAGGAATAGCATGGAAAGCCACGATTAAATCCTTGGAGGCGTCGATGGTAAAAGGTTGTTCTAATTCAATGGTGTTAATATCTTTATAGATTAACTTTTGAAGCTTTTGCGTGTACTCCCGATCTCCTTGTTTGATAAGTAAAGAGTAGGTTGATCCCTCTATCGGAAGGAAAAGAACCGAACGGATTAAGTTTTGGTGCAAAGGTTGCAAATCAGCCGGTTCCCATCTCTGCCCGAAATAGAAATTTCTATTGAAGCTAAGCATTTGATAGGCTGAACCTGTTCCCCAATAAACCATTTGTTCGAAAACAGGAGCTTTCCAACGAACCGTTACTTCCTGTCCGTTTGCTTTTGCTGTTACTTCCGTTGGAGGTTTAAGTTCGTACACATAAATAGACTTGTTAGTTGTAGGCGATTCTTTGTCGCCGGCATAAATAGCCGATACGCCATAGAGCTGAGTACCTGTTTCCGGTTCCCGGTCTGAATAAGAGGTAACCGTACTATAATCAATGAATGTATTGTTTCTGTACACTGCGTATTTAACCGGTTTTTCTTCCGAATCGGGAGCTTTCCAGGTCAGTTGTACCTCTTTATTCTTGTAGGTTAAAGAGAGGTCTGTTGGAGCTTCTTTAGGAGCAGAGGCATAACGGCCTGCAAGTTGAGTAACCCCGCTTTTGATAGGATCTAAGTATATATCCATACGGCCGGTATCAGCCTTGCTGTATTGATCCCAATGATAATACAATTTACCATAGTAATTGCTTCCTTCCGGATATTCACAAGAAGAACTACCTCCGCTGAGTGTTCCTACGATTAGTTTCTTTTGGTTGAACAGAGGAGAACCGGATGAACCGCCTTCGGTTACGCTGTGTCCGTTTGCTGTCGAGTTGAATATCACGTTCCAATGGGCTTTTGATGCACCAAAGGTTTTATCGCTAAACCAAGTATAGGAAGTCGCAGCTCGCTTAAAAGTAGAAATCTTCATGTAATCACCGGATGGGTGATGGATTCCTACGCCGGAAGTGGCAGGCGTGTTGCTTCTGTCCCAACCATTGTAATAGACATTATAACTTTCCGGTATGGAGTCATTTAAAAGCAGCAGCAAACCATCTGAACCTCCGTCTAAAGGTGTATGAGCTATTTTTTTGCAACCGACCATCGTCTTGTAAGAGGCAGCAGCTGAACTGTTCTCACATCCTGTTTGTTCAAAATGAAAATAAAAGACAGATTTGTTCAGATCTTTTTGAGTGACAGTCGTACTATCTATGTCGATACAATGATAGGCCGACAAGACGTATGGTTTCAGGTCTTCCGCCGTATTGTTTACAACTGAACCTGAACAGTAATAGATATATTTATTGATGGTAAAGGTAATCAAGCAGATGCCGTTTTTTTCGGTTTGCCAAGCATCACCCTCTTCGCAGTTGATATTTACCATGCAAGAACCTGAACTGCCGGGACCGATTCCCTCTTTGGTTGGGCTTACGGAAAGATGGTTATAGCCGTAACCAATCCTGTCTATCGATAGGCGAGGTTGTTGGTTTGCTCGACCATTTGTTTCATATTCGAGAATAATGTCATCACCGGCAATAAACTCTGTGGCATACTCCAAAGTGGAAGGATTTGTTTGATGGGTGAAAGCACCTATCAGATGGGTTCTCTCTGCATTGTAAATAAAGAGTTTTCCCTCTTCCGGGATGTAAAACTCTTTAAAGCTGACCATTAAAGCGATGGCTCCTTTGGCTTGGATCCTGAGTTGCCATATCTTTTGTCCGTTCGGTAAGCTACTCCAATGGCCGGCATTATCGATGGAGAGATCGGTATCGATAAATGTTCCAACCTTTAAAGGTGCTCCTTGGCTGACTTGCCATTCATCAACCATTTTCAAGTCTTCAACACTGAAGTCTATGGGTATTTGCCGGATAGGCAGACTGCTTTTCAACCGATTGGTATATTGAAAAGAGGAGGGGATACCTCCTTCGCTGATTTGCGCGGACAGGGATGCCGGATAGATTATTCCTATCATAAATAGGAACATACTTATAAGTAAAAACAGATTGTTTTTATTCATCGAATAACGTACTTTATGATTGATATGTTGCAAATATACATATATTTAGTAAGTAACAATATAAAAAGAAAGGTGTAACAATCGAGATTGCTACACCTTATGTTAAAAGAGGATATGTATCTTCATTTTATTTGGCAGCCTGCCAAGCTTTTTCTACTGCTTCATTGATATTGCTACAGATATTTTCTGTTCCAATCTTTTTATCGAATCCCGATTTGACAAGTACTCGGCGGACTTGGTCATTTACTCCGGAAAGAATCATGTGGATATTATCTGATTGGGACAGGCGGAAAAGATTTTCCAAGTTATGCAATCCGGTAGAGTCCATGAATGGCACTTTACGCATACGGATGATCCGGATTTGAGGTTTGTCTGCAATGTTGTGCATAATGTCGTCAAACCTACTTGCCACACCAAAGAAGAACGGGCCATCGATTTCATAAACCTCTACACCTTTCGGCAGAGAAAGAATCTCTTCGTCGTGATGGATTTCTCCTTCATCCGATAGGTCGATTTCGTCTTTTACTACAGAGAAGTGAGTGGTTTCAGCCACACGTTTCATAAATAGGAACATGGCAATCAACAAACCGATTTCGATGGCAATCGTCAAATCGAAGATAACAGTTAGGAAGAAGGTGACCAACAAAACTGATACGTCACTTTTCGGGTTCTTCATCAGTGAACGGAATGTACGCCATTCACTCATGTTGTAAGAGACAATGATCAATACACCGGCCAAACAAGCCATCGGGATATGTTTGGTCAACGGTCCCAAGAAAAGCAAAATCAATAACAATACAATCGCATGGATGATACCGGCTACCGGTGTACGGCCTCCATTGTTGATGTTGGTCATTGTACGGGCAATAGCACCTGTCACAGGGATACCTCCAAAGATCGGAACGATGATATTGGCAGCTCCTTGAGCAATTAATTCAGTATTGGAGTTATGTTTATCGCCTGTTACACCGTCAGCTACCGTTGCGGAAAGCAAGGATTCGATAGCCCCCAACATCGCAATCGTGAATGCGGAAGGAAGCAACAGGTTGATGGTTTCCATATTGAAATGGATGGTTTCCGGACCGGGTAAAGAGGCATTGATTGTAAATCGGTCTCCGATTGTCTCAATACCATTGATACCTAACTGGTTTCGCATCACGTATGCAACAATCGTCATAAGGATAATAGCAACCAAAGAGCCAGGTATCTTTTTAGAAAATTTCGGTGTGATGGCAATGATTACTATGCTGGCAAGTCCTATGATTAGAGACCACACATTCATTGTGTCCATGTGTTGGAAATAAGCTATCCACTTGGAGATGAAGTCAGCCGGAACCTTATCTATTGTCAAGCCGAAGAGATCTTTCATCTGTGTAGTGAAAATAGTCAAGGCGATACCGCTGGTAAAACCAACGACAATCGGGTAGGGGATGAATTTTATAACTGTACCTAATTTCAAAGCACCCATGATCACCAAAATAATACCGGCAACGACAGTGGCAATAGCCAACCCTTCAATACCGAAATTCTGGATGATTCCATATACAATCACAATGAAAGCACCGGTCGGACCTCCGATTTGGACATTATTACCGCCTAATAACGAGACAATAAATCCACCAATAATAGCTGTAATCAATCCTTTTTCTGGGCTTACTCCTGATGCGATACCGAAAGCAATAGCCAAAGGAAGAGCTACGATACCAACAATGATACCGGCCATAAGGTCGGTCATAAATTTCTCTTTTGAGTAATTTTTCAGCGACGATATTAACTTGGGCTGAAAATCAAACCTATTCTTCATCTTTCTGCCTATTTTTAAAAACGCGGCAAAGGTAGTGAATTTTAAATAAACATTTTATCATTTATTATAAAATACGAACCAACAATTGCTTGCCTTTTGATGTTACATAATGGTTATATATAGATGGAGTCTATAATTGTATGGATAAATTTTATGAGAATAGATTTGTTTATTCATTAAACAAATGTGTATCTTTGAACCATATTCTTAATGAAAAAAGCGATTATAAATAAACTTATAAGATTTAGTGTTATGGAAAAAAGTATTAAAGGAACTCGTACGGAACAAAACTTGTTGAAATCTTTTGCCGGAGAATCTCAAGCAAGAAGCCGTTATACATTTTTTGCAAGTGTAGCAAAAAAAGAAGGTTATGAACAGATTGCAGGCGTGTTTATGGAGACTGCTGAACAGGAAAAGGAACATGCTAAACGTTTCTTTAAGTTCTTGGAAGGTGGTATGGTTGAAATCACAGCCTCTTATCCTGCCGGAAAGATTGGTACAACAGCTGAAAACTTAGCTGCTGCTGCTGATGGTGAAAACGAAGAATGGGTTGATTTATATCCTGAATTTGCTAATATTGCAGAAGAAGAAGGATTTAAAGAAATTGCTGTTGTTTTCCGTATGGTTGCTAAAGTGGAAGCTGAGCATGAAAGACGTTATCGTAAATTATTGGCGAATGTCGTAGAAGGTAAAGTTTTTGAAAAGGATGAACCTATTTTGTGGCAATGCCGCAATTGTGGTTATGTACATGAAGGAAAGACAGCACCGGGTAAATGTCCGGCATGTGCTCATCCACAAGCTTATTTCGAACCAATGAAGCAGAATTATTAAGAAATATTCAGTAAGTGATATATGAAAGCCAACTAATTCATGTGAGTAGTTGGCTTTCTTATTTTATCTTCTGATAAGTAAGTATGAATATTTTATTTGATAATAGCAATCTTTGTAACGACACTTTCTTTTGAATCTTCGGTGGCTGAAAGTACCAAGTATATACCGGATGCTACACGGACACCTTTAGAATTTTGACAATTCCAAATAGCTTGTCCACCTAATGATTTAGTTTGATAAATCAAGTTACCGTTCAAATCGGTGATTTTAACGATGGAATTGTCCATCAAACCGGTAATGGTTACTTTATCTCTGTGTTCCGGACGTACGGGATTAGGATAGGCATATACGTCTGAATAGTCATTTTTTCCTTCAGTGGCTTCTCCTTTATAAGAAACCAATCCCTTATCTGTTCCGATAAACACCTCTCCTGTTTGAGGGTTGATTTCAATGGAATAGATGTTATCAGACAGAAGCGGGCTGTTGGAAGTATTAAACTGATGTACAATCTCTTGATTGTCGCTACTTAAAACATATACTCCATTCCCTTCCGTTCCGATCCATTTTCTGTTACCGTTGTCTATCTTGATGGTGGTTATGATAACATTATCTAAGAAATAATAGGGGGTATCATCCTCTTCGTTGATTAGTTTGACACGTGTACAACGTATTGATTGGTAGTTTTCAGAAGAAGCCTGTTTAGGATTCGTGAAATAGATAGCTCCTTTATTTGTTCCTACCCATACATATCCATCCTTATCTTCAGCCATGCAGGTAAAGTTGCTGGGAGAGAAGTTATTCCCATCCGTATCTGTAAAGTTGGTGAAATGATGGTAAATAGCTTTATCTAATGAGGTATTGTCTGCTATAACCGTAATAGAGGTTTGATTGGTCGGACGAGGAATGTTTACCCATTTATCATTGTTTGAAGTGACAAGGATGTCATTGATGGTATATTTTCCTTTTAAAGATTCTACGTAAAGACTATGCCATTTATTCTCTGTATCTAATATTTTGATGGCATTCTCTACCTCTGAATTGGTCATCCAAAGATTTCCGTTCTTATCTGTGGCAAGTCCATCAATACGGCAATATTTCCCTTCCAACCCGGCAGCGTTTTCAAGCGGGCTGTTTGCTTTTGTGTATAAACCAATGGCTTCTTGGTTAATGAATTTAATAAGTCCGTCACCCATGGCAGATACATAGATGATTTCATCACCAGCCTCATTTGTATCCACAAGGATGCTTGTGTAGTCGGTTGGCCATACTTTATATTTATCAGAGATTGATGAACGATCAATCAATGACCATTTATCTTCGTTGCAGTCATAGATCATGATGACACCAGGTTGATTGAAGCCGGTACCTTTTGTCAACACTTTGCCTCCGGGAATAAGGTATATCTTATTATTCTTGTAGGTAATCTTATAAGGACTGTTTGTATAAGGTCCGTCTAAGGTGATTGCCTCATGAGTCACTTCAAACTGGTTGGTTCCTGTTCTCTTGATAGATCGAAGTCCTTTGAAGCTTTCAGCAATCCAATATTTATCCGTTTGGTAGGTACTGATGTCTTTGATACTTAGATTGATTCTGTCGAATGTTTGTGTATCGGAATATAGATATACTTGAGAATCGGTAAGACATGCCAACTTATCCCCAACCTGTTTCATGTCAGTTAATTGTGAATGGGTTAAAAGTGTTGCCACAGTACCATTAGAACTATAATACACACCTTTCTTTTTAGATAGAAAAAATAGTTGGTTTTTAAAAGAGATAATCTCATCAATATGTGTGCCGGATGGCAATTTTGAGGAATCATACACTTTCCAGTTGGATTTGTCCAACAGATTATCGTTTAATGAGCCATAGATGATGTTTGTTGAAGTAGAAGCATATATCTGATTGTTCAGAATGGAACAAGAGGAAATAGGTTGGGATAAGTTATAGGTATCCGTTATCTCTCTTTTATTCATGTTGATTACTACAATCCCAAATTCTGTTGATAAGTAGGCATATTCATTGTGTATAGTAACCGCATTTACCTCCTTATTCTTGATGGATGTGGTAGTAAATAGATAAGGAATGTTTCTGATGTTATTATCTTCTAATAGGTCTATATTACAGTTTTTATAAACAATTAAAAGAGACTTGGTTTGTTTGTTGTATGATATAAATTGTATGTCTGTATCATTTAAACCATTTCCTTTGTAATATTGCTTGATGCTATTATCTTCTTTCCCATAGGTATATAGTGTACCTTCTGCTACAACAAAAACTTTATCAGCAGATTCTTCCACATGGTTTGTGTTATAATAGGAAAGATAAGTTTTCCATCCAATCATGCTATTTTCAGATGAGACTGAAAAAGATAGGAGAAAGAATAAGAAAATAGTCAATGTACTTCTCATAATGATAACCGTATTAATGAGTATGGTTGGATAAGAAATCAATTAATTTCTTGACAGCTTCAGATCGATGGCTAATTTGGTTCTTTATGTCATTTCCTAATTCGGCAAAAGTCTCCGTATAGTTTTCAGGAACGAATATCGGATCATATCCGAAACCACTGTTACCCCGTTTTTCTTCAATGATAGATCCGTTCACTATTCCTTCAAACAAATATTCCTTTCCGTTTAATAATAAAGCAATAGCTGTACGGAAACGAGCTTTCCTGTTTTCCTTTCCCTCCATTTCATGGAGAAGTTTATTCATATTGGCTTCAGAATCGTGTCCCGTTCCTGCATAACGAGCTGAATAGACACCAGGCGCATTATTTAATACTTCTACCTCTAATCCTGTATCATCAGCAAAGCAGTCGTATCCAAAATGTTCTTTGATATAATGTACTTTTTGTAAAGCATTTCCTTCCAATGTTTCCGCTGTTTCCGGTATATCATCATGACAGTTTATATCTGATAAACTGATAATTTCTATGTCTCCTGCTACTACTTTACGTACTTCATCCAACTTATGTTGGTTGTTTGTTGCAAATACAAGTTTCATGTGTAATAAGTAATGTAAATGAAAAAGCACTTCTATACGATATATATAACGTATGGAAGTGCTTTAAATTGTTTCTATATTATTTATGTTTTTATTTGGTCGAATCCTTCTCCATAGACACCTTTGACAACACTTTGCGAAATAAATGCTTGATGGTCTATTTCTTTTACCAATCGAAAGATAGATATGGATTCTGATTTCTTTGCCATTAAGACAACTACTTTGACAGGTTTACGTGAATATCCTCCTACACCGTCCAAGATAGTACATCCACGGTTTAGGTCTTTGATAATCCGATCTGCTATCTCGTCATGCTTTTGTGAGAAAATGAGAAATTGGACAGATTGTCGGTTTCCGTTTATTACCAAATCCAGTACGTAGTTACTTATAAACATTTCAACAAAACCAAACACGATCTTTTCCACATTATGGAAAAGAAAGAAAGAAGAACCTATAATGATAAAGTCGCAAAACAGAAGTGCACTGCCAATAGATATGTTCTTATATTTATTGACAACAGCCCCAATGATATCCGTACCACCTGTACTTCCATTGGCAGTGAATACAAGTCCTAAACCAGCTCCACATAGGCAACCACCGATCATGATAGACATAAAAGGTTCATCAGCCAAGATGGGCTTTCCTGCCAAAAGCCATTCAAAGAATGAAAGGGAGGCCGAAAGGGAAATAACTCCGAATATGGTCTTTAGCAAGAACTTGAATCCTAAGATTTTTAATGCTACAACAAGTAAAGCTACATTAATGATAAAGTAGGATACAGATACAGGTATCAACTCGTTGCTGGCAAAAAAGATTAGGGCACAAATACCACTCACTCCACCGGTGATGATTTCATTGGAAAGAATGAAACCGTTGAAGCTAAAGCCATACAAGAGTGTACCTATTAAAATCATTAGGTAGTCTTGTATGGCAAGATAAACTTTATGACTTATGGTTTTCATTATAGTAAGTATATAAATATTATCAGATTACAATATTTACAATCTTTCCTGGAACAACAATTACCTTTTTAGGAGTCTTGCCATTCATCCATTTAGCTGAATTTTCATGACTAAGAGCTGCTTTTTCAATCTCTTCACGAGGCATATCTGCCGGAAGTTCAAGATTAAAACGAGCTTTTCCATTAAAAGAAATTGCGTAAACGAGTGAATTTTCTTTCAAGTATTCTTCATTATGGACAGGCCATTGTGCATCACAAACTGTAGTTGTATGACCGCAGGTATGCCATAACTCCTCTGCAATATGAGGTGCAAATGGAGCAAGTAAGATAATGACCTGTTCTAAAATAGCACGTTTATTACATTTCATGCCTCCCAATTCATTGATACAAATCATGAATGCGCTGATAGAGGTATTGTAGGAGAAATGTTCAATGTCATACGTTACTTTTTTAATCAGTTTATGTAACGATTTAAGTTCTTGTGCAGATGGTTCACCGTCTGTCACTTGTAATGTATCAGTATTTCCGAAGAACAATCCCCAAAGTTTCTTTAAGAAACGATGAACACCATCAATGCCATTAGTATCCCAAGGTTTAGATTGTTCTAACGGACCCAAAAACATTTCGTACAAACGAAGTGTATCGGCACCATATTTCTCAACGATCATATCCGGGTTAACGACGTTAAACATAGATTTAGACATCTTTTCAACAGCCCAACCACAAATATATTTACCATCTTCCAATTCAAACTCAGCGTTATTATATTCCGGACGCCAGTTTTTGAAAGCTTCAATATCCAATATGTCGTTTGATACAATGTTTACATCCACATGGATAGGAGTGACTTCATATTGATTTTTCAAGTTTAAAGATACAAACTTATTGGTACCATTGATACGGTATACAAAGTTTGAACGTCCTTGGATCATACCCTGGTTGATCAATTTCTTAAATGGTTCTTCTTCACATACAACACCTAAGTCAAACAAAAATTTATTCCAGAAACGGCTATAAATCAAGTGACCGGTCGCATGTTCTGTACCACCGATGTACAAGTCTACATTACGCCAATATTCATCTACATCTTTAGCTACCAATGCTTGGTCATTATGCGGATCCATGTAACGCAAATAATAGGCTGACGAACCTGCAAATCCCGGCATGGTACAAAGTTCTAATGGGAAGATTGTTTCATTATTTATTAGAGAAACATTTGTTACCTCTTGTTTAACTGTATCCCAAGCCCATTTGACTGCATGTCCTAATGGAGGTTCTCCGGTTTCTGTCGGTAAGAATTTATCTACTTCCGGTAGTAATAAAGGAAGTTTTTCAACCGGTAACATTTGTGGCATACCATCTGCATCGTAATAAACAGGGAATGGTTCGCCCCAGTAACGTTGACGGCTAAAGATCGCGTCACGCAAACGGAAGTTTACTTTAACACGTCCTAACTGATGTTCTTGTACATATTTTTTAGTAGCAGCAATTGCCTCTTTGACAGTCAATCCGTTTAATGACAAACCGCAGTAAGGAGTTACACCCTCTTTAGGAGAGTTGCAAACGATACCCTCTTTGGCATCAAAACTTTCTTCACTTACATCACAACCCTCAATCAATGGTACGATAGGTAAATTAAAATGCTTAGCGAAAGCGTAGTCACGACTGTCATGTGCCGGAACAGCCATGATGGCACCTGTACCATAACCGGCCAATACATAATCACTGATCCAGATAGGAACAGCATCACCGGTAAACGGGTTGATAGCATAAGATCCACTAAATACACCTGTTACAGAACGATCGGCGATACGTTCACGTTCGGTACGTTTTTTAGTACGATCCAAATAGGCCTCAACCTCTGCTTTTTGCTCAGCAGTTGTTACTTGTGCTACTAATTCACTTTCCGGAGCCAATACCATGAAAGTTACACCAAACATCGTATCTGCACGTGTAGTAAAGATAGTGAATTCCAAATCGCTATCTTTTACCTTAAATTGTACTTCCGTACCTTCACTACGGCCGATCCAGTTACGTTGTGTTTCTTTTAATGAATCAGTCCAATCAATCGTATCTAATCCATCTAACAGGCGTTGTGCGTATGCAGATACACGTAAACACCATTGACGCATGACCTTTTGTTCTACAGGATAACCACCGCGTTCAGATACACCATTGACAACTTCATCATTTGCCAATACAGTACCTAAGGCAGCACACCAGTTAACCATGGTTTCACCACGGTAAGCGATACGATAGTTTAATAAAATATCCTGTTTTTCTTTGTTGCTTTTAGCATTCCATTCTTCAGCTGTAAAATGAAGCTCTTCGCTACAGGCAACATCCAAACCTTCTGTTCCGTTTTGTTCAAAGATGGCTATCAGTTCACTGATAGGTCGAGCTTGCTTTTTATTGTTGCAATAGTAACTATTGAACATTTGGATAAATGCCCATTGCGTCCATTTATAATATTCCGGATCACAAGTACGCACTTCGCGGCTCCAATCATAGCAGAAACCGATCTTATCCATCTGCTCACGGTATCGGGCGATGTTTTTCTTTGTTGTTACTTCCGGATGTTGGCCGGTTTGGATGGCATATTGTTCAGCCGGAAGTCCATAGGCATCATATCCCATTGGATGCAACACGTTGAATCCTTGTAAACGTTTGTAGCGGGAATAGATATCAGAAGCAATGTAACCTAATGGATGCCCTACATGTAAACCCGCTCCGGAAGGATAAGGGAACATATCCAATACGTAATATTTAGGTTTGTCGCTATTTTTCTCAACCTTGTACACATTGTTGGCAATCCAATACTCGTGCCATTTCTTCTCAATTTCTCTGAAATTGTATTCCATGATTATTTTGTTTATTTTATCGTTTCCTATTTAAAGCCACAAAGTTAGTGAATTTCGCTTGAAACTATTGCTTTCTTTGGCATATAGCTTTGAAAATATATGTATAAGCGGCTGAAAATGCTCCATGTTACGGAAAAAATCATTTACTTTGCAGATTCTTATAAATAGATTAATTGGCAAAATAGATAATATGGCACAAGAAGATGTATTTAAAAAATTAGTTTCGCACTGTAAAGAATATGGATTTGTATTCCCTTCTTCTGAAATTTATGATGGTTTGGGTGCAGTGTATGATTACGGTCAGTATGGCGTAGAGTTGAAGAACAACATAAAGAAATATTGGTGGGATAGCATGACTTTGTTACATGAAAATGTAGTAGGTATCGATTCTGCGATCTTCATGCATCCGACTATCTGGAAGGCTTCCGGTCACGTAGATGCATTCAATGATCCATTGATTGATAACAAAGATTCAAAAAAGCGCTATCGTGCCGATGTTTTGATTGAAGACCACTTGGCTAAGATTGAAGAAAAGATCAATAAAGAGGTGGCAAAAGCAGCTAAACGTTTTGGTGAGTCTTTTGATGAAGCACAGTTCCGTGCTACAAACGGTCGTGTGTTGGAGTATCAGGCAAAATGGAATGAGATCCATGAACGTTTTGCCAAAGATATGAACGATTCTAATTTTGAAGACTTGCGTCAGTTGATCTTGGATTGCGAAATTGTATGTCCGATTTCCGGTACTCGTAACTGGACAGATGTACGTCAGTTCAATTTGATGTTCTCTACAGATATGGGTTCAACAGCCGATGGTGCAATGAAAGTTTATTTGCGTCCGGAGACAGCCCAAGGTATTTTCGTGAACTTCTTGAACGTACAAAAGACCGGTCGTATGAAAGTACCTTTCGGTATAGCACAGATTGGTAAAGCGTTCCGTAATGAAATCGTGGCTCGTCAGTTTATTTTCCGTATGCGTGAATTCGAACAGATGGAGATGCAGTTCTTTGTTCGTCCAGGTGAAGAGATGGAATGGTTCAAGAAATGGAAAGAAACTCGTTTGAAATGGCATAAGGCAATGGGATTGGGTGATGAAAAGTATCGTTATCATGACCATGAAAAGTTAGCTCACTATGCAAACGCTGCTACTGACATTGAGTTTGAAATGCCGTTCGGATTCAAAGAGGTAGAAGGTATTCATAGTCGTACAGACTTCGATTTGAGCCAGCATGAAAAGTATTCAGGCAAGAAGATCCAATATTTTGATCCGGAACTTAATAAGAGCTATACCCCGTATGTGATTGAAACATCCATCGGTGTAGACCGTATGTTCTTGAGTGTAATGGCCGGTTCTTATTGTGAAGAGACTTTGGAAAACGGCGAATCACGTGTTGTGTTGAAATTACCTGCAGCATTGGCTCCTATCAAGTTGGCAGTTCTTCCATTGGTGAAGAAGGATGGTCTTCCTGAAAAGGCTGAAGAGATTGTCAATATGTTGCGTTTTGATTTCCGTTGCCAGTATGATGAAAAGGACTCAATCGGTAAGCGTTACCGTCGCCAAGATGCAATCGGTACTCCATATTGTATTACAGTAGACCACGATACTTTGAAAGATAACTGTGTAACCATTCGTTTCCGTGATACGATGGAACAGGAACGTGTAAGCATTGATAAGTTACATGAAATTATCTCAGAAAAGGTAAGCATGAAGAATTTATTAAAAAAGATAATGGAATAAACAGATGAAGAGATATTTGCATATTGCGTTGATGTTGTTGTGTGTGCTTGTTGTCCCTGCTTGCGGTGATGATGACGAAGTAGACCAGGAAGCTGTTGAGTTGGAAGCTTATAAGTTGGAACAGGAACTTGCCTTTTTGGAAAAGGCGGATGATCCCAATTATGTGAAATGGGAATCGGAAGCCGGTGATGGATATGTTTTGGCTAAGTTGATAAAAAAGGGAGAGGGTAAAAGAACCTATTTTAATAGTCGTGTTTCGGTTTATTATAAAGGTTATTTTACGAATGGGAATCTGTTTGACAAGTACCAGAAGGAAGACGGTGTCCCTTTCCGATGTGCAGTAAGCTACTATTATGCAAATAGCTATTACGGTTCTGTTATTTCTGGTTGGGGAGTTGCTTTGCAGAACATGGTAGAGGGTGACATCTATGAGGTTTGGATTCCTCAAGAACTTGCCTATGGTGCTACCGTTAACGGAGATATTCCGGCATACTCCACTCTTGTCTTTGAAATAGAACTTGTTTCAGTGGATCAGCAAGCTGCTACCATAGGATAAGTTTTTCATAAGAAGATACAAAAAAGGCTACTTGGGATGTAACCAGGTAGCCTTTTTTTATCAAGTGGAATTATTTGATGCCTAACTTGGCTTTGATTGCTTTAGGAATGGCCTCCTTATGAACCATTACATAAATGGTTTTTGCCTTTACAAAGCTTTCAGACATATTTAGGTAACCTCCGAATTTGTTACGTTCGGTTCCCCAAGAGTTTTTGGTGATGTAATACTTTGTACCGTTTTGGTCTTTTACGATACCGGTTACATGCATAAGGTGGTCATCAGTTGTGACAAACGATTCAAAACCTGCTTGGCGGATTTCCGGGGTCACGTTGATTTCCGGATAAGGACGTTCAAACTTATAGACCTCCTCCAAACGCTCTTTTTCGTCCAATTTTTCGAAGCGGGCACGGTCGGTTTCTGATAAGTCTTCCACCTTTTTTACTTCCGGATTGATTGCCACTCCATTTTTGAAAGAGAACCCTTTTTCGCTGACATCTCCATCCCAACAGACTGTATATCCGTTATTCAAAGCATAATCCATGACCTCAATCATTTCTTCTAAAGGGAGGTTGTACATCAAAGCATGTTCCCAGTTGTCCGGAACTTCGACATCAAACTTCATATAATAGGGATGATGCGTAAAACTGGTCAGTTCGATGTAGTCATCCATGTTTAACCCTAATGATTTTGCGAATGACTTAGGTGTATATTCTTTGCCTTTGTATGTAAATTTTTCAGGTAATTTGCCTAAATAGGTATCGAACAGATGATTGATCAGTTCATGGTATTCCGGACTGCGTTTCTTCATTTTGATAGCTGCATCGGCGATGGCATGCATGTAACGTACCATTTCTCCATGGCTATGTTTTTCTGAATCATAGTTGATTCCTTTGTACACCTCTTCCGGAACGATACCTACTTGACGGTAAGCATTCATGAATGTATGGGAAAGGCTACCTTGGCCGATTCTTCCGTTACCATGACGGATATAGTTGTCCTGTAGTTGGTTCATATATTTCTGTCGGACGATAAACATCTCTGACAGGTCATATTCTCCTTTGCCCATGCGGAGCAATTCAGACTCCATGAAGGAGGCAGTAGCGAAACACCAGCAGGTTCCTGTGGATGCTTGGTTCTTAACCGGAGTGACCGGTAGGGAAACAACTTCGGTGAATTGGTATCCTTGAGCCAATGTAGCTGAAGCAGTCAGTGCAAATGCACATGATAATAAAAATGATTTCATTTTATGATGAATGAATGGTTAATATTAGAATCCTCTTGCGAACATAGTCCAAAATTCGTCGGCCATCTCTTGCCAACGTAGGATGGTTGCTCCTGTAAAATCAGCCGTATAACCTGTTAAGAAAGAACGGGCAGCTGCCTCTCCTTTGCTGTTTCTCAACTCTTTGTAACGGTTTTCCACGAAAGGAAGTTCACTTTGTCCCTTTTCTTCAAAATGGGCAATCGACGCATTGACAATCTCTTTGGTCAACCCCCAACGGACAGTCGCCAACTTATTGGCTGTACGGTATTTCCATACGATGGCATCTTCCCGGTGGCGGTGTTGGCCGCAAATATGGAAAATCTCAGGTAATTGGGTAGTTCCGGCAAAGATGGGAATGCGTGGACTCTGTCCCGGATTGTCGAAAGAAACCCAGGCTACACCACCGATGTCATCAGGCAGCCAACTGCGGAGTTGGATGATATGCGCATAAGAACATTGTGGAACAGCCACCAAGCGGTAACGGGTAGTTGTTCCCTCCTTTATCCCGTTCAGCATACTGACCATATCCGGTTTCATCCATGGGTTGGCAACCGGACTGATAATCGTATCGAGTCGGTTGTTCTCCTTATCTTTGACAACCACCTTCAGGTTCTTTGTCATATCCCATTCGGTTCCTTCATAGGTTTGTCGGAAAAGAGCCATCATATCGGTAACGGAGACTAATTTGTCCGGTTTGATACTGATAGGCAACTCTTCCGCATCGTAAGACAGATGAAGGGAAGGAGCTAATGCGTTCAATATAAAGTATTCACGGATGCTGAACGACTTGGGTTCGCCCGAATTATTACCTCCACCATACGCTTTCCAGAATTTGAAAGGTTCTTTACCGTCCCAGAAACCCATCTTTTTGGCAACGGAAAACACATTCTTGGAGGCCATATAGTTGGTTTTATCTTTCAAGTCAATTGTGGAGATACGAGGCACATTGGCAGAAACACCTACATGGTCATCGGGGATACGGACAGCCGCCCATACTCCTCCGATACGGTCGGGGCCTTCGCCAAAGATTTCAAAATGCCAAACTTCATTTGGGTCAGCAATGGTCAGGCATTCTCCAAAATCTGCATATCCATATTTTTCGACCAATTCGCCAATCAGTTGGATGGCTTCACGTGCCGTACGGCAACGTTGCAAAGCTATCTTTTCCAACTCTTCGATCATGAACATACCTTTTTCATTCCGTAATTCCTTACGGCCGGTGATAGTGGTTTCACCTATACCTAACTGCTTTTCATTCAGGCATGGATAAGCCGTATTCAAGTATTGATAAGTTGCACGTGCTTCCGGAATAGTTCCTTTCAACTTCATGCCCGTACTGTCCGTAGCGTGTTCGGTATGCATGTATCCTTCATAGATGGAAACAAGGGTATCTTTATCATATTGGGCAGCCGGTACGACATTCATCCATGTACGGTAGTTCCCATCGCATGTATGGCTGGTCATTACCGATCCATCGGTGGATGCTTTCTTACCTACCATGATGCTGGTACAACTTTCCGGAGTGTTGACCGGACGAGCATATTCAATCTCTTGTGCAAACAGATTGCAACTATAACTGATAAGAATGATTGTAAGGATAAAGTATTTGTTCATAAGTCTGTTGTTTTTTCAGCGGTTAAAGGTAAAAAATATAAATCAGACTTTATGTTTTTTATTTGATGTAAATGAAAGTTTCATAGGATGAAACTCGAAGTTTCAGGTGTGAAACCAAAAGTTTCTACCTATGAAACTTTTAGACCTATTAGCTATTACTTAAAATAAAAGCGAGTAATCAATCTGATTACTCGCTTTTATTTTAATCGGAAATGTGTTAACGTCTTTTCTTACGGGATTCACGAGCGGAAGAGGTACGCTTCCAAGGACGTGAACTATCTCGTTCATCTTTACGGAAGTCCCGATCGGAACGGTCGGTTCGCCCTTTGCCACGTCTGCTTTTAGGAGCATGATCATTTCGGCTGCCTCTCTTTCCTCGTCCTTTGCCTTCTCCTTCGCCTTTTTTGTCTTGCGCAGGCTCAACGGAAATACGACGTCCGTCTATTTCAAAGCCATTCATACATTTTATGACCCGTTTGGCTTCGCTCTCTTCCACTTCAAAGAATGAGAAACTATCACGTAAATCTATGCGGCCGATATCTATTTTACCCGGTACACATTTGTTGACCAATTCTATCAACTGTCCGGCATATAAATCATCTACTTTTCCAAAGTTGAGGAAGAGGCGGGTATATCCGGCTTCGGCAGTATGTCCACGTTTCTCTTTCTTACCCGAACGGTCATCTACCTGTTGGATTTCATCTGCATCTTTGTAGTAATCAATCATTCGGTTAAACTCTAACGAAACCATGCGTTTGATGATGTCTTCTTTGTCTAACCACTCTAATTTACGGAAGATTTGAGGCATTAAAGAGGCAATCTCCTCTTCGTTCACCTTTACTTTCTCAATTTGGTCAACTAAGTTAAACAGTTGCTTTTCACAGATAGCATGTCCAGTAGGCATTTCACCTCTCTCAAATTTTTTCTTGATGGTCTGTTCGATGTCACGAATCTTACCCTTTTCTTTGATATGACAGATAGAGATGGAGATACCGGTTTTACCGGCACGTCCGGTACGTCCACGACGGTGTGTATAGGATTCGATATCATCAGGCAAACCATAATTAATGACATGCGTAAGGTCATCGACATCCAAACCACGTGCAGCCACGTCGGTTGCTACTAATAGTTGCAGGTTCTTGATACGGAATTTTTGCATTACGTAATCACGTTGTGCCTGACTGAGTTCTCCATGTAAGGAATCCGCATTATATCCATCCTGAATCAATTTATCGGCAATTTCTTGTGTCTCTTTGCGTGTACGGCAAAAAATTATTCCATAGATGTTAGGATAAAAGTCTGCAATACGTTTCAATGCCAGATATTTGTCTTGGGCACGTACCATGAAATAGATGTCCCGGATATTCTTGTTGCCCTCGTTTTTCTTTCCTATCACGATCTCTTTCGGGTTCTTCATGTATTTTTTCGTGATATGGGCGATCTCTTTCGGCATAGTAGCAGAAAAAAGCAACATATTCCGGTTTTCTGGAACCTCAGCAAGGATGGCGTTGATACTATCTGTGAAACCCATGTTCAGCATTTCGTCAGCTTCGTCCATGATGACATTCTTTATCAGATCCAAATTAACCGTTTTGCGATTCATTAAATCCAATAAACGGCCGGGTGTGGCTACGACCACATGTACACCACGTTTTAATGTTTTGATCTGGCTCTCAATACTGGAACCTCCATAGACAGGAAGTACTTTCAAATTGTCTATGTATTTAGAGTAATCGTTCAAGTCATCAGCGATTTGTAAACAGAGTTCACGTGTAGGACAAAGTATAAGTGCCTGTGGCTGATAAATATCAACGTTGATTTTTTGTAAGATAGGAAGACCGAAAGCTGCTGTTTTACCTGTACCGGTCTGCGCTAATGCAATAACGTCATTGTCTTCTCCCAGTAAAAAAGGAATCACTTCTTCCTGTACTGGCATGGGGGATTCATATCCCATTTCTTGAATTGCCTTTAATATAGGTGCGGCAACTCCTAATTCTTCAAATGTTTTCAAGATGTAATAAAATATTAGATTGGACAAAGGTACGACAATAATCGGATACTTATTAATCTAATAGCATATCTTTTAACTGTTCTTGTTCTTTTTCTGTCAAGTGTAATTTTTCTGATAGGAATTTCTTCGTGGAGCCATATTCCTTTTTTATCTTGTTAAAGACCAATTCAAGCCATGATTCATGCGCATGAAGCAATAAAGTGATGGTCTCTTGCGCATCAGTGTTCAGATTACGTGCCATCTCTGCATGGTGTTCGAAATGAATATGGTGATTAGAGGTCATGTAATCTTCCAGAATGGTCTCTTCCGGAACCTCAAGTGCGGATAGCAACATGGCCATAAGAAAACCGGTTCGATCTTTTCCTATGGAACAGTTGACCAAGATAGGGTAATTCTCTTTGTCGAGAAAGACTTTTAGTGCTTTACCGAATTGCTTGCTATTCTCATTCATATATTGCAGATAGGTATCCTGCATATAGACGATACCATCTCCTTTGCGTATCTGTCCCTCCATTAATCTTTGGGTGATTATATCTTTATTTTTAACCGGTATAGGAATTGGGATTATCTTTACGTTTGGATATTTATTGGGAGCCAGCGTGGTTTCATCTTCTCCTCTTAAGTCGATAATGGTCTTAATCTTTAGGTTGTTTATGCGGATAATGTCTTTATGGCTTAGTGAAGATAATTCCCCGGAGCGGTATATTTTACCCCATTGGGTGATTTTTTTTCCTCGCTTATTCAGATAGCCTCCCATGTCGCGCAGGTTTTGGACACTGTCCATTTGTACGGAACGAGCACCGACAGTATGGAAATATTCATCGTTGAAAGATAAAAGGAAATACTTACGACTTGTATTGTCTTGAGTAATATGGGTAATCTTACCCTCTTTTATATCGGCTATATTACAGGGATAGGAGAGGTCAAAGGAGATAGGATTATCCGAAACATAGAGTTTTATAGTTCCTTCTATCTGTGGATTAGTTTCCCACTTTATGATATAGTTTCCGATATTGTCCCTTGAGCAGACAGATTGGATCTCGGGTGTTTTATCGGAACTACATCCCATGAATAAGACGATACTGATAAATAGAGCAAGAATTTGTTTTATTGTCATATTACTGTCATTCATAATTCAAAGATATAGAAAATATATCTTCTTATCATTGAGTCTTAATGATATTTAAGACTGTTGACGGTAATTGCTTGCAAACTCTTTAGAAATGTAATTATCGTAACTTTGGCAAACTTCACTGGCTAAATCTATGCCGCAGTGCACGATACGTCCCCACATCTCTTCTGAAAGCGTTGCAAGATCCTTTTTCCCTATATTATATTTTAACAAACCATAGATGACACCTGCATTGAAGTTGTCCCCAGCCCCGATTGTACTGATCGGTTGCAGAGGGGAGGAGTCGTAATGGTAACGTTGGTTCCCGTTGTACAGGTTGACTCCGTCTGCTCCATGGGTAGTCATGAAATGATTACAATAGAACTGGATATGGTCGGTGTACACCTTCCCGGTATCAGTCATGTTGAATATGTTGAAAAAGTCTTCGTCTGAGCCTCTGACGATATCCGCATATTCAAAGTTTTCCAAGATAGTCGGTGTTAAGTGGATAGCTTCATGAGCATGAGCTTTCCTAAAATTCGGGTCGTAATATAAGATTGCATTCCTCTCCTTTGCATAATCCAATATTTCAATCATACGTTTGCGTAATGCCGGATTAAGCGAATAGTAGGAACCAAAGATAAAGATGTCATCTTCATTGATTTCCGGTAAAGCAACGTCCAAACGCTGTTTGGGATACTCTTTGTAAAACATATAATTGGCACTGCTACTCTCTTCTAAGAAGGCCAATGAGATAGGACTTTTCCCTTCTGGGAAACAATCCACATACTCGGTGGAAAGATTGTTCTCTTTCATGAAAGAACGGATGATTTCACCTACTCGGTCGTTGCCTACTTCGCTGATGAAAGAAACCGGAACTCCTAATCGGCCCAAAGAGATTAAACCGTTGAAGGTAGAACCTCCCGGTACGGCTATATAGGGTTGGTTGTTTTTGAAGATAATATCCAAGATAGTTTCTCCGATACCAATTACCTTTCTCATATCTATTTGTTTTCTATTTTGCTTTGTTCACGACTTTTAGAACCCAAGTAACCTCCGTGGTGGCGTTTGGCATAATCCCCATAGCTGAAATGAATCTGTTTCATCGTTCCTACAACCAGTAGGTCACCGATAACTGTCATGACAGTCGTGGAGGTGGTAGGGGTTAGTCCGAGCGGACATACCTCTTGAGGAGCGCCTGTAGGCAGACAGACGGTCGCTTTTTCTGCCAATGGGCTTTCCGGATTGCCGGTAATCACGATGAATGGAATATTGGGTACAAGTCCACGTGCCAACTCTTCTAATTCGAGCAACTCACGAGTTTTGCCGGAGTTGGAGATAAGAAGCATGATGTCATTTTTACGAACGATACCTAAGTCTCCATGTTGCGCTTCGCTGGGATGTAGGAAATAGGCAGGCGTCCCTGTCGAACTGAATGTCGTGGCAATATTCATAGCGATCTGTCCGGCTTTTCCCATTCCACTGGTAATCAAACTACCGCCTAATTCGTGTACATGCTTGACAATAAGTTTGATCGCCTCTCCATAACCACTTGTCACCGGGATGTTGCGGACTGCATCTGCTTCCTGTTGCAAGATGGACGAAATAGCATCATTTATCATAATCTCTTCTCTCATTACAATTAATATGAATGTACAAATGTATCTATTTTAATCTATCTTACACAAAGGAAGGCATATATTTTTGTACTTTTGTGCCCTCTAATCGATGAATATGGAAAAGGATTATTTCTCTCATATTTTGCCTAACGGATTGCGGATGGTACATCTACCCTCTGTTTCTCCGGTCTCATATTGTGGTTTTGCCATCAACGCCGGAACGCGTGATGAGGCTGTTAATGAGTTTGGTTTGGCTCATTTTGTGGAACACATGATCTTTAAAGGAACGGAAAAACGTAAGTCTTGGCATATTCTAAACCGGATGGAAAATGTAGGAGGGGAGCTGAATGCTTATACGACTAAAGAGGAGACATTTGTTTATTCGATTTTTATGGAGGAGCATTTCAAGCGTGCTTTTGAGTTGTTGGCAGATTTAGTGTTCCATTCGCAGTTTCCGGAACAGGAGATAGAGAAGGAGGTTGATGTGATCCTTGATGAAATCAACTCTTATGAGGATAGCCCTTCGGAATTGATTTATGATGAATTTGAGAACTTGTTGTTCGATGGACATGCCTTGGGGCATAATATCTTGGGTAATGAGCAGTCGTTGTTGAGTTTTGATACGGATGCAGGAAAGTCTTTTATGAGACGTTTTTATGTTCCGGAGAATATGGTCTTTTTCTCTATGGGGCGCATACCTTTTAAAAAGATCGTACAGATGGCAGAAAGTGCATTATCGGCTCTCTCTTTACCAATGGCATCACGTAACCGGATAGTTCCGGGAGAGATTGTTCCGCTTCATCGGCAGGTTCATAAGGATACGCACCAAGCGCATGTGTTGATAGGAGGGAGAGCATATAGCATGCACAACGAGAAACGTTTGCCGTTATTCCTGTTGAATAATCTATTGGGTGGCCCGGGGATGAATAGCCGGTTGAATGTATCTTTGAGAGAAAAGCATGGATTGGTTTACAATGTGGAATCGAATGTAACCTCTTATACCGATACAGGCGTTGCCACGATCTATTTCGGTACTGATCCGAAGAACAAAGAGAAAGCGGTTCGTTTGGTTTATAAGGAACTGGCTCGCCTACGGGATGTCAAATTGTCTACGACTCAATTGGCAGCCGCTAAGAAACAGCTCATTGGGCAATTGGGAGTCTCAGGGGATAACCGTGAAGGGCTTTTCTTGGGATTAGGCAAAAGTTTCTTACACTATAACCGTTATGATACGCTTCCCGAAGTCTTTGTCAAAGTGGAAAGCCTGACAGCCGAACAGATACAGGAGGTAGCCAATGAGATCTTTGCTCCCGAATGCCTGTTTAGTTTGATCTATCAATAATAAACATTTACCAGCATTCGGCTTTGTCTTTTAATTCAGGAAGTTTATTTTTATCGAATATAGGTTCTTTGATTCCCTGCTTCTTTTGATTTACGTAATCCTGTAAGAGAAGAAAAGCCTGTTTGCTTAGGAGTGAAATGGCTACTAAATTACAGATAGTCATAAGCCCCATTGTGACATCAGCCAGGCTCCACGCCAGATCCAAACTTGCCAAAGCCCCGAACATCACCATTCCGCCGACTAAGATACGGTAGAGATGGAGTACACTTTTCTTTGAGGTGATAAACCGTATGTTGGCCTCACCATAGTAATAGTTTCCGATGATACTGCTAAAAGCAAATAGGAAGATGGCAATAGCCACGAAGACACCTCCTGCCTTTCCCACTTCGATTGTCAAAGCTTGCTGTGTCAATTGTACGCCATTGATCGAACCATCTAACGGTACACCGCTGAATAGGATGATGAAAGCCGTACAGGTACAAATAAGCAGTGTATCGGTAAAAACACCTAATGTTTGAATCAGCCCCTGTTTGACAGGGTGGGTGACAGAGGCTGTTGCTGCCACGTTAGGTGCTGAACCCATACCGGCTTCGTTGCTGAACAATCCACGTTTAATCCCCATCATCAAGGCAGCACCAACTGAACCACCTAATGCCTGTTCCCAACCGAATGCACTGTTTATGATTAATTTGATGACAGCCGGCAGTTCGGTGATATTGAACAAAACGATAAACAAAGCCAATAAAACATACCCTAATGCCATAATCGGGACAATGATACTGCTTACTTTGGCGATACGTTGGATACCACCGAAGATAATGGCAAGTGTCAGTATAGTAAGAACGATTCCTACTATGGTTGGATTGAAGTTAAAAGAGCCTTGCAAGGCGGCGCATATCGTGTTGCTTTGTACAGAGTTAAAAGCAAACCCGAAAGTTACAGAGATCAAGACGGCAAATAGGATCCCCATCCAGTTCAAACCCAATCCGTGGCGCATGTAATAGGCAGGTCCTCCGATAAAAGAATCTTTCCCTTTCTGTTTGTAGAGCTGTGCCAAAGTTGATTCGATGAAGGCACTGGATGAACCCAACAAGGCGATGATCCACATCCAAAAGACAGCTCCCGCTCCTCCAACGGCAATGGCTGTTGCCACACCTGCCAAATTGCCGGTACCGACACGACTGGCCAAAGAGACGGCAAATGCTTGGAAAGAGGAGATCTGTTTTTCTCCTTTGTGGGCTTTGTTGGTGGAATCACCCAAGACACGAATCATCTCCCTAATCATGCGAAATTGGACAAAATGGGTTTTGAAGCTGAACCATACGGCACATCCCAATAACAGGATAATCAAGATGTATGACCACAATATCTCATTTATTCCATTAATCCAACTATTTATCAGTTCCATATCGGTTATTTGTTGTGTATGTATATTTATAAAACACAAACCTAAATAAAATGTTTCGCATAAACAAATCTTCTCCGGTCAAGGCCGAGATTTGAACGAAAGATAGGGGGCTAAACGCTTTCTATCCTCTTCTGTAAACTCTTCCAACAGTTGCAAGTTTTCCCAACCGGTAAGTATCCCCTTTTGTTTGCGGAGTTGCAGGATAACCTTTACTTGTTGATACTCAAGGTAAGGGTGCTTGAGCAGTGTGGAAAAAGGCAGGGTATTGATCTCTAATGGCCGGATATATGTCGTGTCAACCCTGAACCAAGGAGTAAGGGCTTCATATCGGTCGGCATCTATGCCATATACTTCCGCTAACTGCTCTACTGAATGGAAGCCGCCCAACAGCTCCCTATATTTGATGATTCGTCGGGCAAAGGTACTGCCGATGCCGGGTATCTTTTTCAGGACAGTTGTGTCGGTTGTGTTTAATTCCACAACCGTTCCTTTGGGATACTTATTGGATTGAAATGTTTTTGTATATCTCCTTTTTGTCTGTTTGGTTGAGGTTGTCTTCCGGATGGTGACAGGCTCTTTTACCGATGCCTGCGGCTTTTCTTCTTGATAGGCATCCGTCTCGGAATGGATAGGCATTGCTTTGGGGTCGGTTCGGTACAACAAAATCCAAGAGATTGAAACAAGGGATAAAAGGAGGGTGAATGCTCTACGCTCTCCTTTGGAGAAGTAAAAAAGATCTCTCCAGTTCATAGTTGTCGTTTGTTAATGATTTTGATTAAATAGTTCTTTTTGCAAAGGTAGGAGTTTCCTGTTAGTAAACAAGAAACTCCTATGGGCTTATCTTAGAATAGAGACATGATCTGGTTGATCAGCCCTAATTCGTTCAAGAAGATGATACCGATGGCAATAGGAGCCACGTATTTCATGAAGAAGGCGTAGGTATTGAAGAAATAAAAAGGAATTGTTCCTTCATTTGTCAATTCTGCCTTTATGACTTTGCGCTCAATCCGTGTGCCTGCGAAGATACAGATCAACATACCTCCCAAAGGTAACATGATCTTGGCTGTCAGATAATCCAAGAAATCAAAGAAGATCATGCCTCCAATCGTGAAATCTTTCAGTACCCCGAACGAAAGCGAACTGAGTACCCCTAAGATGAAGGCTCCGGCTGAAACAAGGCAGGCTGCTTTGCCTCGTGACATCTGATGCTCTTCATGTACGTAGGCAGTGGCCACCTCATGCATGGAAATGGTTGAGGTCAGGGCTGCCAATGCCAGCAAGATAAAGAAGATGATAGACCAAACATTTCCCATCGGAAGTTGGGCGAACACATTGGGAAGGGTGATGAACACCAACTCAGGACCGGCTGTCGGGGTGATACCGAAACTGAAGACGGCCGGGAAGATCATGATACCGGCAAGTACAGCTACCAACGTATCAAGCAAGGTGACTTGCAAAGCTGTTGTTTGCAGGTTCGTATCTTTCTTGAAATAAGAAGCATAGGTGATGAGGCATCCCATACCGATACTTAATGAGAAAAAAGCTTGTCCCATTGCACTGAGAATGACCGATGAGTCAATTTTGCTGAAGTCCGGTTGGAACAGGAAGGTTAATCCTTCGCTTGCATTAGGCAAGGTAACGGAACGGATACAAAGAATGATCAAGATTAAAAAAAGGAGCGGCATCATTAGTTTGGATGCTCGTTCGATACCGGATTTGACACCGGACATGATGATGACATGGGTGAGTACTATAAAAGTAACAGTCCAGATAACCGGACGTAGAATACTTGTTGAGAAATTACTAAAGTCGGTAGCAAAGTCTGTTGCAGTTTTATCGCTCAACGAACCGTTGAAGGCTTGTAGAACATATTCCAGTGTCCAACCGGCCACAACCGAATAGAACCCTAAGATTAGAAAAGCAGCCAACACCCCGTTGTAACCGATCAGGCTCCAGCGGGTTCCGGGAGCAAGCTCTTTAAAGGCTCCGGCTGCATTTCGGTTGGTATGTCGACCGATAAAGAATTCCGTAATCATGACGGGAAATCCCAATAGTAAAATGCAAAGGATGTAGATGAGCAGGAAAGCTGCTCCTCCGTTGGATCCTAACATATAGGGGAAGCGCCATATATTACCTAACCCGACAGCACAGCCGACAGTTGCCAAGATAACGCCTATTTTGCTTCCAAATGTAACTCTGTTCTCTGACATGTTTTAAATAAAGATTTATTGAATAATATTAAAATGATGAATCTACGGTTTTACCATCTTTGATATGAATCACCCGGTCGGTGTCTGTTGCCAACTGCTCATCATGCGTGACGATGACGAATGTCTGATGCATCTGATCTCGAAGGTCAAAGAAGAGGCGATGAAGCTCCTCTTTGTTTTGTGAGTCTAAACTGCCGGATGGCTCATCGGCCAAGATGACGGCCGGGTTGTTTATCAACGCACGGGCAACAGCCACACGTTGTTTCTCGCCCCCCGAAAGCTCGTTCGGTTTATGTGTCATCCGATCTTTCAGGTTCAAGAAATCTAAAATCTCTTTCGCTCTTTTCCGGGCATCCGATGCCTTCTCTTTGGCAATAAGAGCCGGAATCATCACGTTCTCCAATGCCGTAAACTCCGGTAGGAGTTGGTGGAACTGGAAGACAAAACCGATGTTTTTATTGCGGAAAGCAGCCAATTTCTTCTCCGACAAAGCGATGGTTTCCGTCCCGTTAATGTATAATTTACCACTGTTGGGGGTATCCAACGTCCCTATGATCTGGAGCAAGGTTGTCTTTCCGGCACCGCTTGGGCCGACTATCGACACGATTTCTCCTGCATGGATGGTCAGGTCGATCCCTTTTAATACTTGTAAAGAGCCGAAGCTCTTGGTTATTCCTTCTGTTCGAATCATGATGATTGGGCAAGTTGATTAATTGTATAAGCCGCCAAGTAACATCCGAAGATGGCAGGCATATAGGAGACTGTTCCGGTTGTCGTCCGTTTGCATGCCTCTCCTTCTATTTCGATGACCGCTTCCGGATTGGCCATCTCAGTGGAGAAGACGACCGGGATACCTTTCTGGATTCCCAAACCACGTAACCGTTTACGGACAGCTTTGGCCAACGCACAGTTACATGTCTTCGACAGGTCTGCCACCTTCACTTGTGACGGATCCATCTTGGCTCCTGCACCCATGGAGGAGACGACCGGGATACCTTTTTTGTAAGCATGATAGAGTAGGAATGCCTTCGGACTTAAGGAGTCGATGGCATCCACCACGAAGTCGTAACGGGTTTCCGACAAAATGGCTTCCGTCCGTTCGTCACGCAGGAACTCATGGATGACTGTCAGTTTCAAAGAGGGATTGATGTCCAACAGGCGGCGTGCTACGACCTCCGCTTTAGGCATCCCGATGGTGGAATGTAAAGCCGGAAGCTGTCGGTTGATGTTGCTCTCGTTTACCGTATCGGCATCGATGATAGTCATTTGGCCGACTCCCGCCCGGCAGATCTGTTCGGCAGCGTATGCGCCTACACCTCCCAAGCCTACTACCAACACATGACTGTTGGTTAGCCGTTCCATTCGGCTATGCCCTAATAAAAGTTCCGTCCTCGTGGTCCAAAAATTACTCATGCGTGCAAAAGTAATAAATCAATCATAAACGGAGGACCTTTTATAGATCTTTGTTACATTTTAATTCTTCCTTGTAACCTATTTGTAATATTTATGTCATGGAAGAGAAACATCTGTTTCAGACATTTGCCTTGAATTTTTAATCATTTATTATGGAGACGTTTTATCTCTTTCTGATCATTTTCCTTTTTATACTGGCCATATTCGACCTGTCGGTAGGGGTCAGTAACGATGCAGTAAACTTCTTGAATTCGGCGATAGGGTCGAAAGCTGCCTCTTTTAAGGTTATTTTGGTAATTGCCGCTATTGGCGTTTTTGTCGGGGCATCCCTTTCCAATGGAATGATGGATATTGCCCGGCATGGAATCTATCAACCGCAACATTTCTATTTCTCGGAGATCATGTGTATTCTGCTGGCTGTCATGCTGACCGATGTGGTGTTGTTGGATGTCTTTAACTCTTTGGGAATGCCCACCTCCACGACAGTCTCTTTGGTTTTTGAATTGTTGGGAGGTACGGTTGCCATTGCGTTGATCAAGATAGCCAACTCTGACGGGTTGCTGCAGTTTGGCGATTTGTTGAATACCGACAAGGCATTGACGGTGATTATGGGTATCTTCCTCTCTGTGGCCATAGCGTTTATCTTCGGGGCGGTTGTTCAATACTTCTCCCGTCTGATCTTTACCTTTAACTATAAGAAACATGCTCGTTATTTCATCGGCCTGTTTGGGGGGATTGCCGCTACTTCCATCCTTTATTTTATGTTGATCAAAGGTTTAAAAGAGAGCTCTTTTATGGAGGGCGATTTCAAAGAGATGGTCTATAGCCATACGGGAACTATCGTATGGGGTGCGTTGGTTGTTTTTACCATTCTGATGCAGATACTTCATTGGTGTAAAGTGAATGTCTTTAAGGTGGTGATTCTGATGGGAACCTTTGCTTTGGCATTGGCTTTTGCCGGTAACGACTTGGTGAACTTCATCGGCGTTCCTTTGGCAGGATATTCCTCTTACATGGATTTGATGGCGCAAGGAGGAACGGTGACGACTGATACTTTCCTCATGGAATCCCTTTTGGCTCCGGCAAAGACTCCTTGGTACTTTTTGGTTGGTTCAGGGGCGATTATGGTATTCGCTTTGGCTACTTCCAAAAAGGCACAGGCGGTTATTAAAACCTCAGTGGATCTCTCTCGACAGTCGGATGGTACAGAAAATTTCGGAACTTCACCGGTTGCCCGTGTGTTGGTACGTACAGCCAACAATGTTTCGACAACTTTGTTGAATGTGATCCCGCCTCGTGTGAAGGATTGGATGGATAGCCGTTTCAATCATGATGAGATTATATTGGAAGACAAAGCCAGTTTTGATTTGGTGCGTGCCTCAGTCAATGTGGTGCTGGCCGGCTTGTTGATTGCGATGGGTACCTCGTTGAAGTTACCTTTATCTACAACTTATGTCGCTTTCATGGTGGCAATGGGTAGCTCGTTGGCTGACCGTGCCTGGGGGCGTGAGAGTGCAGTTTATCGGATTACAGGTGTTTTGTCGGTGATCGGTGGTTGGTTTATTACTGCGGGGGCGGCTTTCACTTGCTGCTTCTTGGTGGCTTTGTTGATTCATTTCGGGGGAGTGGCTGCAATGGCTGCGATGGTGGCATTGGCGGTCTACCTGTTGATTCGTAACCAGATTATGTATAAGAAAAAGATGAAGAAACAGGCAATGCAGGAGGAGGTGAATTCTACTATTTCCAAGTTGAGCGAAACAACCGACAAACGGGAAGCTCTTTCTCTATTCCGTGAGCATAGCCGTGACGAGTTGTGCCATGTGCTTAATTTTTCCGCAGATGTTTTTGCCCGTTCCGTCTTTGGTTTTATGGATGAGAATCTGCGTGAGCTTCGCAAAGCGATAAGTGAGTTGGAAGAGAAGAAAACCTATTTGAAGCAGGTTAAGCGAGTAGGGACATTGGGAGTAACCCAATTGGAACATGACATTGCGGTGGATAAAGGGCTTTACTATTACCAAGGCAATGACTTTGCCAGCGAATTGATCTACAGTATCCGCCGTCTGGCAGAGCCATGCAAAGAGCATGTCGATAACCATTTCAGCCCATTGAATGAGGCACAGAAGAGGGATTTCGGACAGATGAGCGACCGTATCGTCTCCTTCCTTTCACTTAGTGCATCAATGATTGAGAATAATGATTACCACCGGATGAGCGATTTGGTGCGTCGGTCAGTCGAACTCTCTAACCAATTGACCGCTTTGAAGAAAGAGGAACTGAAGCGTATCCAAGGACAAAGTGGCAGTACAAAGGTCAGCATGGTTTATCTGACGATGGTACAAGAGGCACAAAACGTAGTCATCTTCGCTGTCAACCTCCTAAAGGTAAGCCGTAAGTTCCAAGTAGAGTAACACTTTTTTGATTTATACAATATTACACTATCCCGTTTTCATGAGATCGCTTCCCATTTCGTGCCCAAGGAATGGGAGATAAGCGATCTCATTTTTTGTTTTTTTACCTACTATAGATATTTCCTGAAATTACCTCGGAGGTAATCAGAAATAAGTCCGATGTAATTCCCAATTACCTCCGAGGTAATTTTTTATTTGAATAACCCGCCAAGTAATCCTCCTGCCATATTTTTCAAAGTATCACCTCCTGAAAGCGAACCAAGTAATGTTCCAAAATCTAACCCTTTGCCGGATGAAATCTGTTGGACTAATTGGTTGACAACAATCGGTAATACGGATTTGGCTGTGTTGACGATTTCCGGCGATAGGTTCAGCTTTGTTGCGATGTTTGAACCGAAATAGTCAATGGCTGCTTGCGCTATTTGGTTGGTTACAGAACTGTTGTTTCCGGAAAGGGACGATAGTAATTCTCCAATGTTTGAACCGTTACCTGTTAGTTGTTTCAATCCTTCTATGACAGAATCAGCTAATCCGTCATTGATTTGGCTTTGTTCATTGGCCGGTACGTTGAATTTTCCTGCTACAGAGGATAATACTTGTTCTTTTACAAGTGCTAATAATTCTTCCATTTGTTGTTTGTTTTTATATATGTTGTTTTATTGTTCCATAACGGCAATGCTATCAATACCATGATGTAATAGAATGCTAATAGCATGACGACACCGAGTGTTCCAATGGTCAGTGCCATGGCTAATATATAGGTAAAGGAAAAAGCATGGAGGGATATAACTAAAACTGCTATCCATAGGAATATCCGAAGGGAGCTGATTTGCCAAAAAAACAGTGCGAGTGTGGCACATGCCAAAGGAATGAAGAACATCATGTTTTCACCAAAGGAGAAAAGTAGCAGCCAGCTTAATAGGCATAAAATGGATAGGGTGCTGTAAAGTGTCAAAATTGAATCATAGAGCCGTTGTTTGAAGTAATAGCAAACGACTGCAATTGACATTACAGCCATGGCTACTATCATGGCTGTATTATCATAAGAGATGCCGGATACTGTTCCGAAGAGGGTAAACCGGACTCCTGCCATACGTGCGCATATCCAAGCAATCAGTTCTCCGATAACTAAAATACCCAATGAAATGAGGAATAGTTTTCCGGATTGTTTGATAAGCTCCATCATATTGAAGTTTCTTCTTTTTTTGTTTTGGAACAGGATAAAGAGAAACAGAACTGTTATGCAGATATTTAATGCCCAATAACCAGTCTGAGGAAAATGAAAGAATCCCAAAAGAGGAATGGTGAAGTTTATACTATCTTTGTCTGAACGGAAATAGTTTTTGTTGTTGTATTTGCTATTGGTCAGGTAATGTTTGATGATAGGGACAATCTGTTCTCCATAGTGTTGGAGAGAAATTTCACTGATGTTATCCAAATGATCCAGTTCGGTATGGTAATGGTTTACATCAGCTATGACGGAGAAGTTAAATCCGGGTATTGTATCTTTTACAATGGAGAAGTCGGTATCATTAGGCATAAACTTGTAAACGACACTTGTAAGTGAATAGGTGTAGGGGTATTGGGCATGGTTTCCGTATAGCTCCATTAATTTTTCATTGCCGGGAGAGGTCTCAAAAAGTAAAACAGGTCCATAAGTACCTCTTGCCTCAATGTTAATTACCAAACCTACATGTTCAAAAATCTCCTTGTTGGACTGATAGGCCAATTTCATACCGACCATACCTACCTCTTCAGCATCGGTAAACAGTACTTTAATTCCTTGATTCCATACTTCTCGGAACTTTAAAACTTGATTTAGACTTTCCAAGATCACTCCTATTCCGTAACCATCGTCACCAGCTCCAAAGGAACTGACTATCTCTTGGTTTCGTTTCATGGGATATTTGGAGTCATAATGGGCGATTAACATCAGATAGGTTGTGTCCTTTAAAGGTTTTATTGGAGGAAACTCTGCCAATAGGTTGTCTGCGTGAAAAATATAACCTTTGGCTTTTTGAGAGGGATAATGATAGACCCGTACTTCTCCTCCTAATGTTTTAAGTCTCTCTTTTAGATAATCTCGTACAGCCGTTCTTGCTTCTGGATGTGCGACAGAATGAGGCTCTTTGGCTATGATCTTCAAATCCTCTACCACTCGTCCTGAAGAAAATCCTTTGTAGTCTTTCCCTTTCGGGGTTGGCAATGACTGCCACCCGTAAGCGATAAGGGACGATAGAATAAGAATAATAATGAAAATGAAAAGGTTACCTTTATTCATATTAAAAACATTATTGAGTAAACAAAAGTAGGATATTTTTATAATTCTATATTACTTTGTGGACAAAATCTTAGAAGGTACAAATAATGAAACATTTTATATACTTAGTTCTAATCTTATTTCATATTCAGTCGGCTGTCGCTTCTGTCTCTGTAGGGAAGGAAAAGATTCATTTTAGTATCTCTGATACATTGCACGAGAACAAAGGTGAAGAGCGGATGTCTATTGTCAATTATAAGTTTAATCCGAAAAACTTGATTCTTCCCGCATCTTTGATAACAGTAGGGGCAATAGGTACTGCGATTGATGGAATGAATGACTTTCATCTGTTTTCCCGAAAGGATTCTGTCAAGCAGATTCATGTAGATGATTATCTGGAATGGGGAATGTTAGGATGGGTATTTGTTTGTGACTTGATGGGAAAGGAGAAGCATAATTGGGTCGATCAACTTTTCTTGGTTACAATTGCTGAAGGATATAATGTGATTATGACCCGGTCGGTTAAACATTTAGTAAATGAGACAAGACCGGATGGGGCTAATTACTCTTTCCCTTCCGGACATACCGCTAATGCTTTTTTAGGTGCACATATGGCTTGGAAAGAGTTTAAGGATAGTAATCCGGTATTGGCTTATTCCGGTTATGCAATAGCCGCTTTTGTGGGAGGATGTCGAGTGTATAACAATCGGCATTGGCTTTCTGATGTGATAGCCGGAGCCGGATTTGGGATTCTTTCTGTAGAATTGGCTTATCTGACCTATTTCCCGATTCGAAATGCAATTGCGCGTAAAGTAAATAAGAAAGCGGGTGATCGGTTGGTCGTTGCTCCAACTTTTAATACTCACGGGGGAGGAATTTATCTCTCTTGGCGTTTTTAATGCATTATAGTTGAATAGCCTGTAGCTCTTCTATAAATCCTCGTTCATTGCTGAGACGAGGGATTTTATGTTGTCCTCCTAATTTACCTTTCAGACGAAGCCATTCGTAGAAAGTGCCTTCCGGGGCAACAAGGATTTCCAAGGGTTGTAGGGAGATCTCTTTATAACGTTTGGCCTCGTAATCTGAATTAAGTTGTTGTAGTGTCTGATCTAGTAAAGTGGCGAATTCATTTAAAGATGGAGGCATCTTTTCAAATTCAATCAACCATTGATGACGCCCTTTTGCTTTATTCAGCATGAAAAGAGGTGCGACAGTATATTCTTTAACCTTGGCATCAGTTAATCGGCAAACGGTACTGATGGCTTTGTCTGCATTGTCAACCATTAATTCCTCCCCAAATGCATTGATGTAGTTTTTAGTTCGTCCTGAAATGACAAACTTATGAGGATAAAGGGAGGTGAATCGAATCGTATCTCCGATAAGGTATCGCCATAACCCTCCTGAAGTAGTGATGACTATGGCATAGTTTTTATCTACTTCCACTGATTCTAAAGGTAGGATAGTTGGGTTTTCACTCTCGACTTCATTTACGGGGATAAACTCATAAAAAGTTCCGTAGTCAAGCATTAGAAGCATACTTTTATCTGTTGGATCATCTTGCAGACCAAAAAATCCTTCTGATGCATTATAGGTCTCCATATACTGCATTTTATCGGAGGGGATAAGAGCCTTATATTGATCTCGGTAGGGCTCAAAACTGATTCCTCCGTGAAAGAATACTTCTAAATTTGGCCATACTTCTGTTAGATGTTGGCATCCTGTTTTCTTTAAAATTGCTTTGATTAACACCAACATCCAAGAGGGAACGCCGGAGAGACTGTTTACATCTGCTTTCCATGTATTTTCTACGATTGCTTCTATCTTGCTTTCCCACTCATCCATAAGGATAATCTTTTTATCGGGTACTCGAATCAAGTTAACTAATGGATTGAGGTTTTGTAAAAGAACGGCAGACAAATCTCCACAGTGTGCATTTTGGTTCAAAGGAGAAGGACTGTGACTTCCTCCTAATATAAGCCCTTTGCGGGAAAAGAAACAACTATCCGGCCTGTTTTGGAGATAAATGGATACAGTGTCGAAACCTCCTTGGTAGTGACAACCTTGTAGTATCTCTGGTGTTACAGGGATAAATTTACTTTTGTCATTGGTAGTTCCGCTACTTTTGGCGTACCATTTGACTGAAGAAGGCCAAAGGATATTTTTTTCTCCGTTAATCATACGGATTACATACGGTTTTATGTCATCGTATGTTTGTAGGGGTATTCTTTGAGAGAAGTCGTTATATCCTTTTATACTTTTAAATGCATGTTTTTTACCCCATTCAGTATGTTGAGCGATGGATAACAAAGATTGCAACTGTTTACGTTGGATCTGGTCTGCCTCCTGAGCAAACATGGCAATTTTCTTTTGCCGAGGGCGAAAGAAAAGAGATATTGTGTTTGTTAATATATCCATGCTACTTTTATAAATCAACTGCAAATGTAATCATTCTCTTTTTAATATGTTTGACTTATACATATTTTCGTATATTTGTAAAATGAGTATTTAATCCCAGTAAAATTATGAAAATAGGTATCCTTTCTTCTGGAGGTGATTGTCCAGGTATTAATGCAACGATTCGTGGTGTAGGTAAGACTGCTCTTATGCATTATGGAATGGAAGTTATAGGTATTCATAGTGGTTTTGTCGGTCTTTTGAATAAGGATGTTCAAGTGTTTGACGAACGAAGTCTTTCTGGTATATTAAACTTGGGAGGAACAATTTTAGGTACTTCCCGTGAAAAGCCTTTTCGGAAACTATTAAAATCAGATGATAGTGAGAAGCCACAAATAATTAGGCAGAATTATGAGGAGTTGGGATTGGATTGTTTGGTTTGTATAGGAGGAAATGGTACGCAAAAGACAGCATGTAAGTTGTCTAATATGGGATTGAATGTCATAGGAGTACCTAAAACGATAGACAATGATATATGGGGAACAGATATTACATTTGGATTTGATACTGCAGTGAATATTGCAACAGAAGCGATTGACCGTTTACATTCAACAGCCAGTTCTCATAAACGGGTAATGGTGGTGGAAGTAATGGGGCATCATGCTGGATGGATCGCTTTGTATGCAGGAATGGCTGGTGGTGCAGATGTTATTTTATTGCCAGAATTAGGATATGATTTGGATAAGGTGAATGAAACTATCTTGAACCGTGCGCATCGGGGAAAACCTTATTCAATTGTAGTTGTAGCTGAAGGTATTAAGACGCCCAATAAAGAGCGGCCTTCTGTTTATGTTACGCGAGTAATTGAAGAGGTTACCGGCATTGAAAGCCGTGATACAGTTTTGGGATATATTCAACGAGGAGGGAATCCATCTCCTTTTGATCGAAATTTAGCAACAAGATTAGGTGGGCATGCTACTGAACTTATAGCTAAAGGTGAATTTGGGAAAATGGTTTGTATGAATGGAAATGATGTAGATTCGATTGCGCTTTCAGAAGTGGCAGGTAAATTGAAATTAGTGAATTCTGACCATGATTTGATTCTTCAAGGAAAAAGAATGGGGATTTCATTTGGTGACTGATACTTCTAATATTGAAGGTGAAATTTTAATTTTTTCTTCTTATTTATGATGACAGACTATTTCTTCTGGAAGTTCTTCAAATTCATGATCAGCAGTTGTTTCACCGGTTCTTTTTTTCTTCATTTCTGATATGAATTTTTGAAATTCTTTGTCTGTGCGTAATTTTTTTATAGCCATCTTGGCTGCTGATTGTTGGGATTCTTTTTTGGTATATCCTATACCTACACCAATTTGTATATCGGAAAGCGTAATACTCGTTTGAAAAACAGGACTTCCTTCATTGTCAGTGAAAGATTCGATTAAGTTAAAAGCTACTTCTAATTTGTTTTTTTGGCTCCACTCTATTAGACTTGACTTGAAATTAACCTCCTTGCGAGCAATCGTATCTAAATTTATAAATCTTTTAATTATTACATTTTGGATAAAATCGAAACAGACTTGATAACCTTGGTCTAAATAAATAGCTCCGATTAAGGCTTCAAGGGCATTTCCGTACATATGATTGTTATGAGGGTTAAGTCTACTAGAATATGCAACCATTTTATCAAGTCCTAACTGGATGGCAATACGATTCATTGTTTCGCGTTGCACAATTTTAGAACGGGTGTTGGTTAAAAATCCTTCTCGTTTATATGGGAATTTTCTATAGATAATATCTGCGATAATGGCATCTAAAATAGCATCGCCCAAAAATTCCAATCGTTCATTGTTCAACCATTTACCATCATCTCCTTTTATTGATGAAGATTTATGAAGAAATGCTTGCTCGTATATGTGGACATTTTCAGGATAAAAACCTAGAATCTTATATAAAGAAAAATAAGGCTCCTTCCCTTTTTTTTTGAGGAGCCTTATTTTTTTGTATAGTTTTTTTAACACGTTACTTCGTAAATTTTTTAACTATAACACTTGCGTTATGACCACCAAATCCAAAAGTATTAGATAATGCAGCATTGACCACCCTTTTTTGAGCTTTATTAAATGTAAAGTTCATCTTATAATCAATTTCAGGATCGTTATCTCCTTCTTCGTGGTTGATTGTAGGGGGGACGATATCTTCTTTTACAGCTAAGATACTAATCATAGCCTCTAAAGCACCTGCTGCTCCTAATAGATGCCCTGTCATTGACTTTGTGGAGCTAATATTTAATTTATAAGCGTGATCTCCGAATACTTCTTTAATCGCTTTTGCTTCAGAAATATCTCCAACAGGAGTAGATGTTCCATGTACATTTATATAATCAATGTCTTCAGGCTTCATTTCTGCGTCATCTAAAGCATTTTGCATAACAAGTTTAGCTCCTAATCCTTCTGGATGTGTAGCTGTTAAATGATATGCATCTGCAGATAAACCGGCTCCAACCACTTCTGCATAGATCTTTGCTCCTCTGGCTAAAGCATGTTCCATTTCTTCTAAGATTAGACATGCTGCACCTTCACCCATTACAAAACCATCACGACTTGCACTAAATGGACGAGATGCTGTTTCTGGGGAATCATTGCGCGTGGATAGAGCGTTCATGGAATTGAATCCTCCAAGTCCTGGTGCAGCAATAGCTGCTTCTGCACCACCAGTTACGATAGCATTCGCTTTTCCCAAACGGATATAGTTATATGCATCACAGATTGCATTGGTGGATGAGGCACATGCTGATACTGTCGCAAAGTTTGGTCCACGGAATCCATAAATCATGGAAATATGACCAGCAGCAATATCTGCAATCATTTTTGGAATAAAGAAAGGATTAAACTTTGGACCAATAGTATCTTTTGTTTTAGCATATCCTACGACTTCTTCTTCAAAAGTTTTGATACCTCCAATACCTGCAGCAAATATTACGCCAATACGATTTTTATCTTCGTTTTCTAAATCCATACCAGCATCTTCTACCGCTTGTTTAGCTGCACCTATTGCTAATAAACTATATCGGTCGCATTTACGAGCCTCTTTTCGATCCATAACTTGGTTTGGATCAAAGTCCTTAACCTCGCAAGCGAATAATGTTTTAAATTTTGATGCATCAAAAAGGGTAATAGGTCCTGCGCCACTTTTACCATTAATTAAACTGTCCCATGTTTCAGAGACAGAATGTCCTAATGGAGTAATAGCTCCAAGACCTGTTACCACAACTCTTTTTAATTCCATACCTTTCAATAAAAGGATTGATTACTTCGCATTAGCTTCGATGTAAGCAATAGCATCACCTACACATGTAATCTTTTCAGCTTGATCATCTGGAATAGAAATACCGAATTCTTTTTCGAATTCCATAATTAATTCTACAGTGTCAAGAGAGTCTGCTCCTAAATCGTTAGTAAAGCTAGCTTCGTTTGTAACTTCTGTTTCTTCAACACTTAATTTATCAACGATAATAGCTTTTACTCTTTCAGCAACTTCAGACATAACTTTTTCAATTTAGATTAATAAATACGAATATACTTTTTAAATTTGTAGTGCAAAGAAAAGAATTTTTTATGTTACAAAGCAAATTTAATAGGCTAAAAATGTGGAAAACTGCACATTTTTTCTTTTCTTGTGCATAAAAATAGGGTGATATATGAAAAATATTGCAATTTTTGCTTCAGGGACAGGAACAAATGCCGAAAATATTACTCGGTATTTTAAAGGTAGTTTAAATATACATGTAGCAGTTGTTTTGTCTAATAATCAAAATGTTGAAGTACATGCACGTGTAAATCAATTGGGAATTCCATCTTTTGTTTTTACCCGTGATGAATTTAATGATGGGCAAGTTATATTGGATAAATTAGATGAATATAGTGTTGATTTTATTGTTTTGGCCGGTTTCATGAATAAGATTTCGGATCCAATATTAAATGCTTATCCTAATAAAATTATAAATATCCATCCAGCTTTGTTACCTAAATTTGGGGGTAAAGGTATGTATGGACATCATGTACATGAGGCTGTAGTGGAAGCGCGGGAAGAAAAGACAGGGATAACTATTCATTATATTAATGGACAATATGATGAGGGCACTATACTCTTTCAAGCAGAATGTCCTGTTTGTCCTTCAGATACTCCTAAAGATGTGGCAACAAAGGTACATGCATTAGAATATAAGTATTATCCTTTAATCATAGAAAAACTATTGATTTAAAAGGATTCAATTAATTTAAATCCTAATTGCTGAAGAATTATAGATTCTTCCTTTGTCGCATGTAAAATAGTGTATGCGTTGAATTCTCTTGGGTGTTCGTAGTTATTACGAAAATATTCAAAGTTTTCAGGCTTTTCACGAAGTTTTTTATCTATTATAGATGGGTTGAAACTTCTTAAAATAGCATGTTCAATTCTGTTTTCTGAGAAATCGTCCAAATCTATAATTGGATTTTTAGGAAAAGGAGGCCTCACTTCATTTATTTTATCGAACTGTAAATGAAAGAAAATGGCAATATTCTCTAAGCACATACGAGTCCCATTAGCTTTTCCATCAGCTGAAAATCCTGCTATATGAGGTGTAGCGATTGTTGTGAGTGTTAGTAAATCAGTATTAATCTGTGGTTCATTTTCCCAACAATCAATAATTAATTCGCTAATCTTATTTTTTTTATAGGCATTTATAAGAGCTTTTGTATCGTGGACAGATCCTCGTGATGCATTGATAAATAAAGGTTTTCGCTGAAGTTTGTTGAAAAATGATTCATTAGCTAAATGAAATGTGGGAAATTTACCATCTTTTGTTAAAGGGGTATGAATGGTGATGATATCAGCCTGTTCTGCGATGGTGTCTAATGAAACAAAACCTTCTTCTCCTTCTTTTTCTGCACGTGGAGGATCATTACGAAGCACTTTCATGCCGTATGCTTTACAAAGTTTTTCAACTTCTTTTCCTACATGACCAACACCTACAATACCTATAGTCTTTTCTGATAAATTTTCTTTTTTATGGAGAGCGATAGTAATTATTCCTGCAAGGACATATTGGGCGACAGATACAGCATTGCATCCAGGTGAATTTTTCCAGGTTATACCTGCTTCTTCGCAATATTGTGTATCAATATGGTCAAATCCAATAGTGGCTGTTGTGATTAATTTAACTTGACTATCTTTTAGTAGTTCGCGTGTGCATTTATTTATACTACGTATGATAAGTACATCTGCATCTTGAATGTATTTAGGAGTAAACTCTTTTGAATTTAAATAAGATACTTCAGCGATGGGTTCAGCAATTCCTTTTAAATAGGGAACAGTATTATCGGCTACAATTTTCATTTATTATCTTTTTATGGCAACAAAGATAATTTTATTTATTGAACTTGACATAGTTTAAACGGGTATATCGAATGTTTTTACTTTCATAAATTGCAGCTATACGGGCAGAGGTTATATAAATAAAATCTCCTATTTGAAATGCGTGTTCGGATGAGGACAATTGTCCGGATATTCTACTTGGATAATGAGAAGGGACAGTTATATTTACTAAATTCCCTTTAGAATCAATGGTTGTTAGATGTTGGCGGACAAAGAACAGTGGCGAAGTAAGATCCATACGTGTTTTATATGGATCATCTTCTAATTTAATTCGTATTATTTTTAATGTTAGGTTTGATAACTTATCTCCTATTTGACCTAAATACTGACTGATAGTTTGTTCAACCTTTTTTTTCTTTATGTTTTTGTCTATATATATTAAGTTGTAGACTTGTGCTATTTTTGTAAAACGTTCTTCTTTAGGTGTATGGAAGATGAATTTGCATGCGATCCAATTGATATAACCAGGATCTATTTTAGCTATCTCATAGAGGTAATGACCTCTATATTTACCAAAGGGAATCAAATCTTCTCCACGAGTAGACATTCTTTTATCATTATAATCGGTAATGAAAATACAACGATTGGCATACCATAGTTGAGTAGTAACGATACGAAGTGAAGAAGTAATATCAGATGTTAAATCTTCTATAAAAAGGAAAGATTGCTTATCAAGTGATGGAGTATAAAACCATAAACTGAACAAAGGGTTGTTTGAGTGTGGTAATACAATCAAATAACATCCAGCCTCTTTGTAAGAGGCTTTTTTCAAGTTGTAGGTGTTCAATTTCTCATATAAGAGATGTTGATCTTGTTCTGATATGTTTGGTATTCTTGGATTAGCCATATTCTTCTACTTTCTCAAAAATACTAAAAAGCAGGGAATATACAAATTTTTTTTCATAGCTTTGTTAAGCTATTGATTAATAATGAGATATTTAATATGTTTATGTATGAGAAAAAGGTATAAGAGTCGAAGAAGAACCTATATCTATTGTAGGTTTATTATGAGTTTATTAGTTTTAATTGGATGTCAAGACAAAGGAAAGGTTTCTTTTGATTGTTCTGATGTTTACACACGTGGGATAGGTCAATACCCTGGTAATCCTAAAGAAGATTTTTCTCCTTCTTTAGTTCCGGATCATTCTACGTATCGAAATGTAGCACTTCAACGTGTTGCTATTGCCTCTTCCAGTTATGATTATAACATGGTTGCTCAATTAGTAACAGATGGAATTATTTCAAATAAAGAATCGTTGTATTATTTGGAGGTAATTACACCCGAAGGAAATCTTCCAAGACGGGAACGGGAGTGGATGATAGATCAAGGACGTCATTCGCGAAATATATTATATGGGGAAGATTCTTATTTTCAAATAAAGTTGGTTAATTATCAAAAGTTAGTAGATGAAATATCAATAAAAGGTAATCTTATTTATGATGATAAGGTTGCAAATGATGGATTTCAGATTATATGTCAGGGATCAAATGATGGAAATAATTGGGTGAACATTGGAGAATTGAGTGGTAAAGGGTTACCCGGAAAAGTCGCTTCTTCCCGCGTGAAAGTTACAGATCCAAATAAACAAACTAAAGAGACTAATATGCCTGTTCGTCAATTAAATGAGAAGATCTCATTTAATAAAGATGTTAATTATTCTTGTTATCGTGTTTTGTTTAAGATGAAAGGAGCACTGGAATGGTTGTTGAAGGAGGTTGGCTTTTATTATAAGGATAAATGGCAAGAAGTAAAACCTGCTCAATATTTTGGTAGTGCTTGGTTTAGTGAAACCGCTGGGGAGGAATGGGTTTATGTAGATTTAGGTACTCGTTCTGAATTAGATAAGATTGTTTTGTATTGGATAAATAAAGCGATTGAAGGACAAATTCAGTTATCAGATGATGCGAAAGAGTGGAAAGAGGTTGCTTTACTTCCAGGAGGAGATGCATTAGTGGAAGATATTCTATTAAAAGGTAAACCTAGAGCAAGATATGTACGTGTTTTGATGCAAAAATCTGCGGATGGTAATCCTTATATTTTGAGTGAGATGAAGGTGATGGGTAAAGGTGGTCTGATTGCTCAACCTGCGGTAAGTCCAAACATTTCTGCAAATGAGATTCGTTTGTCTGGCGGTAATTGGAAATTACAGCGTGCTTCTGAAATTACAGCTTCGGGAGAGGAAATTTCAACTTTAAGTTATAACCCCAAAAATTGGGTAGTAGCAACTGTCCCAGGTACGATTCTGAGTAGTTATAAAAATGTAGGGGCAATTGTTGACCCTAATTATGCCGATAACCAATTACATATTTCAGAGTCATTCTTTAATTCTAATTTTTGGTATCGGGATGAGTTTGATATTCCTAATGGTTTTAAGAAAGAACAGGTGTTTTTGAATTTTGATGGTATTAATTGGAAAGCAAAGATTTTTTTGAATGGAAAATATGTGGGACGTATGGAAGGTGCTTTCATTCGAGGAAAGTTTAATGTGACAGATCTTATTGTGCAGGGGAAAAATGTAGTTGCAATTGAGATCATTAAAAATGACAATCCTGGTGCTATAAAAGAGAAAAACAAACAGAGTACAGATTTTAATGGAGGAGTTTTAGGCGCAGATAATCCGACTTTTCATGCTACGATTGGATGGGATTGGATTCCTACTGTTCGAGGTCGAAATAGGGGCATATGGAATGATGTTTATTTGACTACTACTGGAGATGTTACAATTATTGATCCGTTTGTACGATCGGTTTTACCTTTACCAGATACAACTTCTGCAATATTGACTGCAGAGGTGATGGTGAAAAACAATGGCTTAAAGGATATAAAAGGAATATTAGAGGGAAAGATAGGTACGGTCTCTTTTCAACAACCGGTTGAGTTGAAAGCCAATGAAATAAAAACAGTTGTTTTTGATGTAAATGATTATCCGCAAATGAAGATAGATAACCCACGTTTATGGTGGCCTAAGGGATATGGAGAACCCTATTTATATAGTGCTAATTTTACTTTTAAGATAGATAATAAAGTCTCTGATTTTCTTGATTACAAGGTTGGAATTCGCCAAATGACCTTTAATGAAGACAATCAGGTGTTGAGTATGTTTGTCAATGGACGTCGTTTTATAGGAAGAGGAGGTAATTGGGGATTTAGTGAATCTAATTTGAATTATCGTGGACGTGAATATGATATTGCAGTGGCTTATCATGCTGATATGAATTTTACTATCATGCGTAACTGGGTGGGTATGATTGGAGATGAGGAACTATATGAAGCATGTGATCGCCATGGTATAATGATTTGGCAGGATTTTTGGTTGGCTAATCCAACGGATGGTCCGGATCCATATAATCCTTCTATGTTTATTTCCAATGCGGAAGATTATGTGAGACGAATTAGGAAACATCCTTCTATTGCTCTTTATTGTGGTAGAAATGAAGGGTTTCCTCCGAAAGAAATAGATCAAGCTTTGCGCCATATTGTAAAAGAGGAACATCCGGATATTCATTATATATCCAGTTCTGCAGATGATGTGGTGAGTGGTCATGGCCCTTATCGGATGCTCCCGGCAAAGGAATACTTTACATTAGAGATTGGGAATGATAAGTTTCATAGTGAACGTGGAATGCCTAATGTTATGACTTACGAAAGTATGCTTCGGACTTTCTCTCCAGATGAAATCTGGCCACAGGGGGATCAGTGGGGGATGCATGATTATACGCGTGAAGGAGCACAAGGGTGTACTTCTTTCAATGAAATTATTACTAAAGGATATGGTGAACCTAAAAATGCTAAAGAGTTTGCAGAACTGGCACAATGGGTGAATTATGATGGTCATCGTAGTATGTTTGAGTCTAGAAGTAAAAATCGAAAAGGTTTGTTGATGTGGATGAGTCATCCTTGTTGGCCTTCTATGGTATGGCAGACATACGATTATTATTTTGAGCCGACTGCAGGTTATTTTGCGATTAAAAAAGCATCTGAACCTTTACATATTCAATGGAATCCAGTAACTGATGAGGTAGAGGTGGTTAATTACAGTGCTGGAGCACAAGAGGGATTGGTGGCTAAAGTACAAGTTTTAAATATGAATGCTTCGGTCGCTTGGGAAGAAGAGGTTACTTTGGATAGCCATGAAGATACAACAAATAAATGTATACAATTAGAATTTCCGGATAGTTTGTCAAAAGTCCATTTTATTAAAATGACATTGACAAAAGAGGGGAAACTTCTTTCTGAGAATTTCTATCATCGTAGTAAAGAAGAAAATAATTATCAAGAATTACGTCAGTTACCAAGGATTTCATTGCAATCAGATGTGAAAGTAAAGAAGGAGAAGGATGGTCAATGGTTGGCTACGGTTACATTACAAAATAAGACCTCTGTTCCAGCTTTGAATATTCGTTTGAATGTGGTAGGAGAGCAGGATGGTTTACAATTCTTACCTATTTTCTATTCAGATAATTATTTCTCATTATTACCCGGAGAAGAAAAATTGATTACTATTTGTTGGAAAGATGAAGATACAAGAGGTAATAAACCTAAAGTTCTTATCTCTGGATATAATGTAGACTAATACATAACAAAAACTGTCCCAATTTTTCATTTTGGGACAGTTTTTGTTATGTATTATATTGTTTAAATCTTCTTTTCAATAATAGCTTGAACTACATTTAAGACATAATCGCCTAACTTTTCAGCTTCATTGATGATGTCCATGTAGTAAACGCCATCTTGATATTGATATTTCTTGTTATTGATATTTTCAACATTGTTAATCTTTAACTGATTACGATAGTTATTGATTTCGTTTTCGATATTATATGATGGGTTAATATCAGAACGTGAAACATCTGTTCTTTCTAAAACTTCAATCATACGGCTTACAGACCTTTCTGTAAGTATTAACATTTGTTCAACGTTATGATTTTGTTCATCAGTGAATGTGGATTTAAACTCATTACGACGCTTGATGCTTCGAGCCATATTGTTACAAGAGTCTGCTATACTTTCAATTTCGGATACAGCACGTAACATAATACGAACCTCTTCTTTCCCTTCTGAACTTAAACGCCCTTCAGCTACACATGTCAAATAATTCGCGATCTCTATTTCCATGCGGTCACTGATACTTTCATATTTTTCGACTCGGCTATAAGTTTTTAAGAAAGCATCCTCATTTTTTTCATAAAATAGCTCTTTAATCATGCCTAACATACGCCCCGTACGTTCAGCAAATAAAGCTATCTCTTTATGTGCTTGCAATAAAGAAAGTTCAGACGTTGATAGCATACCTCCTGTGATATAACGTAAACGATACTCTTCGTCTTCTTCCTTTTTTCCTTGGATGATAAGACAAACGGTTTTTTCAATCATATTGACAAACCAAATCATGATAAACGTATTGCTGATATTGAAAGCAGTGTGGAATGCTGCCAATTTGAAAGAAACCGCTACAGCAGGATCGCTCACGTGCATAATATCAGAAACAAACCAAGAGATAGCACCTGTAAACGGATAGAATAGGATTAATACCCAGCATACACCAAAGATATTAAACATCAAGTGAGCCAATGCTGCTCGTCTAGATTGTGTATTTCCTGTTAATGCTGCTAAATTAGCAGTAATGGTTGTACCAATATTTTCTCCTAATACTAAAGCAACCCCTAATTCATATCCAATCCATCCGTTAGCACACATAATTAATGTTATGGCCATAGTTGCAGCTGAAGCTTGTACAATCATGGTTAGGATAGCTCCAATAAACAGGAATAGGATAATGGAGAAAAATCCCATATCGGTATAATTCTGTACAAACGCCAACATGTCAGGGTTGGCACTCAAATCCGGAGCATTGGCTTTTAAGTTTTGAAGCCCCATAAAAAGGAATGAAAACCCAAAAATAAATTCACCGAGCGATTTACGGGAACTTTTGTCAGAAAATAGGAGCGGGATTCCGATAGCTAATAGTGGGAGTGCAAACGCTGCTATATCTACTTTAAACCCGAGAGCAGAAATGATCCATGCCGTAACAGTGGTACCAATGTTAGCTCCCATGATTACCCCAATGGATTGGGTAAGTGTGAGAAGTCCTGCGTTAACAAAACTAACAACCATTACGGTAGTGGCAGAGGATGACTGGATGAGGGCTGTAATCAATACACCGGTCAACACACCGGTTACCCTATTTGTGGTCATAGCGGTCAGAATTTTTCGCAAACTATCTCCTGCAAATTTCTGTAATCCTTCGCTCATAATTTTCATACCATATAGGAATAGACCTAAGGAACCTATAAGACGTAGAAAATCAAAAAATGAATAGTCCATTTAAAATACGTTTAAGTGGATGTATATCCGATTAATATTTCTAACTTTATGGGACAAATGTATAAATAATAACTGAAATACTATGTCTAAAACTATTACAATTTATTGCAAAAATAACAATATTTATAAAGAAGTTCCTATGGGTTCTTCTTTATTGGATATTTATGAATGGGTGGGTGCGCCTTTACCGTTTAAACCTATGAATGCGTTGGTCAATAATAAGACAGAAGGGTTGATTTATCGTTGTTGGGAACCGAAAGATATAGAATATATCGATTATTCTCAGCTTTCCGGACAGCGGACATATGTACGTTCTCTTTGTCATATCTTTTCTAAAGCCGTGAATGACCTTTTGCCTATGGCGACTTTGAATTTAGAACATTCTATCTCAAAAGGTTATTATTGTGTGATTCATAATGGCAAGAAGATTGATGAAGAGACTATTGCTAAGATTAAAGATAGAATGTATCAAATTGTTAAAGCTGATTTACCATTTTTATTAAAGAAAGTACGAACGGAAGAGGCTATCTCTTTATTTCGTGAACGAGGAATGGAAGATAAAGTTCGTTTGATAGAAAGCATAGGTGTTTCTTATACTACTTATTATGAGTTAGATGGATATGTGAATTATTTCTATGGTTGTTTGACTCCTTCTACTGGTTTTATTCAATGTTTTGACTTGATTCCTTATTTGGATGGTGTTTTGTTGCGAGTACCTCAGAAAGGTGAACCTTTACAATTGGAACCAGTTATCCAACAGGATAAGATGTATCAGGTTTATAAGGAGCATTTGACATTACAGCGTACGTTAGGTTTAGAGAATGTGGGAGATTTGAATCGCTCGATTCAAAAGGATAAAACTTCTGAAGTGATTATGGTATCTGAGGCTATGCAAGAAAAGCAGGTTGCTAAAATCGCAGAGGAAATAGCCTCTCGTTATGATGAAGGTGTTCGTATTGTATTGATATCAGGTCCTTCTTCTTCAGGGAAAACGACTTTTTGTAAACGTTTACAGGTTCAACTGATTACGAATCTGATTTATCCGGTCGGTTTATCGTTAGACGATTACTTTTTGAATAGGGAAGATACTCCAAAAGATGAGTATGGTGAGTATGATTTTGAATCATTATATGCCATAGATTTACCCTATTTCAATCATGATTTACAAAAACTTTTGGCAGGAGAAGAAATTGATATGCCAACATTTGACTTTGAAACAGGATGCCGTATTTATCGAGGAAAGAAATTAAAAATGAGGAAAAATTCGGTGTTGGTTATAGAAGGTATTCATGCGTTGAATCCGGAGTTGACAAAAATGGTGGAGGAACATTGTAAATATCGTGTGTATGTTTCGGTCTTGACCTCTATCTCTTTGGATAACCACAATTGGATTCCAACTACAGATAACCGTTTGCTTCGCCGTATTATTCGTGACTACCGTTTCCGTGGCTATTTGGCACGTGATACTATTGCCCGTTGGCCAAGTGTGCGTCGAGGGGAGGATAAATGGATATTTCCTTATCAAGAAAATGCGGATGCCATGTTTAACAGTGCTATGTTATATGAGTTGGCGGCTTTGCGAAAGTTTGCAGAACCTATATTGTTGGAGGTTCGTGAATGTGACTCAGAATATGCGGAGGCTTATCGTTTACTTCGTTTCTTGCGATATTTTAATTATATACCGGATATAGCTCTTCCGGGTACTTCTCTTCTACGGGAATTCTTAGGGGGAGGTAGTTTTCAGTATTAATTATTAAAATCTTCCTATCTTTGTACCAATTCAAAAAGGCATATATTTTAAATGATGTCTTTTAGGGTTTCTATCTATGAATAGAGTAACACGATCAATTACAGGAAAGAAATATGAAAGAAATACATATCATCACTCCGGTTAAAGATTCAATAGAATTGACTTTGCAAACGATAGAGTCTATTCTATCCTCTGAGTTTACGACACCTTATCACTATTATGTGTATAATGATTTCAGTACTCCTGAAAATGCTGCTCGTTTACAAAAGGCTTCAGAGGAGATGGGGTTTGAATTGATTCATTTAACTGAGCTGACAAAACATCCTTCTCCCAATTATCTATTGATTTTACAAATGGCTCAACAAAAGGCGATAGAGGCTGAGGCAGGTTTGTTGATTGTTGAATCGGATGTGGTGGTTAAGAATGATACTTTGCAAAAACTTTTTGACGGGGCTATCGCTCGTCCGGATTGTGGAATAGCGGCAGCTGTTACAGTGGATGAGAAAGGAGATATCAACTATCCTTATTTGTATGCAAAAGGAAAAGAAAACATGATCTTCCCAGAGAAGAAACATGTTAGTTTTTGTTGCTCTTTGTTAACTCTTCCTTTTTTGAAAAAGTTTGGCTTTCACCTGTTAGATCCGGAAAAGAATTGGCATGATGTTACTATCTCTCATCGTTCGATAGAGTTGGGTTTTGTAAATTATCTGTTTACCTCTCTTCCGGTATGGCATCGTCCGCATAGCAGTCGTCCTTGGAAACAGCTGAAGTATTCAAATCCGTTAAAATATTATTGGTTAAAGTTTACGAAAGGGTTAGATAAAATTTGATTGATTTATGAGGCAAACTGTTATACGGAAATCAGGCGGTTTTTCCCATTCGTGTGTTTCATGTGTTCATAAGGACTATGTGAATTTTTCCTCTTTTGTTCAATCGCTACCAGTTCGTTTTGAGCAAGGAGAAGGAAAGCTTATTTATAAGGGACGCAATGAACTTCGAGAGTTTCATTATGAGGGGAAAGATTTGGTTGTCAAATCTTTTTGTAAGCCTAATATCATTAACCAGATTGTTTACGGTTTGTTTCGTTCTTCAAAGGCACAACGTTCGTTTGAATATGCGGAGATGTTTTTGGATGCAGGAATATTGACGCCCCGGCCGGTTGGGTATTATACCGAACGTTCCGGGTTGTTATTTACACGTAGTTATTATGTTTGTTTAAAGTCTGAATGTCCTTATACCTATCGAGATTTAAAGAGAGGGGGATTCCCTCGTTTGAAAGAGATTTTGAGGGCTATTGCTGAAACAACAGCTCGGATGCATGATAAGGGTTATTTACATAAAGATTATTCTGCTGGTAATATTTTATTTAGAGATGATAAAGAACAGATAGAGGTTGAAGTTATTGATCTGAATCGCATGGCTTTTGGTTCTATAGACAGAGAAAAGGGATGTCGGAATTTTGAACGTTTGCCGAGTTCGGATGAGATGCTCTCTTTTTTGGCAGAGACCTATGCGGAGATACGAGGGTTTGATGCCAATACCTGTTTTCGTTTGATGAGGCAATATATAGACTTGGAAGAGCGGAGAAGAGCCAAAAAATAATCTATCTTTGTCGTTGAATTGGGGATATAGTAATTATGGAAAATATAAGAGTCGCTATTATTGGTTTGGGATACGTAGGTTTGCCGTTGGCACGTCTATTTGCCACTCATTATCCGGTAGTTGGATTTGATGTCAAGCAGGAACGAGTGAATGCTCTAAAGGAGGGTTATGATGTTACTCAAGAGGTTTCAGACGAACTTTTAAGTTCTGTATTGTTATCTCACCTACCTAAAGAAAAGGAAATAGGTTTGTATTGCACTTCAGATATCGAAGATCTTCGTTCTTGTAATTATTATATTGTAGCAGTTCCGACTCCGGTCGATGTTCACCATAGTCCGGATTTGACTCCTTTGTATCGGGCAAGTGAAACGGTTGGCCGAGTTTTAAGTAAAGGGAATATTGTCATTTATGAATCAACTGTTTGTCCGGGTATTACGGAAGAGGAATGTGTACCTATCTTAGTAAAGATTTCCGGCTTGGTATATAACCAGGATTTTTTTGCTGGATATTCTCCGGAGCGTATCAATCCAGGTGACAGGTTACATACGGTGGAGAAGATTATGAAAGTGACCTCAGGTTCCACACCGGAGGCCGCTGAAAAGGTGGATGCTTTGTATCGTTCGGTTATCCACGCGGGGACTTTTCCGGTCTCTTCCATCAAAGTGGCTGAGGCTGCCAAAGTGATAGAAAATTCTCAACGAGATATTAACATCGCTTTTATGAATGAGTTGGCTAAAATCTTTCATTTGATCGGGATTGATACTAATGAAGTGTTGGCAGCTGCTGGTACGAAATGGAACTTTTTACCTTTCAAGCCTGGATTGGTTGGTGGTCATTGTATAGGTGTTGATCCTTATTATCTCATTCGTAAGGCGCAGGATTATGGTTTCCATCCTGGGTTGATTTTATATGGCCGTCGAATCAATGACACGATGGGTGAGTATATTGCCGGAAGAGTGGTGAAGTGTATGATAAAGAAGGATATTCCTATACGTCATGCTGAGGTGTTGATTTTAGGTTTCACTTTTAAAGAAAATTGTCCGGATGTAAGAAATTCTAAAGTTGGTGATGTTGTTCATTGTCTGCAGGATTATGGGACGGATGTAACGATTTATGATCCTTGGGCGCGACAGGAGGATGTAAAGAAAGAGTACCAATTGGAGATTCTTTCTTCATTGCCGGATAAAAGATTTGATGTGGTAATATTGGCAGTTGCCCATGCTGATTTTAAGTTGTTGGATATTCCTACTTTATTGAAGGAACAGAGTGTGGTTTATGATGTGAAAGGTTGTTTAAATCCGGATTGGGTCGATGATCGGTTGTAATTATTTCCGTCCGAAGTCGGCCGGGATTTCCCCCCATTCAGATGTTTCCCACTTATAGATAGGGTTAGGATAAGTATGGGTATTTAGCCATCTTTCCGCCCGTTCGATCAGATCAAAGATTGGTTCGTTTTCCGGTAGACGTTCCAGTAAGGTTTTGCACTTCTTTTTCTTTACCCAACTAATAGCGTTTCGGCTATCCGAGTAAATAGGTAGTTGGCTTCCTCTCTTTTCAAGCAAAGCTAACCCATGTACTAATGCTAAAAATTCCCCAATATTATTGGTCCCTTTTTTTAAGGGACCGTTATGGAAAATTTCCTCTCCGGTTGGCATATAAACACCTCTGTATTCCATATCTCCTGGATTGCCACTGCATGCAGCATCCACACATAAACAGGGTTGTATAGGTTGGCCGATGGCTTTTTGGGGGTTTAGGTTTGCTACGGCTTTAGGCGAAGAAACGGATCTTAAGTAATGTTCATATCCTTTTTCGTAAGCTATTGAAGCCTCTTCTTTGGTGTCGAATGATTTATATTTGGCTCCGGCTTTTCCTTCTACCTGGGCTTTACAGTCTGCCCAACAGGTGTATATTCCCGGAGTTATCCCTTTCCATACGACATAATATTTGACTTTAACCATGATTTCCTGTTGTATGCGGTCAAAGGTAAAAAATATCTGATATAAACGGATGTTCTTAATAGAAAAAGTTTACATTTGCAGGAAACAATGGTATGTATATGAGACGTATTTTTCTGATTGGATATATGGGAGCCGGCAAAACAACGGTGGGAAAAGTTTTAGCTAAATTATTAGGGCTTTCATTTATAGATCTGGATTATTATATAGAAGGACGTTATCATAAAACTGTCAGTCAGCTTTTTGCAGAGAAGGGTGAAGAGGCTTTTCGGATTATAGAACGAAATTTGTTGCATGAGGTAGCTGCATTTGAAGATGTATTGGTCTCCGTAGGAGGAGGGACACCCTGTTTCTTTGATAATATGGAAGTCATGAATGAAATGGGAAAGACTGTATATTTGAAGGTGTCAGTAAACGAATTGGCCAGTCGGTTGGAGGTTTGTAAAGCGACTCGTCCGGTGTTACAAGGACGTTCCGGTGAGGAATTGGTACGTTTTATTTCTGGGAGTTTGGAAAAACGAGAATCTTTTTATCAAAAAGCAGCTATTGTTTATGATGCGGAAAATATGATGACGGAAAGAGATATCCAGCAGATATCACAATCATTGGCAGCAATATTAAAATAGGTATATGGATGCAATGAGTGGCAGTCAGGGAAAAGGGATGTATATCCCGCAGGAATTATTGAAGGAGATTGGCAAGGTGAATAATCGTTTGCTGATAGGGATACCTTGTGAGCGAATGGAGGGAGAACGACGGGTGGCGTTAACTCCGGAAGCTGTTGATATGCTGACTGACCGAGGGCATCGGGTATTGGTTGAGACTGGTGCAGGTTTAGGTATCAATTATTCTGATAATCATTATGCGGAGGCCGGAGCCGAGATTGTTTCAACATCTGCAGAAGTTTACCAAGCCGATATTATATTAAAAGTACTTCCTCCGTTGGTAGTAGAGGTGATGATGATGAAACCGCGTGCTATCCTATTTTCTACCATTCAGTTTAATGTGTTTCCACAAGGGGCTTTTGAGTTGATGGCTGCCAAACGTATTACAGCGATCTCATACGAATTGATGCTGGATGAGAAGGGACAGAGCTTGGTATTGAATGCATTATCTGAAATAGAAGGAACAGCTTCAATCATGATTGCTGCCGATTTGTTAAGTAATACACAAGGGGGGAAGGGCATCCTTTTGGGTGGTATTCCCGGTGTATCTCCTACGGAAGTTATTATTATCGGTGCCGGTAATGCCGGAACAGTGGCAGCCCGTGCAGCAATGGCTTTTGGGGCTTCTGTTAAGGTGTTTGACGATGATATTAATAAGTTGCGTACTATCCAGCAGGTTTTGGGGCAGGGGTTGTTTACCTCTACTTTCCATCCGAATGTTTTACAAAATGCTTTCCGTAGTGCGGATGTAGTGATTGGAGCCAAATGTTTTATCAATATGCGTCGCCGGTATATTATTGCAGAAGATATGGTGCGAATGATGAAGCGAGGGGCTTTGTTAATCGATTTGCGTGTGAACCAAGGAGGAAGTTTTGAGACAACCTGTGGGTTAAGTGCATCGGAACCGGCTGTTTTTGAACAATATGGTGTTTTGCATTACTGTAAACCGAATGTCAGTAATTTTGTTGCACGTACAACTTCTATGGCATTAAGCAATATTTTTGTTCCTTTATTTTTTAAGATAGGAGATATGGGAGGAGTCCAGGCAATGATCCAGTGTGATACCGGTTTTAAAAAAGGGGTCTATATGTATACAGGTAAGCCTGTGAATGACTATGTTTCAGCCCGTTTTAACCTGCCTTCAAATAATATTGATATTTATTTAGCTGCCTTTTAGCCGATTTTGTTATGATTTTGCAAAGTTTATGCTTTACTTTGCGCCCTACAAATTGAGAATAGCAAATTCGATAACATAAAAACATGGTAGAACAAACAAAAGTAACAACACTGGATAAGGTTGTGATCCGTTTTTCGGGCGACTCCGGTGATGGTATGCAGTTGGCAGGAAATATTTTCTCTACTATTTCTGCCACAGTAGGAAATGGCATCAGTACCTTTCCTGATTATCCGGCAGATATTCGTGCCCCGCAAGGTTCTTTGACTGGTGTGTCTGGCTTCCAGGTACATATCGGTTCAGGAAAGGTGTTTACACCGGGTGATAAATGTGATGTGTTAGTGGCAATGAATGCGGCGGCTTTGAAGACGCAGTACAAATTTGCTAAATCGACAGCTTGTATCATTATTGATACGGATTGCTTTCAAAAGTCCGACTTAGAAAAAGCGGCTTTTAAAACAGATAATCCGATTGAAGAAATGGGTATCAAGCAGGATGTGATAGCGGCTCCTATAACCCAAATGGTTAAAGATTGTTTGGCTGATACGGGTATGGATAACAAATCTATGTTGAAATGCCGTAATATGTTTGCTTTAGGCTTGGTATGCTGGCTGTTTAACCGCGATTTATCGATTGCTGAAAACTTCTTACGTGAGAAGTTCGCTAAAAAACCGGCTATTGCAGAAGCTAATATCAAAGTTATTCATGCCGGTTTTGATTATGGGCATAACACACATGCTTCTGTTGACCATACTTATAAAGTGGAAACCAAGGTTAAAGTGCCGGGAAGATATATGGATATCAGTGGGAACAAGGCTACTGCTTATGGTTTGATTGCTGCAGCAGAAAAGGCCGGGTTGAAATTGTTTTTAGGTTCTTATCCGATTACTCCAGCTACCGATATTTTGCATGAGTTATCTAAACATAAGTCATTAGGGGTTGTCACTGTTCAGTGTGAAGATGAAATTTCTGGATGTGCGACTGCTATTGGTGCATCCTTTGCTGGTTCTTTGGCTGTGACCTCTACTTCAGGTCCCGGTGTTTGTTTGAAATCAGAAGCAATGAACTTGGCGGTTATTACAGAACTACCTTTGGTTGTAGTGGATGTACAACGGGGTGGACCTTCTACCGGTTTACCTACAAAATCGGAACAGACTGACCTGCTACAGACGCTGTTCGGACGTAATGGTGAAAGTCCGATACCTGTAGTAGCAGCCTCTTCGCCTACACATTGTTTTGATGCCGCTTATGATGCATGTAAGATGGCTTTGGAACACATGACACCGGTTATTTTGTTGACTGACGCATTTGTAGCAAATGGTTCAGGTGCTTGGAAATTACCGGAATTGGAAACTTATCCGGCAATCAATCCTCCGTATGTCACTCCGGAGATGAAAGGTGTGTATACTCCGTATCAACGAAATCCGGAAACAGGTGTCCGTTATTGGGCTATACCGGGTCAAGAGGGTTATACCCATATTTTGGGAGGTTTGGAAAAGGATAGTAATACAGGTGCTATATCTACTGATCCGGATAACCATGATTTGATGTGCCGTTTGCGTGCCGAAAAGATTGAAAAGATCCCTGTTCCGGATGTGAAAGTGGAAGGTTGTGTAGAGGATGCTGATTTGTTGATTGTCGGTTTTGGTGGAACGTATGGCCATTTGTATTCTGCAATGGAAGAGATGAATGAAGCAGGAAAGAAGGTGGCTTTGGCTCATTTCGTTCATTTGAATCCGTTACCTAAAAATACTGCTGAGGTGTTGAAGAGATATAAGAAGGTAGTAGTGGCAGAACAGAACTTAGGTCAGTTTGCCGGTTATCTTCGTATGAAGGTCGATGAGTTTGTCCCTTACCAATATAATGAAGTGAAAGGTCAACCCTTTGTTGTTAGCGAGTTGGTAGAAGCTTTCACCGAAATCTTGAATAAGTAATAACCGTAAAGAAAGTAATGACAATGAGCGAATATACAGCAAAAGATTTCAAGAAAGGACAACCTCGTTGGTGTCCGGGGTGTGGCGACCATTTCTTTTTGGCTTCGTTACACAAAGCAATGGCAGAGTTGGGAATAGCTCCTCATGATACGGCTGTTATTTCTGGTATTGGTTGCTCCAGCCGTCTCCCTTATTACATGAATACGTATGCGATGCAAACGATTCATGGTCGTGCAGCTACCATTTCTACAGGTTTCAAGGTGGCTAATCCGGATATGACTGTTTGGCAAATCTCTGGTGATGGAGATGGCTTGGCTATTGGAGGAAACCATTTCATTCATGCCGTTCGTCGTAATATTGATATTAATATCATCTTGTTGAATAACAGGATTTATGGATTGACTAAGGGGCAATATTCTCCGACCTCTCCGCGTGGTTTTGTCAGCAAATCATCTCCATACGGAACTGTTGAAGATCCTTTCCGACCGGCTGAATTATGCTTTGGTGCTCGTGGACGTTTCTTTGCCCGTGCAGTAGCGACGGACGCTCCGGGAACAGTAGAGGTATTGAAAGCAGCTGCAAAGCATAAAGGAACTTCCGTTTGTGAAATTCTCCAGAATTGTGTCATCTTTAATGATGGAACACATGAGTCGGTTTATTCTAAAGAGGGACGTGCTAAAAATGCGATCTATTTGGAACATGGCAAACCGATGCTATTTGGAGAAAATAAAGAGTATGGTTTGATGCAGGAAGGTTTTGGTTTGAAAGTGGTAAAACTGGGAGAAAATGGCATTACAGAAAAAGATATTCTGGTACATGATGCCCATTGCCAAGATAACACTTTGCATTTGAAGTTGGCATTAATGGAAGGACCGGACTTCCCGATAGCATTGGGAGTGATTCGTGATGTTGATGCTCCTACTTACAATGAAGCTGTTTATGAGCAGCTCGAAGAGGTCTCATCCAAGAAGAAATATCATAACTTCCAAGAATTATTGATGACTAATGACACTTGGGAGGTAAAGTAGTTTTTTAGTTTTACATCATTATAGAAACCACTCAGTATTTGCATAAGCATTTGTTGAGTGGTTTTTCTATTTAAATGGCTGATTTGTAACCTTCAGTTTGCAAAATGACACCCCTTTTTCCTATTAGTCGAGAAAAGTGAAATTATTACAGAAAAATTTCCTTAATCGCATCTATCCTATGAAAAAATATATTACATTTGTACCGTGATAAACAAGGCGAGGGGAACGGTAAGTAAGAACAAAATGGAATCGCTTTGTGTTTTATAAGTTAGAAGAGAGTAATAAGTAAATAATTTAATTCAATTTAAGATGGCTACATTAGATTTAAGCAAGTACGGCATTCAGGATGTAAAAGAGATCATCCACAATCCGTCTTATGATGTTCTGTTCGCAGAAGAAACAAAACCAGAATTGGAAGGTTTTGAAAGAGGTCAGGTGACAGAACTTGGTACTGTAAACGTAATGACTGGTATTTATACAGGTCGTTCTCCTAAAGATAAATTCTTTGTGATGAATGAAGCCAGCAAAGATTCTGTATGGTGGACTTCTGATGAATATAAAAATGATAACAAGCCTTGTTCTGAAGAAGCTTGGGCTGACTTGAAAGCGAAAGCTGTAAAGGAACTTTCTGGCAAACGTTTGTTCGTTGTTGACACATTCTGTGGTGCTAACGAAGCGACTCGTTTGAAAGTTCGTTTCATTATGGAAGTGGCATGGCAGGCTCATTTCGTGACTAACATGTTCATCCGTCCGACTGCTGAAGAATTGGCAAACTATGGTGAACCTGATTTCGTCTCATTCAATGCTGCTAAGGCTAAAGTTGATAATTACAAAGAATTAGGTTTGAACTCTGAAACTGCTACTGTTTTCAACTTGAAGACTAACGAACAGGTTATCTTGAATACTTGGTATGGTGGTGAAATGAAGAAGGGTATCTTCTCTATCATGAACTACTTGAACCCGTTGAAAGGTATCGCATCTATGCACTGTTCTGCAAATACAGATAAAGAAGGTACTAGCTCTGCTATCTTCTTTGGTTTGTCTGGTACAGGTAAGACTACTTTGTCTACAGACCCGAAACGTTTGTTGATCGGTGATGACGAACATGGTTGGGATAACGAAGGTGTATTCAATTACGAAGGTGGTTGCTATGCAAAAGTTATCAACTTGGATAAAGAAAGCGAACCAGATATTTACAATGCTATCAAACGTGATGCTTTGTTAGAAAACGTGACAGTGGCAGAAGATGGTAAGATTGACTTCGCTGATAAGAGCGTAACAGAAAACACACGTGTTTCTTATCCGATTTATCACATTGAAAACATCGTTAAACCGGTTTCTAAAGGTCCTCATGCAAAACAGGTGATTTTCTTGTCTGCTGATGCATTTGGTGTATTGCCTCCGGTATCTATCTTGACTCCGGAACAGACTCAGTACTATTTCTTGTCTGGTTTTACTGCTAAGTTGGCTGGTACAGAACGTGGTATTACTGAACCGACTCCTACATTCTCTGCATGTTTCGGTGCTGCATTCTTGTCTTTGCACCCAACAAAATATGGTGAAGAATTGGTGAAGAAGATGGAAATGACAGGTGCTAAGGCATATTTGGTGAACACAGGTTGGAATGGTACAGGTAAACGTATCTCTATCAAAGATACACGTGGTATCATTGATGCAATCTTGGATGGTTCTATCAACGAAGCTCCTACAAAGAAGATCCCGTATTTCGATTTCGAAGTTCCTACAGCATTGCCAGGTGTTGATCCTAATATCTTAGATCCACGTGATACATACGCTGATGCTGCTCAGTGGGAAGAAAAAGCAAAAGACTTGGCTGCTCGTTTCATCAAGAACTTTGCTAAATTTACAGGTAACGAAGCTGGTAAGGCTTTGGTTGCTGCAGGTCCTCAATTGTAATACATACATAAGAATCGATAGGAAGCGCAGGCGTTATGTCTGCGCTTTTTTTGTATATATACGTTATATTTAAGAACGTTTCTTAGGATATTTTAAAATATATAATTACCTTTAACCCGAAAAAGTGTAGTTTATGCGGAATATAAGACTAAAAATACTTAACCATATACTGCTGATTATAGGAGCTGTTTGTTCTTTGTCTTCATGTGGTGAGGATATTGCTTATCAAATTGAAGGCAAATTGGATCATGTGGAAGAGGGACAGGTGCTGTATGCGGTATTTGAAAATGATGAGACCAAAGCCATTGACACGGTAACTTGTGGAAAAAAGGGAGAGTTTGTGATTAAACGAAAAGAGGGTGATTTTAATGAGGTGGCAATTTTCTTTGAGAACAGGTCACGTTGGATTACGGCCTATTTGGAAAAGGGGAAAAAGATCACACTCACAGGTGATGCGCTTTATCCTGCTTTGGTTCGTGTGAAAGGTGGGCAGGTTAACGATAGGCTTACTTCAATGAAGAAAGAGTTAGCCCCTTTATTGGAAGAACGAACAGACATACTTCGGAAACTGCGTGAACATAGGCCTTTAAGAGATAGTTTGAATATCTCGATTCAAAATGTCGATTTGGCCTCACGGTTAACAAATATAAACCATCAGTTGGAGGAAAAAGCAGCTACGTTAATAAAGAAATATCCCAAAGAGGCAGCATCAGCTGTTTTGATACAGACCTATTTCATGCGTCCGGATGATACTCGTGAAATGGACGAACTATTGGCTGTATTGGATCCGAGTTTGAAAGACTTCTATATTGTGCAAAATTTGGAGGCCTATAGTATGCGTGCGCAGCGAACAGCATTGGGAGCTGAAGCACCCGATTTTAAGGTGAAAAACATCTATGGTAAGCCGATTTCGTTGGATTCTTTTGCTCATAAATATCTGTTGTTGGCCTTTACGGCACCGTGGTGTGATATGTGCCAGACAGAGGATCTCTATTTGGATAAGGTGGCAACAAAATATCCTAAAGAGAAATTGGAAATGTTGTTAGTCAGTTTGGATGATAAACAGGAAAAGGTACGACAGGTCTTGGCGAAAGATAGCATTGCTTGGAATCTTGTGACGGATTCAGCCGGTCAGGCAACCATGCTTGTGGACTTATATAATATTAATGCTTTGCCCCGTTGCTTCTTGATTGATGAGGGGGGGAAAATTATATTGCGAACGGATAATGGGGTAGAGATTGAGCAGACTTTAAAAGGGTTGATCAAATAAGCAAAAACATGAATCTTAAAAATCTTAACTATGTTAGTCAAATCTTTTGCAGCTGCGGTACAAGGTATCTCAGCTGTTATTATCACCATCGAAGTACATTGTACGAAAGGTATCCAGTTCTTTTTGGTAGGACTACCGGATGTGGCTGTTCGTGAAAGCCATGAACGGATTGTTTCAGCCCTTCAAGTAAGTGGCTATAAGTTCCCCCGTAATCGGATTGTGGTCAATATGGCTCCTGCCGACATAAAAAAGGAGGGCTCGTCATACGATTTACCCCTTGCTGTCGGTATCTTGGCTGCGGCCGGAGAGTTGGATGCTTCCCGCTTGGAACAGTATGTCATCATGGGAGAACTCTCTTTGGATGGTAGTCTGCTTCCAATCAAAGGGGTACTCCCTATTGCTATCAAAGCCCGGGAGGTTGGTTTTAAAGGTTTTATCCTTCCTAAGCAGAATGCCCGGGAGGCTGCTGTTGTGAATGATTTGGAGGTATATGGGGTTTCATCAATCAAGGAGGTGATTGAGTTTATTTCCGGAAAACAGACGATAGAGCCAACAGTGGTCAACACCCGGGAAGAGTTTTATGCCCGGCAACTTCATTTTGATGCCGATTTCTCGGATGTACGAGGGCAGGAACATGTGAAACGTGCGATGGAGGTGGCTGCTGCCGGAAACCATAACCTCATTCTTATCGGTCCACCGGGAAGTGGAAAGTCGATGTTAGCCAAAAGGTTACCCTCTATATTGCCACCCTTCTCCCTTCAAGAATCCTTGGAAACAACCAAAATACATTCAGTGGCCGGAAAGATAGGGGTAAATACCTCGTTGATGACACAGCGTCCATTCCGTTCGCCTCACCATACAATTTCCAATGTGGCCATGGTAGGAGGAGGAAGTTACCCACAACCGGGAGAGATTAGTCTGGCTCATAATGGAATCTTATTTTTAGACGAACTACCGGAATTCAATCGAAATGTATTGGAAGTGATGCGTCAACCGTTGGAAGACCGGATGATAACCATATCCCGTGCTCGGTTCTCTGTTGAATATCCGGCCGGTTTCATGTTGGTTGCCTCTATGAACCCCTGTCCCTGTGGGTATTATAACCATCCGGATCGTCCTTGCCTTTGTTCTTCTAATATGGTACAGAGGTATATGAACCGGGTGTCTGGTCCTTTGTTGGATCGGATAGATATACAAATAGAGGTTGCTCCTGTCCCTTTTGAGAAGATGGCGGATCAACATCCATCCGAATCCAGTGAGAAGATACGTGAACGGGTCATGAAAGCCCGTACGATTCAAGTTCAACGTTTTGCCGAATATGAGGGGGTGTATAGCAATGCCCAGATGAGTTCTAAGTTATTGCGGATGTTTGCGATGCCGGATGCAGCCGGTTTGTCTTTGTTGAAAGCAGCCATGCAACGGTTGAACCTTTCGGCGCGAGCGTATGACCGTATATTAAAGGTGGCTCGTACGGTTGCCGATTTGGAGGCTTCGCCTCGTATAGAAGCTCGGCATTTGGCAGAGGCTATCAATTACCGTAATTTGGATCGGGAGACTTGGGGACAGTAAAAGCCTTATTTTTTTGAAGGTTAAACCAAAATGGATTATATTTGCTATGAGAAAAGAATTTGGGAAATGGTTGATGGATGTGGCGAAGTATTTGGCTACAGCTGTATTATTATCTTCTGTTTTTGAAGAGATACAAAATACATATAGGGTTTATGTTATATGCAGTTTTGTTTTGATTGTTTTACTATGTTTGGGGTTGATTTTAGTAGGAGATTCCCAAAAAGAGGTGATTAAAAAGAATAAAAATAGGAGGAAGTAGTATGAATGGAATGCTTTTTATGAGTTTGGTATTATTAGTGATAGCCGTTGTCGGTTTTACCTATTTCAAGGTTCAAGATTACATAGAACATAAAAAAGAGGAAAAGAAAGGACGTTGAAACGTCCTTTCTTTAACTGTTCCGATATTCCAAAGGCCCCATGCCGACATGCCGCTTGAAGTATTTGCCAAAGAAAGACATATTGGTGAAGTTTAATGAATAGGCTATGTCATGAATGCTTAGTTCGGTTGACTTCAGCTGTGCTTTGGCATCCATGATTACCATCGAAGAGATAATATCCGTACAAGTTTTACCCGAAACCTGCTTGACGGTCGTACATAGATGAGCCTGTGTAATCCCTAACTTCTCTGCATAAAACGAGACATTGCGCTCCTGCATATAGTTTTGCATCACCAACTGCATGAAATCTTTATGGATCTGTTCGCTTTTGGACAGGCTCTTAGGATGGGAGGCCTTGTCTTTATAAAGCGCTTTCACTCCCAATAATATACCTGATAGCAGATGGCTGATCATCGGTTTACCGATGTTTTCTTGGTATTGGTCATAGAGTTGGATCAATAAAGAAAGGTAATTCTCCATCATGGGAGCCATCTTTTCTGCAATAGAAATGACCGGGTTTTCTTGGATCATGTGGAGGATATTGGAGATAGGTTTGAGACTGTTGCTCTCCTCCACGAAGTGGGATGAAAACCCCAATACATAAATCCGTAGGTCTTTGGATACTTTATGTATCTGTAAGATCGTACCCGGTAGGATTGTTACGAAATCATGCGGTTTGATATGGTAGCGTGTCAGATTAATGGAACCTTCCGCTTCACCTTCCGCACAAAAGACAAAGATTTTGGCTTTCAGGCGGCAAGGGAAATTTGTATATAGGTTCAGTATGTCCGGACTGATATCCGTCCCAATGACCCAATCAACCGGGATATCAATTTTAGGTAGTTCGTTGTTCATAGTACGTTGTCTTATGCGAACAAAAATATAAAAAAGGATTTGTTTTATTTGAAATATAACTATATTTGTTACTATTATTAAGTATAACCAATAATAACTATGAAAATGAGTCCACGAGTTATGTTTATTAATGGATATGATTTTTTCTTTTATTCTATGGAAGAAGTGAGAAAACATATTCACATTGAAAAAGGTGAAAGTATAGCAAAAGTTTGGTTGGAACCAACAGTTGAATTAGTTTATAACTACGGTTTTACCTCGAAAGAAATAAAGTTTATAATTCAAACGATTATTGAGAATGAACGAGTTATCTGTAAAAAATGGAATGACCATTTCGGTAAATGATAGAGTAGAAGTGACGTATATTTCCCGTAATGGTTTAGTATTGTGGATAAAGGATAAAGAGTATTATTTATCGTATGACAAATATCCATGGTTTAAGAAAGCGGCTGTAGATGATGTTTTTAATGTTCGTTTGTTGGGTAGGGAACGAATTCGTTGGGAGGCATTGGATGTTGATTTAAGTCTTTCAATGATTATATCTCCGGAAACATATCCATTGATAAGTCAAGGATAGTCTTTGGTTATAGGAGGAGTCAACTACCTCCGATGTAAATGAAAATAGGTCGGATGTAATTCAAGATTACATCCGACCTATTTTTTTGTTTGGATAAAGGAAGTTTTTGTCGATCTCCCCATGAAAGGCTCTTATATTCCTTATTTTTGAAAAATCAGACAATGAATCTGTCCGAAAAGAGCCTTTTATCTATAAAAAAACGAATCCTTTTTAAAAAAAGAACAGACAATAATATAAATAGACCTTGTAAGAACTAAATCAATATTGTTCCTTTGCATTCGATAAATAGTTTCATTTTGAATTAGAAAAAAGTTAGTCAATAAAAGGATATATGAAGAATTTAAACCGATTATGTAAAGGTATGGTTAGCTTGCTGTTAGGCGGCTTCTTGATGACCTCTTGCCAGAGCGAGGATTTTAGCGGTTCTGTTCAGGCTGAGGAGAAAGGAACGATTATGTTGACGCTAAACGCAATGGAGGGGTTTGAAACAGAAACAAAGGCTATTAGCGATATAGCATATGCTGAATATTTGGATGTTAATAATTATACTATAGAGATTTCTGATTTGAATAACAGGGTGGAGACCTCCTTTAAGTATTCGGATCGAAGTGACAGACTTCCTTATGAGTTAAAAAGAGGTTCTTATACAGTAAAGGCTTATTATGGAGAGATATATAAGGATAGAGCTGCTTCTCAAGATGGTTTTTATGTGGTAGATGCTAAGAATATCAATGTGGATAGTAATCAAGAATATGTTTCTTTGACTTGTGTCCCTGTTCATGCCAGAGTAGAGACCCATTTTGACTCGGCCATGAGTTCCTATTATTCTGATTTTTATGTGACTTATAGCACAAATGCTTTGAGAGCCAAAGGTGAAACGGTTAAGTCTAATGATCATCCGTGGTATCTGTTGGTGGATGAAGATGGGGAAGAGGTAGAGGCTACGATCGTTTTGACTCCGAAAGAGGGGTATCAGACTGGTTCAACAGCTAAGTTGACTCAGAAATACAGATTAAAACCTAATCAGGCATGGACGTTGGGAATTGCTCCAAACTATTCTGCTACGGAAACAGAAGGTTCTGTCAGCATTTCCATTACGATTGATGACCAGACTAATGATGTGGATGTGCCTATCATCATCCCTTCTGAATGGGGTACTGAAGCAGGGGAAGAGTAACAATTTATTTAATCGGAAGTGAATATGAAGATACATACTTATATAGCGTTAGGAGCATTTGCTTGGATAGGGTTGACCTCATGTGAAACAAGAGAGTCGCTTGTGGGTGGCGATGTTGCAATGAAAGAGGGATATGGTGCATTGGAATTGTTGGTGACTGCAAAGGAACCGGTGGAGACAAAGGCGGTCAGCACGACTAAATTCCCTGTGATTATTGCAGAGAAAGATAGTGAAGAGGTTGTGGAAGAATATACAGTTGGAACTTTACCGGAAACAATACTTCTACCGGTAGGAGATTATACGGTAACTGCGCACTCTTCAGCTGAGTTGGAAAAAAGAATGGAAAGCCCTTATTATGAAGGAACATCAGATTTGGCGATTGTGAATGGAGTGACTAAGCAGACTACGGTGACCTGTACACAGAAAAACAGTCGTGTTCGTTTGGAATATGAAGACGACTTTTTGACTACCTTCAAAGAATGGTTGGTAACCATTGATGATGGGTCGGAGTCGGTGTTGGTTTATACGCATGAAGATGGTCTTTCTCCACGTGATGTTTACTACCTATTTGATGATAAGGTGAAAAGTATTGTGGTTAACGTCTCTGCCAAAACAACTGCAGGTGAGACGGTTGCCGGAAACTATCGTTTTACAAAGGCGGATGCTCCGGAAGGGTATGAAGGTGATACAGAATATTTCACCGGTGGGGATGCATTGGTTGTCAAATTGACAGCATTGTCTTTGGATGCCCCGACAACCGGAGAGGTGAACCAGATTGGGGTTACGGTGAATGTTTCTTTTGCTAACAGTAATACTTCAGTGATTATACCGGTCGAAGATTTAGGCTCAACGGGAGATGAACCGGGTACAGGTGATGAAGATGACAATCCTTCGCAAGGGGGAGATGGTGCTGTGACGTTAACATTTCCTAAAGATATTACCATAGGTAGTTATGGGGCTGGAATTCCTAGTGAGACTGTTAATGTTAACATTAAAACACCAAATGGGTTAGCTAAAATGAACGTTCGAATAAATGGAGGTAATGATGATTTTGATGATATTTTACATGAATTAAGAATGGATGGCCAATCTTTTAAAATGGATAGTTTAGGTTGTGATGTTGTGGATAATAAAGATTTCGATGCATTGTTGAAACAAGTTGATCCAACTTTGGCTGCCCCTTCTTATGGTGTAGATGAATATGATTTTCCTATTTCTTTTTTCTTTTCAATGTTGACAGTAACAGGGGCTACGGACGAAGGTAAAGCTCATGAGTTTTATATAGATGTTACTGATAAGTTGGGTAATAAGGCTTCTGGAATTTATAAAGTGACTATTTACCAGGAAGAAGATGAAGAATGATAGTTGTATGATAATTTACATGAAAAAGATATATTCAATATTGTTTTTATTCTTTTGGGCTTTTATGATTGCTTGTACCCAAGAGGAAGAGATTGTTTCTGATGGTAATACCGGATACTTGCGTTTGGATGTTTCAACGGAGGTTACTACAACGAAATCCGGTGATTTTGATCCGGAGAACTATAAGCCGAAGCAGTTCTATGTGGCTATCCATGATGCTGATGGAAAGGTTGTTAGATCGACAGAAGACTTTGAAAAGGAATGGGCTGGACAAAAGTTGAAGTTAGAAATGGGTATTTATACCATCAAGGTACATTCTAACGGATTTGATGGCTCTGTTTCAGGAGAGGATCTTCCTTTTTATGCAGGAGAGACTACAGTGACGGTATCAAGAGGAAAAGAGGTAACGGCAAATATAAAATGTAAATTGGCGAATGTCAAGGTGACGGTTAATTTTGACTCCTCTTTTGGCAAGACATTCAAAGCGGCAGAGGTCAGTATCAGTTCGTTGTTGACCGGTGTTGAGGCGCAAGATTTCAAGATGGGAACAGCCAAAGGGGCAGTTTATTTTCCGGAAGGTGATATTGTGGCTTTGATTCGTGTGACCAACTTTGAGGATAATGTTTATATCCAACGGGATACGATTGAAAACGTGAAAGCAAATGACCATTATATCTTTAATTACAAGGTGAAGTTGGTGGGAGAAGGCGATGTGCAGATTGAGGTGGATGAGTCAGAGAGTGTTTATACCTTTACCTTTGAATTGGATCCGACACCTAAAACCACGTTGGAAGCAGACACACCTATCCCGGGTAATGTTTGGAGCAGCTTTGTTCATGTGACCGGTAAGATTAAGACGAAAGAAAGTGATAACCAGACATTTGATAACTCCTCTATGTATTTTGAATATCAAGAATATGGTGATGAGGATTGGGAGAAAGTTCAAGCAACAAGTGTCGGAGGAGATGCTTATAAAGCCAAACTGACCGGTTTGAAGGCGGCTACCTCTTATAAACTTCGTTTGGCTTATAGGGCAGGAAATGAGGAATATGTGAGTGGTGAAAGAAGTTTCACTACAGATATTGTAACCGTTTTACCAAATGGTGACATGGAAAATTGGACTCAAGATGGTAAAACAATTGATTTGGGAGGTGGAGTTTTTTGGGATTCAAGTAATCCGGGTACTACAACGGGTGCAGGAGCCATTGTTAATGTCAATCCCACTCAAGGAGTTTCTTCTCCTAAGCATGGAGGTAGTAAAGCTGCACAATTGAAATCTCAGTTTGCAAGCGCAGTTGGTATAGGTAAATTTGCTGCTGCAAGTTTATATGCAGGTGCTTTTTATAAATTGGTTGGAACAAATGGAGCACGGCTTGATTGGGGACGTCCGTTTATTGCTCGTCCTACACAATTGAAAGGTTGGTATCAATATACCACTGGAAAAGTAGATTATGATGGTGACGGTCCTCTTTCTAAGAATGACAATGATTTATGGTCTGCTCAAGTGGTATTGGTGGATTTGGGTTCAGCTAATTATGTTCGAGTAGATAATACAGATATGTCTACTTTCCCGGATTGGAATACTGATTCACGTGTGATTGCGTATGGTAAATTGTCGGATGATTTTTGCAAACAGCAGAAGACAAATTGGACTCAATTTGTGATTGATTTGGATTATAAGAATTTGACAAAGAAACCAACACATATTATTATAGTGTTTTCATCCAGTAAGTATGGAGACTATTTTGAAGGTAGTACAAGTAGTTTGCTTTACTTGGATGATTTGGAGTTTGTCTATGGTGAACCTAATTTTTGATTAAGTTTGAATAATAACAGATGAAAAATAAATTTTCTATCATACTACTATTTGTGATGTTGGGGGTTGTGTCAGTGGTGGCACAATCCTCTCGTCGAGTGGAACGTATTGATCGTGAGGTGCAAAAGGCTGTCTTTATTCCGAAAGGCTCTTGGATGGTCGGGGGATCGGTTTCCTATTCGGAACATGATGAAGGGAACCTTAACTTCTTAGTGTTGAAAGATGTGGAAGGGGAAGGCTATAACTTTAGTGTCAGCCCCTATTTCGGTTATTTCTTTCGGGATAACATTGCCATTGGTGGACGTTTTGCCTACAAGCGTGACTATTTGGATTTAGGAAACTTTGATCTTAATTTGGGTGAGGACTTTAACATCAGCTTGAAGGATATCTACTATTTGGAACACAAGTATGAAGCCTCTATGTTCGTGCGTACCTATATGCCAATCGGACGCAGCAAGATCTTCGGTCTGTTTAATGAGGCTCGTTTAACCTACGGATATGGAACAGGGAAGAACTCGACCGGTTCGGGTACTGAGTATGACGGTACTTATCAGACGGTACAGAACATGCAGATCGGGTTTGCTCCGGGGCTGACAGCTTTTATTACCAACTGGTCGGCGGTGGAGGTCTCTGTCGGTGTGATGGGGTTTGACTTTAAGTGGTTAGATCAGGAGACCAATCAGGTGGAGACGGGTAAGCAGCGTGTCTCTTCCGGTAACTTCAAGATCAACCTTTTCTCAATCAACATAGGTATGACCATTTATTTGTAATATACAGATGATAAAGAGATTAAGTTATTATATCGGGTGTTTGTGGCTCATGGTAAGTTGTGCCATTGAGAATGATATACCCTACCCATTGATTGATGGTGCTATTGTGGCAATCGAGGTCGAAGGGCAGCGTGCCGGTACGGACGGGCAGAGCATGGATGCCACGATCAATGCCAAAGACCGGACGATCAAGTTATTTGTAAACGACTCGGTAGATGTTTCCAAACTGAAGATTAAACGGTTGGAAATCACTGAGAATGCGAAGCTGACTCCCGATTCATCCGCTTGTGTGGATGTCGATCATTTCCCGACAGTCGGCTTTGCCTCTTTGAAAGAGCTATCTTCAACGGCTAATACCCGGGTGGATTTTTCCAAACCGGTGCTTTTTACGATCAGTACCTATCAGGACTATGTCTGGACGGTCTCAGTGGAACAGATTGTCAATCGAGAGATAGATGTGGTGAACCAGATCGGGGATGCGGTGATTGATACCTATAGCCGTAAAGCAGTCATCTATGTGTCGACTGAACAGTCGTTGCGCAAGTTGCAGGTGAATAAGATGAATTTAGGAGGGGAATATGGACGAGTCGAACCGGATCCGACCCAGATAACCGACTATTCTTCTCCACGTGAGTTTTATGTCAAACATGCGTGGGAAGAGGTTATGACCAAATGGACGGTCTATGTCTATCATCAGGCAAGCAGCTCGGCTTCGGCTGAAGCTTTTGCAATGGTGACAAAAGCCACTTTGACCGGTAAGGTGCAGAGCGGTAAGACCCCGGTGGTGGAATATAAGGAGCAGAGCGGTTCGACCTGGAATACGTTGGCTGCTTCCGGTGTAACTACCTCAGGTACATCATTTAAAGCGCAGTTGACCGGGTTGAAAGCGAGTACGACCTATCAATACCGTATCAGTGTGGATGGTGAAGCCGGCGAGGAACAATCTTTTACAACTGCAGCAGCCATTCCGTTGGAGAATGGTAACTTCGATAGCTGGTGTACCAATGAAACCAATACGAAATTGTGGCAACCTTGGGCAGACGGGGCAAACTCTTTTTGGGATACCGGTAACCGGGGGGCGACAACGGTAGGGGATAGCAATTCCATACCGACAACTGAGACCTGCAACGGTTCAGGTAAGGCGGCCTCTTTGGAATCTAAATGGATTGTGTTGAAGTTTGCTGCGGGTAACATCTTTACCGGAACGTATAAGAAAACGGATGGAACGAATGGGGTCTTGGATTTCGGTCGCCCGTTCAACTCTTTCCCGACCAAATTGCGTGTGAACTATAAATATAACTGTGCGACAATCGATAAGGTGGGTGACGATGCGATGCAGCATCTGAAAGGTCGTCCCGATTCGTGCCAGATTTATATTGCATTGACCGATTGGGATCAGCCGTTGGAGATTCGTACACGTCCCTCTAATCGTCAGTTGTTCGACCCGAACGACCCGAAAGTGATTGCTTACGGTACGTTGATCAAAGGGGAATCGGTCACCTCTTGGACACAGGCAGATATTGAATTGGAGTACCGATATACCAACCGCACACCGAAATATCTCTTGATCGTGGCTTCGTCCAGCAAGTATGGTGATTATTTCACCGGAGGTGTGGGTAGCAAGTTGTGGTTAGACAATTGTGAACTGATTTATGACTGATAAAGAATGAGATATATCTCTCTATATATGACAGGGTTGTTGTTGGCTTTGTTCGGTACAGCATGTCTGCAAGAGACCTTGACGGAATCGACAAAGGGTAGTTTCCAAATCACCCTGTTAGACGATACTGAGGCTACGGATGTATGGACGAAAGCTTCGCCGTTGAAGCTCCCGGCGACCATCGCAGAGGAATTTCATCTGACCATCACCAAGGAATCCAACGGCTTTGTCTTGTATGACGGTGGTTATACGGATGAACCGATTCCGGCGGCAGCGGCTCTCTATACGTTAGAGGCTACCTTCGGGGAAAACAATATTTTGGAGGTGAACAGCCCCTATTTCGTAGGAGAGAAGAATGGGGTTGAGGTTGTGGCTACTGAACCGACTCTTGTCGAGTTGCCTTGCCGTTTGGCGAATGCGTTGACCTCTGTTCGTTTTGGGGAAGAGGATGTGAACCGTCCGAAGTTTGATGAACTGTATGCGCCGGGTTACGGGGTGAAGATTGCCATTGGACATTATTCAACGGTACTGACCGATAGCATGAAGGTGGCTTATTACAAGGCGGGGACGAACCCGGCAGAAGTGAGTTTCTCGTTTGTCGGTGTGATCAAAAGCAACGGGCAGGCAGTGGAATATCCGTTGACAACAGATGCCTTCCCGGTATTGGGACAGGCGGCATCTTATAGAGCCGGTGCCCATATCCGTTTGGTGTTGGATATGGCTCCGATGGCGACCGGTCTGATCCCGACCATTGTCTCAGCAGAGGTGGTACAAGAAACCATCGAAGAGACCTTCCCGATGGAATGGTTGCCCAAGCCACAAGTAGAGGCAAGAGGGGATTTTGATTCTAACAATAAGATTCTCTTTTACGAGACCGAACAACCTACCGGAAGCATCAAGTTTAATTCGGCTTTGGGATTGCAGGAACTGAAGTTTACCATAGACTTTGACGACCCAACCTATAGTGCTTTGAATGGCGACTATACCCTAAGTACGATGACCGAGTCACAGAAGCAAGCCTTTGCAGAAGCCGGCATCATCCTGCCTCTCTTGGATAATACCGCAGAAAATGATAGTATTGGGGTGACCGAACTGATGAAGAAGCTAACTTATGCTTCGAATGACAGTAAAGAGGTCTCCAATGTGGTTCGTTTGACCGAGGTAAAGGCTAATAATAAGTATGTGGAGAACCTTGGTGGTTATACGCTATCCATCAAGCAAAAGCCGGAGTTTAAAGTGAATGTGCAAGATTATAATATCTGGTCTAAGGAATTTACGGCAGATAAAGCAACTGTAACCTCTGATGATCCGGAGGCTGTTTATGCGGGTATTGTATATCAGTATAGTGAAGATGATCGGAACACTTGGAAAGTTTGTAATGATTGTAATGCGTCAAGTTTCCATTATAGACAGGCCTTTTCTGATCATCCGTCCAATCGATCGATATGGGTCAGAGCCATATTCAGGGGCTTTGAATCCAATAGGGTTATGATTGACATGGAAGAACCTAAACCTTTGCCAAATGGAAATATGGATGCATGGACGGCAAGCACTCGTCCTGTAAAAATTAGTGTTTTGGGAAGTACGAAATATCAACCCATTTATTACCCATGGATAACTGGTTCTGTTGTGCAATGGTGGGATACCAATAATAATGAATCGATGCTTCAAGAGGTAACAACTGCTTATTTGGATTACAAATGTTTCCCGACGACTTCGTTTGAATCTCCCGGATATGGTGGAACGGGTAAAGCGGCTGTCATTCGTTCAGTATCGACAGCGAGTGCAAATTCTGAATGGTCAGGAGCTGGTAAAAAACGTGGTATTTTATATGTAGGAACGACCGATTATGATGGTAATCGGACAGAGGGGCAGTCGTGGGCTTCCCGACCGACCCATTTGGCTTTCCACTATAAATACGATAGTTATGATAATGAACGTTTTGGCGCTTATATAGAATTGTATAATGGTGGTACGTTGATTGCAAATGGACAATATCTGTCTGTTAATAATGTGTCTATACCTTCTTATTCCTATATGGAGGTTCCTTTGACCTATTCTAATACGAATTTGAAAGCGACTTCCATCAAGATCCGTTTCTATTCGGTGGCAGATGGGGATGAACCTGCAACGAGAAGATTAGATGTGACAATTCCGGCAGGGAATTATAAGATTTGGGGAGGTAGCGTCTTGACTATCGACGACATCCAATTAATCTATGACAAATAAGATGAAAAGCTATATTTTATCCATATTATCTCTATGCTTGCTGTTGGTGGGATGCCAGCAGGAGCAGTTGATGGAGCAGCAGGGAACGGGCTATCTGTCGTTGGAGAGCCTGACTGTAATGGCTGTTGCCAACCAACCGGTCACACGTGCCGGTTTGGAAGAGGGATTGGGTTTCAAGGTATTGGATGCAAATAATCAAGAGATAATCAACTATGCTCCGAATGGAGATTATACCTCGCAGCTGTTTGAATTGGCTGCCGGTAACTATACGTTGGAGGCATACAACCAAGCCTATTTGGAGGGAACAAATTGGAGTAACAGCGAGTTGGGCGAACCGATTCGCTATATCAGACATCCTTTTGCAATCGAAGCAAATAAAACCAACTACCTCAAGGTGGAGGTTCCCATGATTAACTTTGCTGTCTGCTTGGAGAGCGTAGAGGGAGAGGAGTTCTTCCAGAAGTTTGAATTGGTGGTCAGTATGGGTGACCGAGTGCTTGGGTTGAATAAAGGGGGAGTAGGTTATTTCCCTCCGGTGACAGGAGGTGAAACGCTCACTTATTCAATCTCTTATCTGAATGATGATGGTGACAGTGCAACAGGTAACGTACAGATGTTGACACCAACAGCCAATACCCAATATAATTTTATCTATAACGTCGAAACGAACACCGTTCAAATAAATGAATAGGAATATGAAAACATTTACATATCAAATAGCCTATTTGTGGCTTAGCCTCATTCTTCTCCTCCCTGCCTGTGTGCAAGAGGAGTTACAACAGATTCCGAACGAAGGGGAAGGTATCTTGCGGTTGAGTAGTCCGACTGTGATTGCTACGCTCTCTTCTGATAAGGATACGAAGGCGACTGCTTCGTTGCCGGATGGAATTGGTACGCCGGATGCATCTGCCTTTCAGATAGATATTTATAATGAAGCAGGTACTGAGCTTGTAAAAGGGGATGTTAATACCACTGAGGAATATGTGTTGGCTACAGGGAAATATAGGATAAAGGTGACACCTACGACTGCTTCTAACCCCGCATTGATCACGACTACTGCCCCTGCCTATTTTGAGGGTAGTACGATTGTGGAGGTAAAACCGTTGCAAGTCAATACGGCGAGTGTGACGGTTTATTGGGGCTATTCGATTTTGAATGTGTCTGTCACTGACGATTTGGCTTTCCATCTGAAAACCTGTTCGTTGGAGGTAAAGGTTGGAACAGAGACTCAAACGTATGCCATGAAAAGTGATAAGACTTTTGAAACACTATACCTGTTGGGTGGAAGAGATGCTATGGTGACCTTAAAGGGAACGAATTATATGAACGAGGCGGTCTCTGCTGTGTTGCTTCCAAACCAAGAGTTACCACGTGCCACCTCGTATGCAATAACAGCCAATCCGGATGATATCAAAAAATTTGACATTATCTCATCTGTGACAGCTGCCCATACCTATAATAGCGGAACATTGACAGGAACCGATGTAACCTTGACTATCGCCAATGATATACCTAAAGAGTTGATTTCCAATTGGAGTGCGGAGTTACTATTTGATGGAACTACGGTACGTACTTATAGCAGTAATCAATCATTAAATGGGGTAGGTTCTCCTGTAATGAATGTGACAACATTTCAATATATTCCGCAAAATGCAACAGAGGGTTGGGATTGTGTGCTTCGTTACTCATATAAGATGAACGGGCAGACCTATAATGGTGAAAAGGCTGTCAAGTTAAAAGTACCTGCACCGGAGTTTACTGTGGCGGTATCTGCTTATACCTCCTATTCCAAGTATTTGGCGGGAGATATTTCCGGTGCAAACGGTTGTGATCCGGAAACCATCTATGATATGAAAGCGACTCCAACCATCTCAAGTGAAGTCTTAAATGCGAATGGTTCAACTTGTACTCTGACATTAGATGGTAATACTGTTTCAGCTGGTAATGCCACATCACAATCATGGGCTGCCCATACACTTGCTGCCTCTTATACCTTTGATGGTGTAACCGTACAAGATAGCAAAACCTATCATATCACCGGGTTACCGTATAAACCTAATAATATGATACAAGCAGATTGGGATTTCTCTTCTTGGAATTGTAAATATAATAGTGGCACAATTCAGCTTGGTGGAGTTAGTGGAAGTGGTGAATGTACTGCAACTTCTAAGATGGCTTTTAAGATTCCTGCTAATATAGGCGTTAGAGTTAATACAAATGTATCACTTGGATCTTTAAATTTTTTTGATTGGATTACAACGAATTTTACTGTTTCGATAAATGGAACAGAAATAATAAAACAAAATAGTGGTAAAACTAATGAAAAGAACTATAATTTATCTGGAACAGGAACTTTTATTTCGAGTGCATCTCAAATAAAAATGAATAGTTCTTATACGGCTGCAGGTCCTTGGTCTAAAATTCATACATTACATATTTTATATAATTGAATAAACGATAATAACAACAAAAATAAAAAATACGACAATGAAGAAAACATTATTAATTGGCTTGGCAGCCGTAGCATTAGGTAGCATGACAGCATGCTCCAATATCTTAGAAGAAGAAGGAGTGATCTCTGCCAAAACAGGTAAATTAATTATAGGTTTAGAGACAGACGAAGCTGTCAATATTGTAACAAAAGCTGATAATAAAGAAACAGTTACTTTTACTGATGCACAAAAACAGGAAATTAAAATTACCGGAACAGCCGGTGATGATGTGGTGAAACCTGGAGATTTTACAGTTCCTACTACAGTAGGAACACATACTGTTCCCAAAGGAACTTATTATTTTTCTGCAACAAATGGAACTATGAGTAGTGATTTTGAGTGGGATAAACCTTATTTTTTAGGAAATTGTACTACTACAGTTAATGCTAATGGTGTTGCCGCTGAAGCAAAGATTGTTTGTGATTTAACCAATTCAATGATTACTATCGTTAAAGAGTCTTTTGATAATTTGGCTTCAAAAGGAATAACTGTTACAGATTTGTTTGTAGTGAATCAAAGTGGTAATATAGGAAAGGATACACAGATTACAGCGGATAAACAGACTTTTTATAATAGCTCAACACAGACAAGTTTAAAAAGTGATGATTTATATGCAAAGGCTGATTTAACAGATGTAAAAGTCGTAATTGATGGCCATTTAACAGATGAATCTTCTAAAGTTTTTAGAGGGGTAGCAGCGATTAAAAACGGTACTAATATTGGAACAGATAATAAGTATAAGGTAACTTTTAATCTGGATGAGTCACAAGGTTCTTTAAAACTTTCTTTAGAAGTAAATGGTGAAGTAACACCAATTGATATTGAAGTACCTGTAAATCCATATCAATAATTAACTGAATAATAATAAAATAAAAGATACGACAATGAAGAAAACATTATTAATTGGCTTGGCAGCCGTAGCATTAGGTAGCATGACTGCATGCTCCAATATTTTAGAAGAAGAAGGAATCGTTTCCCCTTCAGCTAAAACAGGTACATTGACTATTGCTTTAGAAACAGATGGTAGTCTTGATGTTGCAACAAAATCAGAATCTTCACAGGTTACTTTAACCGAAGAACAAATGAAGGTCTTTATTGTTAAAGTAAATGAAAAAACATTAACTAATTCCTCATATAATGATAACAAATTGACATATTCGGAAAATTTAGCTGTTGGCTCTTACGGTGTTTCTGCTACATATGGTAACATGAATGCTAATTTTGGTTGGAATTCTCCTATTTTTGAAGGAAAAACAACTGTAAATATAGAAACATTAAAGCAAACAATTTGTAACTTGACCGCAAAGTTGGATAATTCACAAATAACAGTGGATCAAACAAGTTTTAATGCTTTTTTGACCAAAGCAAATGTTACTTCTTTATATGTTTATGCAGGAGAAAACAAACCAACTGATGAATCTGGAATATATAATTTAATAACATCTCAAAATGTTTTAGAAACTAAAACACTTTATGTAAAAAGAGGACTATCGAATGTGTATATTGTTATAAAAGGTTCTCTAAAAGATGACTCAAAGACATTTGAACTATCGAAATCGATTTCAAATGAGACAGAAGCAGCTAAAAACTATAATGTAAAATATAGTATAAAAGGAGATAAAGGTTCATTATCTCTTGTCATTAGTATAGATGGAGATATAACAGAAGTTCCTATTGATGCAGAAGTTGATCCATATACTCCAGCAACTAACTCATAAGTTCTTGAACAAAAAGGAAGAGATATTTGAATAAGAAAAAATTTACTGATTCAGTAACCTTTCATCTGCTTATCGAGTAACTTTGACTCTACCTATGGAGTAGATGGAGGGTTACTCGATAAGTAGTTTTAAGAGGTTTATAAATTTTTTATCCACTTTTTCCCTTTGGGGGTTGCCATAAAAATGTTTATGCCAACAGCGATAACTGCAATAAGTATGAATGTAAAAACTCCTGCGTTCATGATGATTAATATTTTAAAATGTTATTACCAGCTCTTGCGAGAAAAAACGTAGAAATGAAACCTGCTAAAATCATAACAGAAATGTTTGATGTAAGGGTGAATTCTTGAAAGAATAATAGTACACCTCCGAGGACTAATGCGGTAAAGGTGAATTGCGACAGGTTGAAAAAGTAACCTGCTAACTTTTCTTTCCTGACTTTCTCCCGTTCTTTGCGGCTTTTGACCGTTTCTTGTTTTCTCATAGTTGTTAATTGTTTTAGTTAATAATGAATCTTTGAACAAAGAACATTATTTTTTCTGTAAGAAACAAATGTTTTTACCGAAGTTTTTCTACATTTGCAAATAGTGGAAATAGTTTAAAAAAGGACTATGCGGTTGAAGGAAGAATATATAACGTTGTTACGGAGTTATTTTCATAATAAGGCGATATCATATGGAGTAATCCGCATGGCTTTGTTTGGTTCTGTTGCTCGTGGAGAGCAGACCGAATTAAGTGATGTTGATGTGGCATACGAAGGGAAAGCTGATATATTGCTTCGTAGTCGGATGAAACAGGAACTGGAGGTTTTATTTGGTTGTAAAGTGGATATTGTCCGTCTTCGTGAACAAATGGAAGATTCTTTGTTTCAGCAAAGAATATCAAAAGATTTAATCTATGTTTGATAAAGAACGTATCGGAGAATTACTGAATCGTATAGAGGAGGCTGTTGGGTTAATTCAAAGTAAATCAGGTTTGATTACAAGACCGGATGACTTTTTATTAACACAAGATGGTATGTTTTTGTTAAGTGGTATTTGTATGCAGTTGATCTTTATTGGGGAATCGGTAAAGGTTATAGATGATAAGGCGGGTTCTGCATATTTAAAACAATATCCTGATATTCCATGGAAAGAGATTATGGGGTTAAGGGATATTATTGCTCATGAATATCATCGCATAGATGAAGAAGAGATTTTTAATGTTATTCAAAATAATCTTGTTCCATTGTTGAAAACAGTCCAACGAATGAAACAGGAACTTTGATAATAAAAAACAAACACTATAAGTATATGAAAAATAGGTTTTTGTTAGTGATATGGATCGCATTTATGGCGATAACAGGTGCGTGGGCACAGGTGGATGAGGAAGAGGCTCCGATGGGGGAATCGTTTTTGTTCTCTTTCATGACAGGTGAAGCGGATATCCAGGCATCTTATGGCAATAATGCAATTGAGATCGAACGCCTGAACCAAAAGGTGTGGCCGGCGATCACCCCTTTGATGGATGGGGAATATCATCTTTTGATCGTGGGACATATTTATAGTGAGACGGGAGCTGTCTCCAAGACGGCTATCAATACGGCTTCATGGCGTGCGAATACGGTACGCCGTTACTTGAAGAACAAATATGGATTGGAGAACCGCCATATCTCTTTCTACGTGGATCGTAGTGGGGAGTGGGGGAATAATGTGCATGTTTATCTGCTTTATTACCCGATGCCTGAGTTTGCCAACCGCCAGATCTTGTTCTCTACCGACCAGACGTTGGAGGCGATTTCCGCAACCTTGAAGCGATACCCGAAACCTCCTTATATTTATGTGGTGAATGACCCGGAGCTTTGCGAGGATGGTGAACCGTTTGCTTATGTGGTGAACAACAATAAAGCCGATCTGCCGTATGCCGCCGGAGCGATGCGCCCGGTAGTGGCTCCGCAAGAGAGGGAGGAGGTGGAAGAGGTGGTTGTCCGCAAGCAACCGAAGCAGACAACGGTACAACCCCAACCGAAGAAACAATCTCAAACTGTGGTGGCAGCTGCCCCGGTCGTAGTGGCAGAGCCTACAGAGCAAAGACAACAGGTACAGCCTCAGCCACAGCCGGTTTATCAGCAACAGGCTTATGAGGTGGCACGCCCGAAACGGGATTATCCGACTTATCGTCCGTTCAACTTGATTGTCAAGACAAACTTAGTACCTTGGGCGACTGTCTCTCCCGGTATAGCGATCGGTACGGATGGGGCAAAGGTCAAGACCGGTTCGTTTATGCCTAACTTGGAGTTGGAATATGCGTTTGCCGGATGGGGATCTGTTGCAGTAGGAGGAACCTATTCGAAGTTTAGCTATGGTGATAATCCGGATAACTTGTGGGGGGTATCGGCAGTCTCTTTGGAACCCCGTTTGTGGTTTAACGATGATGGTACCTACCGAGGTTTCAATGTTGGTTTGCGTATGCAGTACGGGAACTTCAATGTACGTGATAATGAACCCTATATCGGGCATGGCGAGACGGGTAACTTCGTAGGGGTAAGTGCTATGTTGAATGTCGTACAACCTATCTACCGGAATTTTGCCTTTGAGGCAGGTGTCGGTTTCGGTACACGTATTGTCTATGATGGTTATACTTATCAGCGAGATTATGATTTGGGTGTGAGTGAGAAGGTAGAAAAGTTCTCATTGACAGAGTTTATGATCAACTTTAGATTCTCCTTATTGTATCGTTTCGGTTTCCATTGATAAGATAAGAGAGGTATAAAAGCAAACTCCCTTTTGTTCACTTCTGTGTGTAGCAAAAGGGAGTTTTGTTTTGTCTGTTGCATGTCTATTTATCAAGATTTTTTAACCAGCGTTTACCTGTTTTTGTATGCAAGAAAATAAGACCACAAAAACCAAAAACGGCAAAGAATGTGAATAGTCCTAACAATGGTGTCATTTTAAATCCTCCTTTTCTTTTAATATAAAAAGTCCAATACTTAGCATAAATATGACTGATATTACTCCCATGACAATAACAATGGGTATATTGTTTACTTCCCGCATAATTGCGGTGATTACAACGCCTGCTAATATTAGCTTGGCAACATCAATGAAAAACTTTCCTAATTCTTTTCTCATCATTAAGTTTGATTAAATATCTTATACTTTCTTGCAAAGAAAATGATTCTTTTTAGATAAAACAAGGGCTATTCCATGATTATAGTTATATTTGTAACATTTTGAAACCGATTAAATTAATTTGTTATGAAGAAATATCTTTTGTTTTTGCTTGCTTTAAGTTTAGGGCTGCCGATTATGGCACAAGATCGTGCGGATCGTCAGTATTTAAAAGATCCGAAATCTTTTTCCATGATCCTGTTAGGTGATCCACAAGGATATACCAAGTTTGATATGAATCAGCCGTTGTTCGATTTGTGTACAGCTTGGATTGAGGATAACATTGACCAATTGAATATCAAGGCGGTTTTATGTACGGGTGATATTGTGGAACAGAATGATAATTTGGATACGAAACAGAAGATTACCAACCAGACCGGTCATGAAATGTGGATGGCAGCTTCGAATGCTTTTGCACGCTTGGATAATAAGGTTCCTTATATCATTTCCGGTGGTAACCATGATTATGGATACAAACGAGCTGAGAACGGAATGACCTATTTTCCGAAATATTTCCCTTTTGAACGTAACTCTACTTGGCGTGATATATTAGTAAGTGCCTATCCGAATCGTAATGGTGTGGAATCTATCGAAAATGCAGCCTTTGAGTTTAGAACTCCGACTTGGGGTAAGATTTTGGTAATTACCAGTGAGTTTGCTCCGCGTGATGAGGTGCTGAATTGGGCGAAAGAGTTGGTCGCTAAGGATCGATTCAAAAAACACAAAGTCTTTTTTATCACACACTCTTTTTTGCGTGAACGGACTGCGGAACGAATCAAGGAGGAAAGCTATAAGATCACTCCTCGTAACTGGGGACAGGATATTTGGGATAAGTTGATCGAACCCTCTTCCAATATCTTAATGGTGCTTTGCGGACATACCGGTAAACCTTCGGATGATTTTGCGGATGCGGTGGCATATCGTGTGGATAAGAATCATGCCGGAAAGAATGTGCACCAGATGATGTTTAATGTGCAGACTATCGGTGGAGGTTGGAACGGTAATGGGGGTGACGGATGGTTGCGTATCTTGGAGTTTATGCCGGATGGCAAGACTATCAAAGTGAGAACCTATTCTCCATTGTTTGGTATCTCGGCTGCGACCAAACATTTGGCGCATCGTACGGCCTCTTATGACCAATTTGATATGATCATAGAATAAACGTGAAGTAAAGGGAAAGTGTGAATTAATCTTTTGTTAATTTTGCACGACAAAAAACAAACAAATATGAAATCTACTTTATCAATGAGCTCCGACCAGTTGGTTAGAGAAGTGAAAGACTACCTAATCATCGCATTGGGTCTGATTATGTATGCCATCGGATGGACCGTTTTCTTGTTGCCAAACGATCTGCCTTCCGGGGCACTTGCCGGGATTGTTTCTATTATCTATTGGGGAACAGGTTTGCCTGTGCAGTATACCTACTTTGCATTCAATATGATGCTTTTATTGCTCTCTCTGAAGGTGTTAGGATGGCGGTTTAGTGTAAAGACAATTTATGCGGTCTTTTTGTTGACCTTCTTTTTGTCGGTGGTGCAGAAGTTGACGGAAGATGTGCATCTCTTGGCTGATCAGCCTTTCATGGCTTGTATTATTGGGGCTGTGTTCTGTGGTAGCGGTATCGGGTTGGCTTTTACGGCAAACGGCAGTACCGGTGGAACGGATATCATTGCTGCGGTTATCAACAAGTATAAGGATATCAGTTTGGGACGTGTGATTATGATTTCGGATATGATCATTATCGCCTCCAGCTATTTTGTCTTGCATAATTGGGAGAAGGTTTTGTTTGGATATGTGACATTGTTTGTGACCGGCTATATGATTGACCAGGTGGTGAATACAACCCGTCAGTCAGTCCAGTTCTTTATCATCTCCAAGAAATATGAAGAGATAGGTCGTGCCATCAATGCGTTGCACCGTGGAGTGACGGTAATTGATGCTACCGGTTTTTATACCGGACAATCACAGAAGATGATGTTCGTATTGGCAAAGAAGCGTCAATCCAGTACGATCTTCCAAATCATCCATGATATCGATCCGACTGCTTTTATCTCTCAGAGTGCAGTGATCGGGGTGTATGGCGAAGGATTTGACCAGTTGAAAGTAAAGAAGAATAATAATAAATAATGTATTAAATTTTGTACCATGAAATCAGAAGAAATCTCTCGTCGTTCGTTTTTGAAAAGGGCATTGGCAGTCTCTGCTGCAACTGCAATCCCTTCTTTTTGGATTCCTTCAAGGGCACATGCGGGTGCACCGTTGGTTAGTCCGAATGATAAAGTAAGAATCGCCTTTATCGGTATTGGTCATCGAGGAGGTGAAATCGCTAAAGATTTGTATAAGACAGGTCTTTGTGAAGTGGTAGCTCTTTGTGATGTCGATATGGGAGCACCTCATACGCAGAAGTTGATCTCTATGTTTCCGAAGGTGCCTCGTTTCAAAGACTTCCGTCAGATGTTTGACCAGATGGCAGATAAGATTGATGCGGTGACAGTGGGTACACCTGACCATTCACATTTCCCTATTACCATTGAAGCGATGGCTCATGGCAAACATGTGTATGTAGAGAAACCGATGGCTCGTACTTTCCAGGAAGTGGAATTGATGATGAAGGCTGAAAAGAAATATGGTGTGGTTACGCAGATGGGTAACCAAGGTCATTCAGAAGCAAACTATTTCCAATTCAAGGCTTGGAAAGAGGCAGGATTAATTAAAGATGTGACTGCTATTACGGCTCACATGAATAATGCGCGTCGTTGGCACAAGTGGAATCCGAATATAATGCATATGCCTATGGGTGAACCGGTTCCTGAAACATTGGATTGGGATACTTGGTTGTGTGCTCGTCCGTGTCGTGAATATAACCATGATTATCATCAAGGACAGTGGCGTTGTTGGTATGAGTATGGTATGGGCGCATTAGGTGACTGGGGGGCTCATATTATTGATACGGCTCATGAGTTCTTGGATTTAGGTTTGCCGACAGAGGTTAATCCGTTGTATCTGAAAGATCATAATCCGTTTTTCTTCCCGATGTCTTCCCGTATCTTGTTTAAGTTCCCGGAAAGAAAAGGTATGCCGGCTGTAGATCTTACTTGGTATGATGGCTTGGATAATATTCCGCCTGTTCCGGCAGAGTATGGTGTTTCTGAAATTGACCCAAATATCCCGACTGTAGCCGGCGGTAAATTGCAAGCCATGAAATTAAATCCGGGTAAAGAAATCTATACAAAGACATTGACCTTTAAGGGTGGTTCCCATGGAAGTACTTTGTCTGTGATACCGGATCAGATTGCAAAAGATATGAATCCTACATTGCCTGAATATCCGGAAAGTCCGTCTAACCATTATGCGAACTTCTTATTGGCTTGCCAAGGAAAAGAGAAACCACGTTCTCCGTTCTCTGTAGCAGGACCTTTGAGCCAAGTATTCTGTTTAGGTGTGTTAGCTCAGCGCATGAACCGTAAAATAGTCTTTGATCGGGAGTTGAAACAGATTGTCAATGACCCGGTTTTGAATCAGATGTTGATAGGTGAGGAACCACGTAAAGGTTGGGAACAGTACTATAAGATATAGTTTGATGGTATTATGAAGAAATGGGCAATAAACCAAAGGGATATCCGATGGTCTATTGTCCATTTTTTATGAATTGTTCATTATCTTTGTCCCCTCAATAAGTAAAAGATATGCAAGAGTTTGAAGGATATGAAGGCATTCGGTTGTGGGAAGAGCAGTTGGCAGATGATGTGATCTTCTCCCTGCTGTTGTGTCTGCTTGTCACTTTTGCGATCATGTTCCGGTCTCATCTCCAATCGTTTGTAAAGATGATCAAAGATGCTTTTCTTGTGAAGGAGAGGCTGACTTTGTTTGATGGTTTTATCGGGAAAAATCATTTTATCTTTCGTGATTTCATGATTTTTCAAGCAATCGCTTTGGCTGCAATCGCCATGATTGCTATCGGTAAGATGTATGGTTGGATTGATTATACGGATTGGAAGGTTCTTTTGTGGGAAGTTGCTCTTGTTTTTGGTGTTCTGTTTTTGTTTTATCAGCTGAAACAATTTGGTTATTTTTTGTTAGGGTATGTTTTTGCTGATCCGGAAAAGTATAAGTTGTGGAAGACTAATTATCATGCCATCATAGGGGTTTGGGGAATTTCTTTGTATGTGCCGGTTTTATGGTTGATCTTTATCAAATCCCATGGAATATATCCCGTTGCTTTATTTTTACTACTCTATGCATTGTCTCGTTTTGTGATAATTTATAAGACTATACGGATATTTCACAAGAAAACCACTGGCTTTTTGTATATTAATTTGTACCTTTGCGCCCAAGAAATTTTACCCTTAGTCTTAATGTACGAAGGTTTAATTTATTTGTGTAATTTTGTTGAGATAAGTGCTTTATGGCGTTGAGTATCAAAAAATTGTTGGTTTCGCAACCGAAACCCGCATCGGAAAAATCTCCCTATTTCGATATCGCAGAAAAGTATGGTGTAGAGATTGATTTTCGTCCGTTTATAAAAGTGGAGCCTTTAACTTCTAAGGAATTTAGACAGCAAAAAATCTCTATTTTGGATCATACAGCTGTAATCTTTACTGCTCGTACAGCGATTGATCATTTCTTCAAATTATGTGAAGAATTGCGAGTGACAATTCCTGAAACCATGAAATATTTCTGTATGACAGAGGCGATAGCTGTTTATTTGCAGAAGTATATTGTATATAGAAAGCGTAAGATCTTTTTCGGTCAGACTGGAAAGTTGGAAGACTTAGTAACGGTCATAGGAAAACATGCAAAGGAAAAATATTTAGTAGTTGTTTCAGATGTCCATAAAGATGATTTATTTACTTTATTGACTGCGAAAAAGATTAATTATACAAAGGCTGTTATGTACCGTACAGTTAGTAATGATTTCTCAAAAGAGGAGAATTTTGATTATGACATGTTGGTATTCTTCAGCCCTTCAGGTATCTCTTCATTATTGAAGAACTTTCCGGATTTCAAGCAGGATGATATTAAGATTGGATGTTTTGGCCCGACAACGGCAAAAGCGGTGAAAGATGCCGGTTTGCGTTTGGATGTGGAGGCTCCGACTCCTGAAGCTCCTTCCATGACTGCAGCTTTGGAAATGTACTTGAAGAAAGAGATGGGTAAAAAATAAGAATGGTAAATAGAAGGTATACCCTTTCAAAAGAAGAACGTCTGTCGTGGAAACGTTACATTGACCTGTTATTTGCGAAAGGCCAATCGTTTGTAGCGTTTCCACTACGGGTGGTTTATTTACCGGTGGAAGAGGAATCATTGGTTCCGGTTTCTATCTTGATTAGTGTCCCTAAAAAGAGATTTCGGCGAGCTGTCAAACGGAATTTAATCAAACGCCAAATACGTGAAGCGTATCGGGTGCGTAAGTATGATTTGATTGACCCGTTGGTAAAGAAGAATAAACGAATGTTGGTGGCTTTCCTTTATTTAGACAAAGAGATACGTTCTTTTGTTGAAATGGAAAAGGCTATGACGAAAGCTTTAACTGTGCTTGGTAGCAAAGAATAAATGAAACGTTTTTTTACTTTCCTGTTATTGTTGCCTATATACTTTTATAAGTATTGTATTTCCCCATTAACTCCTGCATCTTGTCGTTTTGTCCCCACCTGTTCGGAATATGCAGTACAGGCTCTGAAAAAATATGGTCCGATAAAAGGATTGTATCTTGCTATTAAACGTATTCTCCGTTGCCATCCTTGGGGAGGGAGTGGTTATGATCCAGTTCCATAAGATGATTTATTACGATATACATACACATCATGCATCAGAATCTTCTGAAGAGCATGTTTTAATGAACTTCATCGTTGGAGTTGATTCAAAGAAAATGTTATCGAATAAGGATAATGTTTCTTATTCTGTAGGGATTCATCCTTGGTATATTAAGGATGTTAATAAACAAATGGAAGATTGTAAAGCGTTGATCTCTTTTCCTGGGGTTATTGCTATAGGGGAGATAGGATTAGATAAATTCACAGATTATTCTTTGCAGGAGCAATGGGATGTTTTTAAACAACAGGCTCTTTTGGCAGAAGAAAATGGGCTTTTCGTTATTATCCATTGTGTGAAGGCTTGGAATGAGCTGATTGCTTTGAAAAAAGAGCTTCGTCCTGCCATGCCTTGGGTTATTCATGGTTTTCGAGGTAATGTCCAATTGGCTAAACAGTTAATCCGGGAGGGTTTCTTTTTATCTTTTGGTAAATATTTTCAAATAGAGGCTGTCCGAGTGGCTTGGCCTGATAAATTATTTGTCGAAACAGATGATAGCAATATGGATATACATTCTGTATATGCTGCTATTTCTACCAGTTTAGGGTTGTCGATTGATGTCTTTGGCCGGCAAGTGGCTGAAAATGTTCATAAGATTCTCCTTTTTCCGTTATAAAGTCGTACCTTTGCCGACATTCAAATCATATATAATCTAAAACGATGAATTTTGTTGAAGAATTAAGATGGAGGGGCATGATTTCAGATATGATGCCCGGTACAGAAGAACAGTTGTTGAAAGAGATGACTTCTGCTTATGTTGGTATTGACCCAACAGCCGATTCTTTACATATTGGTCATTTGGTGTCAGTTATGATGCTGAAACATTTCCAACGTGCGGGACATCGTCCGATTGCTTTGGTCGGAGGTGCTACCGGTATGATTGGAGACCCTTCTATGAAATCGGCAGAACGTAATTTGTTGGATGAAGAAACACTTCGTCACAATCAAGATTGTATCAAGGCGCAGTTGGCTAAATTCTTGGATTTTGATTCAGAAGCTCCTAATGCTGCTAAGTTGGTAAACAACTATGATTGGATGAAAGATTATTCTTTTTTGAATTTTATCCGTGATATTGGTAAGCATATCACCGTTAACTATATGATGGCCAAAGATTCTGTAAAGAAACGTTTGAGCCGTGAGTCAAGTGTGGGTATGTCTTTCACTGAATTCTCTTATCAGCTATTGCAAGGTTATGACTTTATGTATTTATATGAACATGAAGGTTGTCGTTTGCAGATGGGAGGTAGTGATCAGTGGGGAAATATCACTACCGGAACAGAATTGATCCGTCGTAAATTAGGAGGTGAAGCATATGCGTTGACCTGTCCATTGATTACGAAAGCGGATGGAGGTAAGTTTGGAAAGACTGAATCCGGAAATGTATGGTTGGATCGTCGTTATACTTCTCCTTATAAGTTCTATCAGTTCTGGTTGAATGTAAGTGATGCGGATGCAGCGAAGTATATTAAGATCTTTACCGATCTTCCAAAAGATGAAATTGAAGCGTTGATTCAAGAACAAGAGGCAGCTCCTCATTTACGTCCATTGCAGAAACGTTTGGCAAAAGAGGTGACTGTTATGGTTCATTCAGAAGAAGATTACAATGCTGCAGTTGAAGCTTCTAATATCTTGTTTGGTAATTCTACTTCAGAAGCATTGAAGCAGTTGGATGAGCAGACCTTGTTAGATGTATTCAATGGGGTTCCTCAGTTTGAAGTCGCTCGTGAAGATATTGAAGCAGGTGTGAAGGCGATTGAATTGTTTACAGAAAAGGCTACCATATTCCCTTCAAAAGGAGAAATGCGTAAGTTGGTACAGAGTGGTGGTATCAGTGTAAATAAAGAGAAATTGACTAATCAGGATATGGTTATTGATAGTTCTTTGCTGTTGGATGGAAAGTATCTTTTGGTTCAAAGAGGTAAAAAGAACTATTATTTGCTAATAGTGAAATAATTTTTGTAAAAAAGCTTGCAAGGATAAAATATAGTACTTATCTTTGCAACGCTTTAAAGATAAAGCGCGGGATTGTCTCATGGTGTAATGGTAGCACTACAGTTTTTGGTTCTGTCTGTCGAGGTTCGAATCCTCGTGAGACAACTCAGTAAAGGTTCAGTTAAAAACTGAACCTTTTTTTTGTGTTTGTTTATTTTGTAGGTTATTCTATAAAAAAAGGATTGTGTCATTTGACACAATCCTTTTTGAGTTTATGAAATACTTGTTGATTAGTCTTTCAACTTAGCGCAGATGAACTCACGGTTCAAACGAGCGATGTTGCTAACAGAAATGTTCTTCGGACATTCCATTTCACATGCACGTGTGTTTGTACAGTTACCGAAGCCTAATTCGTCCATTTTAGCTACCATTGCTTTTGCACGACGAGCAGCTTCAACTTTACCTTGAGGTAATAACGCTAACTGGCTAACCTTTGCAGAAACGAACAACATTGCTGAGCCGTTCTTACAAGCAGCAGCACAAGCACCGCAACCGATACAAGCAGCAGCGTCCATAGCTAAGTCTGCATCTACTTTAGGAATAGGAATAGCGTTTGCATCAGGAACACCACCTGTATTAACAGAAACGAAACCACCAGCCTGGATAATTTTGTCGTATGCATAACGATCTACCATCAAGTCGCGGATTACAGGGAAACCTGCAGAACGCCACGGTTCAATAGTGATAGTATCGCCATCATTGAAACGACGCATGTAAAGCTGACAAGTTGTTGCACCTGTTGCAGGTCCGTGTGGATGTCCGTTGATATAAAGTGAACACATACCACAGATACCTTCACGACAGTCATGATCGAATACGATAGGTTCTTTGCCTTCGTTAACCAACTGTTCATTCAAGATATCCAACATTTCCAAAAAAGATACACTCTGATTGATATTTTTCAGTTGGTAAGTTTCGAATTGTCCTTTTGCTTTCGGACCCTTCTGACGCCAAACCTTAAGTGTAATATTTATATCTTTATCCATGATTCTAATTTTTGTAATTGATGATTATTACTTCTTGTAGTTACGTGTCTGAGGCACTACGAATTCATAATTCAATGGTTCTTTTAGCATAACAGGATCTTTGTCTTCACCCTGATATTCCCAACAAGATACATACATGAACTTGTCATCATGACGAAGAGCTTCACCTTCTTCTGTCTGGTGTTCCAAACGGAAGTGACCACCACAAGATTCTGCACGATCGCAAGCATCATGAGCCATCAAAGTTCCGATTTCGATGAAGTCTGCCAATCGAAGAGCCTTTTCCAATTCAGTGTTCAAATCTTCACCACTACCTGGGATAAATACATTTGACCAGAACTCTTTCTTAAGGTCTTTCAACATCTTGATAGCCTCTTTCAATCCGGCTTCGTTACGTGCCATACCTACATGTTCCCACATGATATGACCTAACTTTCTGTGGATAGAGTCAACAGTTGCTTTACCCTTAATGCTCATCAATTTCTGGATACGATCCTTGATGTTCTTTTCTGCTTCTGCAAATTCAGGAAGATCAGTGCTGAAACGAGGAACCTGAATTTGGTCAGACAAGTAGTTCTGAATTGTATAAGGTAATACGAAGTAACCATCAGCCAAACCTTGCATCAATGCTGACGCACCCAAACGGTTTGCGCCGTGGTCAGAGAAGTTAGCTTCACCAATTGCAAACAAACCAGGAACAGAAGTCATCAATTCATAGTCAACCCAAAGACCACCCATTGAATAGTGCAATGCAGGATAAATCATCATTGGAGTTTCGTATGGATCATCATTGGTGATTTCTTCATACATATCAAATAAGTTACCATATTTCTGTTTAACCACCTCTTTACCTAAACGTTTGATTGCGTCAGAGAAGTCCAAGAATACAGCCAAACCTGTGTTGTTTACACCGAAACCGGCATCGCAACGTTCTTTAGCAGCACGTGAAGCCACGTCACGCGGAACCAAGTTACCGAATGCAGGATAACGACGTTCCAAATAGTAGTCACGATCTTCTTCAGGAATATCTTTACCTTTCTTTGTGCCTGCTTGCAATGCTTTAGCATCTTCGAGTTTCTTTGGTACCCAGATACGACCATCGTTACGCAAAGATTCAGACATCAAAGTCAATTTAGATTGGAAGTCACCTTTAACAGGAACACAAGTCGGGTGGATCTGAACCATACAAGGGTTAGCAAAATAAGCACCTTTTTTGTAGCACTGCCATGCAGCAGAGCCGTTAGAACCCATTGCGTTTGTTGACAAGAAGAATGTGTTTACATAACCACCTGTTGCCACAACGACAGCGTGAGCTGCATAACGTTCGATAGCACCTGTTACCAAGTTACGGGCGATGATACCACGCGCACGACCATCTACCTTAACAACGTCCAACATTTCATGGCGAGTATACATCTTTACTTTACCCAAACCAATCTGACGACTCAATGCAGAGTATGCACCTAACAACAACTGCTGACCGGTCTGACCGCGGGCATAGAACGTACGGGATACCTGAGCACCACCGAATGAACGGTTATCCAATAAACCACCATATTCACGAGCAAAAGGAACACCTTGAGCCACGCACTGGTCGATGATGTTGTTAGAAACTTCGGCCAAGCGATATACGTTTGCTTCACGAGCACGGTAGTCACCACCTTTGATGGTATCATAGAACAAACGATAAACAGAGTCACCATCGTTCTGATAATTCTTTGCAGCATTGATACCGCCCTGTGCAGCAATAGAGTGTGCACGGCGAGGAGAGTCTTGGATACAGAAGTTCAATACATTGAATCCCATTTCTGCCAAAGAAGCTGCAGCAGAAGCTCCAGCCAAACCCGTACCTACAACGATGATATCCAAGCGGCGTTTGTTAGCGGGGTTCACCAATTTCTGGTGATCTTTATAATTTTTCCATTTCTCAGCCAACGGGCCTTGAGGAATCTTAGAATTTATTTCAGCCATATTATTTAATATTCAATTATGATTACACCTTAAATTAATGACCACAAACAGCAGTACAAGCAGCGCTACAATCGCCACCTACACCGTTCAGGTAGAAAATAATTGTAATGATTGCGAATACAGCACAAACGACTGTTGCAAATACTTTAGAGATACATTCCCAACGGTTCATCCATACAGTGTTATTCCATCCCAAAGTATGGATCGCACTCCAGAAACCGTGAGTTAGGTGGAACCACAAAGCTACGTACCATACCAAATACAGTGCGGTAACAACGATGTTTCCTTTGAAGTAATAATTGATGAAAGCAGAACCACTCTGTGGAGATACAGCTGTTCCTCCTAAATCAACCATGTGATTGCCCATCAATTCGGCAAACATCATTTTGTACCAGAACTGAGAGAAGTGTAATATCGCAAACAAGATTACGATAATACCCAACACCAGCATGTTTTGAGAAGCCCATTCTACACCTTTTGGACGAGCGCTGACTGCGTAACGGTCATTGCCACGAGCCTTACGGTTCTCCATTGTCAAAATGAAGGCATAGATGATGTGGATAATGAAACCAGCAGCTAATACTAAAGTACCAGCCACAGCATACCAGTTTGATCCCAAAAATCCGCAAACCATGTCATAAGCTGCACCAGAAAATACAGCGACTACGTTCATGGATACATGGAACACCAAAAACAGAATAAGAAAGAGACCTGATACACTCATTATCAGTTTCTTTCCAATAGAAGAATTAAGTAACCACATAAGATAATAATTTAAGTTATTTAATTGTATTAAAAAAATTTCTTCTCGTTATATATACCTAATTCCGCAAAGGTATGTTAAATCCCTATATGAAGCAAACGATTAAAGAAATATTTCGGCAATGAAAAGTCCTCTTTTTTGTATTTCTTTTCTCTTGGGATAGGTAAAAATTCTTATGCCTATGAGAATTTTTTCTTATGGGCATGGGAATTTATTCTCATAGGCATGAGAAAAGTTTCTCAAGGCGAGAAAATCGGTAAGGAATCGTTTACTTTTCTTTCTTAAAACGGGAGATGATGAAAAAAAACATACCTTTGTCTGGAAATAGGATTGAGAGATGCAGGTAGTACCCTCCATAAATATATTGAAAAAAGGTATCTTGTTATATCGTTGGCTTCGTTATCGTAAAGGTTTCGGTGTGCATTCTCCTTTTGTCTTTAACCTGATTACGAAAGTAATTGAAGAGAAGGCCTCCTATTACAGTCTGGATGATATTGAACTGGTTCGTAAGCAGATGCTTTACCGGGAAGGTATGATTACCTATCCGGATCGCCATCAGAAGGGGAAAGTGTGTAGCCGGACTGTCGGGCAGATCGTGAGACGAGAGTCCATCAGTCCCAAACATGGGGCATTGTTGTTTCGTCTGACAAACTACCTTCGCCCTAAGTATGTTCTGCAAATAGGAGCTTCCATGGGGTTGTCCACTCTTTATTTGTCTTCTTATGCTTCTGATTTGGAGTGCAGGGTGTTAGAGAATGAGCCAGAGTTTGCGAAGATCTCTCGTCGTGTATATGAAAAGGTGGCTCGTAACCCGATAGATTTGCGGGTGGGGGACTATAAGAAACTGTTGCCCGGCGCATTGGAGGAGATGGAAAGGGTTGATTTTGTTTTCTTTAATACCCCTTATGAGCCAATGGATTATCTGTTTTTGTTTGAAACATCTCTTGCCAAGGTACATGACCATACAGTGTTTGTTTTTGAAGGGATAAAGGAGAACCGCCGGATGCGTGAGTTGTGGCAGATGGTTTGTAGTTGTCCGGAGGTGACGGTGACGATCGATCTTTATTCCATGGGGCTTGTCTTCTTTAATAAGAAGTTACACAAGAGAGACTATATTGTTTATTTTTAATAAGGGACATGTGAGGAAATGAAAAAAAGTTTGATATATACCGGGACAGGCGACAAAGGTATGACCTCTTTAGTGGGAGGCCAACGTGTGTCAAAGGCGCATCAGCGTATCGAAAGTTATGGAACCATTGATGAACTGAATTCTTTTATCGGTCTTCTGATTACGTCGGTGAAGGAAAAGGAAGACCGGGATTTTTTGTTGTTTGTCCAACATAAACTTTTTACGATCGGTTCCTATTTAGCAACTGACCAGGATACTACTGAGTTGAAGGTGGAAAGCAAGGTGTTTCCGGAGACGATTGAACGGATTGAAAAAGAGATAGACCGCATAGATGGCGGATTACCCAAGATGCATAGTTTTGTCTTGCCGGGAGGCAACCGCCCGTCCGCCTTGGCACATGTCTGCCGTACGGTTTGCCGGCGTGCGGAACGGCAAATCTACCGTTTGATGGAGGAGATAGAGGTGGAGGAGCCTGTGCTTGTCTTTGTAAACAGACTGTCTGATTATCTGTTTGTTCTGGCTCGGAAGGAATGTGTGATTGGCAATGATAATGAAATAATTTGGGATTATACTTGTATCTAAAGAATATTATTATACTTTTGCGCAAGAATTGTGAACCGAACCACTATGGTGGTTATTAATACTTGAGAACTATGTATTGGACATTAGAGTTAGCTTCCAAGTTGGAAGATGCCCCTTGGCCTGCAACCAAGGATGAATTGATTGATTATGCACAACGTTCCGGAGCGCCATTGGAAGTGATTGAAAATCTACAGGAAATGGAGGATGAAGGTGAAATATACGAATGTATTGAAGATATTTGGCCGGATTATCCAAGTAAAGAGGACTTTTTCTTCAATGAAGAAGAATATTGATGTGCGGAATCCGCATTGAGAGAAAGAAATAAAGGAGATGAGGTGGTGGGATTTTGTCCTGCTACCTCGTTTGTTTTTATACAATTTATTTATATTCTTTACGTTTATATTTTTATCGAAAGTATTTTTTAGGGAAGTCAAATGAAGAAATATCTCCTGCTTGTCGTTATGATGGTAACCTGTGTCACAGGGGTACGGGCGCAATATGATTCGCAATTGAGCCAGTATTTCATGGCAATGGGTTATTATAATCCAGCCTATGTAGGAGTGAGGGAGGATTTGAACTTGTTAGCATTGTCCCGTTTGCAATGGTTAGGGATAGAGGGTGCTCCGAAATCTATATTTATCAATGCAGATATGCCTTTGAAGTTGGGTAAGACGAACCATGGGGTGGGATTGTCGATCTTTACGGAAGGGATAGGACTTTTCCAAAATACGCATGTCAATCTGCAATATGCTTATAAACAAAAGCTCTTTGGCGGAACTTTGAGCGTTGGGTTGCAGTTCGGTTTGGTCAACCAGTCTTTTAACGGGGAGAAGGTGTTTTATCCGACCAGCCAATTCCATCAACAACAAGACCAAGCGATTCCGAATACGCAGGTTAGCGGGATGGGGATGGATATAGGTGCCGGTCTTTATTATACGCATAAGAAGTTTTATGTCGGAGTAGGAGCGACACACTTGAATAAGACGGAGGTTCGGTTGGATGAGTATTCGTCAATGTATCTGAGTAGCACATATAATTTAACCGGAGGATACAATATTCAGTTACGTAATCCGTTGTATGAATTACAACCATCTGTCTTTTTGAAGACGGATATGCAAAGTTTTCAGGCGGATATAACTGCGCGGTTGGTTTATAACAAAATGTTTAATGGTGGTTTTTCCTGGCGGGTGAATGAATCGGTCATCTTATTGTTAGGAGCAAAGTTCGGAAGTTTCCATGTAGGGTATGCGTATGATTTTCCTACAACCCCGATTCTGAAAGGGACAAGTGGAAGCCATGAGCTGATGGTCAGCTACAAATTAAAATTGAAGAAGTCTAAGTCTGGAAAAAACAAACATAAAAGTGTACGTATATTATAGTTAGTATATGAAAAAAGTATTATTAGTACTTGTGACAGTTGTCTTGTTGACCTCATGTGGCAAATCTCTGACGAATGTCGGGGGAGAAGTAACCGGGGTACGAACAGTGGCTTTCAATGAGCCTGCACCCTATGGCATGGTGTTGATTAAAAGAGGTTCGTTTGAAATGGGACCTGCTGATAAAGATTCTTTGTGGGGGATTAATCCGGAGACAAAAGGGGTCTCTTTTGATGCCTTTTGGATGGATGAAACGGAGGTGACGAATGCGAAATATCGCCAGTTCGTTTATTGGGTGCGTGACTCTATTATCCGTGAACGTTTGGCTGATCCTGCTTATGGGGGTAATGATTTGTTTAAGATTACTGAAGATAAGTATGGCGAACCTGTAACTCCTCATCTGGACTGGAGTCGTCCTATCCCTTGGAAACGTGCCAATGAAGATGAGATACGTGCTATTGAAAGTGTTTATACTATTAATCCTGTGACTGGCGAAAAGACATTGGATCCTAAGCAGATGGTTTATAAATATGAGTGGTATGATTATACTGCTGCCGCTTTGCGTAAGAACAATTTGGATCCGGCTGCCCGTGTCCGCAATACAGATATTAAAGTGGATCCGAACGAAGTAATCATGATTTCTAAAGATACGGCTTATATTACAGAAGAAGGTGAGATTGTTAATGAAACGATTACACGCCAATTAAGCGGGCCATGGGATTTCTTGCATACGCGTATTGTAAACATCTATCCGGATGAGACTTGTTGGGTAAATGATTTCAATAATGCTTACAATGAACCGTATATGCGTATGTACTTTTCACATCCTGGATATGATGATTATCCTGTGGTGGGGATCTCTTGGGAACAGGCTACTGCTTTCTGTGTATGGCGTACCAATCTGTTTAAAGAGTCATTGAATTTGCCAAGTGGACAAGCTTTTGAGGCTTTCCGTTTGCCGACAGAGGGCGAGTGGGAATATGCTGCCCGTACCGGTAAGAATGAAAATAAGTATCCTTGGGCAGGTGATGAGTTGATGAGTGGCAAAGGTTGTTTCTTAGGAAACTTTAAGCCGGGTAAAGGTAATTATACAGAAGATGGCCATTTGATTACTTCCCGTGTCGGTTCCTTCTCTCCGAATGAGTTCGGTTTGTATGACATGGCTGGTAATGTGGCAGAATGGACTTCTACCTCTTATTCTGAATCCGGTCCCAGCCAGATGAGTGATATGAACCCGGATTTACGCTATAATGCAGCCAAAGAAGATCCGTATGCAATGAAAAAGAAGGTAGTTCGTGGAGGTTCATGGAAAGACGTTTCACAATTTATCCGTTCAGATATGCGTACATTTGAGTACCAGAATGAGACTCGCTCCTATATTGGTTTCCGTTGTGCACGTACGCAAATCGGGTTCTCAAGAGCAAAAGGTAAAAAATAACGAATAGGGAATGTGTCCCTAATCTATTAATAATGAATATATAATCACAGTTATGGGAAAATATAGAAGATATAAAAACAGAGTGGAGATGTACCTTGCCAGTGAGAAGGGTAAACGGGTGTTGAATTTCTGTTATAGTTGGGGTGCCTCTATCGTTATTATTGGTGCTTTGTTTAAGTTGTTGCATTTGCCTTATGGTAACCAGATCTTGTTTGTGGCAATGACTGTGGAAGCATTGGTGTTCTTTGTCTCTGCGTTTGAACGTCCGGGTAACGAATATCATTGGGAAGAGGTATTTCCTGTATTGAAATCTAAGAATCCTTTGGATCGTCCGGATTTTGCCAATACCTCTATGGCGAACTTGGTGAATCATCCGGAGAATATGACTGATGATGAGGTGAATGCTTCCGGTGTCAATATTCATATTGGTGGCAAATCAGTGGCAACCAATTTAGGAAACTTGGATGTGGATGCAGAAGACACGAAGACGCTTTCTGATAGTATCAAGAAGTTGAGTGGTGCCGCTGAGCAAATATCAAAGATGGCTGAATTGACTGAGGCTACCCAAAAGTACTTGGAACAGCTTTCTTCTATGTCTGATCACATGGCTCGTTTCAGTCAGGTGACCAATTCTTTGACTGATGTATCTGATACCTTGCTCCATTCTTATAAGGCGATTACCGATAATTCGGATGGTATCAACCAGAACTCACGTGGTTATGTACAACAGATGGAGATGTTGAACCGCAATATTTCCGGCTTGAATACAATTTATGAAATCCAATTGAAGAGTATTAGCTCTCAGATTGAATCTATCGAACACATCAACGGTGGCTTAAACCGTATTCGTGAAATGTATGACGGCTCTGTCGTGGATAGTTCGGTTTTCCGTAACGAAACAGAAAAGATGGCTCGCCAATTGGCAGAATTGAATCAGGTATATAGCCGATTGTTACAGGCTATGACGGTCAATATGGGTATTCAAGTGCCTGTCCAACCGCAACAGCCTGTTTATGCACAAACCGGCCAGCCACAGCAACCGCAAAGTTACCAACAGCCGTATCAACAACCATACGGATATCAACAGCCGGCACAGGCTCCATACACAAACAATCCAATGAAGTAATCGACTATGGCAGGAATATCAAATAATCCCAATTCTCCCCGTCAGAAGATGATAAACCTGATGTATCTGGTTTTCATCGCGATGATGGCCTTGAATGTGTCATCGGAGGTTCTTGACGGCTTTGGATTGGTAGAGGGTAGTTTGCGGACTTCCATTGATAACTCTTCTACACGTAATAAGATTGTAAATGATGAGTTGGAGGCCTATTATCAAACGAATCCCGAAAAGGTGCGTAGCTGGTATGAAAAGGGAAAGAAGGTGAAAGAGGCTTCTGATAGTTTGTTTAACTATGTACAGGATTTGAAGGTTCGTATCGCTCAATTGGCTGATGGCGAAGAGGCCGATGTCAATAATATAGAACATAAAGATGATTTGGAGGCAGCCTCTCGTGTGATGTTGGCTCCGGTTTCTGGTGAAGGTAAACATTTGCGCCAACGTATTGAGAATTATCGTACAATGATGGGCGAAATGGTTGAAGATGAGGCAAAGACACGTGTGATAGAAGCTACATTATCTACAACACCTCCTCGCAAAGCTGGAATTAATACTCGTTCATGGGAAGAGGCATTGTTTGAAAATATGCCGGTAGCGGCTGCTATTACGCTTTTGACCAAGTTGCAAAGTGATATCCGTTATGCAGAAGGAGAGGTGTTGTCTAATTTGTTAAGTAGTGTCGATGTGCGTGACTATCGCGTGAACCAGATTACGGCACAGGTTATACCGGAAAGCCAGATTGTCATGCGTGGAAGTCAATACAAGGCAAACATTGTGCTTTCTGCTGTCGATTCAACCAAACGGCCGACAGTCTTTGTCAATGGAAAGGAACTGCCTTATGAGGCAAATGGTTTGTTTACGACTGTGGCTGGTGCTCCAGGTACTTATCCGATCAAAGGGTATATTGAAATGCCGGGCAGCGATGGTAGTATGATGCGCCGTGAGTTTGAAAGTGAATATTTCGTGACAGAGCCGAGTGCAACCGTAGCGCCGATGTTGATGAATGTCTTGTATGCCGGAATTGCCAACCCGATTCGAATTGCCGTTCCGGGTGTCCCAAGTGGAAATGTAACGGCAACCATGACGAATGGAACATTGGTTCGCAAAGGAGATCAGTGGGAAGCTCGTCCGAATGTAGTCGGTACGGATGCTGTGGTTTCTGTTCAGGCGAAGATGGCAGACGGACGTAGTGTTGAGATGGCGAAAACAACCTTTAGGGTTCGTGCTTTGCCTGATCCGATGCCCTATATCGAGTATAAAGATCAGAATGGGAATGTGCGTAAATTCCGGGGAGGTCAACTTTCTAAGCGTAGCTTGGTGGAAGCCGATGGTATCCAAGCGGCAATTGATGATGATTTGTTGAATGTTCCGTTTAAGGTTTTGAGCTTTGAGTTGACATTCTATGATTCTATGGGTAACATTATACCGGAGGTGACACAAGGAAGTCAATTCTCTCAACGTCAAAAGGATTATATCCGACGATTGGCAAGAGGCAAACGCTTTTATATTACTCATGTGAAGGTGTTAGGCCCGGATAATAAAGAACGCATTATCCCGACAGTAGAAGTAATCGTAAACTAAAGATGACGATAAAATAGATATAAGATGAAACGTATTTATTACATAGCAACCCTTATTGCCGCTTTGTTTGCAGCTATTCCGATGCAGGCGCAGGAAGAAGCCGGTAATAATCAACAACAGCAAAGACGTCGTGGTCCGGAAGCAAGCCGTGGCGCACGTGCTGAAGAAAAGAAAGAGACCGGTATGCCGGAGTTGACCGTTCGTGCACAGGATATGAATGAACGTATGACGCAGCATATTGGAAATGCCCGTTGGATGCGTGTGATCTATCGTCAGATTGATTTGATGAAAGAACCCAATGCGCCTTTATATTATCCGACACAGCCGATGAACGGACAGATGAATCTGTTCTCTATCATCTTCCAATTGGTTTGTGAGGGTAAATTGTTTGCATATGAGTATTTGGATGGTTACGAAGACTTTAGCGATAATCGTAAGTTGGATTTGAAGGTGATGTTGGATCGTAGCCGTATCTTTTATGAAGAGACACCGGCTGAAGGGAATGAACCTGCCAGTTTTGTGGTGAATGAAAGCGATATCCCTTCGGCAGATGTAAAATCTTACTACATTAAAGAGGCTTGGTATTTTGATCAGAATAACTCTGTGTTTGATGTGAAGACATTGGCTATTTGTCCGATTTTGACGATTAACGATGAGATGGGGCAAAACACTATGCCGATGTTCTGGATTCCGTATGAAAACTTACGCCCCTATATCAATACGGCTTATATCATGACCTCTAACATTAACAACGCCATGACCTTTACGATTGACGATTATTTCCGTCGTCGTATGTTCCAAGGGGATATTTTCAAAACACAGAATCTGATGAACCAGCCGTTACAGGCCTATTGTCCGACTCCGGATTCGTTGAAGAAAGAGCAAGAACGGATTGAGAATCAGTTAGTCGCATTTGAAAAGGCATTGTATCTGCAACCGGATACTACCCAACAGGTAGCGGATGAAAAGGGAAAGAAATCCACAAAGAAAGTAACAACGGCTTCACGTGGAAAGAAGACTTCGGAAGTAAAAGAGACCAAGACAAAAGCGCCGAAGACGAAAACCCCTAAGACACAAAGCTCAGCTGTTCGTAGCGTACGTCGTCGATAAGAATTATCCTATTATAGAAAAGCAGATCCTTGCGGGTCTGCTTTTTTTGTATCTAAATGAATTATCTTAAGATTACATCGGAGGTATTTCGATTTACCTCCGATGTAATAGCAAATTAAGTCCGATGTAATAGAGACTATATTTCGTTTAAAAAAGTGAAGAATGCTTTGTTTCTTCGAGTAAAAAAGATTTCCTTTGTAATGTATTAGGAAAAAATAACGTAGAAGCGTTTCGATATTATCTTGCTTTGAAATCTCGACAATTTCATTTACCCAAGATAATAGGCAAAATGGCTCCTACGCTTGTGTTTGTTATATATGTATTCCAAGGATGGAAGAACTATATACCGACATAAAGCGTGGGACTATTGTTCTATTATTGGGTAAGGGCAGTCGAGAGCCTCAAAGCAGTGATAGGACGATAGTTCCCACGCTTTTCTTTTTATAATGCTGACCGGCGGGAACAGGGAAGATAATATTTATTGTTATGAAGAAATGTCCTTTTTATTTACTTTTTTTATTAAGTTTTATCTTTGTTTCTTGCAAAAATCCTATTTTACAGGAAACTTATGCTTCTAATTTACAGTTTGATAATGAAGCAACAATTTATCGAAGTAATGCTAAAATAGTTATTGCAAATTTAAGGGAATATGGTCTATGTATAACTATTACAGACGATGCAAAAAATAATTATAGTATGTTTCTTGAAAAGATTTCGAAAAAGACATTGAAAGATTGTATAACAATTTATGCTTTTTGTGGTGTTATAGATAATAGTCATGAAGAATATAATGTAAATGTAACGTTAGAAGATTATAATTCTTTAGTATCTGATGATAAATTGACAATAGAATTTGAAAAGAATAAATCTATAACATATACTCTAAATTTTAATGAAAAGTTTCAAGAGTACATAAAGAATAATATTACTGATTAAAGAGTTGATATTATGGATTTAACAATAAACAATATAGAGGCTATTGCTTTTTGGATATTTATATTATTAGTAATTTGTTTTCCTGTAATATTCCCCTATATTCTTGCTATAATTGGAAATAAATTATTCGGAACTCGTACAACAGTTGATGTTTCCAATACCTTAAGAGGTAATATAAAAATAAAAACAAAAACATCATATGAAGCTATTTATATATGTCCAGTTAACTTTAAAGAATTAGAGAGAGAGTATTCTGATTTAAAAGAAAAAGTAAAAATATCGCCAAATAATAATTTGTTATATATAAAAATATTGGATTCAAAATTAAGAAGGATACAGTATGATATAGATTCTCAATATGTAGAGGGAATAATCTCTGAAAAAAGAAAAGAACGTGATAGTAAAAGAATTGAAAATTTGAGGATGGATTTACAAAATTTTTGTATCAAAAATAATATTGAGGTTGAATTTGAAAAAGAAGTATATATTCCTATAGAAAAGCTTTTTTCTATGGATAGGGCAGTAATTAATAAAGAAGAGATAGAAGAATTAAAAAATATTTTTCAAAAAAGGATAGAACGAAAGATAGGGCAAAATAATAGAAACTGAAATTCCCCTGTCGAATTGAACTAAAAAGTTATCGACAGGGGGAGTTTTTTTATAACTTATGAATCACATTCATTAGTTGGTTGCTTAGGCCGATGGTGTAGCCTTGGGAGACGAAGACTACCCGGTTGAAGGTATCGGCAATGATGAAGATCGGTAGACTGTTTGCATTGGACAGTCTCATGTTCTTGGCGATCTCTTTTTGGATAGTCTTGTCGATATCTACCCCGTAGGTAATGGTATTGGGCAACTCTCCAAATTCTTTCGGGTCAAAGCTCTGCAAACCCTTTTCATCGGGGAAAAGAAGAACGATACCCCGTCCCCAACTCTCCAGATCCTGCTTGATAGCAGCCAAATCACGCATGACATGGTTGGTCGGTTCTTGGCGTGCACCTAAGATCGCTACGATATAGTAACCTCGGCCGGTAGTGGCAAGCAGACTGACCTCTTCTCCGTTATCCGCACGTTTGAATTTGTTTTCGGAGTTGAAATTTCCGATGACTTGTATGTCATCTTTACTTTCCCGCATATTGAGTTGAATGTTATTTGTTTGGCCCGCTTCGATATTGAAGAAAGAGAGTTCAGTCAACACGTTGCCGTTTGCCATACGGGTACCGGTCACTAACAGATAATGTCCTTCATCCAAGGTCAACGGTCTCTTTAACAACGCACTCCATGTATCACCACTTCCCATATCCACGTCACTCGATTCAAAGTTCAGTGTTTGTAATTTACCTGTCGGTAATATCTTGGCGATAGTAAAGTGGCTGTAATATTTCGGATCCGGCAGTACTTTGGTTGGTTGGTAAGCAGCTACGACACGACCCTTTTCGGTGGAGATAGGAGCGGTAGCCTCAAAGTCCACATCAATCCATCCCAATCCCCTTGCATATTGTACCTTTCCTGCAACCGGTTCGATGCGTGCCGGGATACCTAAGCTACGGCATAATGCCACAAAGAAGATATCACGAGAATGGCGGTCGGCCACTCTTGATTTCCATACCCCCATCGGCATGATTGGTATACGTTGGGTATTCAGTGTATCATTGACTTGGATACTATCTTTCACCCAGTTGATGAGCAGTTGCGGGTTGGCTTTAGCTTCTACCTGTAGTTGTACATCCATCTTCGTTAGGAAAAATTTCCGGTATGGTGTAAGAAGTTCGTTGGCCACACGCGGGTTGAGCACATATTCCGTAAACAAAGAACTTTGCATCGGCTTCGTATAGGTTAGGTGATCCATCAATACGCTTGCCGGTGTGTCCCGCAAATCTTTGGCAGAGATAACATTCAACAAAGAAAGAGCTTTAGGACGTTGTTTCAACGGAGTTTCACGTAAAAACTTTTCGATCTCTTGCCAGTTTCCACGACTTCCCAACATGATTTTCACCGTTTTCTTTGGGTTGATAGACAACTCCTTAGCTAAAGCTTCTGCCTTTTCCTCGGTATAGAAGGTCGCAACATATTGGTTGCGTATCACATCCTCGTCATGTAGTCGTTTGGCATTCTCCTCTTTCTGCTCTTCTGTAACTTCAGCCGGAATAGAACCATCAACAGGAGGTACTATATCCAAGGCAATGGTTTCAATGTCTCCTGGCTTTTTGTTGAGAGTAATCGTTATGTTTTCCTCTTTCCCGAAAGAGACTTTGCTGAAGCCGAACACTCCGTTTTTACTTGCCCAAACCAACATATCCCCTTTTCCGGCAGTCAAAGAAGCTTTCCCCTGCTTGTCTGTCTGTTTGTTGGCTACGGAATAAAACTCGGCATAGTTATAGATCTTAAATTCAACGTCAGCCCCTTCAACAGGTTGGTTGTTGGTATCTACTACCGTAATGGTTGTCTTGGCTGTCGGGGCGTAATTGTCAATGACATTGATCTCGGTGTAGTTGTCCGTCACATCCATGATCTCTTCAGGCCCTTTGTATTTCCCGAATACTTTGGTATGCATCAACATCCCTCGATAGGCAGGTCCGTTGAACCATCCTAAGTTTAATATCGGTTCCGGTTCGCAGGCTCCTAAGAAGAACCATTTACCATTTACCCAAGCCTCTACCCAAGCATGGTTATCGTCAGTATGCGCCCAACGAGGAGTATATACCTGCCTTGCCGGGATACCAACTGCACGTAAAGCTGCTACGGTGAAGGTCGATTCTTCACCACAACGACCGTATGCCGTTTTGACTGAAGCCAAAGGAGAACTGGTTCGGGCATCGGATGGCGTATAAATAACCTTTTCATGACACCAATGGTTTACTTCCAAAACAGCATCATATAAAGAAAGATGTTTTACACGCTCTTTCAGCTCTTCGTAGAAGACCATGCGGCTATCATCCAAGTTCTCATTGTTTATACGTATAGGCATTACGAAATGGCGAAAGATATCCTCCGGTATGCTATCTCCCCAAGGCATCTCTTCACGTGTTTGAAAAGAACTGCGCACATTGTCGAGATAGAATTGACCGTCATAATCGGTAATGTCACCGATTGGCATATAGGCATATAAGAAAGTCAAAGCCTGCTTTTCGTTTCCCGTTAACGATTGCTCAAACACCGAAAACAGATCACCTTGAGACAATGCTGCTTTTTTTGTCTTAAAATCCTCTTCAACCTCTTTAAGATAATCCTTATCAGAGATAAATTCTTTTGTGCATGAATTCCCTATAAACAGGGTAAACAAAATGATGAATAAGCTTGTTTTAGTCATAGCGTCGATATTTATTCCGTACAAATATAATGATAATATTTAAATATCAGCTTCTTAAGTGTTAAGCTATTGTATGATTCCTTATTTTTTCCTTACTTTGAAATCTAAATCTAAACGAAGTTATTCTTTTTATGTTTCAGAATTTTAGTCTTATTGATAGTCCGGAGGCGATGTTATTGATTGCTTCCATTATTTTCTTTTTCAGTATAGTTGCCGGTAAGGCTGGTTATCGTTTTGGATTACCTGCCTTATTGCTTTTTTTAGCAGTGGGCATGTTATTTGGAAGCGATGGCTTAGGAATTCAATTTAATAATCCGCAAGCAGTCCAATATATTGGTATGTTGGCTTTGAGTATTATCTTGTTTTCAGGTGGTATGGATACGAAAGTGTCTGACATTAAACCCATTGCAACGCAAGGTGTGTTATTGGCGACAGTCGGAGTTTTGCTTACTACATTTATAACGGGTGGTTTTATTTATTTTATTTTTCAGATTCTTTCCAGTTATGTAACGCTTACATTTCCGGAGTCATTATTGATGGCAGCGGTTATGTCGTCTACAGATTCAGCCTCTGTTTTCTCTATTTTACGGAGTAAAGGGGTATATTTGAAAGAACGCTTGCGTCCGGCTTTGGAATTAGAAAGTGGTAGTAACGACCCGATGGCCTATATGCTCACTTTATTATTGATTACCTATATCCAAGTTGGCGGTATGAATCTTTCTGATGCCATCTTGCAATTGGTTGTTCAATTGTCGGTAGGTGCAATAGCCGGATATATATTAGGCCGGTTGATTGTTTTTTTGATCAATCATCTGAATCTGAATAATGAATCGCTTTATCCGATTCTGTTGATGACTATGGCATTTTTTACCTTTTCTGCGACAACCTTGTGTAAAGGAAATGGTTATTTGGCAGTCTATATTGCCGGCTTAGTGGTTGGAAATGCAAGGATTGTTCATAAAAAGAGTATTGGAACTTTCTTTGATGGTTTTGCCTGGTTGTGGCAGATTGTGATGTTCTTATCTTTAGGTTTATTGGTTAACCCGCATGAATTGTTACCCGTAGCTCCTATGGGTTTGGCTGTCGGTTTCTTTATGATATTAGTCGCTCGCCCGGCAACAATCTTCTTGACTTTGTTACCTTTTAAGAACTTTTCGACAAGAGGAAAATTCTATATCTCATGGGTGGGACTTCGTGGGGCAGTTCCTATTATCTTCGCTACTTATCCTTGGATTGCCGGTGTAGCTCATGGAAGTATGTTCTTTAATATAGTCTTCTTTATCACGATTCTTTCCTTGTTGATTCAGGGGACAACGGTTACGTTATCAGCGAAATGGTTAGGGTTGATTGATGAACCGGAACGGAAAGATGAATTTGGTATTGAACTTCCGGATAATATCAAGAGTGCCATGAGTGAGATTGATATTACTCCTGCTGTTTTAGCCCATGGAAATAAACTGATGCATTTGACGCTTCCTGACCATACGTTGGCAGTTATGGTTAAGCGTGACGGACGTTATTTTATCCCGAAAGGGAATACCGAATTAAAGGAAAATGATAAGCTGTTGATGATTTCTGATAATGATGAAGCATTGCTTCAAGCGTATGATGCTTTGGGGGTAAAAGAGTATACAATGAAGAAGAATTAGGAGATGGTTATATGTAGAAAAATTCCTCGGCATGGGAAAAATATTTCCTGCTGAGGAATTTTTTATTTCTTGCCCATCCGTTTTTGGATGAATGCAGGTTAATCTTGAGGGCGAATGGAGTTTTTGAGAACAAGTAATCCTTCCGGTCCCATGTTGAATAATAAATCGACAATACTCATGTTGGGTTGGAATCCATATTTGTCTTGGAAGACCTGGTAGTAGGGCTTCGGACAAAATGTGGGATCTTCGCCGGGATGTTTAGGGCGGATGCTTTCTCGGAAGTCATTCGCTACCTCCGGTTGGTAATCCTCAGTATAGGAGATTATCGGATGCAGGTCAAGCAATTCGCAAATCAATTGGCGAAGTTCTTCGTTGAAGTCGAATAGAAATTCATACTTCTTCTCATAGAAGGGGGCAAAATCTTCTTCATAATATTCGAAGAAAGGGCTCATGTTGTAAGCAGAGACCAAGGCATTCCAATGAAGGTGACGCCAATTGCCATGGTCAGAGATGCGGATATCTTTAGTCAAACATTTCAATGTGTCAGGTTTGACAATCGGCACAGACAAGGCCAATGGCCCGTTTGCCGCGGCAATGGTACAACGATTCCGATAAGTCTGCTTCAAATAGTTCTCAGCAGTCTCTATGCATACTTCCGGGAATTGGAGCAATTTGCCATATTGTTGGATTGGTCCTAAATAGGCGGTTGATAGATAAACTGGTTGTGACATTAGTTTACAGGTTTAAAAAAATGTTCTTTATCATGACTGAACCAGCAGAAACAAGCGTTCCCGATGATGTGGTCATGAGGGATAAAACCTAAGTGGCGCGAATCGACAGCTTCGTTTACATTGTCTGACAGCATCCAATAGTAATCTTGATCGAAAAAGAAGAAGGTCGTTTCTTTTCCGTCTAAATATAGTTTCCCGTCACGGAAAACTGCTTTGTCGCCGACTTGTGTACTGATAGCCTCCTTACAAGCCGTTAATGCAACGTCATCCAATCGATAGGCAAAACCCTTACGTGGGACAATTAGTCGGTAAGGGGGAAATTGTTTGCGGATAAAGTAGCGGTTATCCGCTTCCGGTAGTTCCTCGCGTATCTGATATTCCTCAAAGGAGGTTAGGGATAGGGAGAAACCATAAGGATCATTCTTCCAATTCCGGGTGGGAATATGGCGTTTCCGTAAAATTTTAAGGAGATCGACCCCGTATTTCTTAGGTATGAGATAGGTATTCAGTGCACGAGGTGAATGGGGTATCAGTACTCCGTTAACTTTGTATCCGTTATTGTCAACCAAAATGGTATCTCCTGGCATCCCGATACAACGGCTTAGAAACAGCGGTTGATGCAAGGTGTCTTTTAGTAAAGGGCTGGTAAACAAAACCACTTTGTTGCGTCCGGGGTTTCCCTTGATAGGCAGTTTGTTTACCAAGATATAATCTCCTTGGTGCAAAGCCTCCTCCATGGCATCTGTTGAAATGCGGTAAGACTCTACACCGAAGAGACGGATGAGCATGACAATCCCGACAATGATGCTAATCATAGCCAACCATTTACTGAATGTAGCCAGGGATTGTCTCATACGCTTAATCAGGATGTACCCAACGGAACATGCGGTTCCAACGGATACCTCCGTCAAAAATTCCGCGGTCTTTATCTAATGATAACCATATCATAATCGGTTTACCGACAATATGATCCTCCGGAACGAATCCCCAAGAACGGCTGTCTGCGCTATTGTGGCGGTTATCACCCATCATCCAATAGTAATCATATTGGAATGTATAGGAATCAGCCGGCTGTCCGTTGATATACGCTTTGCCCTCTTTTACTTCTAAAGTATTTCCTTCATAGTTCCGGATGCAACGGCTATATAACCCGATGTTTTCAGCTGTCAATGGAATTGTTACCCCTTTTTTCGGAATCCATAATGGACCGTAGTTATCACGGCTCCAACCTGTTGAGTAATCAACCGGGAAGTAGGTGGCACCGCCAAATGAATCCGGCTCAATAATAACTCGTTTGACAATCGGTAGTTTTTTTATTGTTTCCAAAGCCTTTTGTGTCATCGGGAAATGATAAACCGGATTGAATTGTCCCTGCTCGTTAGGCTGGATACCTAAGAAAGACATCAGGTTGGTATTATTGTTCCCATTGATTAATACACGGTCATCTTTACTAATCTCTAACAGGCGGAACTGTTCTTCGCTCAACATCGAACCGTCAGTCTCTATAAAATAGTTGTATTGCAACTTTTCCGGATTTTGAGCAGCTTTACCATCAATGTAGACTTGATTGTCACGGATCTCGATTGTATCCCCCGGCATGCCGATACAGCGTTTGACATAATTCTCACGCTTGTCAACCGGACGGTAGATCACCTCCCCGAATGTGTTTTTATCTCCCCATACCTGATCACGTCCGTATTCTTCGACCAAGGTATAGTAATCCGGATTCTGAACTTTTAAAGCAACAGTGTCACCGGCCGGGAAATTAAACACCACGATGTCATTTCGTTTTACCTCACCAAACCCTTTGACCCGCTTGTAATCCCATTCTGGCCAGTCCAAATAAGACTTGCAATTAAAGAAAGGAAAGGTGTTTTGTACCAATGGGAAGGCTATCGGGGTATTGGGGACACGTGGTCCGTAGCTCAGTTTACTTACAAACAGGTAGTCTCCTACCAATAGTGATTTTTCTAAAGATGAACTTGGTATCTGGTAGTTCTGGAAAACAAATATGTTAATGAAGTAAACAGCCACCAACGCAAATACTATGTCATCTACCCAACTAAGGATACTGCGGATCTGCGGGTTCTTAGATTGTTTCCAAGCTCCCCAAGGAATGTATTGGGTTAAAAATATATCCACAATGACAATCAAGCCGAATAGTAACCATCCGTTCTGCATCCACAGAGTGAAAAGCAGGTAGAGAATGGCTGCTATGCCGAATTTGATCCATTGTTTTTTAGAAAACTTTTTCATCTCCTTCTTTATTTAATCAATTAGAACTTAAGCATATCTTCCATACCCAAGAACCCTTTTTTACCAGCTGTAAATTCTGCGGCTACTACGGCTCCCAAGGCAAAACCGGCACGGCTTTTGGCATCATGTTTGATACTGATGGTGTCGACATCAGATTCGTAGGTAATTTCGTGGATACCCGGAACCTCACCTTCTCGGATGGCATGGATAGGAATATCAGTCTCTTTCTCTGCTGTTTCCAAAGTCCAACGTCCTTTACGTTCTACGTTTTCAAGGATTCCTTCTGCTAACGTGATGGCTGTTCCACTGGGAGCATCCAATTTGTGGATGTGGTGTGTCTCCATCATTTTTATATCGTAGGCAGGAAATTGGTTCATGATTTTGGCCAAATGTTTGTTTAAAGCAAAGAAGATGTTGACACCAATACTGAAGTTTGAAGCATAAAAGAAGGTCTTACCCTCTTTTTCACACATTTCTTTGATTTCTTCGATCCGATTCAGCCATCCGGTCGTTCCTGATACCACCGGTACACCGGCAGCAAAGCTTTTCATATAATTATCGAATGCAGTGGCTGGGGTTGTAAATTCAATCGCTACATCTGCACTTTTGAAATTGTCTGAGTATATCTCCTCCGGATTGTTTATATCTATGATAGAAACAATTTGATGTCCTCTGCTTAGTGCAATTTGTTCGATGGTCTTTCCCATCTTTCCGTAACCGATAAGTGCAATTTTCATATTTATCCTAATTTTCAATTCATTCGATTAAACTTTCGTTTGATAAAGTGCTGCAAATATACAAAATAATGATTAGATTTGAACCATAAATCTTAACTCTGAAAGAAGTATGGAACGTTTATTACATTATGTTTGGAAATACAAACTTTATACGGCTTCCTCTTTATTGACCACTACAGAAGGAAATACCGTTGAAATTATCGACCCTGGATTAGAGAATGGAAATGCCGGTCCGGATTTCTTTAATGCAAAAATCAAGATAGATGGAACTTTGTGGGTAGGAAGTGTGGAGTTGCATGATAAGGCATCAGACTGGTTGCTCCATTGCCATCATTTGGATAAAGCGTATGATAATGTTATTTTACATGTTGTCGGGGTCGATGATTTTCAACCTAAACGGACAAATGGTGAGTCGATACCTCAATGGGTTTTGACTATACCCAAGCATGTCTCCCGTAATGTAGAATGGTTACTTTATCGGGAAACACCACTCCCATGTTTAGATTATATTTCTCAAATCGACCCGTTACATCTTTCTGCTTGGTTGGAGGTTTTACTCACTGAACGGTTAGAAAGAAAGACACACGACATATTGAATCTGTTAGCTTTTTATAAAGAGGATTGGAATGAGGTCTTTTATATTACTTTAACTCGTAACTTTGGTTTTGGGTTGAATAATGATGCTTTTGAAAGGTTGGCGAAAAGTATCCCTTTCCGTTGCATACAGAAACAAAGGAACAACCATTCGCAAATAGAGGCTTTGTTATTAGGACAAGCCGGAATGTTGGTGGAGGAAAAGGGGGATCATTATTATCGTTTGTTGCAACGGGAATATACATTCCTCCGACATAAATATGGCTTGATTCCTTTGGATGATAGCGTGTTTAAACATTTACGGATTCGCCCGATGAGTTTCCCTTATTTGAAAATAGCTCAGCTTGCCTCGCTTTGGGTACAGCATGATACATTGTTCTCTGCCATATTGGAAGCGCGTACGCCAGGTGAGGTAAAAAGATTTTTCCGGGTATCCCCTTCTCCTTATTGGGAAACCCATTATCATTTCCGGTATGCTTCTCCTAAAAAAGAGAAGGTTATGGGAGAAAATGCCCTTCATATCTTGTTGATAAATACAGTAGTACCAATGTTTTTTGCGTATGGTCTTCATCATAAGCAATCGGAATATTGTGAGCGTGCGCTTCGTCTTTTAGAAAGTATCCCACCTGAAAGAAACTCCATTGTCACTCTCTTTTGTAAGGCAGGTATTACTGTGCGGAATGCGGGAGATACCCAAGGACTGATCCAGTTGAAACGTGAATATTGTGAGAAGAAAAAATGTTTGTATTGCCGAATAGGATTTAGGATGCTGAAATGCAAAGATTGATTAATCGTATTTTATAGTATGCTGTTTCATCGGATTTTTCCTACTTTTGCGCATATTTATCAAATATCTTGAAGTAGATGTCAAAAGGTAGTAGATATATTCGTGATTTATTCAATCTGTCTGTAGGGGTTGTGTTGTTGGTGCTGATTTATTCTTGTGCCAATATTGGTTCCCCGAATGGGGGGCCTTATGATGAAGCTCCTCCTAAGTTTGTGAGTAGTACTCCTATCCCTAATCAAGTAAACTATAAAGGAAAGAGTGTAGAGATCTTGTTTGACGAATTGATTCAGATTGAGAAACCAACAGAGAATGTGATTATCACACCGCCTCAGATGGAATTGCCGATTATTCGTTCCTCCGGGAAAAAAGCGGTGATTGAGTTAAAGGATTCCTTGAAACCTAATACTACTTATACGATTGACTTTACCAATTCGATCGTTGATAATAATGAAAAGAATGTCTTTGAAAACTTTTCTTTTGCTTTTTCAACTGGTGAGACTATTGATACTCTTGAGATTTCCGGAGTTTTGTTGAATGCGGAGAATCTGGAGCCTATGCTGGGGATGACGGTAGGCTTGCATAATAACTTGGCAGATTCGGCTTTTGTGAAGTTGCCTTTCCTTCGTACTTCGCGGACGAATGATAGGGGGCGTTTTACCATTCGCAACATCGCTCCGGGTAGTTATCGTCTCTTTGCTTTGAATGATGTAAACCGAGATTACAAGTTTGATCAACCGGGCGAGGATATTGCTTTTCTGGATTCATTGGTTGTCCCCTCGTTTGAGTTTGCCACTCGACAAGATACAACATGGAAAGATACTGTGACGGTTGATACTATCCGGACAGTCAACTTTACCCGTTTTCTTCCGGATAATATTGAACTTCGTTTGTTTAAAGAGAAGTTTGAACGTCAATATATGGTGAAGCCGGAACGACCGGATGAAAGATATGTTGTTTTACGGTTTAACACCCAATTGGATACTGTTCCTGCTCCGGTTCCTTTAAATTTTACACCCCAAGATAGTAGTTGGTATTTTGTCCAATCAATAGAGGGAGGAAAAGCGGTCAATTATTGGTTGACGGATTCGACAGTTTGGAAACAAGACACATTGCGCGTGCAAGTATCTTATCCGAAAAGTGATTCATTGAATATACTTCGTCCGCAAACGGATACCGTTCAGTTTGTGATGCGTCGCCGACCATCTGATCATAAAAAGAAGAAAAAGAAAGATGAACCTGACCCTATTACGTTCTTGAGTTTGCAGGTTAATTCACAAAGTTCGATGAATCTTTTTGATACTTTGTTTGTTTCGTTTGATGAACCGGTATTGAATCTTCAAAAAGAGTTCTTCCTTTTGGAACAGAAGATTGATACGCTATGGAATAAGGTTGATTTTGAGTTTTTGCCTGATTCAACCAATAGTTTGCGCTTTATTATTAAACGTCCATGGAAGTATAGTGAGGAATACCGCGTAGTGGTGGATTCGGCTGCTATCTACAGTGTTTATGGAAAATGGAATAATGGTTTTTCCAATGAATTTAAGATTAAGAATGAAGATGAGTATGGACATCTTTACTTGAATATTATCGGGGTGGATACTACAGCATTTGTAGAGTTGTTGAATACAGCTGACGTTCCGGTTCGTAAAGCGAGAGTGAAAGAAGGAGGTGCTCTTTTTATGGATTTGAAACCGGATAAATATTATGCCCGTATTATTTTAGATGTAAATGACAATGGACTTTGGGATACCGGTAATTATGCAGAGAAACGGCAACCTGAAACCGTTTTTTACTCTCCTAAAATGTATGAGATTATGCAAAACTGGCAGGTGGAAGAAACATGGGATGTGTTATCGACCCCATTGGTTAAACAGAAGCCTATTGAGATTATGAAGAATAAACCTAAGGAGGTTACTAAAAAGAAAAGGAATTATAAAGATGAAGGAAAGAAGAGTTCTTCCGGAAGAAGTGGTGGAAGTATGGGATTACCGTTTTAATCTTTTTCGTTTATTGCTTATCTTTTCTTTTGTGTTGTCGGTTATTACGATACAAGCACAAGAGATTCCTGTTCGCGAACGGTTTGAACCGGGGGAAGAGTTGCAATATGAATTGTATTTCAAATTGGGAATATTAATGCCTCGTGCGGGGCTTGCTACACTTTCCATACAGGACACAGATTTTGAGAATCGGCCAGCATATCATTATCGCCTGCTTTTTCAAACATCGGGGATTATTGAGAAAATTTATAAGATGAGGGATACGATTGATTGCCATTTCTCACCTGAAATGTTATTGCTACAGAGTGAGAAAAGAGTCAATGAGAATGATTACTATTTGATTGATAATATCCGTTTCTCTTATGACAAGGAACAGATACAAGCCCGTTCCCATCGATATACGTTGACCCGGACAAAGATTGATACGGTATTAGTGGCAGATGAACCCTATATGTTTGATATGTTGGGAGCTACCTTATATTTGCGTTCCTTGGATTGGACTCAAATGAAAAGTGGGGATAGTTTCCCTTTTCAAGTAGCTATAGGTAGGGATGTCGTGAATATCAGTTTTCGTTATACAGGACAGCAGATTGTGGAACGAAGCGATGAGTTGAAATATAGGACTCGTCATTTTTATATTGATATATATGATGAGGCTTTTACTCAAAGTAAGGCGGCTGCAGAGATATGGGTTGCAGATGATGAGAATCATATCCCTATCAAAATACGAGCTAAATTAAAGATAGGAGCGGCAGAAGTGCATTATAAAACATCTAAAGGGTTACGTTATCCCTTCTCTTCCCGTTTTGAAATTAAGCCTTAAGAAAATAGAGTTTGGTGTAGTAAAAATACATCCGAGGTAAAAAGAAATAAGTCCGAGGTAACAATCAGTTTCCTCGGACTTATTTCTTTTTAGTATTATACTAATGGTTCAAAAGGGAGTTCTGTCTCTTTTCTATAACCTGTCCCGTTAAAAGTGGCGATTAGTTCGCCGGCCTCGTTGGTTATTTGCACTTCACAATTGGCCAATCGTTTATGGCTAAAAACCTCTTTAGCTTCAGCATAAAGGTATCCTTTGCTTTCAGCTTTGAAGAAATGAATACTTGATGTGATAGATAAAGTCAAACGCGCATGGCTATTAGTAGCAGCGGCAAACGCCAAATCTGCTAATGTGAAAATAGCACCACCTTGGCATACGCCCCCTCCATTTAAATGTTCGGGCTTAATTTCCATGCGAGCTTTCGCATAACCGTTCCCGGTCTCTAATAGTTCCACTCCGGCTAAAAGAGCAAACTTGTCTCCTTGAAGAAATTCGTTTATAGTCATTAAGATAAACTCTTTAAAACCCTATTTACTTAATTTCCATTCAGCGCCATCTTTGGTGTCTTTGATTTCAAAGCCAAAAGCAGTCAGTTCGTTGCGAATCTTATCTGAAGTTGCCCAATCTTTATTAGTCTTAGCTTGTTGACGGATAGACAATAATAGATCGATCGCTTTTCCAAATGCTTCATAATTAGAACCTCCGGCAGAAGTTGCTTCGTCTTTCATTCCTAAGATATCAAAGATGAATAGATGGAAGACCTCTTGTAATTCTTTTAAATCTTCGGCAGAGATGGTTGCTTTTCCATCTTTTACAGAATTGATTGCACGAGAGGCATCAAATAGGTGGGCAATAACGATAGGTGAGTTCAAATCGTCATTCATTGCGTCAAAACATTTTTGACGCAAGTCTTTTACATCAACAGAAGAACTCTCAGATGCTTTTAGTTTCATTAAGCTTTTGTAGGCATCCATCAAACGTTCCAAACCTTTTTCCGCAGCTTGCAAAGCATCGTTACTGAAGTCTACTGTACTACGATAATGTGCTTGAAGGATAAAGAAACGGATTGTCATTGGTGAATAGGCTTGACTAAGTGTTTTATTGTTGCCGGTGAAGAACTCATCTAACGTGATAAAGTTTCCTAATGATTTACCCATCTTCTGTCCGTTGATGGTAATCATATTGTTATGCATCCAATAGTGAACCATGTCATCCCCTTGTGAAGCTACAGCTTGTGCAATCTCACATTCGTGGTGTGGGAATATCAAATCCATACCTCCGCCATGAATATCGAAATGTTCGCCTAAATATTTTTCCCCCATGGCCGTACATTCACAATGCCAGCCTGGGAAACCATCACTCCAAGGAGATGGCCAGCGCATGATATGTTCCGGTTGGGCACATTTCCATAGAGCGAAATCAATAGGGTTACGTTTTTCATCCTGTCCATCTAACGCACGGGTGGTGTTTAACATATCATCGATATTTCTTCCGGAAAGGATACCGTAACGGTGCTCTTTGTTATATTTCTCAACATCGAAATAGACTGAACCTTCACTCTCGTATGCATATCCGTTTTCCAAGATTTTCTTAACCAATTCTATCTGTTCGATGATATGGCCGGAAGCGTGTGGTTCGATACTGGGAGGAAGAACATTCAACGCTTCCATAGCATGATGATAACGGTTTAAATAATATTGAACCACTTCCATGGGCTCTAATTGTTCAAGCCGTGCCTTCTTGGCAATTTTGTCTTCTCCGTCGTCTGCATCATGTTCTAAATGTCCAACGTCTGTTATATTGCGTACATAACGTACTTTGTATCCTAAATGAGACAGATAACGGAACAGCAAATCAAATGTGATAGCCGGACGTGCATGTCCTAAATGTGCATCACCATAAACTGTAGGGCCGCAAACATACATACCTACATGCGGTTCATGTAAAGGAATAAATTGTTCCTTTCTTCTTGTCAGTGTGTTATAAATACTTAAAGGGTGTTCCATATCTATTTTGTTTTTAAGCAGGGCAAATTTACAAATAAATAGAATATAATCATTGAAATAATTTATATAATAGGGTAAAAGTAAGGGGAGATGAATGCAAAAGAGCTTAAAAAAGAGGGAAGATTATACAAAACATCGGTTAATGTCATTATAAAATCCTACATTTGTAGAGATGAATGTTTATGTTCATTTGAATTACCAAACAAAAGAGTATGGCAATAAAGAAAGATAGAGTACTTTGGGCAGATGATGAGATTGATCTATTGAAACCTCATATCCTTTTTTTACAAGAAAAAGGATATGAAGTGGTTCCTGTGATTAGTGGTCAAGACGCAATAGAATGTTGTAAAGAAGATTCTTTTGATATTATATTTTTGGATGAGAATATGCCGGGACTGACTGGGCTGGAAACATTGGCTCAAATAAAGACAATCAAGCCGGATGTGCCTGTTGTCATGGTGACGAAAAGCGAGGAGGAGAGTATTATGAATCAAGCTATCGGTAATAAAATTGCCGATTATTTGATCAAACCGGTTAATCCTAATCAACTATTTTTGTCGATTAAGAAGAATGTGCATAAGAATGTCATTATTTCAGAGGCGACCACAGTCGGTTATCAACAAGAATTTAGTCGGATAGGGATGCAGATTAATGATTCGTTGACGACTGATGATTGGATGGAGGTCTATAAGAAACTTGTTTATTGGGAATTGGAGTTGGAAAGCAGCCAAGTGCCGATGACAGATATGCTTCGTATGCAAAAACAGGAGGCAAATAGTGCTTTCGGTAAATTTGTGAGGAAGCATTATGAAGATTGGATTCAAAATCCGGATAATCGTCCGTTAATGAGCCCGGATTTGTTTAAGAAGAAGGTATTCCCGATGTTGGATAATGGGGAAAAGCTATTTTTTATCTTGATTGATAATTTCCGTTTGGATCAGTGGAGGGAGGTGAAAGATCTTTTGGCGGATTATTATACATTTGATGAAAGTTTGTATTATAGTATCTTGCCTACAGCTACACAATATGCTCGTAACGCTATATTTTCAGGATTGATGCCAATTCAGATTGAGAAGTTATTTCCGGATCTTTGGATAGATGAGGATAGTGAAGAGGGAAAGAATTTGAATGAGGCTCCTTTAATCCAAACTCAGATAGAACGCTATCGTAAGAAGTATTCTTTTTCTTATCACAAGGTTCATGATTCGCAGTATAATGACAAATTGTTGAATACTGTTGCTTCTTTAAGCCATAATCAGTTGAATGTTGTGGTTTTGAATTTTGTGGATATGCTTTCACATGCTCGTACGGAGAATAAGATGATTCGTGAATTGGCACAGAGTGAAGCTGCCTATAGAAGTTTAACTCGTTCTTGGTTTCAGCATTCGGGTACGTTGGAACTATTTAAACGTATAGCTGAAAAAGGTTATAAGGTCATTGTTACTACAGATCATGGAACTATTCGGGTGGATAATCCGCAAAAGGTAATAGGGGATAAGAATACAAATACCAATCTTCGTTACAAAGTTGGTAAAAATCTGAATTATAATCCTAAAGAGGTGTATGATGTTCGTTTTCCTGATAAGATCGGTTTGCCTTCTCCTAATTTAAGCAGTAAGTATGTGTTTGCGATGAACAATGATTTCTTTGCTTATCCGAATAATTATAATTACTACGTTTCTTACTATAAGAATACCTTTCAACATGGGGGAATTTCTATGGAAGAAATGTTAATCCCGTTCATTACAATGAATCCAAAATAACGACAAATTAATTACTTTTGCAGAGTATATAAATAATAGAATATGGGTATTATAAAAATAGAAAGTTTGGATACGATTCATGAAGCGGCTAAAGCGTTTATTTCGGAAATGGATGATCGTACGGTTTTTGCTTTCCGAGGAACCATGGGAGCAGGAAAGACCACTTTTATTAAAGCTGTTTGTGAAGAGTTGGGAGTGGAAGATGTGATTAACAGTCCTACATTTGCTATAGTAAATGAATATAGAAGTGGTGATACTGGAGAGTTAATCTATCATTTTGATTTTTATCGGGTAAATAAGTTGAGTGAGGCTGAAGATATAGGAACGGAAGATTATTTTTATAGTGGTGCTTTATGCTTTATAGAGTGGCCTGAGAAAATAGAGGAGTTGTTGCCGGGAGATGTTGTAGAAGTATGTATTGTAGAAAATGCGGATGGAACCCGCACTGTAGAAGTCAAATAAAATGTTACCAACAGAGTATTTTATACTGATTTTATTCATAGTGTTAGGCCTGTTCTCAATTATTGCCTCTGTCTTAAACCTTGATTGGTATTTCCAAACGAGTGGAGCTATGACTTTTGTCAAATGGTTTGGACGTAAAGGTGCTCGGATTTTTTACCTCTTATTGGGTGTAGGTTTGATAACCTGTGGAGTGTTAGGAATTGTTTATTGGAGTTAATCAATCAACAAGGGGCAATGAATATTGCCCCTTGTTGATTATACGATTGTGAAATCTAATTGTTTTCTTTCTAAGTTCGCTTGTGCTATTTTTACGGTGATTGTATCGCCCAATTGATAAGTCCGTCTGGTCTTTTTGCCAATTAAACAATAATTCTTTTCGTCAAATTCATAATAATCATCATTGAGATCACGCATAGGGATAAGTCCTTCACATTTATTCTCATTTAATTCCACGTACAATCCCCATTCAGTTACTCCGGAAACGACTCCATCGAATACCTGTCCTAATTTATCTTTCATAAATTCAACTTGCTTGTATTTAATAGAAGCACGTTCTGCGTTTGCTGCCAGGTTTTCCATTTCAGAACAATGTTTGCAATAGTCTTCATATTTGTTTTTTACGACACTGCGTCCACCTGCAAGGTAACGTTCTAATAAACGGTGTACCATCATATCCGGATAACGGCGGATAGGGGAAGTGAAATGGGTATAATAGTCAATGGCTAATCCATAATGCCCAATGTTTTCTGTTGTATAATGTGCCTTTTGCATGGAGCGGATGGCCAATGTCTCAATAAGGTTTTCTTCCGGTTTCCCTTGTACTTTATTTAATAACTGGTTGATATTTTTGGATATATCGGTTTTACTTCCTTCTAAAGACATTTTATATCCAAAGCGATAGATAAAGGTTGAGAAATCTCTCAACTTTTCCGGATTTGGTTGATCATGAACGCGATAGACAAAAGTCTTTTTTGTTTTATTTTTGCTTTTCCCGATAAATTCAGCAACGGTTAAATTGGCTAAAAGCATAAATTCCTCAATGAGTTTATTCGCCTCTTTGGATATTTTGATATAGGTTCCTAATGGCTTTCCTGTCTCATCAATGTCGAATTTTACTTCATAGCGATCGAATGCAATAGCACCGGATTTAAAACGTTTTTCACGTATTTTTTGTGCTAAATCATTCAGAGTAAGTATCTCCTCTTTGTATTCACCTTCTTGAGTTTCTATGATTTGTTGTGCTTCCTCATAAGTAAAACGTCGGTTACTTTTGATGATGGTACGTGTAATATGTGATTGTATGACTTCTGCATCTGTATTTAATTCAAAGATAACAGAAAAACATAGCTTTTCTTCATTAGGGCGAAGTGAACATATTTGGTTACACAGACGTTCAGGAAGCATTGGAATAGTACGATCTACAAGATAGATAGAGGTAGCTCGGTTGTAGGCTTCTCGATCAATCAAACTTTCGGGTTTGACATAATGAGTCACATCTGCAATATGTACACCAACCTCCCAATTCCCATTGTTTAGTTGTTTGATGGAAAGGGCGTCATCAAAATCTTTGGCATCCTTAGGATCAATAGTAAAAGTTATAGTATCTCTAAAGTCCTTACGTAGCGCAATCTCTTCGTTTGTAATTATTTCCGATATTTTGTTTGCAGCTTTTTCTACATTTTCCGGATATTTATAGGGCAAATCAAACTCTGCCAATATCGCATTCATCTCAGCCTCATTATCTCCTGCTGTACCCAAAATATCAATTAATTCTCCTATTGGGTTCTTGGCTTCTTGTGGCCATTCGATGATACGGACAATGGCTTTGTCTCCGGTTTTACCTTCTTTTAATTTTTCTTTGGGGATGAAAATGTCATTGGATAATGTCTTGTCTTCAGTAACAAGAAAAGCAAATCCTTTGGTGACTTGTAATTTACCAACGATAGTACGTTGGTTATTTTCTAAGATTTCAATTACTTCACCTTCCAGTTCTCCTCCTTTTTTTCTTTTAGTATGGAGTTGTATCTTAACTTTGTCACCGTCTAATGCATGACCAGAATTGCGTTCAGTTATGAGAATAGGCTCCCCTCCATCTTCTGGAATGAAAGAATTTTTCCCATTTTGCCTATACACGAATGTGCCATTCATGACTGTACCCCAATTATTATAACGGTAACGTCCTTTGTCTATCTCTGTTATGATATTTGCAGCGGCAAGTGTGTCTAAGATTTCAACAACCTGTATTTTTTGTATTTGATTAGAAATACCAATCATCTTGCTGATTTGTCGATAGTTAAAAGGTTCTTTAGGGGAAGACTTGAATACGTTGATGATTGTATTTATCATCACCTCTTTTTTCATGCGCCTGCTTTTGCTTTTCATATTATCTTTCTTCTTTCTTGGCCTTTTTTCTGTTTTCTGCTTATTCATAGTTCTTTCCAATCTTACGCAAAGAAAACAATAAATTTTGAGATGTAGTTTATATTAGGATATAAAAATATTACTTTAACCCCTATAAAACTATGGTTTGATAGGGAAAGAGTTATTAGTAAAAGCTATATTTGCATAGTTTAAGTCATAATTGAATTTTTGATTATGTTGAAGCAACAGTTACAACAAAAATTACAACAGAAACTTTCTCCACAGCAGATTCAGTTGATTCGGCTTTTGGAACTTCCTGCGATCGAATTGGAAGAACGGATTAAGCATGAATTGGAAGAAAATCCGGCTTTGGAGGAGGGTAAGGATTTATTAGATGATTTGGAGCATGCAGAGGGAGATGACGAAAGTTTTGATGTTCATGATGCAGAGATGGTAACTGAAGTGCCTGTTGATTTGGGGGATTATAGGACGGAAGATGATATTCCTGATTATAAGCTTCGTGAGTTAACAGAGTGGACAGAGAAAAAAGAAGAGATCCCTTTTTCTGCGAGAGAATCTTTGAATGAATATTTGCTTCAACAGCTTGGTTTGCGTGATTTATCGGAAAAGAAGGCGAGAATAGCTGAATATATAATTGGTAATATTGATGATAACGGATATTTACGTAGAGATTTATCTGCTATAGCCGATGATTTGGTTTTTCAAGCCGGATTGGATGTGACAGTGGAAGATATAGAAAAAGTTTTGTTGGTAATACAGGATTTTGAACCGGTTGGAGTTGGTGCACGTGATTTGCAGGAATGTCTTTTGTTGCAGCTGACCAAACAGGATGAAGATAATGCCAAAGGGTTGGCTGTTCGGATTCTTACGGAGTATTTCGAGGAATTTACTCGAAAGCATTATGATAAAATTATGAGGGGGTTGGATTTGGACGAGGAAACCTTGAAAACAGCGATTCATGAAATAACAATGCTAAACCCTAAACCCTGTGGTAGTTGGGGAGATACTACTGAAACTACATTAAGTCAAGTTGTGCCTGATTTTGTGGTTGAGACTATAAATGGAGATTTGATACTGAGTTTGAATAACCGGGGGATACCGGAAATGCGTATCAATCGTGAATATGCGGAGATGTTTGAGGATTATGCTAAAAATAAAATGAATCAGACCTTGCAGATGAAGGAGGCTGTTTTATTTGTGAAACAGAAGTTGGATTCTGCGCAATGGTTTATTGAGGCTGTTAAACAACGTCAAGAGACCTTGCAACGGACGATGGAGGCTATTCTCTCTTTGCAACGTGATTTTTTCTTGTCAGGTGATGAAGCTACTTTGCGACCGATGATTTTGAAAGATGTCGCGGAAAGAGCAGGATATGATATTTCTACTATTTCGCGTGTAAGTAATAGCAAATATGTACAAACAAACTTTGGGATTTATCCGTTGAAGTATTTCTTTTCTGAATCAATCCAAACGGATAGAGGTGAGGAAATTTCAACGCGAGAAGTAAAGGCCATTTTGAAAGATCATATTGATGCAGAAGATAAACGAAAGCCTTTGACAGATGAAGAACTTGCTACTATTTTAAAGGAAAAGGGATATATGATTGCTCGCCGTACTGTAGCAAAATATCGTGAACAATTGGATATCCCTGTTGCAAGGCTCAGAAAAGAAATATAAATTTGAAGCGTTATGAGGTTATTGGCAAATATCATATCAGGTATGTTTCATCCGTTACTCATGGTGACGTATGGCTTGATATTGGCTTTCTCTTTCACTTATTTGGTGATTTATCCACCGATGATGAAGCTTTTATTGGTTGGTGGAACTTTTCTCTCTACAGCTGTTATACCTGGAATTTTTCTATTTTTTATGGTAAAAAGCGGAGCGGCTACCGATATGGAATTATCTAACCGTCGTGAGCGTGTACTCCCTTATCTGGTTTTTATTTCATCGGTGGTAGTCTGTGCTTTTTATATGATAAAGATGATGATGCCGTTTTGGTTTGTTTCTTTATTGTTAGGTGTATGTATTGCTTTGATTATCGCTTTGGTTATTAATGTTTTTTGGAAAATAAGTGCCCATGCAATAGGAGTTGGTGGACTTTTAGGAGGGGTTATGGGAGTTGCTTATACGCATGTGATGAACCCTTATTGGTTTTTCATTTTCATGTTTATTGTAGTAGGAGTGGTCGGTTCTTCGCGTATTTATTTAGAAAAACACACACCTATGCAGGTTTTTGCCGGTTATATCCTTGGTTTCGGGTGTACCTTTGTGGCTTCAATTTTAAGCTATATTTATTTATTTATCTAATAAAAAACTAAAGTTATGAATTTTCCTGTTGAATTAAAGTACACAAAAGATCACGAATGGATTCGTGTAGAGGGTGATATCGCTTATGTAGGTATTACAGATTATGCTCAGAGTGAATTAGGTGAAATTGTTTTCGTTGATATTACTACTGAAGGTGAAACAGTGGCAAAAGAGGAGGTATTCGGTACTATCGAAGCTGTAAAAACGGTATCTGACCTATTCATGCCCGCAGGAGGTGAAGTATTGGAAGTGAATCCTGACTTGGAAGAACAACCTGAATTGGTGAATGAAGATGCATACGGTAAAGGTTGGATTATTAAAGTTTCTTTGTCCGATCTTGCAGAATTGGATGATTTGATGACTGCTGCCGAATATGAACAAATGATTGCAAAATAAGATGACACCTGTTGTAAGTATAATTATGGGTAGTACTTCGGATCTACCTGTTATGGAAAAGGCTGCGAAGTTTTTGGATGAGATGGAGATCCCATTTGAAATGCATGCTTTGTCTGCTCACCGTACACCAGCAGAGGTGGAAGCCTTTGCAAAAGGAGCTAAAGATAGAGGTATCAAGGTAATTATTGCAGCTGCAGGTATGGCAGCTCATTTATGTGGAGTGATTGCCTCTATGACAACTGTTCCGGTGATAGGAGTACCTATTAACTCTACATTAGAAGGTATGGATGCTCTTTTGGCTATAGTCCAAATGCCTCCAGGTATTCCGGTTGCTACAGTTGGTATTAATGGAGCTTTGAATGCAGGAATCTTAGCTGTTCAGATGTTGTCTGTTGGAGATGAACAACTTCAAGAAAAATTGGCCGCTTATAAGGAGGATTTGAAGAAGAAAATTGTAAAGGCTAATGAAGAATTAGCCAAAGTCTCTTATAAATACAAAACAAATTAATTGACAGAAATGAAGTTGGCAGCACTCAGGAGATGATAGGAAAGTTTATTTTATTAAGATTTTCTGTTTGCTGTCAATTTTAGTTTTCATGATATGAAGTCACACTATTTTAACTATCATCGCCGTGTTTCCTCGGTTGTCCGTATAGGAAATATACCTTTAGGAAAAGAGAATCCTATCCGTATCCAATCTATGGCAAATGTTTCGACTATGGATACGAAGGCATCGGTTGCACAAGCAATCCGTATGATTGAAGCAGGTGCAGAATATGTACGTTTTACCGCACAGGGAGAACGTGAAGCAAGAAACTTAGGTGAAATCCGTAAACAACTTACTGAATCAGGATACTCAACTCCATTGGTAGCAGATATTCATTTCAATCCAAGAGCGGCTGATGCTGCAGCCCAAGAGGTCGAAAAGGTTCGTATTAATCCCGGAAACTATGTAGATAAAGTAAAGACATTTGATTTATTGGAATATACGGATGAAGAATATGCGGCAGAATTACAGAAGATTCGGGATCGCTTTGTCCCTTTTTTGAATATCTGTAAAGAACATGGTACAGCTATTCGGATAGGGGTTAATCATGGGTCTTTGTCTGATCGTATAATGAGTCGGTATGGAGATACACCGGAGGGGATGGTTGCTTCGTGTATGGAGTTTTTACGTATTTGTCGGGATGAAAACTTCTTGAATGTAGTGATTTCTATCAAAGCATCTAACACAGTTGTTATGGTAAAGACAGTTCGTCTTTTGGTCTCTGTTATGGAAGCGGAAGATATCTATTATCCATTGCATTTGGGAGTAACAGAAGCTGGTGATGGAGAAGATGGACGTATTAAAAGTGCAGTCGGTATCGGAGCTTTGCTCTCTGATGGGATAGGAGATACGATACGGGTATCATTGAGTGAAGCACCGGAAGCGGAAGTCCCTGTCGCACGTAATTTGGTTAATTATATTCTTGCTCGTGAAGGCCATGAACATATAGATGCATCGTTAGCTCCGGGATATGATCCGATTTCGCCCTCTCGTCGTTTGAGTCGTAGTGTTGCTAATATTGGAGGAGGAGCATTGCCGATAATTATCGCTGATTGTGTAGATGGAAATTTCTTGTTTGAAGCGAATTCGACACCTGATTATATGTATATAGGAAAAGGTGAATTGAATGAATTCATCTATAATCGTCCTTTGATTGTAGATTTCTCTTCTTGGAAAGATATTCCGGATATATATCCCTGTTTCACAGTTGGAGAGATAGACAAAATGAAAGATTGTTCTGCTGCAATCCATTTTATACGTTTGATGGATGAGGAGTTGACGGATTCAATTATAGAGCAATTAAAACAACAGGATAAGGTTGTTGTTTGGTTACAGACAAACCATCGGAACGGTGTTGGAGCATTACGAGCAGCTATGCATCGTTTAATGATGGCAGATTGTGATGTACCAGTTGTTTTATATCGTTCATATTCTGAAAATGATATTGAAACACTTCAATTGAAAGCTGCAGCAGATTTCGGAACACTTTTGTTGGATGGTTTTTGTGATGGAATCATGTTAAGTGATCCAATGTTTAAAAATCAAATTTTATGTAATTGCATGTTTGGAATTTTGCAGGCAGCTCGTATTCGTATCAGTAAGACGGAATACATCTCTTGTCCAAGTTGCGGACGAACGTTGTATGATTTACAACAAACTATTGCTAAAATAAAAAAGGCTACCTCTCATTTGAAAGGTTTGAAGATTGGAATTATGGGATGTATTGTAAATGGACCTGGTGAGATGGCAGATGCTGATTATGGATATGTCGGTGCTGGAAAAAATCGCATTAGTTTATATAAAGGAAAAAAGTGTGTGCTTAAAAATATTCCGGAAGAAGATGCTGTAGAACGTCTGATTCAACTAATAAAAGATAATGGTGATTGGATAGATTAAAGATTGAGATTAGAATGTCTGTTTTCCAAACGCAAGTTCATCAGCCGTTTTATTGAAGACAAACTTCAAGGTGAACTAAGAGAAGACCACTGTTTCCTATGAAGCGGTTATGTTTCTGTTTAAAAGTTTCTGCCCATGAAACTTTTGGTTTCACGCCTGAAACTTTGAGTTTCATCGAATGGAACTTTCTTTCACTTGGCAAAAAGCATGCGCTTTAAGTTGCCAAACTTAAAGAAAGAGGGTATATCTGAAGATATAAAAAGTTCAACTAACTTATTAATAGTTAGTTGAACTTTTTTATTAGGTGTTATTCGTTAACTACGAAGTTGCGGATTTGACATTCATAGCCTTTAGACTTGGGGTTATGCTTTTTAGACATACGAAGAACTAACTTGTGTTCTTTGTTTTCCAGTTCTGTTTCCAACATATAGACCCAAGGTAGGTAAAGGAGGTGGCTCCATTTGGTAAACATATCAATCTCCTTAAAAGGTTTACCATCTACGCTGTATTCGATAATCCCGCATGAAGGACCACATAAACAGAAGATACCGATGGATTTTCCTTTGAAATTTAGAGTTAGTAAATCGCCCGGTTGGGTTGCCTCCAGCATTGGAACATCAACGAAACCTTTGCGCTTTTCAATGTTATTGTCCGGTCGCCAATTTTCTACGATTTTCCATCCTTTGTTAATGTGTACTTTTTGGATGCTGAGGAAATCTCCATTTTCGTAGCAAAAGCTATCCAATGGTTCAGTCGGAATATCATGTGGCTTACAAGGAGTCTCAAAAGAAAGCCCCTGCCACATCTGGTCAAACAGATGTCCGATAGCTGCTGCATAAAATTTATGTCCGAAAGGTTTCGGATGTGTACCTCCGAATGTATCCCAATCAAATTCTCCATCCTGCATACGTTCTGCAATCTCTTGGCAAAGGTTAATAGAAGGGATGAGGTAATGGTTAGCTACCCGTTCGTGGTTTAAAATTACATCGGGTTGTTGTTGTTTAGCTATTTTGGAGATAAACGGGTCGTAGATAAAATGAAGCATTACGATATCCATCTCTGGATTGCTTTTTAATGCGTGTCGAATAATTCCTTCCATGCCACGTACCTGTTCGGTAGCGTTAAATTCATTGGTGTCATCATTTACAGCTGCTTCTACAAAAAGTAAATCAATTTTTCCTTTGGAAAGAATGTCATTTTGCAGACGGAAAGCTCCTGGAGTAGTACCGGTCGAGCTGATGCCGGCTTTTACCCATTCAAATTCGGTATAAGGGAAACGTTGTTTGAGTTGTTGCTCAACCATGTTGTGCCAGCCTTCCATTTCTGTAATCGAGCCACCTAAGAAGGCTATACGAGCTTTACGCTCTTTTTCGAACTTGTGTAAAGAGTTTTGTAAACTACCTCTTATATTATAGTGTATATACTTTTCATATTCTGGTTGGTGGCGAAGGATAAAATCAACGACAGGCTCTGGATTATTCAAGCTATGCGGATGGTGTCCGCAGTTTTCTTTGACAATCACCTCTACCGGGGCTCCCAAAGCTGTGTAACGATTGCGGACAATTTCCATATTTTTCTCATATGGGACACTTTGGTCACTGTCTCCACATACAGCCATAATTGGAATACCGGCTGCTGCTATAGGCGCTAAGTTATCAATTGGATTTCCTTTGAAGTTTTTCATGTCTTCTTCTGTCAATTCCCACCACTTAAGCATATCGTTCCATAAATCGGTTCTGTTACGTCCTGGCCATACAAAAACATCGCAAACAGGGGCATCGACATAAATACAAGCTACTTTGTCAGGATTTTGGGCTGCCCAGTTGAATGCAAAAAGACCTCCACGGCTGAATCCTTCCAATGTAACCTTCTTGGAGAAACCGTAATGGGTGGTCATGTTCTTGTAGAATTCGTTCCCATAATACATCGCATTCGGGCTGCCATACAAGTGAGTTACGTCATAATAGACAATATGGAATCCCTTCTTGAGTAAAGCCTTGTCTACACTAGCAAATGCGCCAAAGAAAGCTGGGCGCCAGATCCATGGTTTCCCTTTTGCTATCTTCTTAGGTACAACTACAATCGTTTGACGGCCTTTGTATTTGAAATCATAGCGGTCACATCCTTCCCATTGGCTGATCTTTCCTGGAAAAGCTTGTGTTTTATGGTCACTTTCTTTGCCTGTAATTGCCTTAAAGATGGTGGCGGCCATGTGGTGAGTACCTTGTACATCTGGATGAATGCCGTCTCCGAATCTTTCAGGCATATTATCGGTAGCAGTATAAATGTCGATGGTTTCTAATTTGTTCTTTTCTGCTATTTTTTTTATGATAGGTATGATTTCATTATAGATAATGCTATCATTGATACCATATTTGATTTTGTAAGCCTTGGCTGGATAGCAAACGTATATTTTGGGTTTAGCTTCAAGTTCCTTAAACTTGTTGATCATGGTTTGCATATCTTTGGCGAATTTTTTACCATGTATCCAGTTTTGAGGTTTACTATCGTTAGTCCCTAATTTGATGATGACAATGTTTGGGTTGAAATCCAATGCATCCTGGAACATACGTTCTTTCATGTAAGGATAATCACCATCTTGTAAAAGTACACGTCCGCTGAATCCAAAATTACGAACTTCATAACGTTCTCCTAACATTTGTCCTAAGACGGAAGGATAACTGTCTTTGTCTCGATTAGAAATACTGGAGCCATATGTAATGCTGTTCCCAACGCATGCGATACGAATAGGAGGCTCTTTTTCCTGTGCTTGGGCTGTGACACTGGCAAGCACTGTTAGTAAGAAGAAGTAAAGAATCTTTTTCATATAAATAATATTTGAATTTTGTTTTCGTATGTGAATGACAAACGTACATAAAATGTATTTTTTTTCCAAATTTGTTTTTTAGGATGAGAAGCAAGGATAAAATATTGGATGGCTTTTTAGGTTAAGGGGTTCATTCTGATTTGTAGAATGATAAAAATAAGTTATATTTGTCCCCGTATTATGAAAAACGAATATTAATATCATGAGTGCATTTCAAAAAGAAAATCAAAAAATGACAAATTGGCGTTGGTGGATTTGCTTGTTGTTGTTTGTGGCAACTACTGTAAATTATATGGATCGCCAAGTACTTTCTCTAACATGGAAAGACTACATTGCTCCGGAATTCCATTGGAGTGATTCAGATTACGGAACTATTACCGGTTTCTTCTCTATTTTTTATGCTGTGGCATGTTTGTTTGCCGGAAAGTTTGTTGACTGGATGGGGACAAAGAAGGGGTATCTTTGGGCAATTGCTATTTGGTCTTTAGGTGCTTGTATGCATGCCGGTTGTGGTTGGGTTACTATGAAGATTGAAGGAGTAGAATCTATAGAAGCATTGATCGCAATTGAGGCTGGATCTCAATTAGCATTAGCTGTTGCAACAGTTAGTGTATGGTTGTTCTTGGCTTGTCGTGCTATTTTAGCACTTGGTGAGGCTGGAAACTTCCCGGCAGCGATTAAAGTAACGGCTGAATATTTCCCGAAGAAAGACCGTGCGTTTGCTACTTCTTTATTTAATGCAGGTGCATCTGTAGGTGCATTAGCTGCTCCATTGACAATCCCAAGTTTAGCTAGTATGTATGGTTGGGAAATGGCATTCATTATCATTGGTGCGTTAGGATTTGTCTGGATGTTCTTCTGGATGTATATGTATGATAAACCACATGCTTCGAAGCATGTTAATAAGGCAGAATTAGACTATATTCAACAGGATGGTATAGAGGAAGCCGAAGTTAAACCAGCAGAAGAGGATGAAAAGACAATCCCCTTCTTACAATGTTTTACTTACAAACAGACCTGGTCATTTATTGCCGGTAAATTCTTTACTGATGGTGTTTGGTGGTTTTATTTGTTTTGGGCACCGGCATATTTCTCAGAATGTGGTTATACCATGCAGACTACAGAAGGTAAGATGTTAGTATTCGTTCTTTATTTGATTGTGACAGTTCTTTCTATTTTTGGTGGTTATTTGCCAAAATTGTTTGTAGAAAAGAAGGGTATGGAGCCTTATGCAGGACGTATGCGTGCAATGCTTATTTTCGCATTCTTCCCATTGTTCGCATTATTTGCACAGCCTTTGCAAGGTTATTCAGTGTGGTTCCCAGCTATCATTATCGGTTTGGCTGGTGCAGGACACCAGGCATGGTCGGCTAACCTTTTCTCGACAATTGGAGATATGTTCCCAAAATCAACAATTGCGACAATTACTGGTATTGGTGCTATGGCAGGTGGTTTGGCTTCTTTCTTTATTAATAAAGGTGCAGGTATGTTGTTTGACTATGCAGCAGAAACGCAAATGACATTCTTTGGTTTCGTAGGTAAACCGGCAGGATATTTCGTGATCTTCTGTATTTGTGCTTTTGCTTATATTATTGGTTGGTCAATCATGAAGATTTTGGTGCCGAAGCATAAGATGATTGTATTGGATTAAAAAATGAAGTGATATTATTACTTTAATTATAGTATAGAGTAAAAATCTCCAAGCGGAAATCTTCACGTTTGGAGATTTTTTTGTTAGTTTTTTTATTTCAAATTACCCCGGACTTAGTTGAGATTAGCCGGGATGTAAATGAAAATAGGTAGGATGTAGTGTGAGTTTTGAATGGTTGTGTGTTGAGATTGTCTCATTAAATCAAAAATGTCACCAGTTGTGTGAAAATTTTTTGGTTGGTTAACGTTCAGATACTGAGAGTATATGGGGGGAGAGAGTCTTTTGGTTAATAAAAAAAGGATCGAAAACATTTGGTAGATATGTTTTATAGCATTACTTTTGCATCCGCAATCGAGTGAGATGTGCGGTGTTGAGGTATTGGTTAATGATTTTGAAAAAAATATTTCAGAAATATTTGCAGAATAAAAAATAGTTATTACCTTTGCACCCGCAATCGAGAAAACGAGATTGCGAAAAAAAGAAAGAGTTCTTTGAAAGAGAATTACATATCAACAAGTAGTACAAGAGCGTTAGAAGTATAAGACGAAACCGTCAAGGACAACAATAAGTACGAGATTCTGGGCGAAGATAAAAA
>SUXM01000026.1 GCA_015060925.1 Parabacteroides distasonis
TCTTCCCATTCCGAACAGAGAAGTTAAGCCCAACCACGCCGATGGTACTGCGTAAAAGTGGGAGAGTAGGTAGCCGCCGTTTTTTTAAGAGAAGAAAGGATTGACCAACTGGTCAATCCTTTTTTTTATATCTACCTTCATTTATCCCCTATCCTTTTGCCATGGAGGATTGAATTATTGGGGTGTATAATATAGTGGCTATTCCTCCGTTTAGTATGTAATTACTATTTTTTTATGAAAAATATTTATGATTCTCGGCAGTGGTTGAAGTATCTTTTTATTATTACTGCTATTTTAATTGCAATTGCTTCACATGTTATTTCAGACATGTTAATAAAGGATTTAGCTCAAGAAGAACGCCATAAAATGGAGGTTTGGGCTGAAGCTACACGGATTACAGCAAGTAAGGATGCGGCTGTGGATATGTCTCTTGTTTTGAAAATTCTTCAAGGTAATACAACTATCCCAGTTGTTCTTTGTAATGATAAGGACAGTATTTTATTTGTCAAGAATATAGATTTGCCAGAGGATAATATTGATGAATTTAAAAGAAGTAAAGTAAAAGAACTTAAGGGGAAAAATAGTATTACCATCGATATGGAAGATGGTACTTTTCAGTACGTATATTATGATGATTCTATAATTTTAAAACGTCTTTTAATCTATCCGTATGCTCAGCTTGCCGTTGTTTTTGTTTTTATAGTGATAGCTTTTTTGGCTTTAGCAAGCACAAAGAAAGCCGAGCAGAATAAAGTGTGGGTAGGTCTGTCTAAAGAGACAGCCCATCAATTGGGTACACCAATCTCGTCTCTTATTGCTTGGTTAGAATATTTAAAAGCAAAAGAAATTGATAATTCTTTACTATCCGAGATGGAAAAAGATATAAAGCGTTTAGAAACCATTGCCGAGCGCTTTTCAAAGATAGGTTCAAATCCAAATCCTTTACCTGTTGATATAAATCAATCTATCGGTATGGCTTTAAGTTATATGAATACACGAATATCTTCTAAAGTTAAAGTGTATACCCATTTGACTGATAATCCTGTTTTAGTTTTGATGAATGATGCTTTGTTTGCATGGGTGATTGAGAATCTTGTGAAGAATGCTGTTGATGCAATGGAAGGACAAGGTGAAATAGCTTTGAAAGTAGAAGAACGAGGACACAAAGTTTGTATTGATGTAACGGATACAGGTAAGGGGATTCCTAAATCTAAATATAAAACTGTTTTTAATCCTGGATATACGACAAAGAATAGAGGTTGGGGGTTAGGTTTATCTTTAGTTAAGCGGATTATTGAATCATATCATGGAGGTAAGATTTTTGTAAAAAATTCTGAGTTAGGTAAGGGTACAACTTTTCGTATAGAGTTAAAGAAATATATAGCATAAATTCTTTATAAAAAAATAATTGTATAGATATTGCATTTGTGCTTAGATTTTTCGTACCTTTGCAAAGTTTTTACGTAAAAGGCTTTGGGAAAGTTTAGTTTATATAACGTAGAATTGAAAAATTTAGCTCCGGGTGTACATGAATACACTTATTTACTGGAGAATAAGTTTTTTATAGATATTGATGGAGATCAAGTCCAAAAGGGAAAAGTCGATGTTCACCTTACGGTAAAAAGATCTTCAATGATGTTTGAAATGAACTTTCAAATACAAGGAGTGGTAATGGTTCCATGTGACAGATGTTTGGATGATATGGAAATACCAATAGACACTCATAATCGCCTGGTAGTAAAGTTTGGTAAAGAGTTTACTGAAGAAAGTGACGAAGTCGTTGTTGTTCCAGAAGATGAAGGTGCAATTAATTTAGCTTGGTTTTTGTATGAATTTATAGCATTGGCTATTCCTATGAAACATGTACATGCACCGGGTAAATGTAATAAAGCAATGTCTACAAAGTTACGTAAACATACTGCCAGAAACTTAGATGATGATGATGAATATGGAGATGATGATACAAATGATGAAGATAGTCCCATTATTACAGATCCAAGATGGGATAGTCTGAAAATTTTATTTGAGAATGATAACAATTAAATAAATAAAAACATGGCACATCCTAAAAGAAGACAAGGTAAGACTAGAACAGCCAAGAGAAGAACTCACGACAAGGCTGTAGCTCCGACAATGGCTATCTGCCCAAACTGCGGCGCATGGCATATTTATCACACTGTTTGTGGTGAATGTGGTTACTACAGAGGTAAATTAGCAATTGAAAAAGAAGCTGCAGTTTAAAAGAGTTTATCATTTCTAAGTTGTTCTGATAAACTAAGAAATAGCCCTAAAAATAACTTTTAGGGCTTTTTTTTAATTGGGATGATTAATGCCCTATTTTTATTATAAGAATTATGAGTAAAATTAATGCGGTTATAACTGGCGTTGGGGGATATGTTCCTGAAGACATATTGAGTAATGAGGATATCTCTAAGATGGTTGATACAACCGACGAATGGATTATGGCGCGTGTCGGCATTAAAGAACGCCGAATCTTAAAAGGAGAAGGTTTAGGAACTTCTTATATGGGCATACGTGCTGTGAAGCAGTTGCTTGAAAAAACAAATACAAATCCGGAAGAGATAGAAGTGATTCTTGTGGCATCAACTACTCCAGATCATCATTTCCCAACAACAGCTTCTATTATTGCTTATCATACAGGTTGTAAAAATGCTATGACTTTTGATTTGCAAGGAGCGTGTGCTGGTTTCTTGTATGCTTTAGAAACAGGTTCTAATTATATTCGTTCAGGACGGTATAAAAAAGTGATAGTTGTGGCGGGAGATAAAATGACTGCTATAACTGATTATACCGATCGCACCACTTGTCCGCTTTTTGGAGATGGTTGTGGAGCCGTATTGCTTGAACCTACAATGGAAGAATTTGGGGTAATAGATACTATTTTACGTACAGATGGTATAGGTTATTCCCATTTGATAATGAAGTCGGGAGGTTCCGCATATCCTCCTTCACATGAAACAGTTGAAAATCGGGAACATTTTGTGTTCCAAGATGGTAAATATGTTTTTAAACATGCAGTATCTTATATGGCAGATGTCGCAGCTGAAATAGCTGAACGTAACCAATTAAGTCATAATGATATTGCATGGGTAGTCCCTCATCAAGCGAATTTGCGAATTATCGATGCTGTGGCTAATCGTTTAGGAATAGGTATGGATAAGGTAATGGTGAATATTCAGAAATTTGGAAATACCAGTGCCGGTACGATTCCTTTGTGTCTTTGGGAATGGGAGAAAAAATTGAAAAAGGGGGCTAACTTGATTTTAGCTGCTTTTGGTGCTGGTTTTACTTGGGGAGCGGTTTTTCTAAAATGGGGTTATGATGGAAAAAATGCATAAATCAGGTTTTGTAAATATTGTCGGTAATCCGAATGTCGGGAAATCTACATTGATGAACCGATTGGTCGGTGAGCGTATTTCGATTATAACATCAAAGGCTCAGACTACTCGGCATCGTATTATGGGGATTGTGAATACGGACAATATGCAAATCGTATATTCTGATACTCCTGGAGTCTTGCAACCAAATTATAAGTTACAAGAGTCTATGTTGAACTTTTCTCAGTCTGCGCTTGGTGATGCAGATGTGCTTCTTTATGTTACAGATGTGGTAGAGAAAATCGATAAGAACGAAAATTTTCTCCAAAAGGTTCAAAAAATGGACTGCCCTATTTTGTTGTTGATAAATAAAATTGATACGACAACCCAACCTGAGTTGGAAAAGTTAGTGATGGAATGGAAGGAATTACTTCCTAACGCAGAAATAATACCGATTTCGGCACTTTCTAATTTTAATATAGATTTTGTAAAACGTAGGGTGGAAGAGTTAATGCCCGTATCTCCTCCTTATTTTGAAAAAGATGCATTAACGGATAAACCAGCTCGTTTCTTTGTAACGGAGATTATTCGTGAGAAGATTCTTTTGTATTATCAGAAAGAGATTCCGTATGCAGTCGAGGTTGTCGTTGAACAATTTAAAGAAGATGCCGATTTGATTCATATTAAGGCTCTTATTGTAGTTGAGCGTGATTCACAAAAAGGGATTATTATTGGGCATCGGGGGCAAGCATTGAAGAAGGTGGGTGCTATGGCTCGTAAAGATATTGAACGTTTCTTTGAAAAGAAGGTCTTTTTAGAGATGTTTGTGAAAGTGGAAAAAGATTGGCGTAACCGTGATAAGATGTTGAGAAACTTTGGTTACCAATTGGATTAATAAAACAACACCGAAAGAAGAATTTGATATGGGAAATATAGTCGCAATAGTTGGAAGACCGAATGTCGGTAAATCTACATTGTTTAATCGATTGACACAAACTCGTCAAGCTATTGTCAATGAAGAGGCCGGAACAACCCGTGACCGTCAGTATGGTAAGGTTGAATGGGTTGGCAAGGAATTCTCTTTGATTGATACTGGAGGATGGGTGGTTAATTCGGATGATATTTTTGAGGGTGAAATCAATAAACAGGTAAAAATCGCATTGGAAGAGGCTGATGTGATATTGTTTGTTGTAGATGTGTTAAGTGGTGTGACGGACTTGGATAATGAGGTTGCAGGTATTTTGCGCCGTCATAGAAAGCCGGTCATTATTGTTGCAAATAAGGCTGATAACTTCGATTTACATCCGGCTTCTGCCGAATTTTATTCATTTGGTTTAGGTGATCCTTTCTGTATATCAGCAATTAATGGCTCTTGTACCGGAGATTTGTTGGATAAGATTGTTGCTACATTGCCGGATGAGAAAACAGAAGATTTAGAAGAAGACTTGCCCCGTATTGCTATTATCGGTCGTCCTAATGCTGGTAAATCATCTTTGATTAATGCGTTTATAGGAGAAGATCGCCATATTGTAACGGATATTGCCGGGACTACACGTGATTCTATTTATACAAAGTATAACAAGTTTGGATTGAATTTCTATTTGGTAGATACTGCCGGTATTCGTAAGAAGGGAAAGGTTAATGAAGACTTGGAATATTATTCTGTAATTCGTTCTATTCGTGCCATAGAAAATTCGGATGTATGTGTTTTGATGTTAGATGCAACTCGTGGTATTGAGAGCCAGGACTTGAATATCTTCTCTTTGGTTCAAAAGAATAAGAAAGGATTGGTTGTTTGTGTTAATAAATGGGATTTGGTAGAAGAGAAAAGCCAAGCTGTCATAAACTCTTATACTAATGCGATTCGTGAACGTTTAGCTCCATTTACAGATTTCCCTATTTTGTTTATTTCGGCATTAACCAAACAACGTATTTTGAAAGTGCTTGAGACTGCTAAAGAGGTATATGAAAACCGCCAGCGCCGTGTCTCTACAGCCAAGTTGAATGAAACCATGTTGCCGATCATTGAAAATTATCCACCGCCAGCATGGAAAGGTAAATACATTAAGATTAAATATATCACCCAGCTTCCGGCAGGTGCAGTTCCTTCGTTTGTATTCTTCTGTAATTTGCCACAATGGATCAAAGAACCTTACAAACGTTTCTTGGAAAATAAAATTAGAGAAAACTGGGAATTTACAGGAACTCCGATAAATATCTTCATTCGGGAAAAGTAAAAGGATTTATTCTTTTATCATATCAAAAAGGTTGGTTATGCTTGAAGAAGCCATAGCCAACCTTTTTGATTTTAGGCCGAAGCCTATTGTTAGAAGGAATTCAACAAGGCATTTAATTCATTGATCATCTCATCTGCCGATTTCTGAGTGCTTTCTACACCCTCCGGAGTGAACATGGATACAACTTTGTTTAGCTTATCTAATTTACTTTTAGCACCTTTTGCCGCAAGTTCTTCACGTAGGATACGGATTTTTTCGCAATTTTGAAGACCTTCAGTAAATCGTTCAAATCGGATACTGCTACGAGGACCAGGGTAAACAGTATAGGTATCACCAGCACCCCATGAGCGGAAACGAGAATCACGCAATGGATCTGCCACCCAACTATGGATAGCCCAACGTAAGAATCCATCGTATCCACCGGCTAATGCATGTATGGGTGTCCAAGTTGCTTCTGCTGGATCAGAGAAGGTAAAGATGTTAGGGAATGCTTCTGAACAACAGGTGTAGACACAGCTATATTGCCCTTTTTGTTTACGTTCAGCTTTCACTTTTTCCGGGTATTTCTGCCCGTAAGGAATGGCCAAGTAATATAAATCAGCCTGAATCTCTTCATGGTAGTTACCTGCCAATGTGATTTTAAATTCTGGGTCAGCCTCTTTTATCACCTTAATAGCTTCGCGCATCGCTTCCATTGGGCGTTCATCCATAGAAATTGCGGTTTTCTCAAACCATCCCTTTTCGCGTAGGTGGCGAGAGAAGTCTTTTAGGAATGTACCCCAGTATTCAGAATAGGCCGCTTCACCTGGTTTTGCATTGATAAATTGGATACGGTTGGTCGCTTGATCAAAGTAGTCAAACGATAAAGCCCATGGTATCATGGTATAACAACTGATCATGTCTTTAATACCAATCTCATTCATCATGTATTCCACCCATTTATCAAAGACGGTATAGTCATATTCCCAACTTCCGTCCAGTTTCTTCATGCGGAAAACCATGCTGTCGAAATGATCCTCTGTCTGTCCTGCCCAAGGTTTGTGCATGATACTGGTAGTAATGGAACGTTGTCCGATATCCGCCAGCATTTTCATGAAGGGGCGCATCACATCGAAATGCTCTTTACTCCAAAGAGGTACTTGGTAGTATCGGGCAATGGCATAAGGGTTTTGCCAAAAGTCCAAATGGAGTGCCCATTCTTGTGGTGCAGGGATGCTACGGTTCAGTACTTGTACCTCAAATTGCAAATCCATTGCTTTGAAGTTTTTACCGGAAACAGTCAAAGTCCCTTTATATTTTCCTGTACGTGCATCAGTTGGCACCCAAATATTCAGCCAGATAGGTTGGGTGGTATAAGCCTTGATGTCTCGAACTTTTACAATATCCAACACATCAGCGACCAAGGAAGAATCCCATTCCGTCTTGTCCGGTCGTTTACTACAAGCCCCTTTCTTGTTTTTATTCAATTCGTCAGTCATGACATAACGGACGAAGTTCGTTTTAATAGCTGAAGCAGGGATGACAGAAGAACCGTTTTTCAATTCACTGACCGTGATAGTGGCATCTTCCAAATCAGCTTTAGTCCATAATACAGCTTGCGCATTGATCCGTTCGTTTTTCCATGCTTTCAACTGTATGCGTGAACTTTTCTTGACATTGGGGATGTCTAATTTTTTGTAACGGATATCGGTTGTCCCCCAACTTAGTTGGGTTGGGATAGCCAGTTGATTCCAAATCTCTTTGCTGTCATGTGGTTTGGTGTCAGTCAACTCTTCATAATCTCCTAAAGGATATTTCTCTGTTTGTTGAGCCCAACAGATTGGGCTAAGCATAAGTAAAGCCCATAAAACAAGTGTGTTTCTCATATCGGATTGTTATTAAAATTTCTGTTGATAAAGATAGGAAAGAAATCTTAATCTGCAATTCGTTTGTAATGGCAAATCAACAAATAGACATTTTTATCATCATATAAATTAAGTTTCAAAAAGTTTCAACCGTTGAAACTTTTTGTTTCAGACTTGAAACTCTGAGTTTCATGGGCAGAAACTTTCAGACCGATGCCTGTCGGATTTTGAAATAAGTAGCAACAGATACCGAGAATCCGAGGGATATTGACTAACTTGCAGCCCGAAATACAATCTAACAGTAAAGACATGAAAGATTTTTTGCGAGTATTGAAGCGCTTTGTGCCCCCCTATAAAAAATATATGGTTTGGAATGTGATATTCAACTTCCTTTCAGCCCTTTTAAACCTCTTTTCTTTTGCATTGATCATCCCTATCCTGAATATCTTGTTCAAGATTAGTGATGAGACTTATACCTATATGGAATGGACATTCGACCCGTTGTCATTCGATTCCTGGAAGATGCTTCCGGAGGTGTTGAAGAATAACTTCTTTTGGTTTGTTTCTGATATGATTGAGACGCAAGGCGGTTCCTTTACGTTGATCATTTTAGGCCTGTTCTTAGTCATTTCGACCTTCATGAAGGTGGCAACTATGTATATGGCTTTTTTTACGATGATACCGATACGTACCGGAGTGGTTCGGGATATCCGAAACCAAATCAACCGGAAGATAACGGAACTACCGCTCGGCTTTTTTTCGGAGGAACGGAAAGGGGATATCATTGCCCGTGTGTCGGGTGATGTGAATGAGATAGAGACCTCTATCATGAGTTCGTTGGATATGCTTTTTAAAAACCCAATTCTGATTTTGATATACTTGATTGGTATGATTGCAATCAGCTGGCAGTTAACACTGTTTGTCTTTATCTTGTTGCCGATAGCAGGGTATGTCATGGGACAAGTTGGGAAGAAATTAAAACGGAAATCTTTTGAAGGACAACAACAATGGGGCTATTTGATGAGCCAGATAGAAGAGACATTGGGCGGCTTACGTATCATAAAGGCATTCAATGCCGAGAAGAAGATACAAGACCGTTTTGAAAAGAGTAATGATACATTCAGGAATTTGACGAACCGTATTTATCGCCGCCAACAGATGGCTCACCCGATGAGTGAGTTTCTGGGTACTGCTACGATAGCGATAGTACTTTGGTATGGCGGTTCTTTGATATTGAGTGCGAACAGCCCGATTGATGCCTCTACATTTATCTACTATTTGGTTATCTTTTATAGCATCATCAATCCGGCCAAAGACTTGAGTAAAGCAAGCTACGCTATTCAGAAGGGGTTGGCTTCCATGGAACGGGTGGATAAGATATTGCAGGCTGAAAGTAATATCAATGACCCGAAACTACCGAAGCCGATAACATTAACAGACCGAATTTGTTACAAAGATGTATGGTTTAAGTATCAGCAGGAATGGATTTTAAAGGGAATAAATTTGACGATTCCGAAAGGTCGGACAGTGGCTTTGGTCGGACAGTCGGGCTCAGGAAAGAGTACGTTGGTCGATTTGTTGCCCCGTTTTTATGATATAGATAAAGGAAGTATCACGATTGATGGTACGGACGTTAGGGAGACGACTTTGTTTGATTTACGTGGATTGATGGGAAATGTCAATCAGGAGGCGATCTTGTTCAATGATACGTTCTTTAATAATATTGCGTTTGGTGTAGAAGATGCCACACTTGAACAGGTGCAGGAGGCTGCGCGTATTGCTAATGCCCACGACTTTATCATGGCAAGTGAGGAGGGGTATGACACCAACATCGGGGATCGAGGCAGTAAATTATCCGGAGGACAGCGCCAACGTATCAGTATTGCCCGTGCGATTTTAAAGAATCCGCCAATTTTGATTTTGGATGAAGCTACTTCTGCCTTGGATACAGAATCAGAACGTCTGGTACAGGAGGCGTTGGAGAACTTGATGCGTAACCGCACCACTATTGTGATTGCCCACCGCCTCTCTACCATCCGCAATGCTGATGAAATCTGCGTGATGCACGAAGGGGAAATTGTCGAGCGAGGTCGCCATGAAGAGCTGATCGCCCTCAATGGCTATTACAAACGACTTTGTGACATGCAGAGTTTCTAATTAATATAACGGTAATTTGTAGATAAATCCTACAGAAAGGCGTTGGGTATTTTCAACAGAAGCACCTAACGCTTTTGCTTTATCTGTCAGGCTGTAAGAACGGCCAGTACCTGTTAAATAAAAGTGCATATTGTCATCTGCCATAGGGAAGAACTCAAGCCCTGCTTGATACCCCCAGGCTGTCCGGTATTTGCCGGTAAGTAGTGGCATCTCATCGGTACCGCCAGCCTTATATACAGAAGCCGTTTCATACATCCCTTTTACAAAGACGTTCCATTTATCGTGGAAACGGTAATTCATTTCGGCAACTAAAGAGAGGTATTGGACATTCTGCATGCAAACAGGTCCATTTTCTTCATCTTCTGCCGGTGTCAATTCGGTCATGATTCCTAATGGATCCAGTGAAGCTCTTGTGTACATCACGTCAAAGTATCCATCAAAAGGACCGGAACAAACATTATGTCCAGCCCAAGCCATATACATCCATTTGCCTTTGGCTTGTTCACCGGCTGTGGCAGAGTAGCGCAAATTGACTACTTCATCTAAATAGCTACTATTCCAGTTGAAAGTGTAAAATAATGGAGCTCCCGGCTTTTCAATTCCTTCAGGTAGAGCACCGTATGCATCTTCCATGCTACCGATACGGTTGTCTGTCACTTGTACTCGTAACTCTTGGTATTCGGCTAATTGGTAAGCTAATGTGACACCGGTGAACCAACATGACATGTATTCGTTCATGTCACTGTATTCGTACACTTCAAAAGGATTGATGTCGTATTCAAAACCACCCCATGCCGCATCTTGCTTACCTAATGTAAGGGTAAACTTGTCATTGATGTTAAAACCGATCAATGCATATTCGATGGATTCAGGAAGGTTTTCCAATTCCATACCTTCATTCCCCTGGTTGAGGTTCTGACGATACCAATAGAAAAAACGGTCATTGATTTCGCCGGTCGCTTCCAATTTGATATGGTTGAATCGGAAAGCGGCTTCGTCAAATTTGCCTCCATTGAAGAAGGAATTGAATGAACCGTGCATTTCTAAATCTAAATTAAACACTTTATTCCGTTTCGGAATTTTTGTCGCATATTCAAACACAGAAACTGCAGACGTATCACGTTCCGGAATGGATTGCGCCTGTAAAAGTGATGAACAAAAAAAGAGGCCAATCAGCCAAAGTACTGTTAGTCGTTTCATTGTCAATTGTTAATTATGTTTGATTTGGGCGGTAAATATACAATTGTTCTTTTAAATTTTTAGTTGATGTTTTAAGTTTCTTAAAAGAGATTCCTGTATATTTGTCAAAAATCTATCTAATTAAATTATTTATGAATAAACTTTTTAGTCTGACATTGCTGGCGGTTGCATTGTTATTGCCTTCATGTAGTAATAATCCTCAAGAAGAGCCGCTTGCGGATGTGATTGAACGTGGTTTGAGAGTCTCAACAGAACAATCGTTGTTAATGGCGAAAGAATTGGAGAAGCAGGATGGTCGTTTACCCAAGAGTGTGAAAGATGGAAAATTGGAAACAAGTGACTGTTATTGGTGGTGCAGTGGTTTCTTCCCCGGTGTTCTTTGGTATTTGTATGAACATAATTCTACTCCTGAACTAAAGGAATATGCCGAACTATTTACTGACCGTTTGGTAGAAGTGCAACATGTGACGGATAACCATGATGTCGGCTTTATGTTGTATTGTAGTTATGGAAATGGTTATCGATTAACCGGAAATCCGGCTTATGTTGATATCATGTTGACGGGAGCCTCTTCGCTTTGTACTCGATACAAACCGGCTGTTGATGCGATTCGTTCGTGGGATTTCAACAAAGCTAAATGGCAATATCCGGTCATTATTGATAATATGATGAATTTGGAATTGTTATCATGGGCAACCAAAGCGAGTGGGGAACCTCGTTTTAAAGAAATTGCTATTTCACATGCCGATAAAACGATGGAAAATCATTTCCGCTCGGACTATAGTTGTTACCATGTGGTTTCTTATGATACTATCACCGGAAAACCGCATGTGAAGATGACTTATCAAGGGTATGCTGATGAATCGGCGTGGGCGCGTGGTCAGGCTTGGGCTATTTATGGATACACGATGATGGCACGTGAAACAGGGAAAAAGGAATATTTGGAACAGGCAAAGCATATTGCCCATTATCTGATGAATCATCCGAATATGCCGGCAGATAAAATACCTTATTGGGATTTTGATACTCCGGATATACCTAATACTCCGAGGGATGCATCTGCTGCGGCAGTGATGGCCTCTGCCTTGATTGAATTGAGTCAATTAGACCAGTCAGATGCAGCAAAGAGTTATTTGGAGTATGCAGAGCAACAGATCCGTTCATTGACCTCTCCGGAATATTTGGCAGAGGTAGGTAAGAATTGCTATTTTATCTTAAGACATTCAACCGGTTTTTTGCCTAAGAATAGCGAAGTGGATGTCCCGCTAAGCTATGCGGATTATTATTATGTGGAAGCTTTGATGCGAATGAAAAAATTATTACAGTAAAAAATATATGAAAACAAATTACGAATTACGTTATGCTTCTCATCCGGAAGATGCAAAGCATTATGATACGAAACGTATCCGTCGCGATTTCTTGATAGAAAAGGTCTTTACTCCGAATGAAGTCAATATGGTCTACTCGATGTATGACCGTATGGTTGTAGGAGGAGCTATGCCGGTAGATGAGGTATTGAATTTGGAAGCTATTGACCCGTTGAAGGCTCCTTATTTCTTGACTCGTCGTGAGATCGGTTTATTTAATGTGGGTGGCCCCGGTATCGTAAAAGCCGGAAAGGCTATCTTTGAATTGGATTTCAAAGAGGCATTATATTTAGGTGCTGGTGATCGTGAGGTGACGTTTGAAAGTAAAGATCCTCAGAATCCTGCCAAATTCTATTTTAATTCCACAACGGCTCACCGTAACTATCCGGATAAGAAGGTGACAAAGGCTGAGGCTGTTGTTGCAGCTATGGGGTCTTTAGAGATGTCTAACGATCGCAATATTAATAAGATGATTGTCAATCAGGTGTTACCTACTTGTCAGTTGCAAATGGGTATGACTGAATTGAAGCCAGGTAGTGTATGGAATACTATGCCGGCGCATGTTCATAGTCGCCGTATGGAGGCTTATTTCTATTTTGAATTGCCGGAAGATCAAGCTATATGCCATTTTATGGGTGAAGTGGATGAAACTCGCCATATTTGGATGAAGGGGGATCAGGCAGTGCTGTCTCCAGAATGGTCAATCCATAGTGCAGCGGCTACACATAATTATACCTTTATTTGGGGTATGGGTGGTGAAAACCTTGATTATGGTGACCAAGATTTCTCTTTAATTACTGATTTGAAGTAAAAAGCGATAGGATTGAAGTATGGTTAATTTTTCATTGAAAGGGAAAGTCGCTTTGGTGACCGGTGCAGCGTATGGTATTGGCTTTGCGATGGCACAGGCATTGGCTGAAGCAGGAGCGCAGATCGCTTTTAACTGCCGTGGGCAGGAGCACATGGATAAAGCTTTGGCTGATTATGCTGCATTAGGTATAGAGGCTAAAGGGTATATCTGTGATGTGACCAAGGAAGAGGATGTAAAGGTGATGATTGCGGATATTGAAAAGGAATTGGGAACGATTGATATTTTGGTAAACAATGCCGGAATCATTAAGCGGATACCGATGACTGAAATGAATGTGGAAGATTTTCGTCAAGTAATTGATATTGATTTGACCGCTCCTTTCATTATGGCAAAAGCTGTAATCCCAGGGATGATAAAGAAAGGGCATGGTAAGATTATCAATATCTGTTCCATGATGAGTGAGTTGGGGCGTGAAACAGTTTCAGCTTATGCTGCAGCGAAAGGAGGTTTGAAGATGTTAACTCGTAATATAGCTTCTGAGTATGGAGAATATAATATTCAGTGTAATGGTATCGGACCGGGTTATATTGCGACTCCGCAGACTGCTCCTTTGCGTGAAACACAACCGGATGGGTCTCGCCATCCGTTTGATGCTTTTATCGTATCTAAAACTCCTGCAGCCCGTTGGGGTGATCCGGAAGATTTGATGGGTCCGGTTGTCTTTCTGGCTTCCGATGCTTCTAACTTCGTGAATGGTCATGTCCTGTATGTGGATGGCGGTATTTTGGCTTATATTGGTAAACAACCAAAGTGACAAATAGGAATGAACATAAATAAAAAACTCTCATCTTCACGGATGAGAGTTTTTTATTTATGTAAGCAAATGAATGATTACTTTTTACTTGTTATACTTGCTCCAATCTACATTGTGCATATCTCCGCTTGCAGCCAATTCTTCATGGAATGCGAAGCAACATTTTAAATTTTGAGGAGTATGCCCTTTGATACCCATTGCCAAATATTCTTCTAATAAAGGTTTGTAATCAGGGTGTACACAGTTGTCGATGATGCAACGGGCACGTTGGATTGGTGATTTTCCGCGTAGGTCTGCTACTCCATATTCTGTAATGATGATTTTTACAGAATGTTCACTATGGTCTAAGTGGGATACCATTGGAACAAAGGCACTGATCTTACCTCCTTTTGCGGTAGATGGAGTCGTGAAGATGGATAACATGGCAGAACGGGTAAAGTCGCCTGAACCACCAATACCGTTCATCATACGAGTACCGGATACATGTGTAGAGTTGATATTACCGAATATATCAGCCTCTAAAGCTGTATTAATAGCGATTAATCCTAAACGGCGAGCGATTTCCGGACTGTTAGAAATCTCTTGTGGACGAAGTAATAATTTATCTTTGAAGAAATCCAAGTTGGTGTAAATCTCATTTAGAACCTCATTGCTGACAGACAATGAACAGCCACTGGCAAATTTAACACGTCCCTCTTTCATCAAAGCGATTACTGCATCCTGGATTACTTCGGTGTAAACGTTGAATGCCGGGATTTCCTTGTTTTCTCCCATACAACCTAAAACAGCATTTGCTACGTTTCCTACACCGCTTTGTAATGGTACAAATTCTTTAGGTAAACGACCAGCCTTGATTTCATTCACTAAGAAATTAGCAACATTCTGTCCAATAGACATGGTTACGTCATCTAACGGAGTAAATGCTCCACCTTCATTGGCTTCATCTGTCCGAACTATACCGACAATTTTGGATGGATCTACTTTTACGCAATCACTACCGATACGGTCTGAAGGGGTATAGATAGGAATTTCACGACGATATGGAGGGTCTGCCGGCTCATAAATATCGTGCATGCCACGGATTTCTTTCGGATGCTGGCTGTTCAATTCAATGATAATACGGTCAGCCATGCGGCAAATAGTCGGAAGAATACCTACACCGCTTGTTGGGATAATTTCTCCCTCTTCTGTCACATCTGCGGCTTCTACGATGGCCACATCTATCTTTCCTAAAAAACCATAGCGTAAACTCTGTGCTAAGTCTGATAGATGCATGTCGTAATATTGTGTACCACGTGCATTTAATAATGCTCGTAAATCTTTATTTGATTGATAAGGGGTACGGAATTTAATGGCATTTGCACGAGCCAATTCTCCATCCAATTTGTCACCGGTAGATGCTCCTGTAAACATTCCGATTTGGAATGGATTTCCTTTTTCATGTTCGGCTATTGCTTTTTTTGCTATTGCTCCAGATACTACTTTCGGACATCCGGCTGGCGTAAACCCACTAAAACCAACATTGTCATTGTGGTGAACGAATGAAGCAGCTTCTTCTGCTGTAATAAATCTTAAAGCCATGATATTTGTTCTTTTAATAAATTCGAATCTTTATTATGTTTTTACAAAAGTATGAAAAATGTAGCTAATTAATATTTTCTGTTTAATATTTCAGAATAAATAACAGCTTTCCGAAGTTCTGCTGCGTGAGTTAATTCAATCTCTTGCAAAGTAGCCTCTTCTTCTATTCTTTCTTTGTTCAGATAATTTTTGTGTCGTTTATGAAAAGACTCTTCTTTTTGAAAAGGTTCTTCCTTTTTAGGTTTTACAACTGAGGGTTGAGGCTTCGGTTGAACTGTTTCTTCTTGTTTTTGCATCTCTTGAAGAATATCCCAAAAGCCTTTCTCCGGTTGCTCAACTTCTTCTTCCGGCTGTATTTCTGTCTCTATAGGTTGTTCTTTCTGTTGAACTTTTTTCCCCTTTTTTTTAGAACTGAACAGGCTGCTGATTCCTGCTATGATGATAAATAGGAAATAGAGCCAATCTCCAATATTTTCGACTTCCATAAACTTTGATTATTTTTGCACTTCAAATGTAGGAAATATTCTTTAGAAAGTGGTTAAATGGAATCATATAATCTCAATAAAAAGAAAAGGGGGAACTTCACAGCCCCCCCTATTCGATTTAACCAAAACCTTAACTATGAAAAAATTTACGTTTTTCAAGTGCAAATATAATGGGCGGATTTAAATTGTGCAAGTATTCCCCTGGATATTTTTTATAGAAGTATATTTTTTAACATTTAAATAAGATGATGAATCAAGAGAATGGCGTAGACTTAAAATCTACAGCTGCAATCGGAGAAAAAAAACTATTCATTGAAACGTATGGATGCCAAATGAATGTGGCAGATAGTGAGGTCGTAGCTTCCATTATGCAGATGGATGGTTATGTTATGACTGACAAGATAGAGGAGGCTGATGCGATTTTTGTCAATACTTGTTCTGTACGAGAAAATGCCGAACAAAAGATTTATGGACGTCTTCAATATTTTCAATCGTTGAAGAAGAAAAAGAAAACACTGATAATTGGTGTGCTTGGGTGTATGGCAGAACGTGTAAAAGAGGAGTTGATAGAGGTTCATAAAGCCGATTTAGTAGTAGGACCTGATTCTTATATGGATTTGCCGAATTTGGTCGGGGCTGTAGAACGTGGTGAAAAAGCAATAAATGTGGAGCTCTCAACGCAAGAAACATATAAAGATGTGATCCCTTTAAAGTTAGGAGGAGGGCATATATCGGGATTTGTTTCTATTATGCGTGGTTGTAATAATTTTTGTACCTATTGCATCGTGCCTTATACCCGTGGTCGTGAACGTAGCAGAGATGTTGACAGTATCTTGAATGAAATCCGGGATATGCGTGATAAAGGATTTAAAGAGGTTACTTTGTTGGGACAGAATGTGAATTCATATCTTTTTGAAAAAGCAGGAGAAAAAATTTCTTTCCCCATGTTGTTGGAACGAGTGGCGCAGGAAGTTCCTGAGATGCGTGTCCGATTTACAACCTCTCACCCCAAAGATATGAGTGATGAAACGTTACATGTAATTGAAAAGTATAATAATATATGTAAGATGATTCATCTCCCTGCACAATCGGGTAGTTCTCGTATATTGAAGATTATGAATCGGAAATATACACGGGAATGGTATTTGGATCGAATTGCGGCTATTCGTCGTATCATTCCGGATTGTGCAATCTCTACTGATTTGTTTTGTGGTTTTCATTCGGAAACAGAAGAGGAGTATCAAGAAACTTTATCTTTGATGCGTGAGGTCGGGTATGATAGTGCTTTCCTTTTTAAATATTCAGAACGTCCAGGCACGTACGCTTCTAAACATTTGCCTGATACTGTAAGTGAAGAAGAAAAAGTGCGTCGTTTGCAAGGAATGATTGATTTACAGAATCAATTATCAGAGGAAAGTAACAAACGTGATATTGGCAAAGAATTTGAAGTGCTGATAGAGGGATTTTCTAAACGTTCTCGTGAACAATTGTTTGGACGTACCAGTCAGAATAAAGTGGTGATTTTTGATAAAAAGAACTATCGAGTAGGACAATTTATAAAAGTTAAGATAAATCGCGCCTCTTCTGCAACCCTTTTTGGAGAACCGGTAGAATGAAGGTAGATTATAGAAAAAGAAATAGCCTCACACATTAGTGAGGCTATTTTTATGATATTAAGTTTTAGATACTTAATTATCTGTTAACATTTGCCCAATGCGGGTTAGTCTGAGTTTCCTTATCAGGGATTTCCCATGTCATGTGTTCAATTGTAACCGCATTTGTACTCCAGTGGTTAGAACCGCTGTATACAGGAACTTGGTTCCAACGTTTGTGGTTCCTGAAGTTCCAACCGTTTTCACCCCAACATTCGATTTTACCTTTCTTACGCGCGTACATATTATAATTATAATATCTTCATTGTTTATTGCTCTTATATCTTATATATCTTAAGATTAATTTCTGAGCCTTTTTGAAGTATTATTGAAATATGTATAATGTGCATAGTCCTACAAAGAGACTGCACCTTTATATATTTATTCTTTCATTTAAAGTGGTATATGAAAATTTCAGAATTAATGGTAGAAGTATAAGTCTCTAAAAAGGGGGGATATGGTGCGTTTTGTTAAAATATATTAGGAAGATATTAAAAAAATAAGGCTTTTATTTTTTTGTATTATTGTTTTTTTTGAAAAAATGAATTAATTTTGTAGCCTAAGTATGCATATAAAAGGCGACTTTGGTAGTTCTTATAGAACTATACTTTTTATAAAAGGTTATGTAGTAGATATTTAGTGGTTTGAGATTTTTTTAGAGGAATTTTAATCTTTTGATTTATAGCTGTTTATATTTTATTATAGCTATAATGAATTTTTAAAAAAAGGTAAAATCGTTTAATCTAAAATAATTTAGTGATTTAAAGTTTAGTAATTATGAGAAATCGAATTCTATTCGTGCTATGTTTCCTATTTGTAGGATTCTCAGCATTTGCCCAAGTTTCGATCTCGGGAAAGGTAGTCGATAACACAGGTTTCGAACTACCGGGTGTGAATGTCGTTGTCAAGGGTACGACCGTTGGTACAATGACATTAGGTGATGGTACTTACGTATTGTCTGATGTTCCAGGCGGCAGTAAGGCAGTAATTGAATTCTCTTACATCGGTTTCAAACCGGTAGAGGTAGTGGTAGGCAACCAGAAGGTTATTAACGTAACCATGGTTGAAGATTCTGAACAACTTGAAGAAGTTGTGGTTGTGGCATACGGTACTGCCAAGAAGAAAGACTTGACAGGTGCGATGAGTGCCATTGATTCTAAAGTGTTGACAGCTCAGAGTTCAGCATCTGCATCTAAGATGTTGGAAGGTTCTGTACCGGGTTTGCAAGTAGCTTCTACTGACGGTCAGCCGGGGCAGGATATGGGTATCCGTGTACGTGGTGTAAGTTCTGCAGTTGGTGGTAGTGCAAGTGCATTGATCGTAATCGATGGTGTTCCTGCTCAGAACGAAAACCCGTTGTCAAACTTGAACTCTTCAGATATCGAAAACATCACAGTCTTGAAGGATGCTGCTTCTACAGCTCTTTACGGTTCTCGTGGTGCGAACGGTGTTGTATTGGTAACAACCAAGAAGGGTAAAAGCGGTCAGACTCGTATCGGTTTTGATGCTCGTTGGGGTTGGAACTCTGTAGGTGCATTCAATACTTCAGGTATGAAAGAAGCTTCTGATTACTATGAATACTACTGGAGATCTATCTACAACTCTTATCGTTATGGTGTGAACGGTACAGGTATGCCGGGCGTAGATGCCAATGGTTATCCTTATACAAACGTTCATAACCCGAACTACTCTCACGAACAGGCTGCTGAATTTGCCAGCCAACACTTGTTCAACTATGTAGCCGGTGCAGCTAACTCAGAAACCAACTTTACTCGTAACGGTTTAGGTAACTGGATGGCTTACAACGTACCGGGTGCTATCTATACTCCGGCAGGTTCAGGTGCTACAGCAGCTGCTACTATGTCTGGCGCTTACTTGGTAGGTACAGATGGTAAATTGAATCCGAATGCTCAGTTTTTATATACTGGTGATGACAGATATGACGATGTATTGTTACGTACCGGTTTCCGTCAACAGTATGATATCTCAGCCAGCGGTGGTACAGACAAGGTTAAATACTATGCATCTTTAGGTTATTTGGATGAACCATCTTTCGTTCGTGCTTCAGACTTTAAACGTTACACAGGTCGTGCAAGTGTGGATGCTGAACTATTCAAATGGTTAAAGATTGGTGCTAATGTTGGTTACACTAACTCTGAATTGAACTCAATGTCAACTCGTTGGGGTCGTAACCCGGGTGCTGCAACAGGTAACGTGATGATGTATGTGAATGCAACTCACCCAATCGTATCTGTATGGGCTCGTGAAAAGAACTCTGATGGTTCAATCGGTGGTTATGTATTGGATAAAAATGGTGAAAAAGTGGAAGCCGGTTATGCAAATTCTACTTATTCTCCGGTAGGTCAAACAGACGGTAACCGTACCGCTGCAGACGTTCTTTATGATATCGATAGTAACATCAATGAAAACAAGGTTGATTTGTGGACTTCTCGTCTATATGCAGATTTCATGTTCGGTGATTTCAAAGCAACTATAAACTTCTCTATCGATCAACACAATAACCGTTTGTTGAAATATCGTAACAGCTTGAGTGCTTTAGGTCAGGGTATCGGTGGTATCATGATTAACAAATATGGCCGTACAATTATCAACTCTCAACAATTGTTAAGCTATAACAAAGACTTCGGTAAACATCATGTGGATGCAATGGTGGGTCACGAATACAATGACAACCATTATGAACAATTGACATGGGGTTCTTCTGATGAATTGATTCCGAACTATATTTCTCCGGGTAACTTCGTAAGACGTTATTCTAACATTACAACTTTCTCTAACCCGGGTTGGAGTTTGTCTGATGTTCGTATGGAATCTTATTTGGCTCGTGCAAACTATATCTATGATGACAAATACTACTTGTCTGGATCATTACGTGCTGACGGTTCTTCTAAGTTCGCGAAAGATAAATGGGGTGTATTCTACTCTGTTGGTGGTGGTTGGAGATTCACCTCTGAAGAATTCATGGAAGGTACTAAGAGTTGGTTGGATAACGCAAAAGTTCGTTTAAGCTATGGTGTGATCGGTAACCAGAACGGTATTGGTAACTATGGTAACCATACTTGGACTTACGGTGTGGCAACTTGGAATACAGTATCAAACGGTACAGGTACAGCTAAAGAATATTCTATCGGTTATGGTGGTTTGGTTAACGAAGAATTGACTTGGGAAAATGTACATACAACTGACGTTGGTTTGGACTTCACTGTATTGGGTGGCCGTTTGTCAGGTACATTGGACTTCTATAACAGTTTGACAACTAACTCATTCTTTAATGAACCGGTTTCTATCTTGGCTAACTCTGGTAACACAACTCGTCAACGTAACTCTGCAAAACTTCGCAACCGTGGTTTTGAAATCGATTTGTCTGCTACTATCATCAATACAAAAGATTGGTCTTGGACAGTAGGTATCAATGGTACTCACTACAGAACTACTTTGGTTTCTGTTCCTGAAACAACTATCCCGGCTCCGAATGCAACAGATGATCTTCCTGATGGAACATGGACTGCTAACGGTGAAGGTTGGTCAGCTGCAGGTACAGGTAACGCATCCGGTATTTTCTATCTTCGTGGTGAAGGTCGTGACTGGTACAACTTGTATTTGTACAAATATGCAGGTGTGGATGAAAAATCAGGTTTGCCACAGTACTGGCACCGTGTAACTTACGCTGACGTAAACAACAATGCTTCAGGTGGTCGTTATGCTGGTAAACAAATCGGTGAAAATGTGAAGACTACAGTTGCTGCTGATGCTTCATTATATGAAATGGGTAGCGCAACTCCTGATTGGATTGGTGGTTTGACTACTTCTCTTCGTTACAAAGATTTCGACTTCCAGGCAATTTTTGCTTATCAGATCGGTGGACAGTTCTTGTCTGTTGAATATGCTAACGGTTTGTATCGTTCTTCTTATTTGTCTCGTGGTGCACAACCTCAGTCAACTGATTTGATCGGTAACACTTGGACTCCTGAAAACCAAGATGCATTCTTCCCAATGCAGTGGGCTTCAAACAGCTCTTCAGCTTATTATGATGGTTCAACTACAGGTTCTTGGAAGTACACAGATATGTCATTGTTCTCAGCTTCTTACTTGCGTATGAAGAACATCACTTTAGGTTATACTTTGCCGAAAGCTATCTTGAACAAAGTGGGTATCAGCAAACTTCGTTTCTATGCTTCAGCTGATAACTTGTGGTATATCTCAGCTAAGAAGGGTGTTGACCCAGCGATGTCTATGACAGGTGGTTTGGAAGTTGGTCAGTATGTATATCCGACTATGCGTACTGTATCTCTTGGTCTAAATCTTGAATTCTAATTTAATTTAAAAGCGAAGTAAAAATGAAAAAATATATCAGAAATATCTGCGGTGCTTTGGCTGCTGTTACAGCTTTTACTGCATGTGATTCCAAATTGGATCTTACAGATCCGACCAAATTGACGGATGAGCAGATCGAAGATCTTTTGATTGACGGTACTCCGGAAGAACAGCAATTGATTTTCGGAGGTTTGGCTGCCGGTTTGAAGAGTTATTTGTGTTATCGTGGTTCAATCATGTCAGGAGGTTTCTCCAATATGTCTATCGATAACGAGTTTGTTCACAACAATGTTTATCGTAACTTACAGACAGGTGATATCGTTTATGGTGACGGTGCTCGTCACTCTTCTGGTTGGGGACAATATTATAGAAACAGCCAGGATTTGCAATATTGGGATTCTGACCGTGAATCTGAATGTTTCGGATACTGGGGCTCACCTTCTATCTCTATCAGTAAAGCAAACAACATCTTGATGTATTTGACTGATGAATTGATCGAAAAAAGTGGTAGTGGTTTGTTGAAACAATACAAAGCTCAAGCTTTGGTAATTCGTGGTATGGGTTATATGCAGTTGATGGAACGTTTCACTAAAGCATATTTGCATGGTGGACAGGCCGGACACGGTATGCCGATTTATACTACATACGGTTATAACGAAACTGTAGCGCCTTCTTCTGCAACGGAAACTTGGAACTTCATCATCAAGGACTTGACCGATGCTGTTCGCTTGTTCAAGGAATCAGGAATGGGTACAGGTGGTTATACTATCGGTACAACAGGTGCTGAATGTTATGATATCGACTGTGGTGTGGCTCAATACTTCTTGGCAAAAGCTGCTATGTGGACTGGTAACTATCAGACTGCTATTACAGCTGCTAACGATGTAATGAACGCTTATAACTGGGCTTTCATCAAAGAAGAAAACTACGGTATTTCTAACACTCGCGTTGCTGGTATTTGTGCAAAGACTGATGATATGAGATCTGATGACAATGCATTTACAAGTGTAGCTAAGAACCCGGAAACAATCTTCGGTTGGGATAATGATGGTAATATTTACCACTGGGGTTACTTCAATCCGTTTGCAAACGGTTCTGATATGACAGGTAATGCATACTTCCAGATTGATAATGCATTGTGGGCAAAAATGTCAGATAACGACTATCGTAAAGAACGTTATACTGCAACAGATGTAACATTCCCATACTTTGCAATTATCAGCGGTGATACAACTTGGTATCCGACAAAAGTTCCTGCATATACTTCTTTGAAGTGGGCTGCAACTATTGCATCTGACCAATCAGAACGTCGTCATGACAAATCAAATTCTGACGAAATCTTGTTCCGTACATCAGAAGTTGTATTGATGTTGGCTGAAGCATATGCTCAGAGTGGTAACGATGCTGAAGCAAAGAACACATTGAACAAATTATTGGCTGCACGTACTAAAGCAGGTGCTCCGGTTATGACATGCGACAACACAATGGCAGGTATGTCTACATTGGATATGTGTAAATTGCAATGGAGAATCGAATGTTGGGGTGAAAACGGTTGGAACTTCTGGAACCACAAACGTTGGAATCAAGCTCCTGTATACAGCGGTTCTAACCACTGGAGTACAAATGCGGTTACTATCGAGCACATGACTTGGGAAATTCCTGATAAAGAAACTCAGACTAACCCGCATTGGGCAAATGTTGCAAGATAAGTGATTAAAAAATAGAATTCTTATTTCACTTTATATGGAGGCTGTCTATTTGTAGGCAGCCTCTTTTTATTTGTATATCGCCTATCTATTATGGTTAAAGAATTGTAAATATATTTCTATCTCATAAATTATTTGTTCTTTTGCAAAAAAATTAGGGTGTATATGCGTTATACGCTGCTGTTTTGTTGAGTGGTAACTATAAGATCGCATCTGATGGCTGGAAATAACAAGGTGGGAACAGTCTCTTTTTTTCATTCCCGTATGACTTCCATAATAAGTATCTCTTTGGTACTGTTTCTTTTGGGATTGATATTTTTAATAGGATTGTTAGGTAATAAACTCTCTGTTTATGTAAAAGAAAACATCTCTTTTTCAATTGTTTTAAAGGATAATCAGAAAGAAAGTGAGATAAAGAAGATGCAACGTTCGCTTAATGCATTTCCTTTTATTAAGTCAACAGAATATATTTCTAAGGAACAGGCTGCAAAGGAGTTAGAAGAAGAATTAGGTGAAAATCCGGAAACCTTTTTGGGTTTTAATCCTCTTCAAGCCTCTATTGAGGTAAAGTTGCATGCTGATTATGCAAATCCAGACAGCTTGTTGGTTATCGAAAAGAAGATAAAAAAATATACATCTGTATCAGAGTTGCTTTATCGGAAAGATATGATGCAGTTGGTTAATGATAATGTAAAACGAGTTAGTTTGATATTGTTTGCATTTGCTGTTGTTTTGATGGTTATCTCATTTGTGTTGATAGGAAATACCATTCGGTTGCTTATTTATTCTCGACGTTTTTTGATTCATACGATGAAGTTGGTTGGGGCTACAGCTGGATTTATACGTCGTCCTTTCCTTTGGTATAATGTAGTGAGTGGTATATGGGCCTCTTTTGTCGCTATTTTGTTGTTAACAGGATCTTTGTATTATCTGCAAAATGAATTATCTGGTTTTATTCAATTATTAGACATGAACGTCCTGTTAATAGCCTATGCGGGTATTTTACTAATGGGAGTTCTTTTATCAGTATTGGCTACCTACTTTGCGGTAAATAAATATTTAAGAATGAGTATTGATAAATTATATTATGTGTAAGCTTTATGGCTAAAAGAGATTTTGCATTTGGAAAAGAAAACTTTATTTGGATTACTATTGCCGTTGTGGTTATAGCGGTTGGTTTTATATTGATGAGTGGAGGAGGTTCGGAAGATCCTGCCGGTTTTAATGCTGAAATTTTTAGCTCACGCCGAATTGTAGTAGCACCTGTTGTTACATTAATCGGTTTTGTTTTGATGTTTGTTGGTATTTTGAAAAATAGCAAGAAGGGGGATACGATAGAATGAGTTGGTTGGAGGCTTTGATATTAGGCCTGATTCAAGGATTAACAGAATATTTACCGGTAAGTAGTAGTGGACATTTGACGATAGGGTCTACTTTATTTGGTATAGAGGGGGAAGAAAATTTAGCATTTACCATTGTTGTGCATGTTGCAACAGTCTTTAGTACATTGGTCGTTTTGTGGAAAGAGATTGAATGGATATTCAAAGGTTTATTTAAATTCCAGATGAATCCAGAGACACGTTATGCTTGTAATATTTTGGTATCAATGATTCCTATCGGTATTGTTGGTGTCTTTTTTAAAGATACGGTTGAAGCAATCTTTGGCTCAGGATTGTTGATTGTAGGTTGTATGTTGTTATTAACAGCCGCTTTATTGACATTCTCTTATTATGCAAAACCTCGTCAGAAAGAAAATATATCCATGCGTGATGCTTTTATTATTGGGTTATCTCAAGCGTGTGCTGTGATGCCGGGGCTTTCACGTTCGGGTACGACCATAGCGACTGGCTTATTGTTGGGTAATAATAAGGCTAAAATGGCTCAGTTTTCTTTCTTAATGGTTATCCCTCCGATTTTAGGCGAGGCATTATTAGATGTTGTAAAAATGGTAAAAGGGGAAGATATTGCCGGAGATATTCCGATGGTTTCTTTAGTTGTCGGTTTTTTAGCAGCTTTTGTTTCCGGTTGTATCGCTTGTAAGTGGATGATAAATATAGTAAAGAAAGGGAAATTGATCTATTTTGCTATTTATTGTGCTATTGCAGGTTTAATAACGATTGCTTGTACATTATTTAAATAGGCATGGATTTTATAGCAGGAGAAGTTTTATTTTTCAATAAACCTTTAAGATGGACCTCTTTTGATTTGGTCAATAAGTTTCGTTATAAACTATCCCGGAAATTAAAGGTAAAAAAGATAAAGGTTGGTCATGCCGGGACATTGGATCCATTGGCAACCGGAGTGATGATTGTCTGTACGGGAAAAGCAACCAAACGGATTGATGAGTTTCAGTATCAGACCAAGGAGTATGTTGCTACCTTGAAATTAGGAGAAACAACTCCCTCTTTTGATTTGGAGAAAGAGGTGGATGCTGTTTATCCTACCGAACATATCACACGGGAATTGGTAGAGAGGGTTTTACAAACTTTTATTGGTACCATCCAGCAAGTCCCACCGGTCTTTTCTGCTTGTAAGATTGAGGGGAAACGTGCGTATGAATTGGCTCGTAAAGGGGAAGAGGTTGAATTGAAATCGAAAACACTTATTATTGATGAGCTGGAGTTGTTGACTTGTGATTTACCGGTCATTAAGATTCGGGTTGTATGTAGTAAGGGTACATACATTCGTGCTTTGGCACGTGATATAGGGGTGGCATTGGAGTCTGGAGCACATTTGATTGCACTTGAACGGACTCGGATAGGCGATGTTACTTTAGATAAATGTATGTCTCCGGAGGATATTGACTCTTTTTTGGAAGAGCATATCGTTTTGGAGGAAGAGAACTAAAAGAATAGTCATAGAAAAAAAGAAATTATATTATGAAGTTGTCGAAATTCAAATTTAATTTACCACAAGAGTTAATCGCTTTACATCCAGCGAAAAATAGAGATGAATCGCGTTTGATGGTTGTTAACCGAAAGACCGGAGAGATTGAACATAAGATATTCAAAGATATATTGAACTATTATGGGGAGAATGACGTGTTTATTTTTAATAATACACGTGTATTCCCGGCTCGTCTGTATGGAAATAAGGAAAAAACCGGTGCGCGTATAGAGGTCTTTTTGTTGCGTGAATTGAATGAAGAGTTTCGATTGTGGGATGTGTTGGTAGATCCTGCCCGTAAGATCCGTATAGGTAACAAGTTATATTTTGGAGAAGATGATTCGATGGTCGCAGAGGTCATAGATAACACCACTTCAAGAGGCCGTACATTACGTTTCCTTTATGATGGGAATCATGATGAGTTTAAACGTGCGTTGTATGCCTTAGGAGAAACTCCGCTTCCTAAGTATATTGATAGACCTGTAGAGCCGGAAGATGAGGAACGTTATCAGAATATTTTTGCTACTGAAGAGGGTGCGGTGGTAGCACCGGCTGCAGGTTTGCACTTCAGCCGTGAATTGATGAAACGTTTGGAGATTAGAGATTGTAAGTTTGCCTATTTGACCTTGCATTTCGGTTTAGGAAACTTCCGGGAAATTGACGTGGAGGATTTGACTAAGCATAAGATGGATTCTGAGCAGATGTTAGTGAATAAAGATGTTGTTGAGATCGTAAACAAGGCAAAAGATAATGGAAATCGTATTTGTGCAGTTGGTACATCGGTTATGCGTGCGATTGAAACTGCTGTAAGTACTGACGGACATTTGAAGGAATATGAAGGTTGGACGAATAAGTTTATATTCCCTCCTTATGATTTCACTGTGGCAAGCAGTATGGTAACCAATTTCCATCTACCATATTCGACTATGTTGATGATGACTGCCTCTTTTGGTGGTTATGATTTGATTATGGAGGCTTATGATATGGCTCTGAAAGAGAAGTACAATTTCGGAGCTTATGGGGATGCCATGTTGATTTTATAAAGAGAAACAGGGGAATGGCTGTCGTATATCTTGGTTTAGGAACCAATCTGGGAAACAAAAGACGGAATTTGATAATAGCTGCAGCTTTGATAGCTGAAAGGGTGGGAGATGTTCTCGCCCTTTCGGGTTTCTATGAAACTGAACCTTGGGGATACGATTCCGAGAATAAATTCTTAAATGCTGCAGTCAAAATAAGGACGGATCATGCCCCTCATTCTTTGTTGGAGATTACTCAGGAGATAGAAAAAGAATTAGGACGGACGAAAAAAAGCGAAGGCTTTTATCAAGATAGGGTCGTTGATATAGACATTTTGTTGTATGATGATATTGTTTTAGAGATGGCAGATTTGCAAATCCCGCATCCCTTGATGAGTAAGCGGAAATTTGTAATGGAACCCTTATCTGAAATTGCTCCATTTTTAGTCCATCCGGTATTGAAAGTCTGCATGAAAGATTTAAACGAACAGATATGAATGATATAGAAAAAATAATGACGGGAGGTGGCATGGTCTTTAAGAAGAAGGCTAAAGAGGAAACTTCCGGAGAAAAGAAAATAAAGTTTTCTGATTTTTTACGTGGGACACATGGTTCTGACTCTGCCAAGTGGAAAGCCGGTTTTAAATACAAGAAAGCTTTGCGTAATACGAAGAAGAAATAATAAATAGTTAAGAAGAATACAAAAGTAATGAGTTATTTATTTACCTCCGAATCGGTGTCAGAAGGACACCCCGATAAAGTAGCCGACCAGATATCGGATGCTTTGCTTGATGAGTTCTTGGCTTATGACAAGAATTCGAAAGTTGCTTGCGAAACCCTTGTGACAACCGGGCAGGTTGTTTTGGCTGGAGAAGTTAAATCAAGTGCTTATGTAGATGTTCAGGAAGTAGCCCGTGGCGTCATTGAAGAAATTGGTTACACCAAAAGTGAATACCAGTTTGAAGCAAAATCCTGCGGTGTGTTCTCCTCTATCCATGAACAGAGTGATGACATCAATCGTGGCGTTGAACGTGAAGATCCTTACAATCAGGGAGCCGGTGACCAAGGAATGATGTTCGGTTATGCAACCAATGAAACTGCAAATTACATGCCGTTGGCATTGGATTTGTCACATAGTTTGTTGTGGGAATTGGCTGAGATTAGAAAGAAAGAGGGTGATTTGATGCCCTATCTTCGTCCGGATGCCAAAAGTCAGGTGACAATAGAGTATGCCGATAATGGTACACCTCTACGTATTGATACCATTGTTGTTTCCACACAACATGATGAGTTTGTCAATGCTGAAGGTATGACGCAAGAAGAGGCGGACAAAGCTATGCAACAGAAAATTTCAGAAGACGTGAGAACGATATTAATCCCTCGTGTGAAAGTAAAATATCCGGCGCATGTCCAGGCTTTGTTTAATGATGATATTGTATATCATGTGAATCCTACCGGAAAGTTCGTGATAGGTGGTCCTCATGGTGATACCGGTTTGACCGGCCGTAAGATTATCGTGGATACGTACGGAGGTAAAGGGGCGCATGGTGGTGGCGCTTTCTCCGGAAAAGACCCTTCCAAAGTAGACCGTTCTGCTGCGTATGCTGCTCGTCATATCGCTAAGAATTTAGTGGCAGCCGGTGTGGCAGATGAAATACTTGTACAGGTATCGTATGCAATCGGTGTGGCTAAGCCTATGAATATCTTTATCAATACCTATGGTCGTTCTAATGTAAAGATGACGGATGGGGAGATTGCAGCAAAAGTATGGGATCTGTTTGATATGCGTCCGAAAGCTATTGAAGAACGTTTGAAGTTGCGTAATCCGATTTATCGGGAAACAGCTTCGTATGGACACATGGGACGTCAACCTCAAATAGTGACAAAGACTTTTACCTCTCGTTATAATCCGGAACCGACTGTTTGCGAGGTGGAATTGTTCACTTGGGAAAAGTTAGATTATGTAGATAAAGTAAAAGAAGCCTTTGGTCTTTAATTAATCAGATATGAAAATGAGTAAAATGATTCAGTTAGTGCAGTTGGCTGTCGTTCTGTTGATGGCTGTTGCATGTACAGGAACTTCCCCGTATACCTACGAGTCAGTCCCTAATGATCCGTTGAAAGCACGTATCTATACTTTGGATAACGGCTTGAAAGTCTATATGACTGTAAACAAAGAGACTCCACGTATTCAGACTTACATCGCTGTGCGTGTGGGTGGAAAGAATGACCCGGCTGAAACAACCGGTTTGGCTCACTATTTTGAACATTTGATGTTCAAAGGAACACAGAAGTTCGGAACACAAAACTATGAGTTAGAAAAGCCGTTGTTGGATCAGATTGAACAATTGTTTGAGGTTTATCGTAAAACAACCGATGAGAAGGAGCGTGCTGCTATCTATCATCAGATTGACAGTATCTCTTATGAAGCATCTAAGTTGTCTATCCCTAACGAATATGACAAGTTGATGGCGGCAATCGGGGCAAACGGTACAAATGCCTATACCGGTTTTGACCAAACTGTTTATGTGGAAGATATTCCTTCCAATCAGATTGAAAACTGGGCAAAGATTCAGGCAGACCGTTTTGAAAACAATGTGATTCGTGGTTTCCATACAGAACTTGAAACGGTTTATGAAGAAAAGAACATGTCTTTGACGAGTGATGGCCGTAAAGTGTATGAAGCTGTTTTAAATGCTTTGTTCCCAGATCATCCGTATGGTACACAGACTGTATTGGGAACACAAGAAAACTTGAAGAACCCTTCAATCACCAATATCAAGAATTACCATAAGACTTGGTATGTACCTAACAATATGGCCATCTGTTTGTCGGGGGATTTTGATCCGGATCAGATGATTGCTACTATTGATAAATATTTCGGTCACATGAAACCGAATCCAAATCTACCTAAATTGCCAATTGCACAAGAGTCTCCTGTAAAGGAAACGATTGTGAAAGAGGTATTGGGATTGGATGCAGAGAATGTGACTTTGGGTTGGCGTTTCCCGGGTGCAAACTCTCCTGAACAGGACTTGTTGAGCTTGACCGGTGAGATTATCAACAATGGCAAGGCCGGATTGTTGGATGTGGATTTGATTCAGCAGCAAAAGGTGTTGAGCTGTTATGCTGGTACATACGGAATGGCTGACCATAACGCATTTGTGATGAGTGGTCGTCCGAAACAGGGACAAACTTTGGATCAAGTAAAGGATCTTCTTTTGGCTGAAATTGAAAAGCTGAAGAAAGGTGAGTTTGATGAAGGTCTGTTGGAAGCTGCTATGAACAACTATAAGTTGGCTCAGATGTCTTATTTGGAAGATAATGGTGGACGTGCGGATATGTTTGTTTCTGCTTTCATCAATGGAACCGAATGGAAAGATGAGGTTGAAGCCTTAGATCGTATGAGCAAGATTACCAAACAACAGATTGTGGATTTTGCCAACAAATACTTCGGTGACAACTATGCGTTGGTGTATAAGAAACAGGGACAAGACCCGAACGAAAAGAAGATTGATAAGCCGCAAATCACTCCGATTGTCATGAATCGTGACAGTGCAAGTGCCTTCTTGAAAGAGATACAGGCTTCTCAAGTCGCACCGATCGAACCGGTATTCTTGGATTATGAAAAGGATTTGCAGAAGTTGACAGCCAAATCCAATATCCCGGTGTTGTATAAGGAAAACACAACCAATGACCTGTTTACGTTGGTGTATGTCTTTGAAATGGGCAACAACAACGACAAAGCGATGAGTACGGCTGTGCAATACATGAAATATTTGGGTACATCTAAGAAGAGCTTGAAGGAAATCAACGAAGAGTTCTATCGTTTGGCTTGTTATTTCCGAGTATCTTCCGGTGCAGAACGTTCGTATGTGACCTTGCAGGGATTGAAAGAAAATATGCCGAAAGCAATGGCTTTGTTTGAAGAAATTTTGGCTGATGCTCAAGTAAACAAAGAGGCATACGCTAATTTGGCTGCTGATATCATTAAGAACCGTGTGGATGCGAAGTTGAACCAAGGACAGAACTTCAATAGCTTGGTGCAGTATGCTATTTGGGGACCGAAATCTCCTTATACCAATGTGTTAAGCTCTGCCGAGTTGAAACAGATGAACCCGCAGGAGTTGGTAGATCGTATCCATAAGATCAACACCTTTGAACATAAGATCCTTTACTATGGACCGGAAAAACCGGAAGCGGTATTGGATATTATCAAACAGTATCACAATGTACCTGAACAGTTGCAACCGGTTCCGGCTGGCATCACTTTTGAACAACAGGAAACACCGAAAAGCAAGGTGTTGTTGGCTCAATACGATGCAAAACAGATCTATTTCTCTGCAATTTCTAACAGAGGAGAGAAATTTGATCCGGCTATCCAGCCTACCTTGGATATGTACAATGAGTATTTCGGTGGTGGAATGAATGCGATCGTGTTCCAGGAAATGCGTGAAGCACGTGGTTTGGCTTACTCAGCCGGTGCGTTTATGATTGTCCCGTCTAAGTTGAAGTATCCGTATGTTTATCGTACATTCATCGCTACTCAGAATGACAAGATGATTGATGCTATGAAGGCTTTTGATGAGATTATCAACAATATGCCGGAATCAGAAAAGGCATTCAACTTGGCAAAAGAGGCGATGATTACCCGTTTACGTACAGATCGTGTAACTAAAGCTGAGGTATTGTGGTCTTATTTGGATGCACAAGATTTAGGTTTGACAACGGATAGCCGTAAAGATTTGTATGAAAAGATACAGACCATGACTTTGCCGGAGATCAAGGCGTTCCAGGAAAAGTGGGTAAAAGACCGCACCTATATCTATTGTATATTGGGTGACGAAAAGGATTTGGACATCAAGAGCTTGTCTAAATATGGTCCGATCCAACGAGTAACAAAAGAGGAGTTGTTTGGATATTAAATAAGATAAAAAAAGCAGTGAGTCATTAACTCACTGCTTTTTTTATGCCTTTATTTTAAAAGGAACGGCTTACTTCATGTAGCCAGCTTTGTTAGCCAATTTAATCCACAATTTAGACATATAACTGTGTGCAGCAGGTGTCGGATGACAACCGTCCCACAACCAATAAGTATTCGGTGTATTCGGAAATTTCTTTACCAAGTCATTGAATAATTTGTGGTAAGGTACGCAAACAATTTGGTATTCTTTTGCCAATTTCTCAATGACAGCAATACATTGGTAAACCATCTTTTCTCTTTCCGGATAGTTCTCTTTATCAAATCCTCCTGCACGGAATAGGAAAGGAGTGCATAATACGATTTTCAGGTTCGGATTTGCCTGTAAAGCTTGATCCAATAATTTACGGTAACGTTTTTCCCATCCCTCGATGTCAAACGGTTCACCCGGGTGGCGGTTGAGGTGTGTCTGTACATCATTGATGCCGACCAAGACAGACAATACGTCCGGTTTCATGTCGATCACATCTTCTTGCCAACGATCTTCCAATTCCACCAATTCATGGCCGGAGATACCTCGGTTGAAGAATTCATATTCCTTCTCAGGTTCGGTTGCCATATAGTGTGCGGCACACAAATACATATAGCCACTTCCGAATACATGGTTCTTATCCCATTCTTTGTGTTTGCGATCGGAAGATTTCTTTCCGTTCAAGCAAGCCCAGTTTCCGTCGGTAATAGAGTCACCGATATACACAATACGTTTTCCCTTTTTCTCTGCAGCTGTTAGCGGAAGTAACAGACAGCCTAATAGTACGATTGCCAGTAAACTTTTAATTTTCATTTCTTTGTTATATGATTATGTTCTTTGATTTCGCTTTCTTCCACCTCTTTTACCTTGCGGAACAGGTCAGACGCAAAGATAAAATCGTTGAGCGCTTTGTTATTGGAGGTGATAACCTCCTGGCTATTACCCTGCCATTCTTTGACACCCTCTTTGATGAAGATGATGTTTTCCCCGATGTTCATCACCGAGTTCATGTCGTGTGTGTTAATGATAGTCGTCATCTTATATTCAGCCGTAATGTCATGAATCAAATCATCGATAATCAAGGAGGTTTTCGGATCCAATCCGGAGTTTGGTTCGTCGCAGAACAGATACTTCGGGTTTAACGAGATGGCACGAGCAATGGCCGCACGTTTCATCATCCCTCCACTGATCTCTGAAGGATATAGGTGTCCGGCTTCGGATAGGTTGACACGATCCAAACAGAATTGGGCACGTTTCAATCGGTCTTTGTAGGTGTCGTTGGAGAACATATCCAAAGGAAACATCACATTCTCCAATACCGTCATGCTGTCGAACAGGGCAGAACCTTGGAACAACATGCCCATTTCCCGGCGTAACAGGTTCAACTCCTGCTTGTTCATTGCGGTCAAATCTCGTCCGTCATACAGGATCTCTCCCGATTCCGGATGCATCAATCCGATGATGTTTTTGATAAGTACCGTCTTTCCCGATCCGCTTCGGCCGATAATCAAGTTGGTTTTGCCATCTTCAAACACTGCACTGATGTCGTTCAGTACTGTACGTCCTTCAAAGGACTTCGTAATATGTTTTACCTCTACCATCTCTTACGTCAACATTAAGTTTGTCATAATTACATCGGCAAGCAGAATCATCACACTGCTCATCACAACGGCGTTTGTACTGGCTTTACCCACTTCCAAGGCTCCCCCCCTCACATTGTAACCGAAATAGGCGGCAATGGAAGAGATGATAAAGGCATACACAACCGATTTGATGATGGAGTACCAGATATAAAACTCGGTGAAATAGAACTGCAACCCATATTCAAAGGAGGCAGGCGTCATGTTTGTCCCGGCTGAATAGCTGGCGGCTATACCGCCCAAGATGCCGGTGAACATGCTGAAGATCACCAATACAGGGATAAATACCATCATGCCCACCATCTTCGGGAGGATGAGGAAGTTTGCCGAGTTGACCCCCATGATCTCCATCGCATCGATCTGTTCGGTGACACGCATCGTCCCGATCTCTGAGGCGATGTTACTGCCTACCTTTCCGGCAAGGATCAGACACATGATGGAGGAGGAAAACTCCAACAGGATAATTTCACGTGTGGTGTAACCGATGGTAAACTTCGGGATCAATGGTGAACTGATGTTCAACGAAATCTGGATCGCGATAACCGTACCGATGAAGACGGAGATGATCACCACGATCCAAAGAGAATCCACTCCTAACTTGTAGATCTCTTTGATCAACTGTTTGAAGAACATGCTCCAGCGATTGGGGACAGAGATACATTTCCCCATCAGTAGTACATATTCTCCCATTTGATGTAATGCTTTATTCATAAATCTTCTCTTCTATTCAAATTAATGGGACAAAGATAAGGTAAATCTAAACGTTATCGGTCTCTATAATGTTTTTTTATGGAAATTACATCGGAGGTAATGTTGCATTACGTCCGATGTAATCCGGATTAGGTCGGACGTAGTTGGAAATAGAAATATTCCTTATACCTTAATTAATAAGGGTCACTTTATGGCTCTTTTTAAGAAAAAGAAACACTTTTGATAGTAGAAGGTTGTTTATTTGAAGAAAAAACCGGCTTTTGGTTTTTCCTTAGTTAAAAGCCTTAAACTCTTTAGTGATTATAACTATCTTATATTCAGTGTATTGAGTGGAAGTGCTGCTATAAGGGAATACTTCTCCTGCTTTTCTCTAAAGGACTTTGTTGAAAGCGGCAATTTATTGTATATGAGAAAGTTACTAAAACAAAAATGACCAAAAAAAACGATCGTTTTTTTTGGTCATTTTCACACTGCAAAAATACATATAGTTTTTATTCCTACAATTATTTTTCATAAATATTTTTCTATTCTATT
>SUXM01000027.1 GCA_015060925.1 Parabacteroides distasonis
TGGGTGCGACATCCACAAGGGATGTGGCAAACATTAAGAAACAAGAAAATCAAAATAACTATTTGTATAACAATTAAATTTTTCAAAGATGAACAAGAAATTATTCTTAGGTATGTTCGCAGCAGCAGGTATGTTGCTGGCAACATCGTGTTCGAATGACGAACTGGATGTGGTTCAGTCAGGAAATGAGGCTCAAGTGACGTTCTCGCTTGGTCTCGAAGGTGGTATTGTTACCCGTGCTATCAGTGATGGTACAAAAGCCGACAGACTTGTATATTCTGTATTTGATGAAAACGGTAACAGAATTTCTACAATAGCACAAGTTGCTAAAAGTGATTTAACAGATCTTTTGACTGGTCATACAGAAACTATTACATTAGCAAAAGGTCAGACTTATCAAGTAGCTTTTTGGGCACAAGATAGTGATTGTGATGCTTATACCGTATCAGATGACATGAAAGTATCCGTGAGTTACAATGATGAAAATAACAATGATTGTCGTGATGCTTTCTTCAATTCTGTTGAATTTACAGTTAATGGAGATACTGAAATTGATGTTGAACTTAAACGTCCTTTTGCACAGATTAATGTTGGAGTTTATGAAGCAGAAGATTGGAATTATGCCTTAGCTTCAGGTATTAAAATCGAAAAATCGCAAGTAGTTCTTAAAAACGCTTACACTCAGATTAATCTTTTAGATGGTAGCGTTAGTGGAGAACAAGAGGTAACATATACTTTTGGTAATATTCCAAATGAACAATTAACAGTTGATTTGAATAATGACGGAACTAAAGAAAGTTATAAATATCTTTCAATGAGCTACATCCTTGTTGATGAAGCAAAAGCAATATTGGAAGATTTGGAGTTCATATTTAAACCTGAAAACGGAAATAATATCGTTTTTTCAGATGGTTTAAATGCAGTTCCCGTTCAACGCAACTGGCGTACAAACATCATTGGTAAGTTATTAACAGGAGATGTTAATTTTAATATAGTTATTGATGAAGAGTTTGATGGTGAGTACAACAATGGTAATGCACTTCCTGTTGAATTGAATGGCGTATATTATGCTTCTATTGAAAAAGCTCTTGCAAACGCAGTTGATGGCGATGTTATAAACCTTGCTGTAGGTGAATACAACATCCCACAAGGTATTGCACTCAAAAACAATGCAACCGGTACAATTACATTTATGGGAGAGGGTGAAAACACTATCTTAAATGGTACTAATAATGCATGGAATAATAATGCTCTTCCTGGTAATTATGCGACAAATCTTGATGTTAAATTTAAAGATCTGACATATGAGACAAACAATAATTATATGACTGGTTCCTTTGGCGCTGCCAATAGTGTGACTTTTGAAAATTGTAAGGTTATTGGTGGATACCATGCTATGCAGAACAACACCTTTAATAACTGTACAATAGATCCTTTGAATGATTACCTTTACACTTATAGTGGAAACTGTACATTCAACGGATGTACATTCTTAAGTTCAGAGGGTAAGGCTTTGCAAGTGTATGCAGAGACTTCAAATATTGAATATTCTATAATTATAAACAGTTGTACATTTAATGCATCAAAGACAGGAAACACCAGTAACGGTAAACCTGTCTCTGCTATTGATGTAAACAGCATTCAAGGAAATAAGTTTACAGTTAATATTTCAAACTCTACAGCAACAGGGTATGGTGTTGGTGAATTCAGTGGCAGTTCTTTGTGGAATATCAAGGGTGGCAATGAAAACGTTACTATTGTTATTGACGGTGAGACTGTTCCTTTTATCACAAACAATACAACCTCAACTGTTTATGGTAACCTGCAAAAAGCATTCGATGCCGCTGCTACAAATGATGAATTGAGGCTTGGAGACGGTATCTATAACGGCATCTTTGAATTTGATGCTAACAAGACCATTACACTGAAAGCTGCAAACAATCATAAAGCTGTAATAAACGGTGAACTTGGTGTTGCAGGTAATGGTACTGTAAATCTTGAAGGTTTGGTATTCCAATGCAACGATTTCTCTAAGAAATATAAAAATAGTAATTTGGAACGTTCTGGAGCCTATATCATCGGTATCTATGTAGGTAACGTAAATGTTGACAACTGTATATTCAATACTACTATTGAAGAAACTGGTGCAATACATCAATACGCAGCAAATACAACCCTTCTCACTGTAAAAAATTCAACATTTAACTCAAACGGTAATTACACTCTCCGCACAAGAGCCAACGTAACTGTTGATAACTGTATATTCGATGGCATGGTACGCCAATGTCTGCAGGTTCAGGGTAATCCTACTTATAAGGATTATCAGAATACTACATTCACCAACAATAAAGTAACCAATGCTTCTTCCGGAGCTATGGGTGTCTCTATCTCTAACGGATTTGAGGCTAATGCCATGATATTTAGTGTTGGCCAAAATGATGCGGTTATCAACAATATTTCATACGATGAAGCAAAATCATCTAACATCACACCTTATCTTTCAACTTATACATTTACAGGAGAAGTAACAACAGTGGTTAAGGAGTCTGAATTGTAATATACCAGTTTCTACTTGATATAAAAGAAACTCTATCATTCCCTTTGATAGATTATTTACATATGAGACGTTAGTTGAGACCAGCTGTTCGTGAGAATAGCAGGTCTCTCATATACACCGCCAATGACGGCAAGACCAAGATTGATGTAATGCTTGAAGAAGAAACCTTGTGTACACAGGCTCAGATGTGTGAACAGTATCAGACGAGTAAATCGAATGTAAGCGAGCATATTAAGCACATCTTTGAATCTCTTCAGATTTGTTTCAAGAAAAACTGAAAACACTTTCTCGAAAAGTGAATTTGTTGGTGGTGGATGAGGCACATTGTATATCGTTGTGTTTACGAATAATACAATTCAAGGTCCTAACGATAAGAATGAATTTGAATGTGTTAATATCAGTAAAAAAGCAAATACTGCTGTAGTTTTAGGCAGTTTTACAATCAAAGGTAACACTACAGGTTTGAAGTATCGTTATCATAAAAATGTAACAATGTCTGTTGGTTGTACTTATGAAACAGATATCACAGGTTTTGCTTTTGAAAAAGAAAATTAAAAGTTATTATTCAATTTAATAAAAACTGCACTTCAAAAAGGGGTGCAGTTTTTTTATGTCGATAGGTCTCTATTTTTAATAATTTTTCTTTTCTTTGTATGAACCAATTGAGGAACGAATCTTGGTTGGTCTTAATGTGTTATAACTGAAATACTAAAAACTATGGGAAAATTCATGAATCCTTTTACGGATGTGGGCTTTAAACATCTGTTCGGTAGGGAGGTCAGCAAGGAGTTGCTGTTGGAGTTGTTGCGGGTCATCTTAGGTGACGAACGCAAAGTAAAAAGTCTCAGTCTTTTGAACAAAGAAAAGGTTCCGAAGTCTTTGAACCAAAAGGTGATCATCTACGACATCCTTTGTGAAGACGAAGATGGCACGAAGTTTATCGTAGAGATACAGAACCAGTATCAGGATTATTTCTTAGATAGGGCTTTGTATTACCTGTGTCGGATGATTGACGAGCAGGGTTTAAGAGGCTCTGCTTGGAACTATGAGATTTATCCGGTTTACGGCATCTTCTTCTTGAACTTCAAGATTGCCTCGTTGACGAAGTTCCGCACTGACGTGATTTTGGCCGATCGGGAAACGGGCAGGATGGTCAACAGCAAGATGCGGCATATCTATTTAAGTTTGCCCTACTTCACAAAAAGGGAAGAGGAGTGTGAAACCGATTTTGATCGTTGGATATATCTATTGAAGAATATGGACAGTTTTGAGAAAATACCTGAATATGCCCCGAAGTCAGTATTTGGTAAGATTTTGGAGGTGGCGGATGTAGCCTCGTTGAATGAAGAGGAACGTTGGGAATATGACCAAGCGCTTAAACATTACCGGGATTACAATAACACGCTACATACCAGTTACCGCCAAGGCAAAGAGGAGGGGTATGCCGAAGGCAGAACTGAGGGGCGATCTGAGGGACTTGCTGAGGGTGAAGCTATCGGTTTGACAAAAGGGAAATCCATAGGCAAAGAGGAGGGAAAATCCGAAGCCACTTGTCAGATGCTTCGTAATATGCAGGCCATGGGAATGGATATGGCTACGATGGCTCAGATAACTAAATTGTCTGAAGAAGAGGTAGTAAAATTATTACAGAAATAAACCAATCATTATCTTTGACAAGAGGCTATCTCAAGTTTATTTGAGATAGCCTCTTTCAATTTCAAAATATCCTTACTTTGTAATGGTATAACTTCCGCTTTCGTATTTCTTGGACTCGGTCTCTCCCGGGAGTGTGACGGTTGCTGTTGCTCCTTCCGGAATAGTGAAGTCCCATATCCACTTCTCACCTTCATATCTCCAAGCACTTTTGATAAGGCCTGCAGCAGAGTTGTATTCAGCTGTAATATGCCCTAAACGCTTATCAGGAACAGGTTTCATAATGATATGTTTAAATCCGGGAGCAGTTGGATCAGATGCAATGCCGGCTGCCGTTTCCCAAATCCATTCGCAAACACATCCGTAAGCATAATGGTTGAAGCTGTTCATTCCTTTCGGTCCCATCCCTTTGTCTACCATGTAACTGTTCCAACGTTCCCAAATAGTTGTAGCTCCATTGTCTATTGAATAGAGCCAACTTGGATTTTTACGTTGGAAGAGGAGTTCGTAAGCGATATCTTCCATGCCGTTTTCGGTAAGAGTCGCCATTAAAATGGATGTTCCTAAGAAACCGGTTTGTAAACAATTGTCATGTTCTATGAAATTTTGGCGTAAACGGGCGATCATATTCTCTTTCGCTTTTCCCTCTATAAGTTGATTTTTCAAAGCAAACAGAGCTGGTGTTTGCATCGTATTGAGGATTTGATTTTTGAATGTTCCATCAGCATTAAGGAAATGCTTCATGATGTATGATTTGGCCGATTCAACCATTTTTTGATATGGAGTAGCATCTCGTCCTGTCGCGGTAGCCATGTCACGCATCATTGTAGCATCTATGACCCAATAAGAGGCACTCAAATAGTTCCAATAGTCGATTGATTCAGGAAGAGGTTTGTTTTTTCCTGAGAAAGCGGAGCCACCACAACTTTCCAATGGTTCGTAGCTTAACCAGTCTGCCCATTGATAATTTTCGTTTTCTTCAATCAGAGCGTTATGGTCATATTGGGTTTCATTAATATGGTTCATGAAGAGTGCCATTGCTTCCCAGTTTTCATTGATAATTTGTGTATCTCCGAACTGTTTCCATGCAGTCCAAGGAACAATGATACCAGCATCAGCCCATCCTAAACGCATTTTTTCATTTCCATATTGTGCAAATGGAGCTACACCAGGGAAACCTCCCAATTCATTTTGGCTGTCTCGCATATCACGCATCCATTTATGGAAGAATGACAATGTGTTGGCAAAGAAACTTCCTGTTTCTGCAAATACTTGTGTGTCAGCAGTCCAACCTAAACGCTCATTTCGTTGTGGGCAGTCAGTAGGAACAGATAGATAGTTTGAAAGTTGCCCCCAATAAGTATTGGATATAAGTTTGTTGACCAACTCGTTACCTGTTGAGATTTTACCAATTTCCATTTCTTTAGTAATAGATGTTACAGGAATTGATAGAAGAGATTTTATAGTCACTTCGTCTGTCGCAGTGATAGATACATATCGGTAACCGAAGAATGAGCTGTGAGGATAATAGCTCACGTAATCTTTGTTATTGGCAAAGGTGTAGTCTATCCTCATGCTTGTATGGGGAATACGAAGATTAAGGCGATGGCAACTGCCTTCCGGACCATCCATACCACGACTCTTTGCACCATTACCATCGTTGAGCAATTCAGAAGGAAGGCAGGTCAATACTGTTCCTTCATTAGCCTTAAATACAAATGATGGGACAGCCGCACAGTTTTGTCCAAAATCAACAACTAAAGTCTCTCCCGGTTTGATAGTCATAGGCATATTCGGGGCAAATTCTTGAGTAATCACTACTTTGCCGTATTCCTCCTCAGTTTCCCCCTCAACACCTTTCCATATATAGGCTTGGATAGGACTAATGGTAAGGTCGTTACGTAAATATATTTCTGCTCCGTTAGAAGGTAGTATCTCGCCTGTAAACTCTATGTTTTCTTCTGGAGTAGATAATTTATCTATACACTCGTATCCCATCTTCTCACGTGCGTCATATTCTTCTCCATCGAAGATTGCTGCATGTTTGACAGGTCCGGCGATACCGGCTTTCCAGTTTTCAAGGTCTGTACCATAAAGTTTGGAGGTTCCATCTGCAAAAGTTAACTCCAATACACTACGGAAAGCACATTTCTTTCCTAACATTCCTTCATAACTACCGGGAGTGACAATTTTATCAGCCCACCAACCGGGAGTGACTTGGGCAGAAAGTATATTTTCTTCACCGGCATTGCATTGGAAAGCTCCTGTTACATCATACGTAAATGAACGTCTGGTTTTAAGTGGATGTGTAAAACCGGGTTTAAGAATTTCTTTACCTATAGGCTTCCCGTTTACATAAAGTTCAAACACTCCTAAACTTGTGGCCATCCATTTTGCCGAGACTACTTTGTTTTCGGGTTTAATAGTTGTAACAAACCAGCTAGCTCCATCTGCGGCTCGTTCATTGATTCGTTTTTCAATAACCGGTGCATCTACCACAGAAATCCATTTGGAATTTTTCCATACTGATGCATCTAAAGCTTCAGTCCGAACACCAAATTCTGAAGGCGCTTTAGGACTGCAACTACCTAAAAAGAATACTACTATAATTGTAGCAATACTTGAAAAAAAATAGAACTTTGATTTCATATATTAGATTTAAAAATAAGTAATCATGGTTTGTAAGTGTATCTATTTTACAAATTTAGAAATAAGTATATGATTAGACAAATTTAAATGATAGAATAATGGCAAAATTTGGAGTTATTGTTTTTATCTTTGCCTATAAACCGAATGGCATATGTATAATCCGATACAAGTATTAAAGCATTATTGGGGGTATGATTCTTTTCGACCTGGACAGGAGGATGTTATCCAAAGTATCCTGTTAGGACATGATACATTGGCTTTGATGCCGACAGGAGGAGGTAAATCAATTACTTTTCAAGTTCCTGCATTAGCAAAACCCGGCATTTGTTTGGTGATTAGTCCGTTGGTCGCTTTGATGAAAGATCAGGTTAAGAATCTGCAAAAACGTGGTATCCTTTCTGCTTTTATCAGTTCGGAGATGGCTCATTGGGAGATACTCCAGCAGTTGGATAATTGTATTTTAGGAGATTATAAATTCCTTTATATCTCTCCCGAACGAATCTCTTCAGATTTGTTTCAAGAAAAGCTGAAAACACTTTCTCGAAAAGTGAATTTATTGGTGGTGGATGAGGCACATTGTATATCCCAATGGGGTAATGATTTCCGTAGGGACTATCGTTTAATCGCCGATATTCGAGATGCAATCCCTTTTGTACCGGTGATTGCTGTTACGGCTTCTGCAACTACAGCAGTTGTAGCTGATATTTGTGAACAATTACATTTTCGGGATGGTTATAAAGTTTTTAAGACCTCGTTTGAACGTAAAAATCTTTCTTTTGTTGTCCGTAAGACTGATAATAAGTTGAAAGAATTATGTCATATCTTGTCTTCTGTTCCTGGCACGGCTGTGGTTTATAGTCGAACCCGAAAAGGAGTGGAGGAATATGCCGGGAAGTTGCGTGCAGCAGGTGTCTCTGCAGAATATTTTCATGCCGGATTGTCTCCGATGATGAAAACAGAACGGCAGATGAATTGGTTATCCGGACAAACTCGTGTATTGGTGGCAACGAATGCGTTTGGTATGGGGATTGACAAAGGAGATGTTCGTCTGGTGATTCATACCGAATTCCCTGATTCGATGGAAGCTTATTATCAAGAGGCCGGACGTGCCGGACGTGATGGGAAACGTGCGTATGCTGTGGCTTTGTTGGGTACACAAGATGTTGCTGATATTAAACGACGTCCCTCCAACGCTTTTCCTACCATTGAGTATATCACACGTGTATATGAGGCGTTATGTAACCATTTTCAGGTGGCAGAGGGATTTGGAGAGGGACATTCCTTTTATTTGGATGAGCCGGAGTTTTTACGTAACTGGCATTTTGACAAAGGACGTCTGCGCTCCTCTTTAGAGATTCTATCGTTATCCGGTTATTTGAATTTTGAACCTTATCCCAATACGCAACCCTATTTGAGATATGACCAACCCCGTTGGACAATGGATCGCTTTTTGAATGATGATTCACCTGCTGCTAAAATAGCGATTGAGGTGTTACGAAATTATGAAGGATTATTCTCTGCAGGAGTGTTTGTCAGTGTTGATTTGTTGGCAAGGCGAACGGGAATGGAACCAAGGGATGTGGCGAAAATATTGGGATATTTGAGAAATATTGGTTTTTATTATGTTCCGGCTCGTAAAGAACCACGTGTGACATTTAAAATGATTCGTGTCCCGTTAGAGCGTTTGACTATAACGACAGCCTCATACGAGAACCGTTTGGCTGCATTCAAAATGCGTATTGAAAAGGTCATAGAATATTTGGAAACAAGCAGATGCCGACAAGAGTTTATCTCGGATTATTTTGGTATGGATGGCCATAATTGTGGCATTTGTGATAGTTGTTTAGGTAGGAGATGAAATAAAAGAATGGAGATTTTGACGTAATTTTAAATATTCTTTTATCTTTGCGGATACTATGGACCATTAAAATGAAAAGATTATGAGTGAAAAGGATGATTTTATTTATGACGAAGATGAATCTGTAGCATTTATTCAGAATTATCTACCGCAAGAATTAAAAGGTAAATTTAGTAATGACGATATCAATTACATAGTTGATCTGATTTATGAGTATTATGAATCAAAGGGATTCTTGAGCGATGAAGTTGACGAAAATTCTTCTATTGATATTGATGAAGATGAACTGGTTCAATTCGTAGTGAAGAATGCTCAAAAAGATGAAGTTGGTAAGTTTGAAGCAGAAGATATTACCTTTATTGTACAGGGAGAATTAGCCTATTGCGATTCTTTGAATATGTTTGATTAAAGGTTATTTGATTAAGTTGATTTTAGTAAAGATAAGAAGATGAAGAACTTGAAATTATTCTCTGTTTTATTGCTTTGTATGGCAGTAGTTTTCACAAGTTGTGGAACATGGAACAATACAGCTAAGGGAACTGCCATAGGTGTTGGTGGTGGTGCAGCTGTGGGTGCCGGTGTTGGAGCTTTGGCCGGAAATACAGCATTAGGTTCTATTATTGGAGCTGCTGTTGGTGGCACTGCCGGTGCATTGATTGGAAAGAAGATGGATAAGCAAAAGAAAGAATTGGAGGCAGAATTGGAAGCTGCTTTACCGGAAGAAGAATCGGTAACGGTTGAAACGATTAATGAAGGAGAAGCTCTGAAAGTGACCTTTGATTCTGGTATTTTGTTTGCAACTAATTCAAGTACAGTAAGTGCAGCTTCAAAAAGTGCGTTGCGTGCTTTGGCTACCAGTTTGGAAGCAAACCCGGATACAGACATAAAGATTGTCGGTCATACGGATAGCACCGGTAAAGTTGATTATAATCAAACTTTATCTGAAAAACGTGCTAAAAGTGTTTTTGATTATTTAATGGAAGACCAAGGCGTAAGCAGCAAACGTATGACTTACGAGGGAAAGGGTATTCATGAACCTGTTGCTGATAATAGTACAGAAGCCGGTCGTGCCCAGAACCGCCGCGTGGAAATTCTTATTCTTCCAAACGAAAAGATGATCCAAGAAGCGCAACAAGGTACTTTACAATAATTGAATCATTTTAAAATGAAATAGGCGGGGTATTTGGAAACAGATACCCCGTTTTTATTTAAACCTTAATAACTGAAAAGAACTTTCATAAGAAAACCTAAACTTTTTTTTATTCATGTTGTTTAAATAGTAGCTTATATATAAGTAAGAAACATAAGTATAAACTGTTTTAAATATGAATGACATGAAAAAAATTCTTCCTTTTTTCTTATTGGTGCTTTTATTGGCATCGTGCCAGAAAGATCCGGATACGTCAAAATTGAGTGATGACTATGTTGTCTATACAGATCATAGTAAGGATGCTAATTTTGAAACATTTACGACTTTTTATATCCCTGATAGTGTAATGGTTATCGGAAATAATGAGAAACCGGAATTTTGGAATGCATCGGAAGCGGATGATGTGGTGACCACTTTGATTTCGGGAATGGAAGCACGTGGTTTTGATCGTGTTTGGGATAAGGATTTTGCCGATTTAGGAATACAGGTCTCTTTTGTTAAGAGTGTAAACTATTTCACAAATTATAATACAAGCCCTTACTGGTGGTGGGGATACCCTGGTTATAGTTGGTGGTATGATTACTGGGGAAGTTCATGGAATGGATGGTATTATCCCTATCCGATTATCTATAGCTATAGTGTAGGTTCTTTATTGGTTGAGATTGTGGATTTGAAAGCTGCAACAATAAGCTCTTCCAACTCTAAACTACCGGTTCTTTGGACAGCATATATGACAGGTTTGTTATATGGTTCTGATCGGATTAATGCAGAACTTGCTGTTAGGGCAATCGAACAAGCTTTTGTCCAATCACCCTATTTAAAAAGATAATTAAGCGCAAATGAATAAAGTAAATAAGAATCTTATGAAAAAGATAGATCAATCCATAAAAATTATCGCTTTACTCATTGCATGTTTAGCGATGTCTTCTCTGTCTATGGCACAGAATGTAAAGAATATGTATTTCAATGTTGATTGGCAATTGAACTCTCCTTTTAGCCAGTCTTTTTCCGATAAGACAAGTGGATGGGGAATGCATGCCGAGGCTGGTTATTATTTCATACCAAGTATGTCTGTTGGTCTTTTTATGTCTTATCATACCAATAATAAATATATTGATCGTCAGACTATCCCTGTTAGTTCCACTTCAGCGATTACTTCTGATCAGCAACATTCTATTTTCCAGTTACCTTTCGGAGCAGCTATGCGTTATACCTTTATGCCTGAGAATCAGTTGATGCCTTATGTAGGTGTGCAAATGGGGGCAAGTTATAGTGAAATGTCCACCTATATGAATGTAATGAAAGTGTATGACAGGAATTGGGGGTTCTATGTTGCACCGGAGATTGGCATGACAATGTTTTTTACTCCGGAAAAACAGATTGGAGTTCATTTGGCTGTTTATTATAATTATGCAACAAATAAGGGAAAAGTCTTAAGCTATTCAATAGACGGTCTTCAAAACTGGGGGATCCGTTTAGGTTTGGCTTTCTGATGCAATGTTTGTTCTTTTAAGTGTTTTATGTAGTTTATGTAAACGGGAAGAGATCATTTAGATCCTTCCCGTTTTTATAGAATTTGTAGTTTTATGCCAAAGGATAGGCTTAGAAAGTCTTTGGGTTTTAATACTTTGTTCCCGAATTTATTGATTAGGTATAGATCACATGTACTTAACTCATAAAAGAAAGAGATGGATTTATGATAGCTTTTTTCTTTATTTAGATCTAATGTGAATCTTTCTCCTAAAAAAATATGAGAACGAAATCGTGTAGAAAACCAGTAATACTTTTCCGGATATTTATTGGGTTGGCTTCTCCAGAATTCTCGGTCGAAAAGAATGTTGATATATACTCCACAAGTCAAAGGTGCAAATGATAATTTATCGGATAAATGAATATCCCAGGGGTAATAGTTTTGTTTTAAAGTTAGTGTAATTTTAGCATTATTATCGACATTACGAGGAATAATCCCGAATAAAAGATCTGTTTCCCAATGGTCGCGATAATAATTCCAACCTGTACCTATGGATAATAATCCCATAGATCCAGCGAATTGGATTTTACTGTATCGTGGAATGATCTTATTCCAACCATTTGTATATGTCTGGACAGCTTTGTTATACCGATTTTCTTCCGTATAAGATTCTTGTGAATGGGTAATTAAAGAAACAAATAGAAAGAGTGGTATCCATTTAAAAATAGATAATTTCATAGGTGTGGTTATTTGGTGTTAATGTGAATAAAATATAGTTTCTTTTGGCTATATTGCTACAACCATAATAGATGATGCCGTCATTAAAAAGATCATCTGTCTGTAATTGATGATTATGTGCATTCAAACAAAATAATAGAGATGGGAATTGTTTAATATAAGTTTGGAATATCTCTTTTACATTGTTGTCAAATTGTTCACTACCCGGACGGGCGTGCATGACAACAATGGTACGGGTGTATAGGCGTGTATCTTGTATTTCTTGGTTAAGGAAATTAAAGTTGGGGACAGGATTTGAATAATCACCTTCAAGAGCATTTGTATTGAGGCATATAAACTTTGCGTCTTTTGCAATAAAGGAAAAGTTTTCTTCTCCAAATAACTCATGGAATACATCCTCTCCATTTCCAAGAAGGTCATGATTCCCTATTAAGCCAACATAAGGTATTTCTAATTTATTTAGGATTTGGATTGCCCATTCATATTCCTTTTTTAAACCAAATTCAGTGAAATCCCCTCCATGGATAATAAAGTCTATATTATTTTGCCGGGTATTTATATGTTTGACGAATTCATCGGTTTCATCATAGCTACGTTGTGTGTCTCCAATAAAAGCAAAACGAATCGTGTCTTGTTTTTTTGTTTTAGTTTCTATAATGGAAATATTTTGTTTGTTAATATCCCGTTGGGATAAATTTAAATGTCCATCATAGGGATGATAGTCTATTAAATCACAGGCTGATAAAAATAAGAAGCAACAGAATAAAAGAGTTTGTTTAAGCATAAAAACGTCCTAACTTTTAAAGGGATAAAGTTAGGACGTTATGTATGATTCTAAAAGGTCTATATGGATTCTTTTTTATCCTTTTTACTCAATATATTGGGCATATCTGTTAAAAAACTGATTAAACCATTGGGTTTTCATAAGGCCTTTTTCAAAGAGCAAAATACCTAATAAAGCACAGCCGATTCCTAATAAAACATCTATGATGTAATGATGTGAGGAGTAGATGGCTGTTCCCCAAATCCCTATCATGATGGTTGCGAAAAGCACAATTATGAATCTGTTGCACCTGTTTAGTATGGCATAGCAAAGAGCTACAACCATATAAGCTGCATGTAAAGAGGGAACAGCTGCAAATACATTGGCATTACGTCCATAGATAGAATCAAAGATGGAAAGCCCAGTCAATTCGTCAAATCTTCCTAAACCGGCCACGTTACCAGGGGTGTTTAATATGGGCTCAAATCCATAGTTTATTGCATACCAAGGTGGAGCAGCCGGATGGATATAATATCCTGCAAAACCAATCAAGTTGACAAATAGGAATACCATAGAGAAACGAAGGTATAGATTACGGTATCCTTTTAAATAGAGCCATATACCAAAAGCAATAGGCACCGGTACCCAACATAAATAAAATATACCAGCAAAGAAATCGGCGATTTGACAATGATGAATAGCAAAATATTCACAAGGAGTTATGATGGTCCCATTTACATGGATACCGAACAGATCTTTTTCTAAATTATAAAGACCTTCCACGTCAATCGGGTTGGCTTCATAATTAGGGAAGACTCGCATCCAATCGTATGATATGCCAAAAAGGGCAAAAGGTAATAGGGCAACAGCTAACTTTCGGGTTGTAGAACTTGCAAAGAATAATAAAAGATATAAGCCAATCATGAACAGATGTTCTGATCGTATCCCTATACATGTTGCAGTCAATGAAAGAAATAGCGTTGTAAGGATAATGACAATCGCAGATTCCTTTTTTGAAGGAAAGGTAAATGTTTGATTCATTATTTATTCTTCAATATTTTTTTACAATGATTTAGACGCGCAAAAGCTGTAATATTGGAAAATATAGCAACAATTGATAAGGGAATCGTAAAGAGTAGAATAGGATTAAACGCTCCACTTTCTTTTACGGATGATGCAAAAATACCAAAACAGATAGCTCCTAAAGCGGTTAATACAACACGTTCCGGACGTTGCATGAAACCAACCTTACATTCTAAACCTAATCCTTCCGCACGTGCACGGACATAGCTGACCATCAAAGAACCGATTAGTGCAACATAAGTAATGATAGAACTGATAACATATCCTTGATAGAAGAAATAGAAACAGATACCGAAAAGAACAACCAATTCACTATAGCGATCCAATACCGAATCGTATAAAGCACCGAACGTAGAGCTCATTTTACCTATACGAGCCACTTGACCATCCATCATATCAAATAAACCGGCAAATAGAATAACTCCACCGCCCCAACCAATGTAATGGAAGTCCTCTTTTCCTCCAACAAGTCCTGCATATAAGAATATGCAAGTTGCAACGATATTAAGAATTAGACCTGTAGTTGTGATAAAATTGGGTGTAATTCCTATTTTTATCATTCCGTGGACGATTGGATTTATGATTTTATAAATCGTTTGTTGCAACCAATCTCTGATAACTTTAAAATTCATATCAATTTAGTTTTTTTATTGTGTATTTTTTCTTTGAAATCTTCCTCTGATTCTACAGTTTTTGTAAACAAAAACACGTTGCATATTGTAGTTCCAAGTGAATCCGACAAGCAATGATACAACTATTTTGGAAAAAACAAATAAATCTTCAATATAAGGGTTGAGTCTGTCTTGTACCCAAGGATTTTGGCTGATAGCCTCGGTCATAATGTAGATTCCCCATGTATTCAGAAGGATACTTCCAATCCACACGAGTAAATATTTGATGATAACGTATTGTTTTTTACAATCTTTGGTTTTAAAAGTCCATTTATAATTGATGATGCAGTTGACAATCCCCCCACATATAGAACCTGTAAAGGTTGCATATACATAATAGATTTCCCATAATTTTACTAAAAGAATCGTAACTAAAAAATCTACAGCACTGGCTATTTGTGAAGAGAATTGGGCACGTATGAACATAAAAATCCCTCCTCTTTCAGAAAAAGCTTTTGCAGATTTTGTTATCCAATGAGCCATTTTGCACTAATTAAAAGTATAAAGCTGTATATACCGGCTAAAATATCATCCATCATAACCCCAAGACCTCCTTTCAACTCTTCCATCTTACGAATACCTAAAGGCTTGAATATATCAAACATACGGAAAAGGGTAAAAGCTGCTATGGCATATCCTATATGTGCGTGAGGTACGGCCAATAATGCAATCCAAACGCCAACCATCTCATCTACGACAACTTTAGACGGATCTTCTCCCCAAATTTGTTCAACTTTATTGGTAGAATGAATACCGGTGATGGTAAAAAAGAGAATAAGGCATAAAGTGATTCCATTTAGATAAAAAGGAGAGGTATAAAGGGATATTAAATACCAGATAAAAGTGGCTAATAAAGCTCCTGCTGTTCCTGGAGCAATAGGTGAGAAACCTGAACCAAAACCTGTTGTTATAATTATATGAATAAGTGAAACTTTTTTCATCCTGTATCTAAAATACGTGCAAATTTATAAAATAATAAAACTTTCCTCCATGTAAAAAGGGGGAAAGTTTTGTTATCTTTTATAATCCATGGGCATGAATTTTATTTTTAGCCCATGGAATAATTTTTTCTTGGTTATATATTAATCCAAGTAACTTGGAGCCTTTTCTCCGATCATTTCACGCAATGTCTGTTTTACCATTCTCCACTGCTGGAATAAATCGTGTACAGGTTCACTTTCGAAGTCATGCATTGGACTCTTACAGAAGAAAGATAACCAAGTTTGGATACCACACATTCCCGCACGTAATGCCAAGTCACTGAACAATACCAAGTCAAGAGCGATAGGAGCTGCCAAGATAGAGTCACGACACAAGAAGTTTACCTTGATTTCCATTGGATAACCCATCCAACCGAAGATGTCGATATTATCCCACGCTTCCTTGTTGTCTTTACGAGGTGGATAATAGTTAATACGTACTTTATGATAAACATCTCCATACAAATCAGGGAATTTTTCTGGTTCGAAGATGTTTTCTATAACAGATAACTTACTAACTTCTTTTGTCTTGAAGTTTGCAGGATCGTCCAATACTTCACCATCACGATTACCTAAAATATTAGTAGAGAACCAACCATTAACACCTAACATACGGGTTTTGAACATCGGCGCCAAAACTGTTTTCATTAAAGTCTGACCGCTCTTGAAGTCTTTACCTGCAATAGGGATATTCATTTTCTTAGAGAATTCCCACATAGCAGGAGTATCTACACACAAGTTTGGAGCACCCATGATGAATGGAGCGCCTTCTGCGATAGCAGCGTAAGCATAACACATACTTGGTGAAATAACTTCTGTATTGTTTTCTTTCATCGCTTTTTCTAAAGCAGCAAGAGACATGTGTTCTTCAGAAAGAGGAATATAAATTTCTGTACTTGCAGCCCACAAAACTGAAATACGATCACAATTGTTTGCAGCTTTAAAGTCACGGATGTCTTGACGAAGTTGTTCAACCATGTCCCAACGAGTTGCAGCATTCTTAATGTGTGTACCGCTCAAACGTTTTGCCCAGTTGTGATCAAATGCAGCAGGCATTGGTTTGATAGCTTCCAATTCTTCTTTTACACCATTTAAATCTTTTTCTTTCAAAACTTCTGCATACATAGCTGCTTCGTATGCGTTGTCCGGGAAAATGTCCCATCCACCGAAAACGATATCATTCAAATCGGTCAGAGGAACAATATCTTTGATCAATTTTTCTTCTCCGTTTTCTAAACGCATTGTAGCCATCTCTGCGATGGAACCAATAGGCTTTGACAAACCTTTACGTGCTGCCAAAGTACCAGTAATCATTGTAGTAGAAACAGCTCCACCTACACCAACAACTAGAATACCAAGTTTACCCTTAGCTTCTTTAATCTCGATTTTTTCCACGTCAAATTAAGTTTAAAAATGATTTTGCAAAATTAGGCTTTTTGATTGAGACATAAAAAGATTCTTTAAAAAAGGTTATTGGTTAAAATCTCTACAAAATATGTCAATTTCACATATTTAAGTTGTGCGCTCTTATGGCAGAAGTTTTGATTATAAGGAGTTTTCTCTTCTATAGCAGTTGAGAATTTTGAAGACTCTATGAATTGTGATTAAAATAAAGTATAAGTTATTCTGTTAAAATTAGTACGTTTGTAACTAAAAATTAGGTGATGATGAAAAACGATGTCTCTTACTTGTGTTTTTCTTTTTCTTTTCTATTTATTTGTTTTTTTACAAAATTAGGAACGGTTCAATCTGGGAATGCTCAAATTTCTGAACATGTTTTTAAAACTGATTATCGGATTGAACCTTTGAAGAAAGGGGATTTATCTATCGAATTAGATAATATCAGCTTTTTTAAGGATAATGAGTATACCGGTTCTTTTTTGAAAGGATATACTTTGCCTGGTTTTTGGTTACAGGCAAAAGGTGTATATTATCCTTTAGATGTCTTAAAGATTGAGGCGGGGATACATTTTTTACGTTTTTGGGGAGCAGACCATTATCCGAATATGGCTTATATGGATATTGCCGATTGGAAAGGTGACTCTTATCATAAAGGTGTTCATATATTACCATGGTTGCGTGCTCAAGTTGCTTTATCTGAACATGTGGATATTGTATTAGGTGATTTATACGGTGGGGCGAATCATAATTTAATAGAACCTTTATATAATTCGGAGTTGAATATGATTGCAGATCCAGAGATGGGATTGCAGTTTCTTTATCATTCCTCTTTTATGGATTTAGATGCCTGGGTTAACTGGGAAAGTTTTATTTTTCGTCAAGATGTTCATAAAGAAGCTTTTACTGTAGGGTTGTCTACTCGTTTTAAATGGAATGAACCTGAGTCTTCTTTTCATTTTTATACCCCTTTACAAGTTTTGGCTCAACATCGAGGAGGTGAGATTGATACAATTACTACCCATTCCGTTCAAACTTTAATGAATGGGGCAGTGGGAATAGGTGGTATATGGAATACTGGATATAATCTCTTTAAATCTCTTAATTTGGAAGTGGATGTGTTGGGGTATTATCAACAAGCCGGTCAGTTGTGGCCATTTGAAAATGGATATGGTTTGTATACGCGTGCAACTGCTCAAATTACAGATTTTCAGTTGAAAGCTTCTTATTGGAAATGCCATCAATTTATTTCGATGTTAGGAAATCCTTTTTATGGTTCTGTATCTACGATTGAAAAAGGTGTTACTTTTGATAATCCTTCGATGGTTTATTTGGGTGTAGAGTATTGCCGAGTATTGGCAAAAGGATTCTCTTTAGGAATAGATGTCGATTTTTATACCCATTTACCTGTTGTATTTCAAAATGAGGTAGGAGAGAAAAAGAAAAATTCATCTAAAATGAGTTTTTCTGCTGGTATTTATTTGCGGATTAATCCCTCTTTTATCATAAAAAGTTTGAATGAGTAGGATTATTTTTTGATGAAAAATTCTCTTTGTTAGATATAATATCTACATTTGTGAATTCTTAAGAAAAATAGATATTCATAATTTTATAAAATAATAATAACCATGAAGACAAATAGAAGAGACTTCTTGAAAACACTAGGAGGAGTGGCTCTTTTTTCAATCGTGCCGCGTCACGTATTGGGAAATGGATATATTGCTCCAAGTGACCAATTGACAAAGGGTATTATAGGTACTGGTGGTATGGGACGTGCTCATCTCAATTATGCTGGAACTCGTTTGGTGGCAGTGTGTGATGTAGATAAGAAACATTTGGAATTAGGACAAAATTTGGTAAAAGAGAAAATTGCCGCTTATCATGATTTCCGTGATTTGATTTTGGATCCGAATGTTGATATCGTTCATATAGCTACACCTCCTCATTGGCATGGTATTATGTCAGTAGAAGCAGCGAAAGCCGGAAAAGATATTTGGTGTGAAAAACCAATGACACGTACGATCGGTGAAGGTAAACGTGTGATGGAAGCTGTGAAACAATATGGAAGTATGTTCCGTTTAAATACCTGGTTCCGTTTCAAAGATCAATTCTATGGATTGGGTACACCTGTTAAGCCGTTGAAGAAATTGGTTCAGAGTGGTATGTTGGGCTGGCCATTGAAGGTAACTATTAGTAAACACACTGGTTTTAACTGGAAGTTTTTCTGGGTAGGTAGAGAATATTTGGAACCACAACCCATACCAAAAGAATTGGATTATGATATGTGGTTAGGACCGGCTCCTTATAAACCTTATAACGCTCATCGCGTACATAGTACATTCCGTGGCTATTGGGATTATGATGGTGGTGGTTTAGGTGATATGGGACAGCATTATATTGACCCTGTTCAGTATATTTTAGGAAAAGATCATACAAGCCCTGTTAAAGTAGAAGTAAATGCTCCACAACAACATCCAGATGCTGTAGGTGTTTGGAATTCTATCACTTATACTTATGATGATGGATGTCAGATCGTTCTTTGGGGTGAAGATTACGGAGATCCGAATACTCCTTATATAGCAGGTCCTAAGGGGAATGTTTATAAAAACTTCGTTTGTGATATCCCTGACTGGGAAAAGAAATTAGCCGATTTCCCGGAACCAGAACCACAAGTGACAGATTTTATTGAATGTGTGAAGACTCGTCAGCCGTTTGCCTTGAATGAACAGAATGGTTTCCGTTCGGCTACCATTGTCAATATGGGAACTGTCGCTTTACGCTTGAACCGTACTTTGCATTTTGATCCCGTGAAGTTGGAATTTATAAATGACGAGGCCGCAAATAGATTGTTGGATCAACCATCACGCGCACCGTGGAATATTTAAGGGAGTATAAACATATAATTCGAAATCATATATGAAAAGAGTATATATATCAATAGCTGCTTTGTTGTTATGCGGTCAGATGACATTTGCTCAAACTCCTGCAAATCGTACAGCTAGTACAATTGCTGCTGATGTGTTAGCACAGATGCCTGCAGCTGAACAAGAAAGATATAATAAAGTATTAAAAGAACTTAGTGAAAGTGGTGAAGGTGCTGTTTTGGAATTGGTCAAAATGATTAATGCACCGGGTAAAGGTAGTAATGCAAGCGTTGATTATGCATTAAGTGGTCTATCGCACTTTGTGATGGCTAAAGGATTGGAAAATGAACGTTTGGCTATTTCTAAAGCTTATATGAAAGCTTTGGATATGACTTCAGAGCGTGAAACAAAGGCATTCTTGCTTCGTCAGTTACAGATGGTGGGACAAGATGAATGTATTGAAAAGATATCCAGTTATTTGCATGATAAGGAGTTGAGCGGTCCGGCTGCACGTGTTTTATGTGCAATTTCAAGCGATGCTTCAGGAAAAGCTTTGATTGCTGCTTTGAAACAACGTATGGGTACACCGGATACTCAGAAAAATATAATCTTAGCGATTGCAGAATCAAAAGTACAAGATGCTGAAGATATTCTTCGTTCTATGTTAGGTTCTTCTGACCCTGATGTGCAAAAAGTGGTGTTGTATGCTTTGAGTCAGGTCGGTACTGAAACTTCATTGAAGGATTTAGCTACAGCTGCAGCTGCAGTTAATTACCAGATGGAAAGAACAGGTGCTAATGAATCCTATATTATATTGATCAAACGTTTGGCTGCAGACCCCTCGACTAAAGCAGTTGCTGAAAAAGCTGCTAATGATTTGTTGAAAAAAGCGACTAAAGCAAATCAGACTCATTCTCGTGAGGCTGCTTTACAGATTCAGTTAGGTCTTAGTGAAGAGCCAACGAAATTGTTAGTAAAGGCTTTGAAAGATCCTTGCAAGAAATATAGAAATGCAGCATTGGCGTTAGCTTCCAATTATGCAGATAATACGATGTATATTGAAGTTGGAAAACTTCTTGCAAAGAGTAAGTCAGAAGTAAAGGTAGATATTATCAATTGGTTTGGTCGTGAAGCAAAATGTCCGCAGAAGCATGATTTGGTTCGTGATTTGGAAATTCGTTTCGATCTTCCTTTTAGTCAATTATTGACTCAACAGTTGCAGGATAAAGAATATGCAGTTAAAGAAGCTGCTGTTTGGACTATGTTAAAGATTGGGGATAAAGTATATATTCCTACAATTGCAAACTTGTTGACAGATGCAGACAAGCAAGTTGTGCTGTTAGCTCAAGATGCTTTGTTCGCTTTCCCGGGTGATATTGATAATGCGGTGGCTAAAAGCATTGCCAGTGCGACAGACAATGGTAAGGTGGCAGCATTGGAGTTATTGGCAAGACGGAAAGCAACTTCAAAGATTAATACTGTTTTAGATCAAGCTGATAAAGGTTCAGCCAGTGTTAAGAAAGCAGCTTATATCGCATTGAAGGATGTTGTAGGGGAAGCTGACTTGACTAATATGTGTGGTCGCTTGGAAACTGCAGCAACAGAAAATATCGCGAATTTACAGGATGCGGTTATTTCTTCTCTTTCTTCTATGCCTTCTGCAAAGCAGGTAGAAACTATTATTCGTAGAATGTATCAGGCTGGTGATAAAAAATACCTTTATTATAAGGTATTGGCTTCTACAGGTGAACCGAAGGTCTTGGATATCATAGAGAAGGGATATGCGGAAGGCTCAGGAGCAGCGAAAGAGGCCGCATTTGAAGCTCTATTGGCTTGGAATGGTCTTGAATCAGCTGATATATTGTTTGCTATAAGCAAGGAAAAAGGTACAGCTACGGAAGCAGGAAAGCGTGTATTAGGCAGATATGTACAATTAGTTTCAAATCCGGCTTTATCTGGTGAAAACCGTTTGATCCGTTTGAGAAAGGCGATGGAAATCGCTAAGGCTGATGATCAACGTGTTGCAATCATGAAGCAGATAGAAAAGACAGGTACATTCTTAGCTGTGATGTATGCAGGTGAATTTTTGAATGATAAGGCTGTCCGTCAAGCTGCAGCTAATGTGGTGATGAATGTGACTATCAGTAATAATTTTGCTGGGAAGAATATCCGTGCTTTATTGGAAAAAGTAGTTGAAGTATATAAACAACCGGAAGCACATCCAGATGCTATTTATCATCGTGAAAGCATTGCAAAATATTTAGGTGAAATGCCGGATTGTGAAGGTTTTGTTTCTATGTTTAATGGAAAGGATTTGACAGGTTGGAAGGGTTTGGTAAAGAATCCGATTGAACGTGCAAAGATGAAACCTGCTCAATTAGAAAAAGAACAACAGAAGGCTGATGAACAGATGCGTCAAGACTGGAAAGTGGAAGATGGCATGTTAGTATTTGTAGGTTCAGGCTACGATAATCTATGTACAGAAAAGCAGTACGGAGACTTTGAAATGTATGTGGATTGGATGCTTGATCCGGCAGGTCCTGAAGCTGATGCAGGTATCTATCTACGTGGTACACCTCAGGTTCAAATTTGGGATACTTCACGAGTAAATGTGGGTGCACAAGTTGGTTCTGGTGGTTTATATAACAATAAGGAAAATAAGAGTACACCGATAAAGGTTGCTGATAACAAATTAGGTGAATGGAATAGTTTCTATATTAAAATGGTGGGTGACCGTGTAACCGTTTTGTTGAATGGTGAAAAGGTTGTTGACGATGTGATTATGGAAAACTATTGGGATCGTAAGTCTCCGATCTTCCCAATCGAACAGATCGAATTGCAGGCTCATGGTAGCAAAGTCTATTATCGTAATCTTTACATTAAAGAATTGGAACGCACAGAACCGTTCCAACTTTCAGAACAAGAAAAGAAAGAGGGTTACAAGATCCTATTTGATGGAACAAACATGCACGAATGGACTGGCAATACGGTGGACTATACTATCCAAGATGGTGTAATCTCTATGGACCCAACCAGAAGCTTTGGTGGAAACTTGTATACAAAGGATGAATATGCTGACTTTGTATTCCGTTTTGAATTCCAATTGACTCCGGGTGCTAATAATGGTGTAGGTATCCGTACTCCGATGGAAGGAGATGCTGCTTATGTTGGTATGGAAGTTCAGATATTGGATTGCGAACATCCGATTTATAAGAACATCACAAAACTTCAGCATCACGGTTCTGTTTATGGTATTATTGCTGCCAAAGATGATCATCATGATGCGTTCAAACCGGTAGGTGAATGGAATGAGGAAGAAATTTATGCGAAAGGTGATTATATCCGTGTAACTGTAAATGGTGTTGTGATTACGGAAGGAAATATCCGTGAAGCAACAAAGAATGGTACTCCGGATAAGAAAGAACACCCGGGTCTGTTTAATAAGAAAGGCCATATCGGTTTCTTAGGTCACGGTTCTCCGCTTAAATTCCGCAATATCCGTATTAGAGAATTGAAGTAAGGTTTATAGTGATAATTAATAAAAAGGCTGTCTAACCGTAAGGATTTAGGCAGCCTTTTGTTTTTGATAGTTTTTATTTTGGTTTGTTGATCTCTTCGAGAAGATATTTCCCCGGTCTGAATTTGACCGTTGTACGGGGTGGAATCATAACAGGTGTGCCGGTTCTCGGGTTACGTGCTAAACGACTGGTTTGTGGATGTGGAAACATTGTTCCAAATCCGATTAGTACGACCTCTTCATTTTTAGACATTTTTTCTGTTACGATGTCAATGTAGGCATCTAACATTCTTTTCGCTTTTTGTTTTTGTAAGCCTGATTTTGTAGCGAGGGCTTCTATTAACTCTGCCTTGTTCATTTTTTTGTTGTATTTTATTATTTTTAAGGTAAATGTAATGGTGGAATAACCATACGTTCTTTTATGAAACAAAATCGTAGGTTATTTGTTTAGATTAATGATGTGAAAAAATATTAATAAATTAAATGAGGCGATATTTGTCTGCCTTTTTTGATTAGCAGCTAAGGATATAAAGATTTATCCTTACTTTTGTATGTTGTATATAATAAAGGTATAAAGATGAGAATAGAAGAAAACTACTCATTGGAGAAACATAATACATTTCATTTGCCGGTAAAGACTCGCTGGTTCATGGAATATGCTACGGAGGAGGAGTTAGGACGTATCCTTCGCGATGAATATTTCCAGGAATGTTTTTCTTTACATATCGGTAGCGGAAGTAATTTGTTATTCATTAATGATTTTAACGGTATCATTTTACATTCGCAGATTAAAGGTATTCAGGTTCTTGAGGAGACAGAGGAAACAGTGTTACTTCGTATTGGTGCAGCTGAAGTATGGGATGAAGTGGTGGCTTATGCGGTAACTAAAGGTTGGGGAGGAATAGAGAACCTTTCGTTGATTCCGGGAGAGGCAGGTGCTGCTGCAATCCAGAATATCGGGGCGTATGGAGTCGAAATCAAAGATGTGATTGAAGCAGTGGAGACCTATAACCAGTTATCGTTTGAGAAACGAATCTTTACGAAAGAAGAGTGTTTGTATGGTTATCGGGATAGCTATTTCAAGAATGAACATAACGATCCGCATATTGTTACTTACATTCAGATTCGCTTGCAGAAGAAACCTGTATTCTCTATCAATTATGGAAATTTGAAAGAGGAGCTGGCAAAATATCCGGAAATCACTTTGCAGGCAGTACGTGACGCTGTTATTTCAATTCGTCGACAGAAGTTACCGGATCCGGAAGTGTTGGGCAATGCCGGAAGTTTTTTTATGAATCCGGTTATACCTGCTGCGCAGTTTGAAACACTTGAGAAGCAATATCCGGAAATCCCATCATATCCGGCAGGGGAAGGGAAAGTGAAAGTACCGGCAGGTTGGTTGATTGAACAATGTGGCTTCAAAGGTAAGTCGCATGGTCAGGTTGGGGTGTATGAAAAGCAGGCTTTGGTCTTAGTGAATTTGGGTGATGCCAAAGGACATGAAATAGCATTGGTCGCAGAAAGTATTCGTACAGCTGTGAAAGAACAATTTGGAATAGAAATTGTTCCGGAAGTTAAATATGTAGGATAAATGAAGATTACCTTTTTGGGAACGGGTACCTCTACGGGGGTACCTGAAATAGGTTGCTCATGCGAAGTGTGTACCAGCCCTGACAAACGGGATGGTCGTTTGCGTACTTCTGTTTTAGTGGAGGTGGAAGGTAAGCGGTTGTTGTTAGATTGCGGTCCCGATTTCCGTTGGCAGATGATTCAAAATAAAACGTACCGTTTAGATGCAGTTTTGATTTCACATGAGCATTATGATCATGTAGGTGGTTTAGATGATTTGCGCCCTTTTTGCCGAGAAGGGGGAATTTCGGTGTTCGCAGAGGATTATGTGGCTGAGGCTATTCAAACAAGAATCCCATACGTTTTCCGGCAGCATAAGTATCCGGGTGTCCCAAATTTGGAACTGCATAAAATCTCAACAGAACCATTTGTTGCGGCCGGTGTACCGGTTATTCCTATCCGAGTGATGCATGGAAAACTGCCGATCTTGGGTTATCGGATAGGGAATATGGCTTACTTGACAGATGTAAAGTATTTACCGGAAGAGGAATATGCAAAGTTGGAGGGATTGGAGCTGTTGATTCTGACTGCTCTCCGGACGGGATCTCATCCTACTCATCAATCGTTGGATGAAGCGTTGGAAATGGTTGAACGAATCCGACCTAAAGAGACCTACCTAATTCACATGAGCCATCGGATAGGCTTGCATGCAGAGGTGGAGAAGAGCTTGCCGCCACATATCCATTTGTCTTACGATGGATTGACTGTTACTGTATAGGGAAAAAGCATTCGGCATCCGATAGGAAAGGAGTGCTGATCAAAATAGAAATCCCTGCCTAAGAATATTTGATTACTTGGGCAGGGATTTTTATGTATGTATAGATGTACTAAAAGAATGTTTATCTTAGGATCTCATCCACAACCTTTTGGTATCCCTTTTCATTAGGATGCAAACCATCGGTAAACAAACTTTCGTCGATTTTTCCGTCCGGTTGTAGGAGATTCAATCCCGGATCTTTAAATCGGAATCCTTCGATTTCTGCCATCTGTCTGATTTGGATATTGATGTCTTTGACGCGTTGCTCCATCTTGCGGCGAGGATAGATACCCAATACAGTGATTTCTGCTTGTGGCTGGCGTTGGCGGATAGCTCCAAGAAGGAAGCGAAGACCTTCCACAATTTCTTGGTTGCTGTTAAAACCGAAGTTGTTTGTACCAATCATCAATACTACTTTGTCTGTCTTGTAACCATCTAATTCATCGTGGTAAATACGCCACAATACATTTTCCACACGGTCCCAACCGCAGCCTAAGTTATGGAATCCTGCCGGTTTCATCTTCTGGTTCCAAGTCTGTTCCCCGTTTTTCCATTTTTCATTGTTATCACCCCAGTAGTGGGTGATGGAGTTTCCAATGATGACCGCCTTTGGTTGACGCTCTTGAGCTGTTTGTTTCATGAAATGATGGCGTTTCAACCATTCATATGAACCTGGTTCACGACGTTGAGTGACCGGACGAGTCGTTGATATATTTCCGACCGGAATATGTAAAATCTCACGAACCTTCTTTTCTACAGCATCGGCTTGTTGTTGCATACCAAGGTCTGAAGCATGTACATAATCGACGCGGCTGTCCGGTGAAAGGTTTATTTCCTCTTTTGTTAAATAATAAACACCCGGAATATTTTCAGAGATGATTTTTTCATACGCTGCACGAGAACGTTTGTTGGCTGCTACATATTTTTGATAACTGATTGTGTCACTGCCTCCATTGGAATATCCTGCATGTTCCACCAATAGGATAGGAGTGTCATGTTTGGAACGTAGTAGTTTTACAGCATTATAAACACGATCTTCAATCTCTTTTTCATGATCATAAGTTAAGTTGGGAATACAATCCAAAATATAAAGGCGAGCTTCAATCTCATTGATTAGATTCATGATCGGAGTTTCCAGGCGTCCGCTACCGGAGAAACCTAAGTTGATTAAAGGATAATCTACGGCACGTTGCAAGATAGAAGTCCAAGCCATTGCCGGGCGTGAAGCACAAGCACCTTGTGCGATAGATGTTCCGTAAACAATGATCGGCTTCTCATTAATCAACGGGATAAATTCAAACTTCGCATCTTCCGGAGTACCGATTTCCAACCATTTGACACCGTTGTATAACGGTAAGTAAAGGCGGTATTCGTAACCGTAATTGTGATATTTGTCTTTCTTTATGTTGTTGTATGTGTAAACGATAGTGTCCTTGAATGAATAGGTACCGAAACAGAATGCCGCTTGCCCATCGCAGTTGATTTGGTATAAATCGACTCCTGAAACTCCGGTGGCCGGCATGTGGTGCATGCCGAAATTCTTTCCGGTTACAGCATAACGTACTTGGATTTTAGGGGCATTGGAATAGAAATGGATGGCCAATCCTGAAGAATGTTGTGACAATCCCCAAAGCGTTTTGTCTACATCCCCTTTGACACGTTCCGGCAGACGGGTGTATGTCTTTCCGATTTCACTGACGAATCCTTGGTTTTGAATCACCGGAAAACCGGCATCCATAGGGTTGTGCCATTTCCATTGGGCATGTGCCGAAAGGATAAATAGGCAACAGAATAATGAATAAACAAGTTTTTTCATGATAAAATGATTCTTTTTATTTGTGTATTTTTCTACAAAGATAAGGTTATTTTATATAACCTATTTCTTAAAGGGTAAAAGATGTACCGGTATAGTTGTAAAATATGCGTTCACCAAAGATTTGGGAAAAGTGTGCATAATTTTCAAATCCCGTACAATGGCAAATCCCGATCTGTGTAACCGGATTTTTTTGGAGGTAATCAGCGATGATTTCAAATTTCTCCCTCTCTGCATTGTGGATATGGAAACCGCCAAGAAGAAGCCGGCAGGGCTGATTGGGGAAAACAGGACGTATGGCTCGCAAGATATTGGTTATGCCTCGGTGGGAACAGGCACTGATTACGGCATATCCCTGCTCTGTGTGTATGGCCATTGCCAATTCATCCTCGAAACAATCCGGAATGATTCCTTCCGGAGTCTCAGTGAAGAAATGTTCAAAATGGGTATCTTGATCGTTTAGAATAGGAAGAGAAGGGAAAAGAAATACTCCCGGAACCAATTCTGTCTGTTCGGTGATGAAAAGGAAACGGGAAAGATCTAATTCTCCACTTTGCATGATACCATTTTCCCGTCTCTCTTTGAATTTCCGGTTGAGTGCTTCCCGTTTACATACGACTTTTGCTTTGGTGTTGGCCGCTAAGAATTGGCGCAAACCTCCCGTATGGTCGCTATGACCATGGGATAGGATCAGGTAATCGATATCTGATAGGTCGACGTGAAGTAATTCTGCATTACGGATAAACAGGTCGGATTGCCCTGTATCGAAAAGGATATGATGTTGGGCGGTTCGTATGGAAAGAGATAAACCATGTTCGGCTTGCAACTTTCTTCCATACACTACATTATCTACTAATGTCGTAATCTTGTAGTCCATGATAATGAATCTGTCTGATAAAAAAATAAGCCTCTTAACAAGGATTTGCTAAGAGGCTTTTGAGGTCTCTGGCGGATTCGAACCGCCGTAGATGGTTTTGCAGACCACTGACTAAACCGCTCATCCAAGAGACCAACTGTTATGTTGAGGTTCCTGGCGGATTCGAACCGCCGTAGATGGTTTTGCAGACCACTGACTAAACCACTCATCCAAGGAACCATTTTTTTGTTTTGCGAGTGCAAAGAAAGAGAATATATTTGGAATATGCAAATCTTTTTTCTCTTTTTGTTTGTAAGGTTGCATAACAATGTGAAAAGCTGTTACTTTGTAGGTAAATATTATAAGGAAGAAAGAATGACTTATACAGAAACAGCGATTAAGGGCGTATGGATCATTGAACCGAAAGTGTTTAAGGATGCACGTGGTTATTTTATGGAGGCTTGGAAGAAAGCTGAGTTTGAAGAACAAGTGGGTAAGATTGAGTTTGTACAGGATAACGAATCTTGTTCCTCCAAAGGGGTATTAAGAGGGCTTCATTATCAGTTGGCTCCTTATTCGCAATCCAAATTGGTGCGTGTTATCAAGGGGAGTGTGCTCGATGTGGCTGTCGACTTACGAAAAGGGTCACCAACCTTCGGTCAGTATGTAGCAGTCGAGCTTTCGGCCGAAAACAAACGTCAGCTTTTCATCCCGCAAGGTTTTGCCCATGGTTTCCAGGTGTTGAGCGAAGAGGCTATCTTTACGTATAAGGTAGATAACCCTTATATGCCGACACACGAACGTGGTTTGCGTTTTGATGATCCGACCGTAGGAGTGGCATGGCAGCCGATGGATGCTTCCATTCTGAATTTGTCTGATAAAGATAAAAACGCGCCTTTTTTGCAGGAGGCAGAGATAAACTTTACATTTGAATAAATTAAATCCATAAAGATATGAAGACCTATTTAGTGACCGGTGCTGCCGGTTTTATTGGTGCGAACTTTATCAAGTATATGTTGGCAAAATATCCGGACATTAAGATTGTCGTGTTGGATTTGCTGACCTATGCCGGTAACTTGGGAACCATTGCTGAAGATATTGATGGCGAACGTTGTGAGTTTGTCAAAGGAGATATTTGCGATCGTAAACTGACGGATGAGTTGTTTGCCAAGTATCAGTTTGATTATGTGGTGAACTTTGCAGCGGAAAGCCATGTGGACCGCAGTATTGAGAACCCGCAACTTTTCTTGATTACCAATATTTTGGGTACACAGAACCTGTTGGATTCGGCTCGTAAGATATGGGTGACAGGAAAAGATGAAACAGGTTATCCGGTTTGGCGTGAAGGTGTACGCTATCATCAAGTCTCTACCGATGAGGTGTATGGCAGTTTAGGTGCGGAAGGATACTTTACTGAAACCACTCCGTTGAATCCGCATAGTCCTTATAGTGCATCCAAGACCAGTGCCGATATGTTTGTGCAGGCTTATGCCGATACCTATAAGATGCCGGTCAGCATTACCCGTTGTTCCAACAACTATGGCCCTTATCACTTCCCGGAAAAGTTGATTCCGTTAATCATCAAAAACATATTGGAAGGCAAATCGCTTCCGGTATATGGAGATGGAACCAACGTGCGTGACTGGTTGTATGTGGAAGATCATTGCAAGGCTATTGATATGGTTATTCATAACGGTCGAGCAGGAGAGGTGTATAATGTAGGTGGTCATAACGAAAAGCAGAACATTGAAATCGTGAAGTTGACTATTCAAACCATTCGCCGATTGATGACTGAACAACCGGAATACCGTGAAGTTTTGAAGAAGAAAGAGATCGGACCGGACGGACAAATTGCCATCGATTGGATTAACGAGGACTTGATTACTTTCGTGAAAGACCGTTTAGGACATGACCAGCGTTATGCAATTGATCCGACCAAGATTACCCGTGAATTGGGTTGGACACCGGAAACCTCCTTTGAAGTGGGAATCGTGAAGACCATCCGTTGGTATTTGGAAAACCAGCAATGGGTGGAAGAGATCACCGGGGGAGATTATATGAAATATTACGAACAGATGTATGGGAATCGGTAATCCGATTCCCTAACTCTGGGGCTGATTCAATCAACTGTTGACGAACCGCATCTTGGAGCGCTTTCCGGATGTTGGTTCGTGTACTGTCCAATTCTGCTTGTTTGGCCGGTTGGAAAATATCTTTATACTTGCATTTGGTCACCTTGAACTTGAAATCATCTAAATTACCGGTAATATCGATGCCTAACTTGAAAGGAACGGGTGATTTCAATACCGATACATGGTAATTGAAGGTCATATCCAAATGATGTGTTCCCCCTACGGCTACTTTGTACCGATCCATTTCGATTAAGAAAGGAAAGACCTCTATCTGACTATCCTTAATGCTCAAATCCACGGAAATACTATCAATCATGTTTCGATCTTTGTTCTTAAACATTAGTGTCTTGGATATTTCGGTGAAAGTTTCGCCGTCTAACAGCACCATATTGTCTCCATGTAGGTAACAGGTGGCATTAATGGAAGGCATGATTACCGAAAGGGTCGAATCTAATCGGCAGGTTGTAATGATCCGGCAATCCAGAACCCCTTCAAACGAACGAAGCATCGGCATAAGTGTATCCATCGAAGGGAAGAGGGAGATCAATCGTTCGACTTGTATCTCTTCTAAATTCAGGTCAAATCCGGCTGTAACCTCTTGTTCGTTTTTAGGGGTGTAGGCCATGGTTAAATTACCTTTCCCCATATTGGATTGCATATCCAACTTGCTAAGATTGATGCTTTGGTTCCTTAAAACAACCTCTCCGCTAACCTGTTCCAATTGTAAATCTTTGAAATCAATACGTTTGGCATGTGTATGCAGTGCCATATCTAAAAAAGAGGGTAATATAATCAATTGGTTTGTCGTATCTGCCGGTACTGTTTGGAGACTGTCTTGAAGCAATTGGGTTTCCAATTGTGTCAGGTTCTCTTCGCTAAAAGAGGAGGGAACATCTGACTCTGCATAGCTCACACCTTGGTTGAGCGCATAAAGCAATTGGTTACAGTCGATATAATCCGATTCCAATTGGAAATTTCCTTTTAACTTGCCACCACGCAGGAAAGCTCTTCGGATCCGGCTGATCTCTCCATTGAGGGTAAAGTCACTTTTCCCAAGATGCAAGCAGGCATCTGTAAGGGTAATGTTGTCGGTATCAAATTTCAGATGGGTCGGAGCCATCCGCATTGGTATAGGGAAATAACGGCTAAATCCACGCATCTGTTGAAAAGATAAATTCCCCCTGAACTCCCATTGTCGGAGCCATTGTTCACTGGTTTGGGTACTGTTGGTGGCCGTTGAAGCTGTTTGTTGAGCCAATCGAGTTGTTCGTCTGGTTGATTCAGCCGGCTGACGGTTATTCTTTCGTTGGCGACGGGCATCCCGATAGGGAAGAGCCTCTATCGTGAAGGTACTACCTGCCAGAACAGCTCCGGTACGGGTTGGAACGCTGATATATTTTAACGTATCGACCGATATGATGGCTGCAGCTGTCGGAATCTGTTTATTGGATGCAGATGATTTGATTCCTCCTTTCAGTTCAGTTCGGTTCATTACCATCCAAACCGAATCCGGCATTCGAGTACGTAAATGATTAAAAGCAATGCGTCCGGTAATGGGAATAATCGCTGTCGTATCGATTACAGGAGAGGTTTGAGCCAACAGTTCCAAATGGCTGATGTTGGTGTTGATCTCCTCTTTGTATTGCATGTTCAAGCTATCTATTCCCAACGTGAAACGTACCAGATGATTTCCTTTCTCCATCTGGATATACCGACTTTTTTGATGGGTAGTATCCATTTTTAACGAAGCATTAGAGATGAACAGGTCTATGTCATATGGTTTACTGTAAGCCTTCAGTTGGTCAATACTTAACATACCGGAACTATGTATCTTCCCGAAGCGGCTTTCGAGTAGATCGTTTACAGTAAATGTTGTAGATAAATCAGCCAGCATGTCCCCTTCCAAAAGCAGAGTGTCTGGATTTAACAACTCTTTTCCTATCCGAGTGAAATCAATTTTTCCTTTGATGTTGGTCTGGATAGCCGGATTCTGAAACAAATCTTTCACTTTTCCTTGCATGTCCAAAGAGGTACTCTGTCCCTTTACCTTTAATTGATTTAGTGAGAGAAAGGAGGAATCGGGATGAGGACCGTTTAGATGTAGGTTTAAGTTTAAGGCTAACGTGTCGAAACCTTTGCCACTCTCTTTGAGGCGATAATACCCTTCTTCGATTTGGCAACAAAGGGTGATGTCCGGAAGAATACTATCTCCCAATAGGCCATGGATACCTCCGTTAATCTGGATAGAACCACCGGACTCGATCCGTTTCGGATCTTGTAGATAGGCTTCCGGAATGAACTGTAGGAGGTCATTGATGTTCGAGATTTTCAATTCCATGTCCAAATTGATTTGGGTTTGCTTCTCTTCCGGTTGATGGCGGATAGCTCCGTTGGCTGTAAATGGGATTTCATTGATGTATAACTCGGCCTCTTTTAAACCAAAGGTATTGTATTGGTCGGCAATCATCACCCCGCTTTTAAACCGGAGTGCCAATTGGTTTTTCAGCGAATAACTTGGGTTTTGGAGTTGGAAAGAGCGACAAGATGTCTCCAAACGAAGCAGATTGGTTCCTTTTCGCAGTGAACCATCTATGCGCACATCTAAACCTTTGACCTCGGCAAATAGTTCGTCTGGTTGACTGTTGTATGTAAAGTGACCGTTATGTATGCGAACTTTTTGAATATCGAAAGAGGGGAGGACAGATGAATGGGACGTAGTGTCTGTATCGTTTTCATAAATCTCCCAGTTGGCTTTGCCTTCTGGGTTTACATATCCATAGAATCGAGGGTTGGACAGTGAGAAGTCTTTGATGGTAATCTGGTTCTCTAACAAATAGTCCAATGGTTGAATAGCTACCGTCACCTGTCCGAATGCCAATAATGTATCATTTTGTATCTCCTGATTTTTATTAGATGAGGTCGAATCTTTAGCCACATGAGAACATAAAGAACCGTTAACCAACTTCACTCCGACATACGGATAGGTCTCGAAGTAGGTCAGTTCGATATATTCACAGTCCAATTGTGCATCTAAATAACGGTTAGCCTGTTCCATCACTAACGGCGTCAACTTTTTAGGAGGCAATATCCCCCAATTTAAAACACTGAAAGTAATGGCAGGAATGAACAATCCCAAAAAAAGAATGGTTAATAGGATAGTAGTTACTATTTTATGTCTCTTTTTCATGGTCGAAGTATTATCTATTGGGGAACAAAAATAAGAGAAAAAATAAAATGCCAAAAACATTTCCTATCTTTGTGAAAAAGCATAGCCTATGAAGAAGGATGAATTAATGCGTAAAGCCATTGCTCTTTCATTGGAGAATGTGGCTAATGGTGGTGGACCTTTCGGGGCGGTCATTGCCAGTAAAGAGGGAGAGATTATTGCTACCGGGACAAACCGTGTGACAGCCTCTTGCGATCCGACAGCTCATGCGGAGGTGAGTGCGATTCGTGCAGCCTGTGCTAAATTGGGAACTTTTGACTTGAGCGGATATGATATTTACACCTCATGCGAACCTTGCCCCATGTGTTTGGGGGCGATCTATTGGGCACATTTGGATAAGATGTATTATGGAAACAACAAGACCGATGCTAAAAATATCGGATTCGATGATTCTTTTATCTATGATGAGCTGTTATTGAAACCGGCTGATCGCCGCTTGACTTCAGAAATACTGTTGCCGGAAGAGGCGATCCAAGCCTTTGAAGCCTGGATACAGAAAGAGGATAAAGTAACTTATTGAGAAGTCATCGGATGTAGTAAAACTTACATCCGATCTACCCATCCATTCCCTCGGACTTAATTTGGATTACATCGGATGTAAATTCAACTTATGTCCGAGGTATTTTTTTTGTAGTTTATGGCAGTTTTTAAAACTCTAAAACTACTTGAACATGAAAGGAACAGGCTTGAAGGATGGATTCATCGCATATATTTCTCACTTGCAGGAGGATGAAAGGTACAGTACAGCCAAGAGTTACCGTGATGCGTGGAATTCTCTTGTACATTATTTTAATAGTGAAGAGATCTCTTATG
>SUXM01000028.1 GCA_015060925.1 Parabacteroides distasonis
GTGAAAAGTGGATAGTGATAAAACAAAAATCCCTGATAACCGTTTGATTATCAGGGATTCTCTTCATTTTGCATTGATTGTTCGTGATCCGCCTGGGGTTCGAACCCAGGACCCCATCCTTAAAAGGGATGTGCTCTACCTGCTGAGCTAGCGAATCATCCTATGCGTTACTTCTGTAATGCGGGTGCAAAGATATATGGTTTATTTTTACTATGCAAGTTTTTGAATCAAAATTTTATCCAAACCTCTATTTTTTAACACAAAAACATCTTCTAACTACCTCGGATGTAAGTGCGAATTACATCCGAGGTAATTTTATTTACATCCGATGTAATCGGGAAATACACTATACTTAACTCTATAAAAATTTAGTCTATTTAATTTAATACTTGAAATATGTATACTAAAATTCACTATCTTTGCACACTTTAATTGATACAAATTTTACTACGAATATGAGCGATATCAAAACAAACGAAGAAGAAAGCAAGAAAAGCTTGAACTTCATTGAAACAATGGTAGAAAAAGATTTGGCTGAAGGGAAAAACGGAGGACGTGTGCAGACCCGTTTCCCACCAGAACCAAACGGATACCTTCATATCGGACATGCTAAGGCTATTTGTTTAGACTTTGGCATCGCTAAAAAGTATGGAGGCATTTGTAATCTGCGCTTTGACGACACAAACCCGGTAAAAGAAGATTTAGAATATGTGGATGCCATCAAAGAAGATATCGAATGGTTAGGTTACCACTGGAATAATATATATTATGCATCTGACTATTTTCAACAACTTTGGGATTTTGCCATCCAATTAATCAAAGAGGGGAAAGCCTACATCGATGAGCAAACATCAGAACAGATTGCAAGCCAAAAGGGTACTCCTACACAACCGGGAACAAACAGTCCATACCGTGACCGCCCAATCGAAGAGAATTTGGAATTGTTCCATAAAATGAACAGCGGAGAGTTAGAAGAAGGTTCTATGGTCTTGCGTGCTAAAATTGACATGGCCAACCCTAATATGCACTTCCGCGACCCAATAATTTACCGTATCGTAAAGACTCCACATCACCGTACAGGCGATACTTGGAAAGCTTACCCGATGTATGACTTTGCACATGGTCAAAGTGACTTCTTTGAAGGGGTAACTCATTCGTTATGTACACTTGAATTTGTCGTACATCGTCCGTTATATGACCTATTCATCGATTGGTTAAAAAAAGGAGAAGATTTAGAAGACAATCGCCCTCGTCAGACCGAATTTAACAAATTGAACCTAAGTTATACATTGATGAGTAAACGGAACTTACTTATACTTGTAAAAGAGGGCTTAGTCAATGATTGGGATGACCCACGTATGCCGACAATCTGTGGTTTCCGCCGCCGTGGTTACTCTCCTGAATCTATTCATAAATTCATTGATAAGATTGGTTATACTACATACGATGCATTAAATGAGTTCGCCTTGTTGGAAAGTGCCGTTCGTGAAGATTTGAACAGCCGTGCAACTCGCGTTTCAGCTGTTTTGAACCCGGTCAAACTGATTGTCACCAACTATCCGGAAGGACAAGTTGAAGAAATGGAAGCTATCAACAATCCGGAAGACCCGACAGCAGGTAGCCATTTCATTGAATTCAGCCGAGAATTATGGATTGAGCGAGAAGACTTCATGGAAGATGCTCCAAAGAAATTCTTCCGTATGACACCAGGACAGGAAGTTCGCTTAAAAAATGCCTACATTGTTAAATGTACAGGTTGCAAGAAAGATGAAAACGGTGAAATTACCGAGATCTATTGCGAATACGATCCAAATACAAAGAGTGGAATGCCAGATAGTAACCGTAAAGTAAAGGGCACACTCCATTGGTTAAGTTGTGCTCATTGCCTACCAGCTGAAGTCCGTTTATATGATCGCCTATGGAATGTAGCTAACCCTCGTGATGAAATAGCTAAGATTCGCGAAGATAAAAATTGTTCTTCATTGGACGCAATGAAAGAAATCATTAATCCGGACTCTTTACAAATCCTGACGAACTGTTATGTGGAAAAGTTCTTGGCTAATGCAAAACCTCTTGATTACTTGCAATTCCAACGTATTGGTTATTTCAATGTAGATAAAGATTCTACTGCTGACAAGTTAATATTCAACCGTACCGTATCTTTAAAAGATACTTGGAGTAAAGTAAAAAACAAATAAAGAACTTTATGAGGAGAAAAAAAGTTTCAGAACTGCTACAACGCTTTCTAACAGGTCGTAAAGAGGGTCGAGCTGTATATTTTGATGCAGATGAGATTGATGAGTTGTTAGACAGTTTTGAAGACTCCGACGATTTTACATATTATGATGAAGTTTTGGCCTTAGGGCTGAAACTTCATCCTTATAATACCGATATCAAAATCAGGCAATGCCGGGCATATATCTATAACGAGCAATATGACGAAGCGCTCTCTTTGATTGAGAGCATTGCAGATACCGACAATCAAGACTTAGATATGCTTCGTTTGGAATGTTATGCCATGATGAATGAATATAAAAAAGTCGTTGAGTATACCGAAACCCTTATTAACCACCAATGTGAATATATAGAACAGCTTTTTGAATACATCGCCCAAGTTTTAGGAGACTTGGAAATGAATCAAGAAGCACACGATTTTGTAAATCGCGGGCTTATGCTTTTTCCGGACAACCTTATATTACTGGATGAACTATGCTTTCATTTAGAACTTGAAGAAGATATTCCCAAAGCTATCAAGATATGTAACCTACTTATAGACAAGAATCCTTATTCTCATGATTATTGGTTTACCTTAGGTCGTTTACATTCTATACAAGGAGAGTACGATAAAGCGATTGAAGCGTTTGATTTCGCGTTAACTTGTAATGATTCTGATGATGAGCTGAAGATTTTAAAAGCCTATTGCCTTTATATGAATAGTAACTACGAGAAAGCTATTGAGGTTTATAATGAGATTCATTTAACAGATGAGAACCAAACAAGGATAATTCCTTTACTTTCTGAATGTTATGTCAAAATGGAACTTTACGAAGAGACATATAAGTTACTAAAAGATTTAAAAGATAAGCAAACTTTACCCAATGACCCCAGCTTATATATTAATTATATCCGTTGTTGCGTGGAATTAGGATATACCCAAGAGGCATCCACAACCCTATTCAAGGCGTTTCAATTATTTCCAACCAATGTACGTATACTTTCATTGTTGGCAATCAACTATTCTGAGAACGGATATGAACAGGAAGCAATTAAAGTGACTGAACAGTTGTTCAATGTTTTGGATCAAACAGACAAGAAAAAGGATACAGACATCCAAACATTGTTCCGCATGGCTCAATATCTGTATATGAAAGGAGATATAGATAAATCTATTCAATATTACCAAAAGGTGTATGAAACTAATCCCAATATGCCACTCATTCATTTACATTTGGCAATGGCCTACTTGGCAAAAAAAGACATGATACATTTTAATGAACATTATAGCCAAGTATCCCAAAAGGATTTAGATGATTATTTAAATGAAACCGGTGTAAATTATAAAGAAATATTAGATTCAAATCAAAATGTCAAACATATTCCGCCGGAAGATTTAGTAAAAGAATTTTTAAGCAATAAAGATAACAATAATTAAATATGAAAAGAACTTTAAAAGATTACAGCCTTTTAGTTTTAAAAGGGATGGGAATGGGAGCCGCAGATGTCGTACCAGGTGTATCTGGAGGAACGATTGCTTTCATCGTAGGTATTTATGAAGAGCTTATTGACTCTATCAAAAGTATCAATGGAAAAAGTCTAAAACTCCTATTCAAAGGAGAATTTGCAGCTTTTTGGCAAGCGATTAATGCAAACTTCTTATTATCTATAGTCGCAGGTATCGGTATCAGTGTTTTCTCTTTAGCAAAAATTATAACCTGGTTGTTAACCGATTATCCAATTTTGGTATGGTCTTTCTTCTTTGGATTAGTATTAGCCTCATCCTGGTTTGTCTCTAAAGATATTAAGAAATGGGATTGGAAAACAATTATAAGTATCATAGTCGGAATAGTCGTCGCTTTTTACATCACAGTAGCAACACCGGCAGAAACACCTTCTAATCTTTTATTCATCTTTCTATGTGGAGTAATTGCCATTTGCGCTATGATCCTTCCAGGAATCTCAGGTAGTTTTATCTTGGTTTTATTAGGCAAATACTTCTATATTATGGATGCTGTTAAATCATTCAACGTACCGGTCATGCTTGTTTTCATATGTGGTGCAGCCATTGGGATTACAAGTTTCTCCCGTATCCTATCTTTTACTCTTCGTCGTTTCCATGATATAACTATTGCAGTTTTGTCTGGTTTTATGTTAGGTTCACTTAACAAGGTATGGCCCTGGAAAGAGACCATTGAAACTTATACCGATAGTCATGGTATTGTTAAACCATTAGTTGAAACAAACATCATGCCCAACCAATATGTAGGTGAAGCAATCGGTTTAATGATTTTAGGATTTGCCATGGTTTACTTTTTAGAAAAACTATCATCCAAAACAACAAAATAATAGATATATAACTGTACTTTTTCAATTATTTAATCTCTACAAAAAAACTTTTAATATGACGGAATAGTTGTTTATATATATTTCATAGAAGATTTGCAATGATACCGTTTAAACCTATTCGTATCAAAGATAAAGATGTCATTACCTCATTCACTATACCAAGTGACTTTCAGAATTGCGACTATTCTTTCGCAAATATTTTAGGATGGCAATTTTTGTTTCATACCGAATATGCCATTATGAATCGTACACTTTTTATTCGTTTCCAAATAGGAGAACCAAGACAAATAGTCTATATGGTTCCTATCGGTCAAAGAGAGTTATCGTCATCCATCCACCTATTAGAAGAAGAGGCTATCAAACAGGGATACCCCCTCTCTTTATTGGGAGTAACTCCTGATATTCAAGAGACACTGAATAGTTCATTCCCTAATGATTTTTCCTTTAAAGCAAACCGAAATTATTTCGACTATATCTATCTACGAGAAGATTTGGCAACTCTAAAAGGGAAAAAGTTTCAATCGAAACGAAACCTTATAAATAACTTCAATAGACGATATAAATACGAATATATACCATTAACAACCAATATTATACAAGATTGTATCCAACTTGAACAAATATGGTTTGCTAATCAGTCAATCAACAGGAAAGATAGTTTCACCTATGAACGCCAAGTCATGCGGACAATGCTCAACTATTTCAAAGAATTAGATTTAATAGGTGGAGCTATTCAGGTCAATAACCAAATCATAGCATTCGCCATAGGAGCTCCCATCAACCATAACACTTTTAGCGTCCATATAGAAAAAGCAGACATAAACTATAAGGGAGCTTATGCTGTTATCAATAAAGAGTTGGCATCCCATCTTCCTAATAACTATATTTATATAAACAGAGAAGAAGATTTAGGTATTCCAGGATTACGTCAAGCCAAACTATCTTATAACCCAATCAAGTTATTGGAAAAATCCATAGCCATTAAAAGAAAAGAAAAATAAATGTAAAGCAATGGATCTGAATAAAAAAGAATTAATGAATCTCTGGCGTAACACTTTTAAAGACAGTGAAGCCTTTATCAAACTTTTCTTTGATCGAGTATATAAAAAAGAGCTTGTACAATTCATTAAAAAAGAGGGGAAAATTGTTTCTGCTCTCTATATACTCCCTTACACCTTGAATTTCTATGGAAAGAAAATTAATACAGGTTATATCTATGCCGCATCTACGATACCTACTGAACGAGGGAAAGGAAATATGCACCAACTAATTCAACAAGCGTTTGATGTAATGAAAAGCAAAAACATCTCTTTATGCGTGACTATACCTGCAACCTCCTCGCTCTTTCATTTTTATAAAGAATTGGGATTCACAGAAGCATTCGATTATTCATTGGAATGTTATACACGCCCATCAGAACCAGAAGAAGAGGAGAAACTGATATTAGTCGTTCCTCCTACAGTCCCTTCTATTGAGACTTTATACAACTATTTTGATCGTAAACAGCGTGAACGTTCATGCTACCTTTTACATACCTTCGAGGATTTTATTACCATCTTACGCGATATACAACTGTCTGGAGGACAAATGTTAACTGCTTTAAATCTTTTGGAAGAACCGGTAGGTATGATTTTCTTTCATCCGAATACAGATCATATTTATGTCAATGAACTTTTCTATGACCATATACGAATCAAAGAGTTATTATTGCAAGAAGCTACTGTCCAATACAATGTTCAAAAAGCCTTGTATCGCACTCCTGCTATTGGCAGACAGGCGATTCCTTTAGGCTTGGCACATATCATTAACAAAGAACACCTCATTCACAATTGGATATGTACACATGGAAACTCGCCATTGAATGAAGATAAAATAAAAGCGATGGATCATTCAACCCTCACTCATTTGCTATTAGGTTACAATAGCCGGGAAGCCTATATGAGTTTAATGTTTGACTAATGTTCCTCCTTAAATCTTATTTAATTTCTTTACAGAAGTAAATAAATAGGCAATAAATCTGAACTGATTGCTATCTATATTTTATATTCTTTCCTATATTTGCATAAATAAAAATAGTGTTTATTATGTTGAAAACTACAAGACGGGTGTTAGCTATTATATGTTTCACACTTATCACCCTACTCTTTCTTGATTTTACAGGGACTATCCATGCTTGGTTCAGTTGGTTGGCCAAAGTACAATTTTTACAAGCAATTTTTACGTTAAACGTAGGAGTTGTTATTACTTTAATCGTATTGACACTCCTGTTTGGCCGTATTTATTGTTCGGTTATATGTCCTTTAGGAGTTTTTCAAGATGTCGTTTCTTGGATATCCGGAAAACGGAAAAAGAACCGTTTCAAGTACTCACCCGCAATCTCTTGGCTAAGATATGGCTTTTTGGGAATATTTATTCTCACCATTATTAGTGGTTTTACAGCATGGGTCTCATTCATTGCTCCTTATAGTACTTATGGGCGTATGGCCTCTAACCTGTTTGCTCCTATTTGGCAATTAGGAAATAATGTTTTAGCCTATATTGCAGAACAGATTGACAGCTATGCATTCTATAAAGTAGATATATGGTTAAAAAGCCTGTCTGTGTTATCTGTCTCTATTGCAACCTTTGCCATTATTGCCACGTTAGCTTGGAAATACGGTCGTACCTATTGCAACACGATTTGCCCCGTAGGTACTGTACTCGGATTCCTTTCCCGATTTTCTCTTTTCAAGCCAGTAATTGACATAAACAAATGCAATAATTGCGGATTGTGCTCACGTAACTGTAAAGCATCCTGTATCAATTCTAAAGATCACACGATAGATTACAGTCGTTGTGTCACCTGTATGGATTGCTTAGATAAATGTAAACAAGGAGCTATCCAGTATGTTTTCCGAGGAAAACAGGTAGAAACAGCCACCTCCCAGCAAGAACCGGCATCTGCACGCCGCAAGTTCTTTTCACTCTCAGCACTGTTAGCCACATCGGCTCTTGCTCAAGCCCAGAAAAAAGAGAAAGCTTTTCAAAGAGAGGGTGACGGAGGTTTAGCAGACATCAAAGAGAAGAAAGCACCTAACCGAAGGACTCCGATCGTTCCTCCTGGAGCATTAAGTATTGCCAACTTCACCCAACGTTGTACTGCTTGCCAATTATGTGTAACAGTCTGCTCTAATCAAGTGCTACGTCCGTCAAGCAACTTAACCTCTTTTATGCAACCTGAAGTTTCATACGAACGAGGATATTGTCGCCCGGAATGTGTTAAATGTTCCGAGGTTTGTCCTTCTGGAGCGATCAAACCTATAACCAAAGAGGAAAAGACGGCCATCCAAATCGGTCATGCTGTTGTTCGTTTAGGCAGATGTATAGTGAACAGAGAAGAGGTTTCATGTGGTAATTGTGCCCGTCATTGCCCGACCAACGCTATTATGATGGTACCCAAAGATCCTCATAATCCAAAATCATTACAGATCCCGGTTGTAAATGAAGAACGTTGTATCGGTTGTGGAGCCTGCGAAAACTTATGTCCGGTTCGTCCGTTCAGTGCCATCCGCGTGGAAGGTCATCAAGTACATCGGAATATTTAAACGATTCATTTTATTTTAAATCAAAAAAAGATGGAAAAACATACCAATAAACATATAGACCGTCGTAAATTCTTCAAAATAGTAGGTATTACCGCAGCCACCACCTCTACAACAATGATAAGTTGTAACACGAAGAAAGAAGAGACTTATGAGGACATGGAATTAGGGCCTATTCCAACAGACAAGATGACCTATCGAATCAATCCAACAACCAAAGATAAAGTCTCTATTTTAGGATATGGTTGTATGCGTTGGCCGACCGTTCCAACAGAAGACGACAACGAAAATCTCATTGACCAAGAAGCAGTCAACAAACTTGTTGATTATGCTATTGAACATGGGGTTAACTACTTCGATACTGCCCCCGTCTATATCCAAGGATGGTCGGAAGAATCCACCGGCATTGCACTTAAAAGACATCCAAGAGAATCATTTTATATTGCCACAAAAATGTCAAACCACCGCTTGGCAGGCAAAGGGCTTTCCCCTAAAGAAATTTTTGATGCATCTATCAAGATGTACCGTGAATCTTTCAAGAAACTGCAAGTAGATTATATCGACTACTACCTGCTTCATTCTATTGGAGGAAGCAAAGGGATGGAAACTTTCAACGAACGTTTTGTTGATTGTGGATTATTGGATTTCCTTCTGAAAGAACGAGAAGCTGGACGTATTCGCAATTTAGGTTGGTCTTTCCACGGAGATGTAAAAGTATTTGATGAGGTCTTGAATATGGATGTACAATGGGATTTCGTTCAGATTCAGTTAAACTATTTAGATTGGCAACATGCAAGCAAGCGCAATGTCAATGCGGAGTATCTTTATAATGAGTTGGCCAAACGTAATATCCCGGCCATTATAATGGAACCTCTATTAGGAGGCCGCCTATCCAATGTGCCTAACCATATCGTTGCACGTTTAAAACAACAACGTCCGGAAAACAGTGTGGCTTCATGGGCTTTCCGTTTTGCAGGATCACCAGAACATGTCTTAACCGTATTAAGTGGTATGACCTATATGGAACATCTGCAAGACAATATCCGTACCTACTCTCCTTTAGAGCCTTTGACCGAAAATGAAAAGGAATTCTTATATGAAACAGCCGGATTAATCAAAGAATACCCAACAGTTCCATGTAACGATTGTAAATATTGCATGCCATGTCCATACGGAATTGACATACCAAGTATTCTCCTCCATTACAATAAATGTGTAAATGAAGGGAATATTCCTCAAAGCAAGCAAGACACTAATTACCATCAAGCCCGTAAGGCCTATTTAGTAGGTTATGACCGCTCCGTACCCAAAATCCGACAAGCAAACCATTGTATCAACTGCGGAGAATGTAACCCACACTGTCCTCAAAGTATAGATATTCCTAAAGAATTACAACGAATTGATAAGTTTGTTGAAATGCTAAAACAAGAGACCTTATAAAGGTCTCTTGTTTTTCTATAAGTAAGGTTGTTTACCACAAAGATCTTTAAACTGACAATAGGAACAAATCTTTTGTTTTTTGGTTTGGATAAAGGGAACCTCTTCACCAAAGATCTCATCCAAGCAATGTCTCAAACTGTCTTCAAAGTCGCCCCTATACTTTTCAAAATCCATGACTATCTCACTTTTTGTTCGATCGATCTTCTTATATATGTTTGGATCAAACGATGATTTGAATAGTTCTCGCATATAATAAATACCCGGTTGGATCTTTCTATTGCCTTTCTCTTGCTGATACATCCAAGCATACATGAAAACCTGCATCACCGCTTTTGAACGAACTTTTTCTTCCCGATTAAAAAGATTCTCTATCGTCGTAAACTGAGATGTACCACTCCCGCTTTTGTAGTCAAGGATACGGATTATACCGTTCACCTCATCTATTCGGTCAATATATCCTTTAAGCTGAACTTCTCTCTGGTCCGTCAGTTTAATGAGAGATTCCATTTTTTTCTCTGATTCAATATAATAGAAAGGAGTCAACTGATTATCTCGTTCCAATACCTTTCCCACATATTTGCGAATCATCTCTCCTATTAAAAAGTTCTGTCCGGATAACGGTCGGACATTTTTCGTCTTCAAATAGACATCAGCAAAAGCAGATTCAATAGCGAAGGTAATCTTTTTGGTGTCTTTACGGACAAGCTTCAGCAAATCAGCTGTTACCAATTGTCCACAGAAAGGTTTATACAATATCTCCATAACTTTATGGAGAATACTACCAAAAACATTACTTTCTATGATTTCATTCACCTCTTCTTCCTCTTTGATATCCTCCACCACCGAAAAATAAAACTTCAACGGACAATCCAAATAGGTATTCAACGCACTGGCTGAAATAGCCCGTCCCCCTCCTTTAAGGAAAGCAGCCAAACGGTCTATGACCTCTTCAGTCTTTTCCACCTGTAGTTCAGGAGTCTTTGATGACGACACATTATAAACCACCAACTTATTCTGAATAGGTACTTGATAATGATAAAGCAATTGATATACAAACCGACTAACTTCTCCTGTTTGCAAACCATTGTTTCTTGTATCGTAAAGCATACAGACATGGCTTGCCCGATGAATCAATCTATAAAAATGGTAAGCCCATACACTATCTTGATGTTCATAGGTCGGTAAACCAAAACCACGACGGAGATTATAAGGGATAAACGAATTAGCGGCTTTCCTTAACGGAAAGACACCTTCATTCATAGACAGGATAATCAAACGGTCAAAATCCAATGCCCGTGTCTCCAAAACCCCCATGATCTGTAAACCGGAAAGCGGTTCCCCTTGAAACGGGATAGTGATAGTGTCTGTCACTCGCTTCAAAAGACGGAAATAAGTATCAATACGCATTTCCACATTTGCCACCTTCATCACCTCCTTCATCCGATTGACTATTGTAAAATAATGAAAGATAAACTCCTGTTCCAAATCATGGATACGAAGTGTTGCCTCATCATCTTTCTCTTCTGCCTGTTCAGTCATCATACGGTTCAATTCCTGTAAGACATGAATCAAATAATCGGAGAAAGCCACTGCCTCTGTTACCGGTTTAAACAATACAGAAAACAAAGAAGTCCGGTTCAAATCATCATACGATATATATACCCTATTGTTCTCCGTTATATTTTTGATCAAGGTAGCTACCATTTCCGGGGCAGTGACGGAAATATAACGATGGTTCAAAATGGGTAAAACATCACGAAAATAGAATACAGGTTGGCGATCAACATACCGTACATTCTTTTGTAAAGCCAAAATATACTCCATCAAAGAAGCTACCGGCGTACCGGCTAAAGGATACCCCATCGTCACGTTAATATGCTGGATCTGTTCAGGTATGGCATTCAATACAGGTATTAAAAGATTTTCATCCGGAAGAATGACAGCCGTACGCAAAGCCTTTTCAGGGTTCATACCATCCCCTTTGCACCAATCATCCAACAGATGATAGACCTGTTTAGCCTGACCGATACCTGACGGGATACCTATAACTTCCATCTGAGGTTCATCCTTTATTGCTTCTTCTTCAAATGGTAGTTTCATTTGTGAAGGGAACAGTTGCAAATTTCGTCTGACAAAATAGGACGCCCTGTTATCTGAATCAATTACTTTCGGAGATTCATAATCCCAATAAAAGTCAGCAATACCTCTTTTTTTCAACTGGATAAGAAAACGTTCCTCTGCTACTGATAAGGCATTCAACCCCACAAATACAATCTTCTCATAAGGCAGTTTACAAGATGCCTCTTTTTCCAATTGTTCAACCACCTCACGAAAGATCATCCCCTCATATCCACTATTTTCACTCCTCAAAGACTCACGCAGATCTTGATACAGGTCATACAATATCTGCCATATCGCCAAAAATTCGGTTTGGTTCGGACTATCTCCTTTCGGATAAAAAGAAGACCAGAACGAACGAATGGCCGCCACCTGCTCCGGTGTCAAGAAACTAAAGTCATCCTCTATCTCACGTAAATCAGTTACATTCCTAAAAAGCATACGGGCGTCTGCCATGTACTTATCCACATCATCGAAATCATTCAACAACATTTCTCCCCAGTAAAGAAACTCATCAAATGTCTCAGCAGAACCGCTATGACATATATACATATCATATAGTTTAAATAACATGCTGATACGATCCGCCGGTTGCTTTCCACTAAGTTGCACAAACAGGTCGTTGATGGTTAATACCGTAGGAGAAAATATCGGTTTATCTGAGATCTCAGACAAATACTTTTGAAAAAATAATCCGGCACGACGATTGGGAAAAACAAATGCCAACCGATTAATATCAGCCCCATAAGTAGAATAAAAGAGTGATGCGACTTTATATAAAAAAGGCTTCATGCTTTATGAATTAACAAAAACATATTTTTGAAAAAGTGAAAGGCAAAGATACTTAAGATTCCAGTTATTCAGAATAATATTTTTAATTATCTATTAAAAGGATAAAAAAAAAGGCCATCTTCACAGACAGCCAATCTTCATTGTTAACCTTAAATCTAATACCATGAAAAACACAGTGCAAATATAGGTACTTTATGTTATACAACATAATCAAACAACAACAAAAATGCGTTTTATTAATATTATTTCACTAAAATGTCTATCTTGAAACATATTTTCACAAACTTACCCATAAATTCTTGATGATTTTATCACAATCCAATATATCTTAAAAATACATCCGATGTAAAAGCTATTTATGTCCGAGGTAAATCAAAATAAGTCCGAGGTAATTTTCACGACCAACCAGACAAAAAATCAAAGAGGATGAAAAGAGAATCTTTTTTAAGAAAAGAATCCTATTTTAAGCAAAAAAAAGGCCATCTTCACAGACAGCCAATCTTCATTGTTAACCTTAAATCTAATACCATGAAAAACACGATGCAAATATAGGCACTTTATGTTATATAACATAATTAGCAGACAAAAAAACACATTTAATTAACCTATTTTAACTATTTTATGTTTTAAAACATAAAATATAGGTATTAAAATGCTCTATAGGGATAAATTGAAAAGATTTATGTCTTATTAGAAAGCCATCCAAACAGACATAAAAAAATCTACGACAAATGATATTCAAAATATATATTTAAAGATGAAAATAAACGATTTGTTTGTATATTTGCTTCTTGTATAGACAAGATAAATATTTAACGTATATAATTAACAAGAAATGAAAGCTTTAGTAAAAAAGGAAGCCCAGAAGGGTATTTGGATGGAAGACGTTTCTATTCCAGAGGTTGGTGTAAACGACGTCCTTATCAAAATTAAAAAAACAGCTATTTGTGGTACAGACTTGCATATCTACAAATGGGATGAATGGAGCCAAAAAACAATCAAGACTCCAATGACAATCGGTCATGAATATGTAGGTATCGTTGCAGAAGTTGGCCCGGGTGTTCGTAATATCAAGGTTGGTGACCGTGTAACAGGCGAAGGCCATATCGCTTGTGGACATTGCCGTAACTGTCGCCGTGGTTTGCAACACATCTGTGAAAACAGTATCGGTGTAGGCGTAAACCGTGATGGTGCTTTTGCTGAATATCTTTGTATTCCGGAATCCAATGTTGTAAAACTTGACGACCGTATCTCTGATGATATGGCTGCTATCATGGATCCATTCGGTAATGCAACCCATACAGCTCTTTCTTTCCCGCTTCTTGGTGAAGACGTACTTATCACTGGTGCCGGTTTGATCGGAACAATGGCTACAGCCATCGCCCGTTTTGCCGGTGCTAAAAACGTTGTAGTAACAGACTTAAGTGACTACCGTTTGGATATTGCCAAGAAAATGGGTGCTACTATAACTGTCAATGCGGCTAAAGGTGAAACAGTAGCCGGAGCAATGGAAAAACTTAATATGCGTGGTTTTGACGTTGGTTTGGAAATGTCTGGTTCTCCTATCGCATTCCGTGATATGGTTGCTAACATGTATAATGGTTCTAAAATTGCCCAATTAGGAATCTTACCTCCTACTACAACTGTTGATTGGAGTGAAATCATCTTCAAGGCTCTAACAATCAAAGGTATCTATGGTCGTGAAATGTGGGAAACATGGTACAAGATGCAACAGATGTTGATTTCCGGTCTTGACCTTTCTCCGGTTATCACTCACCACTTCCCTATCGCTGAATTCCAGCAAGGTTTCGACGTGATGGAGTCCGGTCAATGTGGTAAAGTTATCCTTGATTGGGAATAATTTACATGCCCCATAAATCCATTAACGTTTTACATTATAACATTATATAATAATAAAGATATTAAACTATGTATGGTAAAATGAAAGAGTTCCTTACTCAGGAACTTGAAAATATCCAAGCAGCCGGCTTATATAAAAAGGAACGTATCATCACAACTCCGCAACGTGCTGATATTAAAGTAAACGCAGGTGATAGTGTATTGAACTTCTGTGCAAACAACTACTTGGGTCTATCTGATAACAAACGTTTGATTGAAGCTGCAAAAGCAGCCATGGATACTCACGGTTACGGTATGTCATCTGTTCGCTTCATTTGTGGTACTCAAGATTTGCACAAACAACTTGAGGCTGCAATTGCTGATTATTTTAAAACAGAAGATACTATTTTATATGCAGCTTGTTTCGATGCTAACGGTGGTGTATTTGAACCATTGTTTACAGAAGAAGATGCTATCATCTCTGATGCATTGAACCATGCTTCTATTATTGATGGTGTACGCCTATGTAAGGCTAAACGTTATCGTTATGCAAATGCAGACATGGCTGATTTGGAACGTTGCTTGCAAGAAGCACAAGCTCAACGTCATCGTATCATCGTAACTGACGGTGTATTCTCTATGGATGGTAACGTTGCTCCAATGAATCAGATCTGTGACTTGGCAGAAAAATATGATGCTTTAGTGATGGTTGACGAATCACACTCTGCTGGTGTAGTTGGACCGACCGGTCATGGTGTTGCTGAACAATACGATGTATATGGCCGTATCGATATCTTTACCGGTACATTAGGTAAAGCATTTGGTGGTGCAATGGGTGGTTTCACAACTGGTAAAAAAGAGATCATCGACATGCTTCGTCAACGTTCTCGTCCTTACTTGTTCTCTAACTCTGTAGCTCCGGCTATCGTTGGTGCAAGTATTGAAATGTTCAAGATGTTGAAAGAAAGTAATGCGCTTCATGACAAGTTGATGGAAAATGTATCTTACTTCCGCGACAAAATGTTGGCTGCTGGTTTCGATATCAAACCGACTCAATCAGCTATTTGTGCTGTTATGTTGTATGACGCTAAATTGTCACAAGATTTCGCAGCGAAAATGCAGGAAGAAGGAATCTACGTTACAGGTTTCTATTATCCGGTAGTACCGAAAGGTCAAGCTCGTATCCGTGTACAATTATCAGCAGGTCACGAAAGAGAACATTTGGACAAGGCTATTGCTGCGTTCATCAAAGTGGGTAAAGAATTAGGTGTGATTAAATAATCAAATATCTCCAATATCCACATCCCCCCAAAGAGCCTATTCCATCTCTTTGGGGGGATTTACTAAAAAATACCTTTTCAATGAAGACATTCCTTACTCTTTTAATAACACATCTTTTCATCCTATCGATACAAGCAAAACCCTTTATCGATTCTACAAATGCAAACTCTAACAAAATAACCTATGTTTCACAAGGAGAAGATATGCCAGACTGGAATCTCATTAACATAGAAGATCAAACCTGTCGATTATCAGATTATTTAGGGAAATATATTTTACTATGTTTTTGGGATATTCACTGTCGCCATTGCATCAATTCTATGCCTGAATTAGGTGAAATATCTACTAAATATAAAGATCAATTAACCATTATCAGTGTAAATACAGATCAAGATAAAAATATCTGGAAGATTTTCAGTAAAAAGAAAATATCATGGGTGAACCTTTGGAATGGAGGAGGTTATAACACCAATTTATCCAAACTATACGAAATAACAGGCTTTCCCTCCTACTTTTGGATATCACCTAATGGCAAAATTTTAAGAAAATGGGCTGGATATGGAGGACCAACTTCCATCTCACAATTTGTTGAACAATTTCTTAAACAAAAGGAATCTTTTCACATAACAGCTCTTGTTTCTAATTACCCAGAAGGAACAATTTTTACATTATCTCAGAAAGAGAACAATCAACTAATACCTATCGCACAAGATACTGTTAAAAATCAATGTGTTTATTTCAATGGAGAAGTTATCAAAAACACTCCTGTATTTTTATCATGTACCTCTCCTCAGTACAGTTCTCATTCTTGTGAAATATGGATAGAGCCAGGATGTTCAACTAAGGTATATAACAACAATGGTTCTATTGAAACTTGGTACGTTGCTAACGGTGTAGAGGAACAGGTTGACTTAAGAAGATATCTATCAGCCACACAATCTTTACTAGATTCCATATATGATATAGACTTGAAAATCTTTGATTTAAATACAAAACACTCTCAACAATCTACGAAAATTAAAAATTTAGAAAATAAAAAAACTAAATTAAAAAGAGATTTAATGATAACAGAACTACAAGTTATGGGACAAGCCACTATGACTCGAACCGGTCTTTATAAACTTCATCGTTATCTAACAGATCCTAATTTTGATATTTCCAATTTCTTAGAACTTTGTAGAAAGAATTTTGATCAATTATCCAAAGGAGAAAAACAAAGCCAAATAGGACAAGAAGTGCATAAAATATTATATGGTTCCTACTTTTCTATTCCGGAATAAACTATATTTGTCTCTATATAAACAGTATAAAGCTTGACAAAAATTTATACTTTTGCGACTGTAAACAAAAACAATATCAAACACTAATATAACATATATGAATACAAACAAGCAAATCCTAACATGGTCTCTATTTTTTTCTATAACCATAACTCTTTTTTCTTGCGTCAAAGCAGAAAAATTAACTCAAGAACAAGGCCTATATTACACAGTCAAACAGATTGCAGCAATCAATCCTGAAGGTTTTATCGTTATAGATGAAGACGGTAAATCCATGCCAACTGACGGATATGCCATCACCCATCCTGAAACTACAGAATGTTATGACGATGAAGGGCTGCGCAAAGTACTTGCCTTTTGTGTTCCTAATGTAGATGTAAACTATATCGGAGGAATGAAAAACATTGAAAAAAGTTGTTATCAATATGCAGCAATCAGCCTATACAATACATTAGAAGAGGCTCAAGAAAAAGCAAAGATGTACGGACAGACGGTCATATACTGCATCGAGACCCATACGACATACCACTGGGATGAAGCGACAGGCTCTTTCCTTCCCGATTCACAATCATAAACTATCAACCAAACAAAACAGACAACCATTCTATGCAATTAAGTAATTACCATAGTCATTGTACATTCTGTGATGGCCGAAGCATTCCTGAGAGTTTTATTAAATTTGCAATCTCCCAAGGGTTTCGTGCATACGGTTTCTCTTCACATTCTCCCCTTCCTTTTGAGACATTTTGGAATATGCCTAAAGATGATATGCTGGAATACCTCATGGAAATCGAACGGTTGAAAAAGAAATATCAAGGACAAATTGAAATATATGTAGGGTTAGAGATTGATTTTCTGGATGAAACCTACAATGCTTCTATTCCCTTCTTTACTCAATTACCGCTTGATTATCGGATTGGTTCCATCCATTTCTTGCCAATTGCGCTTCCTTTAGAAGAGAGGAATATGGTTTGTATTGATGGTTCTTTTAGAGATTTTCAAAAATCAGTAGATACCCATTACCAAGGAGATATTCGTTTGTTGGTTGCCCACTATTTTGAATCCATCCAAAAGATGGTAGAGATCGGAGGTTTTGATATTGTGGGACACATGGACAAAATCTATATGAACGGACACCGATGCAAGGATTTTGATTTTGAGGCGGAATGGTATCAAAAACCCTTTAACGACTGTCTGCAACTCATAGCCGAAAAGGGATTAATGGTTGAAGTCAACACCAAAAACCTCCTACAAAGAAAACAGACCTATCCGCATACCGATTACCTGCATCGCCTACTGGAATTAAATATACCGGTAATGGTAAATTCCGATTGTCATTATCCGGATTTAGTGAACGACGGGCGTACGGAGGCTTTTAAGATATTGGAAACTATCGGATTTAAAACAACCCGTGAACTGATTAACGGGCAATGGCAGGATGTGGCTCTTGTATAAAGTTGTAACCAAATTGTAATATCTATTACATCTGAATGAAACATTAAAACTCGTTCTTTGTTACAAAGATAGAACCAATAAAGAATCATATGGACAAAGCCAATATTTTAGTAGTAGACGACGAAGAGGATTTATGTGAAATTCTCCAATTCAATTTGGAAATTGAGGGTTATCATGTAGATACCGCTTTCAGTGCCGAGGAGGCTCTGAAGATGGATCTTTCCTCCTACCAACTATTACTTTTAGATGTGATGATGGGAGAAATCTCCGGATTCAAAATGGCAAGTATCTTACGAAATGACGAACGGTTATCTTCTATTCCCATTATTTTCTTGTCTGCCAAAGATACTGAAAATGATATGCTTACCGGTTTCAGTTTAGGGGCAGATGATTATATCTCCAAACCTTTCTCAATCCGTCAAGTCATAGCCCGTATTAAAGCGGTATTACGACGAACGGCGGATAAAGAAAAAACGTTTGACCATGAATGCTTGCAATATGAAACACTCTCATTAGATACCAAACGGATCAAAGCGACCATAGACGGGCAAGAGGTCTCTCTGACTAAAAAAGAATTTGAGATACTTAAACTTCTTTTGGGCAATAAGGGTAATGTTTTTTCAAGGGAAGAGATTCTTACTCGTATTTGGAAGGATGAAGTTTATGTCTTGGATCGTACTATTGATGTGAACATTACCCGGCTTCGTAAAAAGATAGGATCGTATGGGAAAAACATTGTCACCCGCTTAGGATTCGGATATTGTTTTGAAGGTTGAACCAGATGAGAGAAAAGGTACAAATCAGTTTGGAGAAAGGGAATCGCATTCCCTTTAGCATGCGATTATTCTGGTCTATCTTCGCCATGTTCTTAGGTTTCATGGTTTGTTTTCTCCTTTTTCAGTATCAACGCGAACATGAATTTGCGCAAGAGAAACTGAAGAGTATTTTGAACAACTACAACTACCAGCTCTATCTCCAAACACAACAAAACGGAAAAATACCTCTGGCTGTCCAAAATTTCATCCGGCACATACCTGAAAAGGAGATACGTGTCACTATCATCGAACCTACCGGAAAGGTTCTTTTTGACAACAGCAAAGCAGAAGGATTTACGAATCATAATGACCGCAGCGAGGTACGCGAAGCTCGACTCTATAAAGAGGGCTCCGCCATCCGTTCCTCTCATTCGACAGGTATCCGCTACTTCTATACGGCAACCAATATGAATGGATATATTTATCGTACAGCATTACCTTGGGAACCGTATGCACAAGATCTTCTCAAAGTAGATAAGGATTTCATCTATTTCATGAGTATCATGACTTTGATATTCTTCTTTGTCCTCTCCCGCTTTACTTTCAGTATCGGGCAAACCATATCTAAACTCCGGGACTTTGCCTTGAACATACAGAAATCCCAAATTCATAAAAATGACTACCTCTTCCCTAATGATGAATTGGGAGACATATCCAACTATATCATTACCCTCTACCAAAACCAGAAGCGAGCCAAAGATGAGTTGTCTTTGGAACGCGAGAAGTTAATCAAACATTTCCAATATGCAAAAGAGGGATTTGCCATGTTTACACCCGAACATAAAGAGATTCTATCCAATAATCTCTTTATCCAATTTACAAATATCATTTCAGATACTCCAGTCCGCCAAGCGGAAGCTGTAATCGAGTTGCCTGAACTTGAAACCATCCACCGATTTATTCAAGAGCATCAGAAACAAAACAATCCAAAAGTGCTTCGGGAATCTGTCGTGATAGATAAAAATGGAAAAATCTTTCAAGTTGAGTGTCTGCTTTTCCTTGACCATAGCTATGAGCTATCCATCTACGACATTTCACGCCAAGAAGAGGAAAGCCGGATGAAACGACAACTGACCCAAAACGTTGCGCACGAACTAAAGACCCCCGTCAGTAGTATCCAAGGTTATTTAGAAACGATTATCCAAACCCCCAACCTATCGGAAGAAAAACGAAACTTCTTCCTTGAACGATGCTATTCACAAAGTTCACGATTAGCAGACCTGTTAAGGGATATATCCGTACTTAACCGCCTGGATGAGGCATCAGAAATGTTTGAATTGTCAGACATATCTATTCCACTATTGATCAAAGAGATTGAAAAAGAGTGTTACAAAGAGATGGAAGAAAAGAAGATTCAGACAGAAATTTTCCTACCTGGCAACCCTATGATCCATGGAAACTACTCCTTGATCTATTCGATATTCCGTAACCTTTACGATAACGCTATTGCTTATGCCGGTGAGCAAATCCGTATCACTCTTAATTGTTATAAAGAGGATGCAAAGTTCTATTATTTCAGTTTCTCTGACAATGGTATCGGTATTGCGGAAGAACATATCAACCGTATCTTCGAACGTTTCTATCGAGTAGACAAAGGACGCAGCCGGAAAATAGGTGGGACAGGTTTAGGTTTATCCATCGTCAAAAACGGTGTACACTTCCACAAAGGACAAATCTCAGCCAAGAGTCGTTTAGGCAAAGGGCTGACCATCCTTTTCACTCTTAAGAAGAAAATCTAAACCGAAATAGATTCGTATCCTATTTTGTACCTTTGCAGTATGAAACGGAATATTTATGTACTCTACTTGATCAAGCTTTCCAAATGGTTCTCTTTGGTCATGCCAATCATTGTTCTCTTCTACAAGAAACAGGGTTTAGGCCTACAAGATGTTTTCATTTTGAAAAGCGTATATTCGATAGCAGCTGTCACCTTGGAGATCCCTTCAGGATATTTGGCGGATGTATGGGGCAGACGGAAATGTCTGCTTGCCGGAAGTATCCTCTTCTTTTTTGGATATCTGTGTTACTCCTTTACTGACACCTTTACGGCCTTTCTCTTTGCCGAACTGCTTTTAGGTATCGGACAAACGTTGGTAAATGGTGCAGACTCCGCCCTTCTCTACGATACGACCGCCCAATACAGGCAGGAACATCTTTATCTTCGTTACGAAGGACGTATAACGATGATAGGAAATTTTGCCGAAGCATTGGCCGGAATTTTTGGAGGACTGATAGCCGCCTATTCTTTGCGTTTTCCTTTTTACGGACAGGCTGTTATTGCGTTTATGGGGATTCCTGCCGCTTTTGCTTTAAAGGAGGTCAACCGTTCCAAGCAGATACAGAATCCGGTCAATGAAATCAAACGTATCATCCGCTACTCTTTGGTAACCAACAAGAAACTATGTTACAACATCCTCTATTCGGGTCTTATTGGAGCAGCCACCTTGACCATGGCTTGGTTTGTCCAACCGGTCTTAATCTATTTGGAAACTCCTGTTTCTTGGTATGGTGTAATATGGACAGTATTAAACTTAGTGGTAGGCTTTGCGGCCCTTTGGTCTGATCGTGTAGATCGTTATTGGGGAGCAAAAAAAATGGGGATCTTGATCCTGCTCTTTATTGCCGGAGGATACGCGGCATTAGCCTTCAATCTTACCTATGCCGGGTTAGCGATTCTGTTTGTCTTCTATATCTTCCGTGGCTTTGCCACTCCTATCCTAAAAGGATACATTAACCAGATGACATTTTCCGAGATGCGTGCTACCGTCCTCTCCATCCGCAACTTTATCATCCGATTGATGTTTGCAGCAATCAGTCCTTTCTTAGGATGGCTGAATGATATGTATTCATTACAAGTAGCCCTTTTGGTTTCGTCTGCCATCATATTCATTCCGGGAGCAATCTTTTTAAGATTGCAATACAAAGAGGAAAAGTAATTGTATATTTGCCCTATAAATCCAACCGTTATGACATCAAAAAGAAAAATCATCATTATAGGAGCCACTTCAGGCATCGGATATGAGATTGCCCAAATCTATCGCAAGCAGGGCTGGCGTATAGGTATTGCCGGACGCCGTGCCGACCTATTGGAACAGATACGTTCGGAAGCACCCGAACAGTTCGAGACCGAACCGATTGATGTTACCCTTCCGGATGCACCGGAAAAGTTATACCGCCTCATCAAAAAGATCGGAGGCATGGACATTTTCTTGCTTAGTTCAGGCATAGGAAGCCAAAACCGTTCGTTGAACCCGGCTATCGAACTGGCTACGGTAGAGACTAACGGTGTGGGATTTACCCGTATGGTAACGGCTGCATTCAATTACTTCAAAGAAAACGGAGGCGGCCAATTGGCTGTGATCAGTTCCATTGCCGGGACCAAAGGTTTAGGGGCAGCCCCCGCCTATTCCGCCACAAAACGTTTTCAAAACATCTACATAGATACTTTAGATCAGCTGGCACACATGGAGAAACTCCCGATTATCTTTACCGATATTCGTCCGGGATTTGTGCGGACTGCTTTATTGAAAAATGATAAATACCCGTTGCTCATGTCTCCATCTTATACAGCCGAACAGATAGTAAAAGCAATTACCCAAAAGAAACGACGTGCAGTTATTGACTGGAAGTATGCTATCCTTGTTTTTTTCTGGAGGCTTATCCCAAACTGCATCTGGAGACGTTTACCAATCCACAACTAACAGAATCAAACACGAAGTAAAGTTATACAAAAAAGTCCATGCATAGTTTTACCTATCACATGGACTTTTTTGTACGCAGGATGAGACTTGAACTCACACGCCGTTGCCGGCACTACCCCCTCAAAGTAGCGTGTCTACCAATTCCACCACCTGCGCGTTTAAAAGGAAGTGCCCAGAACAGGACTCGAACCTGCATGCCTCTCGACACACGCACCTGAAACGTGCGCGTCTACCAATTCCGCCACCTGGGCCACACTATTAAACATGAAAAATGCGGCCTCATACCGCATTTGAGCGGAAGACGGGGCTCGAACCCGCGACCCTAACCTTGGCAAGGTTATGCTCTACCAACTGAGCTACTTCCGCGATAACGGGTGCAAAGATATATGTATTTTTCTTTTCTCCAAAACATGTTTAGAAATTTTTCATCCCTTTGGCAAAAGAAATTCACACCCGTACCTATTTTTATCCGATTTTAGCGATTAACTCCCGAAACAGTTGCGTCATGACTGAAGCCGCCCTATTGGCTGCCACAATCACATCAGCTCCATCATTCACAAAGTCATCAGCAAAATGATACCCTTCATTGGTGATAACAGACATACCAAAGACACGAAGGCCGGCATGGCGAGCCACAATAACTTCCGGTACCGTACTCATACCGATGGCATCCCCTCCCACCTTTCCATAAAAGGCATATTCGGCCGGCGTTTCAAAAGAGGGGCCTGTCAAACCAACATATACTCCCTTCTTCAGTACAATCTGATGGGAAGAGGCGATCTCTTCCACCAAACGTATAAATTCCCGGTCATACGCCCGAGTCATGTCGGGGAAACGGGTGCCAAACAATTCGTTGTTCGGCCCGATAAGCGGATTGGGCATCATATTGATATGGTCGCGAATAATCATCATATCGCCTACCTTGAATGTATTGTTGATTCCACCTGCGGCATTGGAAACTAACAGGTTCTTTATCCCCAACAGCTTCATTACCCGGATAGGGAAAGTCACCTGTTGCATGGTATATCCCTCATAATAATGGAAACGCCCCTGCATCGCCAATACCTGCTTACCACCCAACTTTCCACAAATCAAATTTCCTTTATGGCCTGTTGCCGTCGAATGCATAAAATGAGGTATTTCGGCATACGGAATAACTACCGCCTCTTCTATCTGATCCGCCAAAGAGCCTAATCCACTTCCTAAAATGATGGCAGTCTCCGGACTGCCTGCAATACGGCTTGAAAGATATTCGGCCGCTTCCCGATATAAATCATTCATTTTGTTCGTATCCATACGCTTGCTAATTTTATCCGAATATTCGACTTATCCCCTGCGCACCGCATCCGGAACCGATGCGCAAGAGATTTTAATCTCATGGGCAAGGATTTTTTATTCCATGGTCATGAAACAGCGACCAATTTATAGGCCAAATCTGCCGCCTTCTCCATAATCTCTTCTTCGCCCGGAACCTTTCTATCCTGCATCAAGATTTTCCCATTACAGATAACAGTATCTATGCAACTGCCATTAGCGGCATACACCAAATTGGATATAAAGTTATGGTTGGGCGTAAAGGCAGGCATACGTAGATCAACCAAGCAAAGGTCAGCCAAGAACCCCTCGGCAATCTGTCCGGCCTTCAAATGGATAGCTTCAGCTCCTGACAAGGTTGCCGTATGGAAAATCTCTTTGGCTGTTACAGCTTCTGGTTCTTTCCGCCATGCCTTTCCTAAAAGAGAAGCCAACTTCATCGCTTCCACCATATCCAAGTTGTTGGAAGAGGAACAACCATCTGTACCTAAAGCTACACGTACTCCGGCGGCTTTCATCTCACTATACTTAAAGCGGTATCCCGAAGCCAGCTTCATGTTAGATGCCGGGTTATGCACCACTGTCACACCCTGATCTGCCAACATTTGAATTTCTTCCTCATCCACATAAAGACCATGCGCCAAGATCAGACGGGGCGACAAAATTCCTAACTGATACAGATAACGGACAGGTGTCAATCCAAACTGTTTCACCGAATCCTGTACCTCACCTTCTGTTTCAGCCAAATGCAGATGAATCGGTATTTGATGCTCTTCGGCAAAGGCATGAATCCATTGAAGCAATTCGCCTGATACGGTATAGATAGCATGTGGACCTGCCGCATATTGAATCCTGTCACTGAAGGTTGCCGCCTCCGCATACAGTTTCTCTACAGCCTGTTTGCCTCGTTCTCTTAATTCAGAGTTAAAATGATCAAAACAAGCACCGGCTAACAAAGCCCGCAATCCCATCTCTTCGATAGCCTTTGCCGAAGCACTGAATTTATGATACATATCAAAGAAGGTCGTTGTACCGCTTTTAATCATTTCCAAACAGGCTAATTTCGTTCCCCAATAAACATCCTCTGATGTAAGTTTGGCCTCATTCGGCCAAATCTTTTCCTCCAACCATGCCTTCAATGGCATATCATCACCAAACCCACGGAACAACGTCATCGCTGCATGTGTATGTGCATTCACGAAACCGGGTATCAAAGCCTTTTTCTTCCCATCAATCACCTGATCAGCTTGAACCTCTAAACATTCCCCTATTTGTTGAATTCGGTTTTCTTGAATATAAACATCTTTTATCCGATCATTCAACCAAACTCCCTTAATCAATATACTCATACAAACTTCGCCCTCATGTTTTTAATCTTCTCATCTCGAATACGAGCCAAGAGTCCTTTAACCTTCTCACGTTTAACAGCAGCAAAGGCACAGCTCTCTTTGATTTCGACAATACCTAAATCCTCTTTATCCAACCCTCCTTTCTGAAAAAGAAAACCTACTACATCTTTCTTGCTCAGTTTGTCTCGCTTACCTCGATTGATAACAATAGTTTTCCATTCAGATACAACCAGTTTCTTAGCAACGTTCGGTAAGAAAAATTCATCCGGTTCACGGGTCACATATTCAGGAACCACCTCTGTCTCATTCAAAATTAAATAGGCGTCTCCTTCAGCATGCATACGAGCCGTACGTCCATTCCGATGCACATAGGCCTCTTCATTAACAGGTAAATGGTAATGAATAACATGCTTTACATCTGCAATATCCAACCCACGCGAAGCTAAATCAGTCGAGATAAAAACGGTTGTGCTTCCGTTACGGAAATAGGCCAAAGCTCGTTCACGGTCAAGTTGTTCCATACCCCCATGAAAACAACCATTCTCTACTCCTACTTTCGTCAAGTAATCGCTCACTCGTTCAACCGTCTCCCGATAATTACAGAAAACTAAAGAAGATTCTCCTTTTAATTCACCCAACAATTTATATAAAGTTTCCAATTTATCTTTTATAGGAGACTTCACTATACGCAGGGTCAATCCTTTTACCTCTTTGGTCTCTTTCAAAAAAGAAAGACGTATGGGTCTTCGCATACCAACAAAGTCAGGCACCTCCACTGCTATCGTAGCTGAAGTCAACACCCTCCGTCGTACTCCAGGCAGATGGGCTGCGATCTTCTTCATTTCATCGAGGAATCCCAACTCAAGCGACTTGTCAAATTCATCCAAGATCCATGTCCGGACTCCATCCAAACGGATATTTCCCCGATCCAAATGGTCTAAGATACGTCCCGGTGTCCCGATCAAAACAGCCGGGGGATGCTCCAAACTCCTACTCTCAATCCGCAAAGGATGTCCTCCATAACAACAGTTGACTTTGTAACCGGCACCTAACGAACGGAAAACAGTCTCAATCTGTATCGCCAACTCACGTGAAGGCGCAATAATCAATGCCTGTATCCTCTTTTCCTCCTCAGTCAAAACCGTCAACAATGGTAGTAAGAACGCCAAAGTCTTTCCCGACCCGGTCGGACTTAACAGCAACATATCTTTTGTCGTCCCGGCATCCAATACAGCTTGTTGCATCTCATTCAAAGCAGCAATACCGGTATTGCTCAATGCCCGAGCTATAATCTCTTCATTCGTCATCTTAATGAAAACGTTTATAAAATTCAGCGACAGATTCAATGCCTTTATAGAAGAAATCCAACGAACAACTTTCGTTAGGTGAATGAATCGCATTCTGTTCGACACCAAATCCCATCAAAACGGTCTTGATACCCAACACTCTTTCAAAAGTTGAAATGATAGGAATACTACCCCCACGGCGAACAGCCAATGGTCGTTTGCCAAAAGCGACTTCCATAGCCTCTTCTGCAGCCTTATAAGCCGGCAAGTCAATCGGACACACATAACCTTGTCCACCATGCTTTGGTGTCACCTTTACTTTTACGTATGCTGGAGCTACATTGGCTATATAATCTTCAAACAATTTAGAGATCTTCGCATGTTGTTGATGAGGCACTAAACGGCATGAAACTTTGGCGTATGCTTTGGAAGGCAAAACAGTCTTGCTTCCCTCTTCAATATATCCTCCCCAAATACCGCAAATATCAAATGACGGTCGACAGCTGTTACGTTCCAATGTGGAATATCCCTTTTCGCCAAATACCTCATCTACTCCGATTGCAGCTTTGTATTTTGCTTCATCAAAAGGAATCTGGGCAATCATGTCACGTTCTGCCTGTGGCACCTCTTCTACATCATCATAGAAACCCGGGATCGTGATACGGCCATCTGCATCCGTAATATCAGCCATCATCTTACACAATACATTGATTGGATTAGCAACTGCTCCTCCAAAATGTCCGGAATGCAAATCCCTGTTCGGGCCGGTTACCTCTATCTCCCAATAGGCCAATCCACGCAGACCGGTAGTTAGAGAGGGTGTCTCCGCACTGACCATACTGGTATCTGAAACTAATATCACATCTGCTTTAAGTAATTCTTGGTTTTCTTTACAGAATGCCTCCAAACTTGGGGAACCAATCTCCTCCTCTCCTTCAAAAATAAACTTCACGTTGCATTTCACCAAGCCCATGTTCAAGGCTGTCTCGAAACCTTTTACCTGCATCATCGCCTGTCCTTTGTCATCGTCTGCCCCACGTGCCCAAATCCGTCCATCACGAATCTCCGGTTCAAACGGTTCACTCTTCCACAGATTTAATGGTTCGGCCGGCATCACATCATAGTGTGAATAGACCAATATCGTAGGAGCTTCTGCTGAATAAAATCGTTCCCCATATACAACAGGATTACCGGTCGTAGGCATCACTTCTACCTTGTCTGCACCGGCAGCCAACAACAGTTCTTTCCATCGTTCCGCACATGCTACCATATCTGGTTTATGTTCTTGTTTCGCACTGATTGATGGGATACGGATCAACGAGAATAGTTCTTCCAAAAAACGATCCTTATTAGACTCAATATACGCTTTTATAGACATCATGTTTCTCTGTTTTAAAGATTAACTTACTTACAATTTACAATAATACGACATTTCTCTCTCAATTTAAAATTTCTACGTATCTTTGAATCACTAATTAATTAAATATCATGAAAACAAAACTTTTTTTAGCATTCAGTTTGCTTTGCAGCATGACTGCTCATGCCAAAGTCAAACTGCCTGACTTGATCGGCCACAACATGGTCTTACAGCAACAAACCAATGCCCGCTTTTGGGGAGAAGCCACACCAAACAGTACAGTTACTATCCAAGCCTCTTGGAATCAAACAATCGTTGAGACTAAAGCTGATGTACAAGGTTTCTGGGAAACTTTTGTCAACACTCCGGGAGCAAGTTTTACGCCCCATAGCGTGGTAATCAGTGATGGTGAACCGACCACCATCCATAATGTTTTGATTGGTGAAGTTTGGCTATGTTCCGGACAATCCAATATGGAAATGCCTATTAAAGGGCTTGTCAGATGCCCGATAGAGGATGCCAACGAAGTCATAGCGGATGCTCCTAACCATACCATCCGTATAGCAACAATCCAACGAAAGGGGGCACTGACTCCACAAACTTATGCAAAAGGGGAATGGAAAGAATCTACAACTGAAAATGTTCCGGACTTTACTGCGACAGGATATTTTTATGCTTTAGCCTTGCAAAAAACTTTGCAAGTACCCATCGGACTTATTAACTGCTGCTGGGGTGGTTCATGCGTGGAAGGATGGTTACCCGAAAGAATCTTGAAAGAATATAAAGATATTGATCTTGAGAAGACTAAAGAACCGAAATATAAATGGCGCCAACCTTTGGTTTTGTATAATGCCATGCTTTATCCTACTCGGAAATATACAATCAAAGGATTTATCTGGTATCAGGGATGCGCCAATGTTAACCGTTATGAAAGTTATACCGATCGCATGGTGACTATGGTAAAAGAATGGCGTTCGATTTGGGAACAGGGAGAACTTCCTTTCTATTATGTAGAGATAGCTCCCTTTGCCTACAGCAACGATTGCAACGGAACTAAATCGGCTTATCTGCGCGAAGCCCAATTCAAAGCACAAGCATTGATACCAAACAGTGCAATGATTACGACCAACGACTTGGTTGAACCGTATGAATATTCCCAGATACATCCAAGAAAGAAAAGAGAAATCGGTAACCGTTTGGCTTGGCAAGCTTTGGCAAAAACATACGGACATAAAGGAATCTATCCGGATAGCCCTTCATACAGAGATATGGAGATAGACGGTAAGCAGATTATTGTTCGCTTCAATCATGCTGACCGTGGTCTTAGTCCCTGGGAAGATATCAAAGGTTTCGAGATAGCAGGTGAAAACAAAGTGTTCTATCCGGCAGAAGCTAAATTAGGGAAGAAAGATGATGAAATTATCGTCTCCTCTCCCAAAGTAAAAAAGCCGGTAGCAGTCCGTTACTGCTTCAAGAACTTCCAAATAGGGAACGTAGTCAATCACCGTGACCTCCCCCTAATTCCATTCCGCACCGACAACTGGTAAGGAATAAGAGAATAAGGTATCGATAATTCTATTACCACTTGCTTGTTCTGTGATTATAACAGGCGATATCCGTAAAGGGATTCATGAATTTTCCCATAGCTTTAGGATTTTAGTTATAACACATTAAGACCAACCAAGATTCGTTCCACGATTGGTTCATACAAAGAAAAGAAAAATTATTAGAAAAGCGATCTTCAGACATAAAAAAACTGCGCCCTTTTCAGAGGCGCAGTCCCTTTCACCATAAAATAACGATTATTTTGTTATTTCACTGTAGCATTAGCAATATTACTTGTAACAAGTGTTGAAAGATTCTCTGCTGTTATAGCAACACCGTTCAAGGTACAATTTTCAAAAGTCACTGCTGCACGAGGATCAACTTTAAATCCTGCTTCAAAATTACAATTTATAAATTCTGTAGGTGCATAAGGACGACAGAATGCATAGCCACTACCTTCACCGAAAGTACAGTTTGTAAATTTAACTTCTCCGATAGTTGCAGCATAACTTGTCCAACCTTTGAATGTACAGTTTGTAGCTTCTAATCCTTTACCATTACCTTGGTCACAACTAATAGTATAAGTAGTTCCATCAATAATTACATTTTCCAAAATAACCTTTTCTGCATGCGTACTATTATGGTTAACGAAGATTCCACGGAAAGAACCGGTTACTTTAATATTTTTAATAAGACCACCAGTCGTATTAATACCAGAATCCCAAGTACCACCAGCACCCTTAATATCAAGAGTATATCCACCACCATCAATATCCTGACCATTTTTTACATTGATGCCTGTTTTTCCGTATGCATTACTCATGTTAGCCGGGTCAATTTTGATACAATCAGCAAAGATAACATCTTTACCAGCTTCTAAAGCTTCAACTAATTCATCAGCTGATGACACAATAATCCATCTTTTTATGCTATAAACTCCATCAGCTTCCACAACTTCATAACCTGCTGGTATGTAATCTCCAAAAGTGATACCCTTTTCACCAAGAGAAGAAGCTGCTACAGATAATTCAATAGGCCATTCTGTAGATTCTTTTGTTACAGAAAGGTGAACATTATTAACATTTGCATTTTCTTGTACAGTAAGGCTACCTGTATTTGCATTTTCACTTGGATCTTGCATCCAAATACCTCTCTTAGTTCCAGAAATAATTGAGTTCGCATTTACAATAAGATTATTAGTAGCTTCCACTCCGTTAAGGAACTGACGAATAGCTGTATAAGAAGACTTAACAGTTGCACCATTGATAGTAGTAATAGCAGATGTTCCCTTTCCGTTAGTAAGGTTATCAATACCGTATGCCATATCAGTACCACCTAAGTGTTCTATTACCACACCACTTTCTACTGTCAAGTTTCCTCCAGGATTGTTTGCCACAACTGCAGAATATCTGCTCCAACCGCTATTGATTGTAGCTTTAAGAGTAAGTTTAGCTTCAGAAGTATTAGTATTTTTAATGGTAAGATTACCTCGGTTATCAAGAATGCTAAAACTCTTATCAGTATTATCTGTACCTATAATTGTACAACCATTTAAATCAATAGTAAAAGTTTTATTAATCAATATCATAGATTCAACAGCTACATCTTCTATTAATTTGATTGCTTCACCATTTGCTATGGCATTTTCTATATCTTTAACAGTTGCTTCTGCATCCACCAACCAAGTGATTGTTCCATCATAGTTTGCATCTTTCTGCAATGTTGTTACTGCACCGTAATAAATTTCAGCATTACCAGCCATTAATTTCAATGTTTCAATTGTCACACCCTTCGGAACAATCAAGGTATTTTGTGCAGTAGTAGCTGTTACACTGGTATAATTTCCATTCAAAGTAACAGTTGAATTTGGTGCATTTATAACCAAATCACCTGCATCACCATTTACTGTCATCTTATTTGCATTTGAATTAGAGCTTCCATCAATCGTAATTTCTGCAGGAGTAGAACCTTCTTCAAATGCGAAGTTAATTGTAACATCTTCTTGAGTATCCGGCAAAATCAATGTAGCATCCGAAGTCGGAGCTTCTGTAATTGTTACGTTTGTTACAGGAGTTGAAGTGTTGTTAAACAAAGCCTGTGCTTCTGCAATAGTTCCAACCACCTTAGTTGTCGGATCTTCATATTCATCGCTATAATCCCCATCAAAACCAGGATCAACTGTAACATTAAATTTACCACCACTTGTCAACAAGTTACCATAGATATTGGTACGGAAGTTTCTTTGTGCATTTACACCCGGTACTGATAAATCCATTTTACCATTATCTTCTGCTACAACATTCATAGAAGCATCGATTGTTGTTACTGATGCACCTTCTGTGGTCAAGAAATAAGCTGTTGCCAAATAGTAAAATTCATTTGCTTCACTTTCTGTATCCTTCAATGGGAATGCTTTTGTTGTTGCATCAAATCCTACATACTGAGTTCCATTCTTAATTTTTGTATTTTCTGATAAAAGAATGTCTGCCAAGTTAAATGTAGCTTCTGTACTTCCGGTTACTGTTCCATCCAATACATTCAAAGAAGTTGCAGCATTTTTAACTACAATGCTTGATTGAGATGGTACAAAACCTGCATCCTCTGCTTTATCAATATCGGTCTGTGTTGTCAAAAAGTTTACCTGGGCAAACGGACGTTTCAAGGTGATATCTTTTTCAAATGAACCACTTACTGTCAATGTTGCATTTGCAAAGAATGCATCGGCATTCTTATTGTTTGCGGTATTTGCTTGTTTTGTGTAATCAATAGAAACCTCTGCTGTTTCAGAATTAAAAGAGTAAACATCATAAGCCGCATTCTGTGCCCAGAATGCAAAGCTATAGGTCTGACCTTTTACCAAAACCACATTGATGGTTGCTTTTTTCTTTCCTCCATCAGCATCTGATAAACTAATAGCAGTAGTATTAGTACATCCATCTTCTGTCGGATGTGTACTTTGACGAAGAGCCTGTAATTCTACTCCATTTTCATCATAAACAGCAAAGATCAACTGATCGATTCCTTCGGTGTCATCACCCACCGCTTTCGTCTTCACGTCACTTCTCACACTCGCAGTGAAAGAGACGGTCACTTCATTGCCTGAACTCTGAGCGATCAACTCATCTTCAGAACAACTTGTTGCCAACAACATCGTTGCTATGGCAAACATTCCCATGAATACTTTTTTCATTTCGCTTAATTTTAATTGTTTATAATTTGTTATTTGAGTCTGCTTTCTTTTCCATTTTCGTACTCTTCACCTCCACCGAATAGTCGCCATCGAAACTCGGGTCGATCGAAACACCCCCGTCCATCGTTCCCTCTGGCTTCACATCCGGGAAGACTATCGGAATATCCGGGTCGTCATAACCGGGACTGTCAGGCTTGTCTGGTTTATCCGGATCATCAGGCGTGGGATCATCAGGATCGTCAGGTGTAGGATCATCAGGGTCGTCAGGCGTGGGATCGTCAGGATCATCAGGATCAGGAATTTCGGGTTTGCCAAACTCAATATACAGGATCGGGCTGCAATCCGTATGACCCTCACGGATACGGTCACCCACCAAAAAGGCAAAATCCAACACTGTCTCATTATCCACCAAACGCACAGAAAGGTTAAGCGTGTTCTCTTCCGACT
>SUXM01000029.1 GCA_015060925.1 Parabacteroides distasonis
CGTCCTTTTGCTCGTTCATAAAAAAGTTGTACCTTTGTTCCAAGATGAGTTGTACATCAATGCAAATCACGCAAGTATGTAGAAATCAGAACAGTTGCCAACTCATTACCTCGTTCTTGAACTTTCTGCACAAACTTTTTATTCTTAGCGGATTATGAGATTATTCCAAAAATAGGTAATTACTCGTTAAAACGAACATTTGACAGAACCTTTTCCTTTTTAAGCTGTTCAATTTTGAAATTCATTTAATTAAAAAAAGTATTTTATGAAAACATTATTGAAAAGTGTTGGATTATGGTTAGGGATAGGTCTATGTACAGTTCCTCTTCAAGCACAGAGAGTGGTGGTTACAGAGATGGAACCTAATTCTGTGATGTTTATTTCTATCCATAATGCAGGAAGTGATGTAGTCCGGATTATGACAGAAACGCAAAGTCCGCATTTCCATGAACCGCAAGCTCCCCGTTTTGTATTAACGGATCGGAAAGGAAAATTCGCACTAGGTATTGGTGGATATGTGAAGTTGTCTGCTGAATATGATTTTGCCGGAATTTCTGATAATGTGGATTTTTATCCGGTAGCAATTTCAAGCAGAGGAGATACGTATGCCAATAATCAATTTCAATTAGACGCAACAACCAGTACGGTTTTTTTGAAATTAGTGGGACATACTGAACTATTGGGTGATTTTGTGGTTTATACTGCAGGAAATTTTAGAGGAGGAGATGGAAATAATTTCAAGTTGAGGAATGCCTATATCTCAGCTCGTGGTTTTACGGTTGGTTATGATTATGGCTCTTTTATGGACTTGAACAATTCTCCGGCGACTGTAGATTTTGCCGGACCGGCAGGAATGGCTATATATCATGCGACACAAATCCGTTATGAGGCAGAAGTTGGGAAAGGCTTTAAGATGGGAGTTGGAGTTGAAATGCCAGTGGTGGACGGGCAGGAGACAAATCAGGTGGTTGTCTCTAAACAGCGTATGCCTAATTTCCCGTTTTTTATCCAATATAATAGACAATCCAAAGGACATATTCGTACGGCTGCGATTATTCGAAGCATGACGTATGATAACTTAGTGGCTCATACAAGCGAAGCTAAAGTAGGATGGGGTGTGTTGGCTTCTGCTTCTTATAATCTGACAAAGAAGTTACAAATTTATGGGCAAGGTGTCTATGGAAAAGGAATTGGACAGTTCTTAAATGATATTAGTATGTTGAACGTAGATATTGTCCCAAATCCGGAACAAGCAGGGAAGATGCAAGTTCTGCCTATGTTAGGATGGTTCGGAGGGCTTCAATATAATTTTACACAGAATCTCTTTGTCTCCAGTACGTATGGACAATCACGATTGTATAGTGACCATCACTATCCGGAGACCCCTTCCGAACAGTATCGGTATGGACAATATCTGAATGCTTCTCTTTTTTGGAATTTAACATCCAACCTGCAAATAGGAGCAGAATACCTTCGAGGTTGGCGCACTGATTTTAATGGAACTACTCGCCATGCCAATCGTTTGAATCTGGCGGCTAAATATCATTTCTAAAAGAAATCCCGATAGAAAGAAAATATATCCTTATCTATCGGGATTGATTATGAAAAGAAATGTTTATTTAGAACAATTTGTTAGGATATTCACCTGCATTAACCAAAGCCTGAATCTTATCAACAACTTCCTGGCGATCTTCCGGATAAGTTACGCCGAACCATTTGCTTGCAGTATCCAATACTTCTACTGTAGCAGTGTTATCATTGATCAATTTATCTACCATCAAAGGAATAAAGAATTCGCTCTTAAGGTTTTCGATATTCTTTGGATTGCTTAAGAATGTCTTGAAGAACTCTTTGCTATAAGCAAAATAATCAGGAGTGAAGCCCCAGAAGTTCATACTAACCGGAGTTGTTTCCGGAGTTGCTACCCATTCTTCATTGTCATCCAAATATTTTACTTCGCCATCCATGCGCTGTATTTTGGTTCGTTCAACGACTGAAGTCAACAACTTGTTTTCGTCAGTAGTACAGATACCACGAGATACGGTTCCACTTTCGCTCAATGTGTTTCCTACACGAAAGCCAACCATTGAGTACACATTTTTAGAACCTTCTGGCAAAGATGCCAAGAATTTACCCATTACTTGGAATGAATCACGTCCATAGAAATCATCGCAGTTGATTACAGCAAACGGTTCTTGGATGGCATCTTCACCCATCATGACAGCATGGTTTGTACCCCAAGGTTTGGTACGTCCTTCAGGACAGGTAAATCCTTCCGGCAATTTGTTTAATTCTTGGAAAACCAATTCGCAAGGAATATGACCTTCATATTTAGAAATGATTTTATCACGGAAGTCTTGTTCAAAGTCTTTACGAATAACAAAAACAAGTTTGCCAAAACCGGCTTGGATAGCATCATAGATAGAGTAATCCATGATTGTTTCACCATTAGGACCCAGTCCATCCAACTGTTTCAAACCACCGTAACGGCTACCCATACCGGCTGCCAATAAGAATAATGTAGGTTTCATGATTTTTAAATTTATAATGGTTTTTTGTTTCTTAGGGCAAATGTAGAAAATAATTAAGAATTGTGGATGAAATAAAGAACATTATTTGGTTTTACCTTTTATAAATGAGAAGAGAATATAATATTATGTACTTTTGCAAGCTAATTAAGAGCGTTAAAATAAGAAGAAATGAAAAAGTTAAATGTAATGTCTATTGTAGCTGCAGGAATCGTTGCTTTGATGGGATGCAATGGAACATCTGTGAATCAAACAGCAGATAAAGAGGCTATTGATTTGGCGAATCTGGATACAATGGTGGCTCCGGGTACAGATTTTTATCAGTATGCTTGTGGCGGTTGGATGAAGAACAATCCTTTAAAGCCTGAATTTGCCCGTTTCGGATCTTTTGATCAATTACGTGATGATAACTTAGGGCAAATCCGTTCATTAATCAATGAACTGAGTGAAGCTCCGCAACGCCCGGGAAGCGTAGAGCAAAAGATCGGGTTGTTGTATGCGATGGGTATGGATAGCGTGAAATTGAACGGTGATGGTTATGCTCCGGTTCAAGGGCAATTAGAGGCTATCAAGCAGTTGAAGAACAAAGAGGAGGTGACAAAGATGGTCGCTGCACTTCATAAAGAGGGAATGGCACCGTTTTTTGCCTTGTATGTAGGTGCAGACGAAAAGAACAGTTCGATGAACATCGTACAGCTTTACCAGTCCGGCTTAGGTATGGGAGACCGTGATTATTACCTGTTGGAAGATGAGAGCAACCAAAGTTTGCGTGAGGCATATAAAGGATATATCACCCGTTTGTTTACGCTTGCCGGATATTCGGCTGAGCAGGCAGTAGCTGCTGTGGATGCTGTCTTAAAAATAGAAAAGGGAATTGCACAGGTCTCTTTCAGCCGTGAGGAATTGCGTGATTCACAGAAGAATTATAACAAGATGGCCATTGAAGATTTCAAAGCGAAGGCAAATCCGTTGAATTGGGATGTCTATTTTGAAAGCATGGGATTGATGGAAATCAAATACTTGGATGCAAAGCAGTTGCCGTTCTATGCTGGTTTGGAGGCTTTGATGAAACAAACAACCATCGAGGAGCAGAAAGCTTATTTGGCATTTAATCTGTTGAGTGCGGCCGCACCCTATTTGAGTGATGCGTTCGTGGAAGCAAATTTTGAATTCTATGGTAAGACTATGTCTGGGAAGCAGGAGCAGCAACCTCGCTGGAAGCGTGCTTTGTCTACAGTGAATGGTGCATTGTCGGAAGCTGTAGGACAGATGTATGTAGCCAAATACTTTCCGGCCTCTTCCAAAGAGAAGATGTTGAAGATGGTCGGTGACTTGCAACAGGCGTTGGGCGAGCGTATAGCCGGATTGGAATGGATGAGCGATGCAACCAAAGCGAAGGCTCAAGAAAAGCTCTCTTCCTTTATTGTAAAAATCGGTTATCCGGATAAATGGCGTGACTATACCGGGTTGGAAATCAAAGATGATTCTTATTGGGCGAATGTACGCCGCTCAAATATCTTCGATATGGATTATATGTTAGCTGATGTCGATAAACCGGTGGATAGAGACCGTTGGTTCATGAGTCCGCAGACGGTAAATGCCTACTATAACCCTACAACCAATGAGATTTGTTTCCCGGCAGCTATTTTGCAGCCTCCTTTCTTTAATCCGGCAGCTGATGATGCTGTCAATTATGGCGCGATAGGTGTGGTGATAGGACATGAGATGACACATGGTTTTGATGATCAAGGTCGTAATTATGATAAAGAGGGTAATTTGCAAGATTGGTGGACGGCCGAAGATGCTGCTAAATTTAACAAGCGTGCAGACCGGTTGGTACAACAATATGATGAAATCATCGTGGTAGATTCAGTCCATGCTAACGGACGGTTCACACTCGGAGAAAATATAGCTGACCAAGGAGGATTGATGGTAGCACACTTGGCCTATCTTAATTCGTTGAAAGGTAAAGAAACTCCGGCACCAATCGAAGGGTTTACCAACGAACAACGATTCTATTTGGGTTATGCGACATTGTGGGCTCAGAATATCCGTCCGGAAGAGATTCTTCGATTGACTAAGATCGATCCGCATTCTTTAGGCAAATGGCGTGTAAATGCCGCTCTTCGGAATATAGATGCGTTCTATCAAGCGTTTGGTATCCAAGAGGGGGATCCAATGTATCTGAAGCCGGAAGAACGGGTGATTATTTGGTAAAATAGAGAGGATGAGGTATAAAAAATCCATGCCGAAAGAATTTGAGTTTCATCGGCATGGAATTTTTTTCTCATGGTTATGAGATTTTTTTCTCATGGTCATGGGAATTTTTTTTAATGTCTAAAGCTTCCCGTTGCTTGGTAATAAACCATAACCAAATCTGAACAGCAAGTTGTTTTTTAATAGGCAGAAAAACGTATCTTGGCGAACCTCTGGAATCACTCCGATGTTGGCAACAGGAAGCTTGCTTAGACATTTAGTTAGGTTTTGAATGGATTCTATCTAATATTCATTAATCACTTATTCTATGGGAGGATTTTGTCGAGCTTCGACAATCCGTAAGATGATCATAACGACACTTAATACACCTAAACTTCCCATTAATATTATTTTTAGAGTTGTGTCAGAAAATTCACTTGTTCCAATCAAAACCAGGAGGATGAATGAAACCATCATGACAGCATCAACCAAGTCTTTGTTTATTTTCATTTTTGTCATTTTTTGTTATTTATTATATTCTTCGTCTGGGATATCTTCTGAAGTGGGAGGGGTACTAAGACCTTTCATTATTCCAAAAAGGCCGACTCCTAAAGCTCCCATTACCACGACTAATTTCACATAGTCATTAGGAATGATTGAACTGCAAGCTAATACACAACCAGCAATGGTGATGAAGATATAAAGATACATGTTGATTTTATTTTTCTTTGTTGACATAATTCTTTGATTTTTAGTAAATGAATAAAACTTCGCATTGATTCAATGCAATACACGATAAGCTATGAGGCAGTTTGCCCCATGCAAAAAACAAATTATTCAATAGTAAAAATCAAATAAGAATTTTCCGCAGGCCATATACATGGTAGCCCATGCGGCAAAGAAGGGACGAATAATTAATGGATTGATAAGTGTTGACCTCTTCCAATACTTTGCGTAAAAGGTTAGTCTTTTTTATGCAGAAAAATTGGTGTGCCTTTAACTCTGTTCTAAATAAACGAAGGTTGTTTGTTGGGCTGGTTGTCTGTGAGGAGCGACGCAATGCCAAACAATTGCAGTCTTGTAGATCTTTGCTTATGATTTCTATTTGGTGTTCCCAATCAGATTGTACCTCTTCCCATACAGAATCTCCTCCAACAAGATTGAAAACACAGCTTGACTCTTGTTGTATCTCATTAGGCATGAATAAAACGACACCTAATAATAAGGATAATATGTAGAAAGTTCTTTTCACAAAACAAAGATAGAAGTTTTTTATTTAATATAGCCAATATATGCCTGTTTTGTGTTTACTTTTGTGGAGGAATAAGAGAAAAGATATGGAAAATAAAAAAAATGTAGTAGCTGCTTGGATAGAAGCTGCACGTCCGAAAACGTTGTCTGCTTCAATTAGTCCTGTTCTTTTGGGTGTCTCTTTGGCCTATTATGACGGGCAGTTTGATATAGTGCCGGCTTTCTTTTGCTTTTTGGTTGCTTTGTTCGCCCAAATCGCCAGTAATTTTGCTAATGATTATTTCGATTTCAAGAAAGGGGCGGATAGGGAAGACCGTTTGGGGCCGGAAAGAGCGGTGGCTCAAGGATGGATTTCCCCTAAAGCGATGTTGATTGGTACTTTTGTCGCCTTAGGGTTGGCTTGTACGTTTGGTTTGTTGTTGGTTTGTTTTGCCGATTGGCGTCTTTTAGGAGTGGGGGGTGCGATAGCGGTTTGCGTCTTAGCCTATTCGGCCGGTCCTTTTCCATTGGCTTATAATGGGCTGGGGGACGTCTGCGTATTGTTGTTTTATGGTATCATTCCGGTTTGCTTTACCTATTATATACAGACTTTGCAGTTCTCTTTGCTCTCTCTTTTACTGTCTATTGCTTTGGGATTGTTGTCTGTAAATATATTGGTGGTTAATAATTACCGGGATTATGAACAGGATAAGAGGGCGCATAAACGGACAACGATTGTTTGGTTTGGCCGTCGTTTTGGCCGTTTCTTTTATATATTAAATCAGGTTTTAGCGTTCTTATTGGTATTCCCACTTCTTTTAGATGCGCCTTGGTGGGTCTTGTTCTTGTTTGCGATTCTGTTTGCTCTTTGTTTTTATACAACGAAAGAGTTATTTGTCTTGGATGGTAAAGCGTTGAATCGCACATTAGGGCATACGGCACGTAATGTCTTTCTCTTTGCATTGGTTTTATCGCTCTATTTTGTTTATCTTGGAAATCAGATAGGAGGGTAAATCATTTGCTGATAAATAAGAAAACGTGTCTTAGTTGGTTTTCAATTCCGAACAGAGACACGTTTTTTTATATAAGTAAATGATTCTTATAAAAGTAATCCGGCTGCAACCTCTTCAGCAACGGCTTCATTTCTGATTGAAGCAACTAAAGCCAAAGCAAAGTTCATGACTAATCCAGGACCTTTACCTGTAATTACATTCTCTGAAACTTCTACCGCTTCTCCTGTGACATTTGCTCCGATTAACTGTGGCTCAAAACCAGGATAGCAAGTAGCATTACGACCTTTGAGCAGGCCTAATCCGCCTAATACCATCGGGGCAGCACAGATTGCTGCTACAATTTTCCCTTCACGATATTGCTGAAGTAAAGCCTCTTTGACTGCTTCTGAATTATTTAAATTAGATGCACCCGGCATACCGCCCGGAAGGATAAGGGCGTCTGCTTGGTTCAGTGTTGCCTTGTCTAATGTGGTGTCGGCTATTACTGGAACATTGTGTGCACCTGTTACAACAGTCTCTTCAGTGATCGAAACTGTTGTCACTTCAATTCCGCCTCGACGTAAAATGTCGATTGTTCCTAAGGCTTCCATCTCTTCGAAGCCATTGGCTAAGAATACAATTGCTTTTTTCATCTGATTCTTTTTTAGTTGACAACCAATTATTATTTGAGTTTATAGAGATAGGTTATCGTGCCACTTTGATTATTAGCTCCGCTGATGCTATTGAACTTTGCCCGTTTGGCTGCGTCCAATGCACTTTTTCGCATTGAAGCATTATCAATATTGGTTCCTTTACCTATTTCTGTATAAATCACGTCTCCTTTGGGGTTTACCGTAATGTTGATCACGATGCGTCCCTCTTCTTGGATTGTATAGGCTGGACGGGGCAATCCTCCGGGGCCTAATGAACGGCCGTTCAGATTGAATGAACCATATCCCCCGACACCTTCGTTCGCTCCTTGATCCGAATTCCCGAATGGACTTCCTTGATTTCCGGATCCTGTTGTTGCATCACCCTGATTATTCCCTGATTTATTTCCGATACCAAAAGCTCCTGCCACCTTGTTACTAATGGCTTGTTCTTTCTTCCTGCGTTCTTCGGCTAATCGTTTTTTCTCCTCTTCCTCTTTTCGGATACGTTCCTTTTCTGCCTCCTCTTTACGCCTCTTTTCTTCTAACTTACGTTGCTCCTCTTTCTTTTTTGTCTCTTCGATAGCCACGCTTTCTTCAATGTTTTGTGTTACCAAATCCTCTTTAGGCGTTTCAACCTTGGGTGTTGGAGGTGGGGGAGTCGTTGTCTCTTGAGGGAGTTCTTGGCCGGTATATTTAGGCTCAAATGTTCCTGATGCGGCATTCACATTCCCGAAATTAACCAATATACCACCTTCCTCTTCAGGAATCACTGTCTTTAAGACAGTAAAAGCCAAGAAAAGTAAAATGATTAGATGGAATATCAAAGATCCAACGATACCGTATATGTCATCTTTATTTAACTTCATAAACTTATATCAATAGTTTATATTGAGTTGTCATTTCTTTTGTGGACGGGTTGCCAGTACCATTTTGAACTTATTCTGATTGGCGATGTTCAGAATACGGACGATTTCTTTGTATGGGACGGTCTCGTCTGCATATAACGCCACAAACATTTCAGGCTCTTTGGCATAACTATCCTGTAAGAAAGGAGTGATTTCCTCGAAAGAGACCCGTTTCTCCCGTTGGTTCCCGAAAGCAACATAGTAATTCAAATTCGCATCAATAGTGACACGTGTCAATGGTTTGGCTGCAGTCTGTTTTTGAGCCTGTGGCAATGTCACTTTGATGGCATTGGGAATGACTACTGTTGAGGTAACCATGAAGAAGATTAACAGTAGGAATATGACATCGGTCATAGAAGCCATACTGAAACTCTCGTTTACTTTTGTTCTTCGTTTTAAAGCCATAATTTTAGTTCGCCGGTTCGTTCAATAAATCCATAAATTCCATGGTACGGGCTTCCATTTTGTTCACGACATTATCTACTTGTGATACTAAGTAGTTGTAAGCAAATAGTGTGATGATACCCACAACCAAACCGCCGACAGTAGTAACCAATGCTTCATAAATACCACTGGAAAGAAGTGTTACATCAACATTAGTTCCTGCGTTTGCCATATCAAAGAAAGCACGAACCATTCCGGTTACTGTTCCCAAGAATCCTAACATCGGTGCTCCGGCGGCAGTAGTGGCAATCAAGGGGAAACCTTTTTCCAATTTGGCAATTTCCAAGTTGCCTACGTTTTCAATGGCAACCAATACATCATTCATCGGACGTCCCAAACGACTAATCCCTTTTTCAATCATGCGGGCATAAGGGGTGTTGGTATTACGGCAAAGATTTAATGCCGAATCAACTTTTCCTTCATGGATATAGTCTTTGATTCGATTCATAAAGTTCTCATCTTCTTTCCCCGCACGACGGATAACCATCAACCGCTGGATAAATATGTAACAGGCCATCATGGATAAAAGGACTAAGACTACCATAATCCAACCTCCTTTCATGGCTAAGTCAATTACGTTAATTTCTGCTTCAGTAGGAGTTGTTACTGCTGTTAAATCGGGCATTTGTTCTGCAGTCTGTGCTCCAACTGCTTGTAATGAAAGTAGAATGCTCATGCTTATTGAATTAAAAATAAATGAAATATTTGTTGTTCCTAATTTTATTGTTGTATTAGACAGCCTTTATATCGTGCGATAGTCTCTTGCAATCCGTAATAGAGCGCATCACAAATGAGAGCGTGTCCGATGGATACCTCATCCAACCATGGAATGTTTTGATTGAAATAGGCAAGGTTTTCCAAACTTAAATCATGACCGGCATTGACTCCTAATCCTAATTGTTTAGCCAATGTGGCAGCAGCAACAAAGGGAGCAACCGCCTTTTCCCGGTCAACCGGATAATGAGTGGCATACGGCTCAGTATAAAGTTCGATGCGGTTTGTTCCTGTTTTGGCAGCCCATTCTATATTATCAAGCTCTGTGCCAACAAATATGGATGTACGGATACCATTAGAGGTAAAGGTTTTTGCCAACTCCGATAATAGGTTGAAATTCTCTTTAACATTCCATCCGGCATTGGAAGTTATGGCATCCGGTGCATCCGGTACGAGTGTTACTTGAGCCGGTTTAACCTCTAAAACTAAGTCAATAAATTTTTGACACGGATACCCTTCTATGTTAAACTCTGTTTGGATGGCCGGTTTAATAGCATAGACATCACTATATCGGATATGTCGTTCGTCTGGTCGTGGATGAACAGTGATACCTTGAGCTCCAAATGATTCACAATCTAAAGCAACCTTTAATACGTCAGGAGCATTCCCTCCTCGTGCGTTACGAATAGTTGCCACCTTGTTAATGTTTACACTTAAATTTGTCATCGTATATTTTTATATCTTTTTCTTCACTACATTTGCACAAAAGTATCGGCAAATTTAGTAGTATTTAGGGAATATACAGAATAATGTTGGCGAAAGATTTCATAATGAAGGAAATTCCTGTGTTAAAAAGTTTTGATACCGGAGAATATGCATTGTCTTTGATGGATGATTTTAAGTTGAGGCATTTGCCTGTGTTGAGTGAAAATATCTATCAATGTTTGGTCTCTGAAAAAGACCTTTTGTCAATGAATGACCTCACAAGCCCGATTGGTTCACCAATTTTATTCTCTCCGAGTGTGCAAGAGAATACCTCTGTCTATGAGGCTTTGGCTCTGATGGCTCGTTACCAATTAAGTGTTCTCCCAATTGTTAATGTCGAAGGTGAATATGTGGGATGTTTGACCTCAGATAAGATGGTTGAAGTATTGTCAGACTTATGCCATGCAGAGGTAACAGGTAGTGTTTTTGTGTTGGAGATGTTGCCACAGGATTATTCCTTGACGGAAATAGCCCGTTTGGTTGAATCTAATCACGCACAGGTATTGAGCCTACTTTCCCATATTGATAAGAAGACAGGTCGGTTTTATGTCTTGATAAAAATAAATTTAGAAGATGCTTCGCCTGTTGTTAGGAGCTTTGAAAGGTTCAATTATAAAGTACTCTATTCTTTTATGGAAAAGGGTATGATTGATGACTTGTTGCAACAGCGAATGATGGAATTGGTACATTATATGAATGTATAATTAAAGAATGAGGTAGAAAAAAGATGAAAAAGGTAGGTATATTTGGTAGTAAGCACCAGACAGATAAACTGTTAATCATTAAACGGTTGTTTGAAAAGTTGACTTTTTTGGAAACATATATATATGTAGAAAGCAAGTTCTATGACTATTTAGTTCAAGAACTCAATTATGAACCTACGATTTCCGGCATTATTTCGGATGATGATTTTGATTTGGATGTGGCTTTGAGTTTGGGAGGAGATGGTACTTTTCTACGCACTGCCGCCCGGATACATAGACGGAATATACCTATCTTGGGAATCAATACCGGCCGTTTAGGGTTCTTAGCTGATGTAGGAGGTAATGAAGTGGAGGATACTTTGGATGAATTATTTAAGAACTATTATAAGGTAGAAGAGCGTACATTGTTAAAACTCCATACTGATGATAGAAGATTCCAAGGATGTAATTATGCTCTAAACGAGATTGCTGTGCTAAAGCGAGATTCCTCTTCAATGATTACGATTCATACTTCATTGAATGAAGAATATTTGACATCCTATCAAGCAGACGGTTTGGTGATTGCAACCCCCACAGGCTCAACTGCCTATTCCATGAGTGTGAATGGACCAATTATTGTTCCACAGAGTGAAAGTTTTGTGTTAAGTCCCGTTGCTCCACATTCGCTGAATGTACGGCCATTGATTATCCCTGATTCATTGACTATCACATTGGATGTTGAAAGCCGGAATAAGTTTTTCTTGATTGCGCTTGATGGACGTTCGGAGATTTTTCCCATAGGAACGCAATTGCGTATTAGCAAGGCTGATTATACGACGAAAGTGATTAAGCGGTATAATCATACATTTTATCAAACGCTTCGCGAAAAATTGATGTGGGGAGCGGATGCAAGAGTGAAATAAGTATCTTGGAATATATGTTAGATAACATACATTTGTTAAATCCGGTTAAATAGAAGAAGGATTGTGCGTAAAATGCATGTTGTATAACATAAAATATTTATATTTGCACTGTGTTTTTCATGGTATTAGATTTAAGGTTAACAATGAAGATTGGCTGTCCGTGAGGATAGCCTTTTTTTTTACCTTAAAAAATATTGATAAGTATCTGAGAAATAATTCATACTTTTGTCTTATAAATATTCTAATGGTAAAAAGCAAAATTTGGTAATGAAAAGAGTTTTCTGTCCTAAGTGTGATAATCAAATTGCATTTGATGAAACAAAATATCCGGAAGGTAAAGTATTGGCTTTTGTTTGTCCTCAGTGTGGAGCACAATTTAAAATCAAGTTGGGTAGAAAAGTCATACGTTCAGAGTCTGGACAGGAAAAAGAGGTGAAAGAACCTGATTTTTCTTATGGATATATTTCTGTTATTGAGAATTCTTTCGCTTTTAAGCAAGAACTTCCGCTTATTTTGGGAGATAATGTGATAGGACGTCGGAATAAAGATACAGAAGGGGTAGATGTTGCTATCATAACCAGTGACCCGAGTATGGGACGAAAACATTGTGTGATTCATGTCAAGGAAGAGCGTGATGGGAAACTGATTTATACATTACGTGATTTCCCAAGTCTTACAGGTACTTTTTTATGTAATGAATTGTTAGGTAAAAAGGAACAGGTTCGAATTGAAGATGGGGCGATTATTACCATTGGTGCTACGACGTTCATTTTGCATACGCCAGAATCTTAGGATACTGCCGGAGTGAAACTGATATCTCTTATATCGTCGGGGCGATAAGGGAGATAGGGGGAATTTGGCGTAGGTTTCGGGAGTGATGGATATAAGAAATCCATTTCAACTCCGGTTCAGTAAACTAAGAGTATATTTTAAATAGTCATCTTTCAGACTTTAAGTATATAACAGTTTGTATAAGATTTTGTTCATATTTTAGTATTGCTAGTAGAGGATGTGTAATTTTATCTCCCTGCTTATAATTTTTTTCTACTCAGAGAAATAAATACCATTACAATGAAGTAACTTGTATCAAGAATTGAAATTTAGGGTTTAAAACGATAGTTGAATAGTACAGCGGATGCCACTTTTTTGGATATTGGGATGATCTAAATAGTTAAGACGCCAGACATAATCTACCCGTAGACAACTGAAGATGTTTTCAATGCCGACACTTGCTTCCATATAGGGTGTTTTATCCATTTGGTATGTCTGGAGTGGAAATAGGAATAAACCCTCTTTTTTCCCCTCTTTGAAAGGATTGTTTTTGTCACTTAAATGTCCCCATAGGCCTCGGAAACAGAATACTTCTCTCCATTTGAGTTTTTTGATGAGAGGGATACGGTTTAACAGGTTCCCGTTCATATAATAGGTCATGTCCCATGATGTAAATTCATCGTTGATAAATTCCAGGGCATTCATGTTGGAATAGGTCTCTGGTTGGATGGTATATGACATATTGGCGTTGGGGAGTATCAACAATGGGTAGGGGACCTGGCTCCATACTTTCCCCGCTTTTGTGATGATGTCAAGATAGCCAAATGCTGAAAACCAAAAACGTTTTTGTACTCCTATCTCTGTCCGATGATAGTCGTAATCCGAACCTAAGAAATCTTTTTTAGCCATGATGTGGCTGAAGTTGAAGATTAATGCATCAAATGTGATAGGTATGCGTAAGTCTCGGGTTTGATAGAACTTCTCATTTTTTGCATAACGGATTTTAAATTCCAACTGCGTCATGTCGTATTTTTTTATTGGAGTAATGGAACCATCATTTTTGATATAATCAAATGCTGCATATTCTGTTGCATATTCGCGGCGGTTACGGAGTGTTATGCCATATGACAGCCCATTGTAATGCTCGTGATTGTAGACTAATTCTGCTTGGCGAAGGTATGTGGCACGTGTGTCTTTTAGACGTTTGATAGATAAAAGCATGTTATCTTTTCCTGTGTACATGTATTGCTCTCCTAATTTGTTGACATCATACATGTATTCTATACGGATAGAGTTTAGAGGAAATTCTTTCCTGTATTCTTTCCGTTCGTTGAATGAATATTCAACAAGAAGATCATATTTAAGTTTTTGGTCTTTGGTGCCGTATGCCAAATAACCGTCTAAAAATAGGTTTTTATGAAAGGCCGTAGTAGTTGTTCCTCCCACACGTGTGCGGAATCCTTCCAATTCATTACCTCCAATCGTGGAGTTCATTGGGCCTAATTCAAATTTGCTTTTTAGAGGCTCTTTATGAGTTGGTATGTATCCGGAGAAGAGGATAGAGATTGCCTTTTCTGTAAAATAAAAAACAGGAACGGAACGTAACTTCTTCATTAACATACCGACTGAATTGGGATTCTTCCTGATAGCTTCTTGGGGACGGTGAGTCACCCAAAAGTTTTCTGGCTGTTGATAGGCCTCCTTTATTGTGATGATAGGTTGTTTCTCTTTAAAAACAGCGAGTTGTTCGATTGGAGGTTTTAGGAAAGAATGTTGGCTATATTTGTTTAGTCGTCTGGCATATAAACCTTTGCTTCTCTCGCTTAATTTGAAGTTAACATGTATGTCATCTTTTGTGATGATGCGTGTATGATCTGATGTTCGTTTAAATGTTTGTTCGATAGTCATGCGGGAGACGAAATTAAGGTTGATATCTTTGGGAACATTCAGTATAGCTTTCTTGACAAAATAGGTAGAATCAAGTGTTACATATAGATGGCCGGTAAAACCAAATGTTTCCGAGTTGAAAGGAACAAAACCTAAATCCACACAAGTTTCCCCTTCTATATCGAGGGTGTCTAACAGGTAGTACTTGTAGAAGTTGGGACCGATAGAGGAAAGCGGGCTGACAAAACGTTGTAAAAAGAGTGGAATATCATTTTGGAAGATATTCACTTCCCGAAAAACTTCATTCAGAAATTGTTGGACACCGTCTCGTGAGAGCATCTCATCTACTCCAGAAGAGGTAAATCCTTGGATGATTCTTCTTTTAGTCCGAGGTTCTTTTCTGTATAAAACTGTCTCTACTTTCTCTTTCTCTAATACAGGAAGAATGGTTGTCCCCATCTCTAAGGTATCGATATAGTCGACTAAAAAATCAAATTTGTTGTTTTTTCCATCACTCTTCTCTTTGGGTTTATATTCGTTTAAGGCAAGTAAGATTTTCTCATATTGATTGTAATGATAGTAATCATGGTTCTTTGGATCATGCTTTTCTCGTAGTGCAATTACTCTTTTGACCAATTCGACTGCCGGATTATCTTTCTTGCTGTATCTTTCTCTTTTAGGTTTAATAGTGACCTCTTTTAAGGTGACACCGTCAGGTTTCAATCGGATATTAAACTGGTTTGTTTGTCCCGGAATAAACTTTATCTCTTGTGTGTTATACCCTAAGTAGGAGACAACTAAGCATTCATGAATTGTTGAGGGTGAGAATGAGAAGGTCCCATTTTCATCAGTAGCTGTACCTACTGTTGTCCCTTTTATGATAAGGGAGGCATACGGTAGTCTTTCTCCTGTTATGGAATCCGATACAATCCCTTTAATGATTGTGTTTTGTCCAAATATGGAGCTTGTGATTAATAGGAAAACGAAAATTAAAACGGTTTGTTTCTTAATCATAATTCATTAAAATAGATATTTGTCTTGCCACGTTTGATAGTATTCCGGTTTATCAACTATCAGCACCCCTTGAGGGTCTATGAATAATTGAATGGTTGTCCCTTCTGCGCAAAGGGTTTGATCGGATGCACGATAGATTTTGTAAGCATAATCGAGTCTGGCTCCTAATCGATAAATATATTGCGTATGTATGATGGCTACATCATTGAGCATAAGCGGTGCAAAATATTTGATGTGCATATCGTAAATAGGAGCATAGATTCCTATACGCTGCATGTCTGCATAACCAATTCCGGGATAATGCTTACCAAAAGATTCTCGTCCGTCTTCCAGATAGGTGACATAACTTCCATGCCATACTCTTTGCATGGAATCTATGTCGCTGAATCTGATAGGTACACGGCATATATCTATAAGTTCTTTCATGAGAAAGTAGGGTTTGATTGTTGTTAAGTATAGAGTCCTCCATCAATAGTAATGGCATTCCCTGTGATATAGGCAGCATTTGGGGAAACTAAAAAACCGACAAGTTCGGCTACCTCTTCTGGATTCCCGAAACGATTGGCGGGGATGGTTCTTTTTAAAGCGCTTTCATCAAGCCCTTCTACCATGTCGGTCTTAATGAATCCTGGAGCAATGGCATTTACGGTTACATTTTTACGTGCTACCTCTTGAGCTAACGCTTTTGTTGCTGCAATAAGTCCACCTTTGGCTGCCGAGTAGTTGGTTTGTCCGGCTATCCCTTTGATTCCACTGATACTGGCCATGTTGATAATCCGTCCGAATTTATGAGTCAACATTGGTTGTAGCAGAGGTTGTGTAACATTATAAAAACCTCCCAAGGAGATCTCTAACACTCTGCTCCAATCCTCTTCTGGCATGAGAGCCAAGATATTGTCCCGGCGAATTCCGGCATTATTGATCAATACCTCGATATATTCATCCGGATGTCTCTGTTCCCATTGTTCTAAGGCGGCTTGTGTTTGTATACGATCACTTACATCAAAATTCAGTAATTCACCATGAGAACCAGCCTTTTCTACAAGGTAAAGGGTTTTCTTTGCCTCTGAGAGGTTATTGACATAATTGATAATTATCTGATAACCTATTTGAGCTAACTTTACACAGATAGCACGACCAATCCCGCGGCTACCTCCAGTTACTAAAGCATATTTCATACATTTATTCTTTTATTCGTTTTTAATGATATTCCATATATAATCTTTCCCTAATAGTTCTGCACAGGTGAAAAGAGCGGTCATTGTGACTCCATGTATCCCATGCAACATCAAATTTTGTCCTGTCATATACAGATTAGAGATAGGTGTAAGAGGAGAAAGGATAGTTGTCATAGGACTGTTAAAATCTTTTCGGATTCCATACGCTGAACCATCGGGTGTCAATGTGTAGTCACGATAGGTGAGAGGCGTACTGATGTATCGTTCCATTACCATTTGATGAAGACCTGGGATAAATTGTTCGGCCAAGGCGATACATTCGTCTGCCATACGTTCTTTCATTTGTTGGTAAGCTTCCCCTCGTTGGCCAATTTGAGTGTGGAACCAAGGTTCGCATTTTTTCCAGGCCATCGGAGTAAGCAGGTCGATTTGTTCTACATATTTATTCCCCTCTTTCGGAGTTTTACAACTAACCAAAACTCTGTCAATAGAGCCTTCTTCCTGGAAAGATGTCCATATTCCCGGTTGTTGGTAGATGTATTGATTCCAATTAAAATACTCCAAGGCTTGCTGTTTGATCCGAAGTGAGACGGTTAACATGCCATTAGTGTTTTCTAATTGATATATCCGGTTACAGAATCTTTTCCTAAGGTTGTTCGTTTGTCGGATTAAATGACAGGTAACAAGCGGATGGGCATTGCTGATGAATAGTTTACCCTCGTATCTCTCACCGTTTGAACATTGGGCATATTTCAATACTCCATTTACTTCAGTCAATTCAATCACTTCCGCATTGCAAATAACCTTTCCACCAAATGAGCTGATGTCCTTTATAAGGGAGTTGACGATTAACGAACTGTCCCCTTTTAACCGCCAACTACTTTCAATGAAACTACTATTACCATGTACAAAGGAGAAGAGAGGAAGTGACTCTTTTCGTAACTCCATTTTAAGGCAAGTACCGCTGAGAACATCAATCAATAGAGGATCTTGGATTGTTTTAACCAAATAGTTCCAAGCTCCAGTCTCAAAAAGAGTTGAATAAACAGCCGTTTCTTGAATATGAGGATTAAGCATGTCGAACTGTTTCTCCTCATAGTGTTTTAATAGATTCACATATTTTTTCAATCCTTTTCGTTCAGAAGGAAAATCTCGAAGCAATGTCTTTACAAAAGCATCATATCCTTGTGTAAAGGAATAACTTTTCTCTCCAATCGTGATGCGGTCAAATTCATCATCTAAACGTTGCCAAGGTAAATCTAATAAACCTAAATGCTTGAAGGTTGCATGAAGAGATTGTCCCTCTTTTAAACCTCCGATATAATGGAACCCAGTATCATAATACAAACCATGCCGTTTATAACTCTGCATACAGCCACCAGCCTGTTTCCCTCTTTCCAAAACAAGGACATGCATACCGGCACGAGACAGGAAGTGTGCACATTCCAATCCTCCCAATCCGCTTCCAATAATGATTACATCGTATTTCATTGGATAATATTCAATTGGTTATTACAGACATTTCTCCTTTATATTCCATATACGTATGGTTGTTGTCTGAGATTTTGGCTGTGACAATAAAACCTCTCTCAATAGGTGAAAGGTGGATGATGACGTCAACTTCCGGACAAATGGATGGAGAGGCGAGGGCGGTTAACCGACAAAGCTTGATCGTACTAATCATGAGTCTTTTTCCAGATAAGGACATAGCGCATTCCTTGATTGTTTCGATGTTACAAACCCCGGGACTTATCGGTTCAACAGGGAAGTGTCCTTTGTAAATCGGGCAATCAGATAAAAGAGATAGATGGAAAACGGCTTGTAATCCCTCTTGCCGAGTATGGATAATCTGGTAATAGTTGTTTTTGAGTAACATCTGCATAGATAGAGTATTTACTTGACAAAAATCTTCATGCGTGTATCTGCTATCAATTCATTTGAAACGTAAGTCTTTCCTGTCAGAATAGTGATGCCATTCAATTCTGTGCCAATTGTTATGGTTGTACATAAGGTCTCACCAATTTGTGGGCAACGGTAACAGTGGAAATTTTTAATCTCTCCGATGTATCCAATAGGAGGTTCTGACGCTCCGGCTGCTATCGCTTTGTATCCCGCAAAAGCAGAGGCTGATTGGGCAATATGTTCGATCACCCCAGATTCAGCCATTTGCCCTTTTTCGTTTAGGAAGAAGTTCTCTTCTTGAATTATAAAACAGGTGGTTGCGCCTTCTTTATTGACGTTTACCAACTGGTCAACCATCAAGATGGGATCTCTTTGCGGAATAAATTTTTTTATATCTTCGTCTTTCATCTTATTAGGCAAGATGGTTTTCGATATAATTGTACAAGTCATCAAAAGTTTGGATTGTATGCAAATCCGATACAGGGATTTTAATCTTGAAGTTGGCTTGTACAAGAGCAACTAAGTCGACTAAACTCAAACTATCTAAAGAGAGAGTTTCCCTTACACTGGCTTCCGGAGCAAAAAGGGTGGATTCTACTTCAAATTCATCAGCTAATAGGCTATTGACTGTTTCTACAATTGTTTCACGTGTCATAATACTTTGTGTTTATATTTATGTTATACATTCTTGACAATAATGGTGGAGTTGGTTCCTCCAAAACCGAATGAATTGGAAAGGAACATATCAAAATGAGCGTCACGAGTTTCCGGGACGATAAACAAGCGGGCAGATTCCTCATCCGGGTTCTCAAAGTTGATGTTGCCGGCAATGAAATCATTCTTCATCATGATGAGCGAGTAGATTAGCTCACTTGCTCCGGCCATCCACATCTCATGTCCGGTTTGGCTCTTGGTAGAGGTGACCGGAACTTTATAATCTCCGAATATTTGAGCGATAGCTAAGGCTTCCCGGCTATCCCCGATACGGGTAGAGGTGGCATGCGCATTGATATATCCAATATCTTGCGGATTGATTTGTCCGTTCTTTAAGCATAATTCTAAAGAACGAGCCGGGCCAGCCACGTTGGGCGTAGAGATATGATCTCCATTGCCTGATACACCCCATCCTGCAATTTCGGCTAATATTGGAGCACCCCGTTTGATTGCATGTTCATAACTTTCCAAGATGAGGGTAGCAGCCCCACCACCTGGGACAAGTCCATCGCGGTCGCGGTCGAACGGTCGGCTTGCTTTGGTCGGTTCATCTTCGCGAACAGAGAAGGATTGGATGCCATCGAATGCAGCTACGCTGTATAGGTTAGCCTCTTGCGCTCCGCCACAAATAATACAATCCTGTAACCCGTTGTTGATAAGTAGGTAGGCAATGCCTACAGCCTGCGAACCGGAGGCACAAGCTGCTGATGCTGTTAAATTGATACCCCGTAATTTGAACAGGCAGGCTAAATTCATTGTTACGGTTGAATTCATAGATTGGAAGATGGCGCCACTGCCACATGCAGAGGTACTTTTGAAATCCCTGAACTTATCCAATGCCAACATGGTAGCTTCGGCTACGGAGTCGTTCCCATAGACTACGCCGACTTCATGACGGTCGATATAGTCTTGATCCAAACGGGCGTTCTCCATAGCTGCACGTGTAGCCATATAGGCATATTGCGCCTCTTCCGGCATGAATTGTCGCAGGTTACGAGGTATGAAAGGTTTTAAGTCCGGACGTTTGATGTCGGCACATAAAGCAGAGCGAAACCCAGCCTCTTTCCGTTCTTGGCTGAATATGATTCCACTTTTTCCTGTGTATAACGAATCACGTACCTCTTCAAGTGTTTGACCAAGGCATGACCAAATCCCCATGCCTGTGATTACTACTCGTTGTTTCATATCGTTGTTTGTTTAAATGTTCTTTTTATAGCATCTCCTTCTTTTAGTGAATGTTGGTGATAAGGGACTCCATTGAGAAAGCTCCTTTGTGTTGTTTTCCAATTGAGGACCGGTCTCTGCCCATTTGAAATGACAAGCATTATAAATAGGTATTAAATCATTAAATATAAGAGCATTGACACCTAACCCTTGGTAATCCGGATGAACTGCAATCAAAAGTAGTTCGACCGTTTCTTCTTTTTTCCATTTGAGTGACCGTATCAGATGATACCACCCCCAAGGGAATAGTTTGCCTTTGGTCTTTTGTAAAGCGTGTGAGAGACTCCCCATGGTTATGGCAACTCCAATGACCTCCCCGGATTCGTTTTCAATGACGGGTATGAAACGCTTATCAACCAATGGAAGAAAACGTTTGACAAACTCGTCTATTTGATTGTCAGACAATTCGGTGTATCCAAAAAGAGGAGCATAAGCTATGTTCAATAGATGGAATACCTTTCTCCCATATTGGCGGTTGAAAATGTCGGTATTTGTCAATTTCTTTACTCGAAGGCCGAACATCTCTTGTGATAATTTGGCTGCACGAGCATATTTAGCCGGTATCTCTTTGGGAATCTCTATCCTAATTTGTACCCAGTCAACCTCTTTCTCGAATCCTAAAGCCTCCATGTGTTTGGGATAATAAGGCGGGTTATAGGTTGTCACCATGGAACCAATTCGGTCGAAGTCCTCAATGAGCATTCCCTCTTTGTCGAAATCTGAAATCCCCATCGGCCCTTGAAGCGTGTCTAACCCATGTCCTTTCCCCCATTGGGAAACGGCTGAAAGTAAAGCCTTAGAGACCTCTAAATCATCTACAAACTCGATAAGCCCGAACCGGACATTGCTGGTATTCCATTTTTTATTGGCCTTATGGTTGATAATTCCCACAATGCGTCCGACCAAATGTCCTTGGCTATCGTATGCAATAAACGGTTGCATTTCGGCAAACTCCAATCCTGCGTTTTTCTTTGGGTCAAACATCTCTCGGATGTCTATCTCCAAATCCGGAACATAATATGGACAGTCTGCATATAATTGCTTTGGAAACTTGATGAAATCCTCCCATTCAAGTTTGCTCTTAACCTCTTTAATTCTTATCTTCCCCATTTGGCGAGCAAATGTAGAGCAAGAAAATCAATGAGGAAATTGGGCTTTTATGAAATGAGACTTTTTGAAAAACATTGGAGAAAATAGGGAAAATAGACTAAAGATTAGGGGAATCCTTGTCTGTCCATTCTATATAAATCGTTACATTTGCAGCCGTATCAGATAACATGAAAGCAATGAGACGAATACTACAATTAGGGTTGATCTGCTGTTTGACCTTGTCGGTGGCAGCACAGAAGAATGCTCCGAAGTGGATGACAAAAGCAGCGAAGGCTGTTTGTACGGTTAAGACGTATGGGAAGGAAGGTGATGAATTAGCTACCGGAACCGCAGTCTTTACTTCAGAAACAGGCGAGGCGATTGCCTCCTATACTTTGTTTAAAGGGGCAGCGAAGGCGATTGTAACCAATAATGAAGGAAAAAACTTTCAAGTAATCCGCATTTGTGGAGCTGATGAGATGTATGATGTCATCAAATTTCAAGTAGAAGTACCTAAGAAAACAGCTTTTCTGCCTATTGCTGTAGAACCTGTTGCCAGTGGTACGAAAGCCTATCTGTTGCCCTATTCGGTAGAGAAGAAGCCGGCGTTCAAGGCAGGGGAGATCACAGAGGTTAGTAATTTGAAAGATGCTTATAAGTACTATAAATTGGCAATCCCTATGGAAGACAAAGAACAGTATACCCCTCTTTTGACAGAGGAGGGACAACTTTTTGCTTTGACCCAAGCGGATGCCGGTGGAAGCAAGGAGATTTGTTATGGTATCTCTGCCGGCTATGTAAACAGTCTGACGATTAATCCGACTGCTTATATTACGGAGACATACCGCAATATTGGTATACCAAAAAGTTGGCCGCAGGAGTTGGAACAGGCTACCATCGCCTTGTATTTGTTGATTGGTACGCAAGACCCGCAAACATGTTTGGCTACAATCAATGACTTCATAGCCACATTCCCGAATGCTCCGGAAGGGTATTTAAGCCGTTCGGAGATATATGCCCATAATCGGGAGGCTTTGGCTGATTCTCCAGAAGGACAGATGGATTGTTTGGCCAAGGCTTTGTCTGATGTACAGGCTGCCGGTAAGTTGGGACAACAGAAAGGAGAGATGTGGTATAACCAGGCAAAGCTGATATCCAAGGTAGCGGTCTCTGATACCACGCTGACCGACCCGGCTTGGACCATAGAGGCGGCAATGGAGGCTTTGGACAAGGCTATTGCCGAAGAGGATAAGCCACTTTACCATCAGTTGAAAGGAGATATTTTTGTGAATAAGGAGGATTATCAGAAGGCTTTCGAGGAATATATGATTGTGAATAACAGTGATATTGCATCCTCTTCCTCTTATTATATGGCAGCAAAGATTAAGGAACGGATCCCGGGTTTCAATATCGGGGATGTTATTGCGTTGTTGGACAAGGCTATAGAGATGAGTGGAACAGACAAACCGGTAGAGGCTGCTGCTTATGTGATGGAAAGGGTGGAATGGCGCTTGCGTTTGACCCAGTATAAGGAGGCCATTGCAGACTATGATTTGTATTATTCCTTGATGGAGGGAAAGGTATTCCCTAATTTCTTCTATCTTCGTGAACAGGCCAAGTTCCGTGCAGGGGATTTGGAAGGGGCGTTGAAAGATATGCAGGCGGCTATCCAAGCGAACTCGCGTGTGCCGGACTATCATGCAGAAGAGGCTTCTATCTTGATTCGTCTCCAAAAGTATGAGGAGGCATTGAACAGCTTGAACCAGGCGATTCAACTTGCCCCGGACTTCGGTTCTTGTTATCGTTTACGTGGTGTCTGTTTCGTGCGCCAAGGGAAAAAGAATGAAGCTTGTGAGGCTTTCAACAAAGCGAAGGAATTAGGTGATCCGGTCGCAGATAAATTGATTAAAGAGCATTGTAAATAAGAGTGATTATTTAGATAGAGAAATTCCCTGGGCATGAAATTTTTTTCTCATGCTCAGGGAATTTTTTTTCATGGGCATCGAATCTTCATCCGATAGGCATGCTCTAGTAAACTACCTCGGACGTAATTACAGATTACATCCGAGGTAATTCGGATTAGATCGGACGTAATTTGAAATACATTCATTTGGGGATTATTCGTTTATTAAGTGTTTTTCCGTACCTTTGGAATCGAAAAATATTAAAAGATAATCGTATGTTTTCAGGAATAGTAGAAGAAACAGCTCAAGTAGTAGCGATTGAGCATGATAAGGACAATATTCATATTACCATGAAATGCTCTTTTGTAGATGAACTGAAGATTGACCAGAGCGTTGCCCATAATGGCGTTTGTTTGACCGTTGTCCGCAAAGAGGGAGATACATTCACGACTACGGCCATGCGTGAAACGTTGGAACGTTCCAATTTGGGGCTTTTGAAGCCGGGCTCATTGGTGAATTTGGAACGTAGCATGGTGATGAACGGGCGTTTGGACGGGCATATCGTGCAAGGACATGTAGATCAGACCGCTGTCTGTACCCAAGTGGAAGATGCCAATGGTAGCTGGTATTATACCTTTGAATATCCTTTCGATAAGGAGATGGCACAACAGGGATATATTACTGTAGAGAAAGGTTCTGTATGTGTAAATGGGGTCAGTCTGACTGTTTGCAATTCCAAGGAGAATAGTTTCCAGGTGGCTATTATCCCTTATACGCATGAACATACCAATTTCTGCCAGATAGAAAAGGGAACAGTTGTCAATTTGGAATTTGACATTGTTGGGAAGTATATCAGTAAAATGATGCAGTTCAAATGAATGATTTCCTCTCTTTAGCTTGTCAGCGACAAAGCGATCGGGCGTTTGACCCGAATCGTCTGGTGGAGAAGGAGAAGATTGAGCGCATTTTGCAGGCCGCTTGTATCGCTCCTTCAGCCTGTAACTCGCAACCTTGGCATTTTATAGTGGTGGATGAACCGGATTTAAAGAACCGGTTGGCCGATGCTACTTCCGGGAAACTTCTGGGTATAAACCATTTTACCAAGCAGGCTCCGGTTCATATAGTGGTAGTGGAGGAGAAATCGAACATGACGGCAAGTTTTGGGGCATGGGTGAAAGATAAGAACTTTGCCCATTTGGATGTGGGGATTGCTGCGGCGCATATCGTGTTGGCAGCCGAAGATGAGGGATTAGGTAGCTGTATAATTGGTTGGTTTGACGAAGAAAAGGTGCGCCAATTGCTCCATGTTCCTAAAGGGAAACGGATTTTGTTGGATATTGTGATTGGATATTCCACCCAACTAGATAGGGCGAAAAAGCGGAAAAATCCGAAGGAGATAATCAGTTATAATCAATATTGAGAGAGTTGTATATCATACAACTCTTTTCTTTTTCCATCGACCGCTTTTATAATATAGGAAAGTGATGATAAGCCCGATGGTGATACTGATGCCGATAGACCACCATATCCCGATGCGTCCCCACTGGGCACTGAGGTAGTAGGTGAGGGGGATTCGGATGATCCAAAGACAGACGATACTGGTTATCATGGGGAAGAGTGTCGCTCCGGCTCCTCTTAAAGTCCCGTTGAATACATTCAGCGCTCCGTGGATAATAAAGAAACCGGCAATAATCAGAAGATATTCTTCTCCTATGGCTATCACATTTGAATCATCGGTGAATATTTGCATAAGGTTTTTCCCGAACAGATAAACAGCAACAAAGGTGATCAAGCCTAAAAAGAGATTGGTATACATGGTGAAATGCAATCCTTCCCGGACTCGATCCAATCTGCCTGCCCCAATGTTTTGTCCGCAAAATGCGGCTAATGCCCCAGAAAGGGTTAAGATCAGTTGGGTGATGATGGTGTCTATCTTGCCGGCAGCTCCGTAGGCTGTCAATGTGTCTGTCCCGAAACTGTTTACAATTCCTAAAAGAGCCATAAGTCCTAAAGCAATAGCGCATTGTTGGCCGCTGGTCGGAAGGCCTATCTTTAAACTTTCTTTGAATAGCCGGGCATCAAAAAGCATATCCTGTTTCTTGATGGAAAGCAGTGGATGGGTATTGTTGACGTAGGCTAAGGCGATACACATGCCAATCCCTTGGGCGATAACCGTAGCTCTTGCAGCTCCTTCTATTCCCCATTTGAAAACAAGGATAAAGAGCAAATCAAGGAGAATATTGAGTATCGCAGTGATTAAGATGAATATCATGGGGCGGATTGATTCGCCCATGCCGCGTAAAATCGAGATGACGCTGTTGAAAGTCATGAAGAGGAAAGTTCCTCCTATATATATTTGGAAATAGGCTACGGCATCCGGTATGACCTCTTTGGGGGTATTCATTAAAACAAAGATAGGCTCAGCTAAGATAATACCTGCTAAAGAGAGGATTGCGCCACTGATCATCATGAATATAAAGAATGAGGAGAAGGCTAATTGTACCTTCTGATACTGTTTAGCTCCATATAGTTGGGAAATCACGACGGTTGTACCGCTTCCTGCTCCTATGGCAAAGGAGATAATGAAATAATAGATAAAGAATGAAGCTGATACGGCAGCCAAAGCCTCTTTCCCAATGAATTGGCCGACAATGATACTGTCGGTGATATTATAGCATTGTTGGAGTAGGTTGCCGATTAATAGGGGAAAGGCAAAACGAATAATGACTTTCCATACCGGTCCTTTTGTCAAATCGGTAGAAGTTTGTTGTTTGTTTATTGTAGAATCTTTATTCACGGCCTCAATTCTATAGGTCTTTTAAGAGAATGTTGTCATTCGCTTTCCGCATATCCTCGCGTGTCTTTATTACTGCGTTCCATTCTTTATTGAACAGATGGGTAGTGTCAATTTTGAAGTTCTCTGAACCATATTTGTCTATAGCTGTCATCAAGTAACCTACAGTTAATAGGTTGATGTCAATAGCCGGTTGGTAGTGGGTGACCCGGTCATCTTTCCCGTAATGAACCTCTATAATGATATGGGCTTCACATAAGAAGTAGAGAATCTGTGTAGTGATTCGTGTTGGAATGCGATAGCTCTCTGAAATCTCATTGGCTGTATAGGGTTTTTCTCCTTTCGCAAACCGTTTGACGATCAATGAGGTAATAAGCAATGTCAAAAAGTCTTTGTACCTGCGGCTGATATTCTTGCTATCTCGTTCAAAACTGAATTTTTTGACATTTTGGGCTGCATATGAAATCTCTGCTCCAAACAGGCAAATCAACCAGGATAGTTGTAACCATAGTAGTAATAAAGGTAATGCTGCAAAACTACCATAGATGGCATTGTATTTACTTACCCAAATCTGACCACTGATATAGATGAATTGAAAGAATTGGAAAGCAATACCGGCCAAAACTCCGGAAATCAAACCATTGACAAAATTTACTTTGGTATTAGGCAGTGAAATGTACAAACCGGTAAAAACTAAACTGGTTATTACATACGGGATAATCTTTAGTATGTGTTCCATTAAGGGAGTGAAGAAGAAATATTGACTGAGAAAAGAATTCTGTAACGTGGATAAGAAAATGGATAACCCACTGGAGGCTGTCATTAATACAGGTAGAATCAAGAAGAGAGCCAAATAATCAGAAATCTTTCGATACCATGGACGGGACTTTTGAATCTGCCATATCTCATTAAATGTATCTTCTATTGTGGAGATCAAACTGATAACGGTATAAAAAAGAAGAATTAAACCGACACCGATAATGATCCCTCCTTGTGCTTGTGCTAAATAGTTCTCTACAAATTCAAAAGCTTTGGTAAGTTCTATCTCATGCCCCGGGAAATAATCCAATAATTCTTCTCGTATCGTATTTTGAAACCCGAAGCCTTTAGCTATACCTAAAAGAACTGCTAACAAAGGTACGATTGCTAATAAGGTACTATAGGTAAGGGCTGAGGCTTTTGTTAAGAGATTCTCATTTTGAAATCCCCTAATAGCAAGTATAATGGTTTTTATAATATTGATATAAAGCTCTTTTAAACCACTTACCTCATTTTCCGTAATACGCCAAATGTCGTAAGTAATGAAATGAATGGTCTTTGTGAACAAAGTATTCATTCGTTCTCCGATTGTTTTTTTCTCGGTTGTCTTCATATCTATGTGTCTAAAAGAAAAAAAGCAGTCTGCCTATAAGCCGGGTTCTGTACTTTTGCTAAACAAAAGTGTCTGCCATTTATCTCGTCTCACTGTCACCAGTAAGCTTTAGCGGTCTACCCCCCAACATCGGACGAGCAATCCTACATACGCTGGTATACATGACCTTACAACCCATAAGACGTACAGCGTTCTATATCGCTATAAAACCTGGTGAGCTCTTACCTCGCCTTTTCACCCTTACCGAATAAATTCGGCGGTTATTCTCTGTTACGTTACTCTACCCTCACGGATGGCTTCCCGTTAAGAAGTATGGTGCTCTATGTTGCCCGGACGTTCCTCCCATTTGTAATAAATGAGCGACAGACCGGCAAACTGCATGCGACAAAGATAATTATTTTTACTGGATGGATGTTGGTTAATCATTGAAATTTGATTGAAAGAGTCTGTTTATTCTTCTTATTAGAGAGGAAAGAGCGTTGATTTTGCTATTCTTGCACTGATTTGAACTACAAAAAACAAGAGCTATTTCTGACGAATTTGCCAATTATATAGATAAAAGAACTGACAAACAGTCAGTCGTAGAATGTTAAAAACTTACTTTGTATAGCATAGTACTGTTAATCGCGGTTAAGGCATGATGTTTTGCCGTTAAAAGAGATAAAAAAACAGTGCCAAAATGAATAATTGTATGTTTTTTGAGCTTTCTTTGTCAAAAGAAAAATGTTAAATTTAAATGTTTGATTAAATAATAAGAGTATGAAAAAGATGTGGAAAAATGTACTTGGTATTACTTTGGTCGTTGCTGTAAGTGCCGGAGCTGCGATAGGAACAAGTACCTATTTGATGGATAAGAATCAACCTGCTTATAACTCTTTGGGTACAATGCATACCTTTGATCAGCCTATTCGTTTAGCAGGTTATAATACAGTTGCCGCTGAAAATACGGATTTTACAGTTGCCGCTGAAAGTTCTGTTAACGGTGTTGTCCATATTAAAGCAACAACTAATGCTAAGGAATATTCAAGCCGCGGAAATCAGCAATATGTGGATCCTTTCGAATATTTCTTTGGTTTTGGTGGAAGAGGTGGATTCCAGCGCCCACAACCGCAACCTCGTGTGGGTGCAGGTTCTGGTGTGATTATCTCAACAGATGGTTACATTATTACAAATAACCATGTGATTGAGGGAGCGGATGAATTAGAAGTGACATTGAATGATAACCGAAAGTTTGCAGCTAAGTTGATAGGAACAGATCCGGATACGGATATTGCTTTGATTAAGGTTGATGCAAAAGACCTTCCGACTATCCCGTTTGGAGATTCTGAAAAATTGAAAGTGGGAGAGTGGGTACTTGCAGTTGGTAATCCCTTTAATTTAACATCAACTGTTACAGCTGGTATTGTGAGTGCGAAAGGACGTGGTATCTCTATGGGTGGAGGTGATAAAAGAAGTAAGATAGAATCTTTTATTCAGACGGATGCAGCTGTCAATCCTGGAAATAGTGGTGGCGCTTTGGTGAATACAAAAGGAGAATTGGTTGGAATCAATACGGCTATCTATTCTGAAACAGGAAACTTTGCAGGTTATTCATTTGCAGTGCCTATCAGTATTGCAGGTAAGATTGCGAATGATTTGAAACAGTATGGGACAGTGCAACGTGCAGTAATGGGTGTTATGATGATGAGTGTAGGTGATATCGCAAATTGGTTAAGTGCACCAAATCTATCAAGTAAAGATAAAGAGGAATTGACTGAATTGAAATCAAGAATTAAGGTTTCTGAAGGCGCATGTGTTTCTGGATTTGCTGAACGAAGTTCTGCTAAAGAGGCTGGAATTGAAGAAGGAGATGTGATTGTAGCTGTAAATGGAGTGAAAGTAAAGACTGCTAATGTTTTACAGGAGCAAATTAGTAAATATCGTCCGGGGGATAAGGTGCAGATTACTGTAAATCGTAATGGTGATACTAAAACATTTACTGTAGAGTTACGAAATGCGCAAGGAAATACGGCTGTTGTAAAGGGAAGTGCAGATAGTGCTGATGTATTAGGTGCAGCATTTAAAGCTTTGACCGATGAACGAAAACGTGAATTAGGTGTTAGTTATGGTGTTGAGGTAACAGGACTGTTGAATGGAAAATTGAAGAATGCCGGAATAAAGAAAGGATTTGTTATTATGGTGGTAAATGATCAGAAAGTAAGTTCCCCAGAACAAATCGAAAAGATTGTTGATAAAGTTTTAAAGGGTAATTCCGGAGATTCCTATGGAGAAGATCGTTATATTGTAGTGAAAGGTTTTTATCCAAATGGCAGAACAAAAGTGTATGCCATTGATTTGTCAGAATAAGCGGCAAGGTTTGATTGTCTTGTAATATGGAATATTGTTAAAGGATTTTAATTGATTGGCTATAGTTTTAGCCAATCAATTGTTTTCAATAAAAAATATTATCTTTGCAACTTGATATTCTCAATATAAAATTATTGGATGAGACAGTTAAAGATTACAAAGTCCATTACCAATCGTGAAAGTGCTTCTCTTGATAAATATCTTCAGGAAATAGGACGTGAAGATTTGATCACAGTAGAAGAAGAGGTAGAGTTGGCGCAAGCAATCAAAAGAGGTGACCGAAGAGCTTTAGAAAAACTAACGAGAGCGAATCTTCGTTTCGTTGTATCTGTGGCAAAACAGTATCAAAATCAAGGATTGAGTTTGCCTGATCTTATTAATGAAGGCAACTTAGGGTTGATTAAAGCTGCAGAAAAATTTGATGAAACGAGAGGGTTTAAGTTTATTTCTTATGCTGTTTGGTGGATTCGTCAGTCTATTCTGCAAGCTTTGGCTGAACAGTCAAGAATTGTTCGTCTTCCGTTGAATCAAGTAGGCTCATTGAATAAAATCAGTAAAGCCTTTTCTAAGTTTGAACAGGAGAATGAACGTAGGCCTTCTCCAGAAGAACTTGCAGAAGAATTGGATATTCCGGTGGATAAAATTTCGGATACATTAAAAGTATCGGGAAGGCATATCTCTGTGGATGCTCCATTCGTGGAAGGTGAAGATAATAGCCTTTTGGATGTGCTTGTAAATGATGATGCCCCTATTGCAGACCGATCGTTAATGAACGAGTCGTTAGCTAAAGAAATTGATCGAGCACTTGCTACATTGACCGAAAGAGAATGTGAAATTATCAAAATGTTTTTCGGTATTGGCTGTCAGGAGATGACATTAGAAGAGATTGGCGATAAATTTGGTCTTACAAGAGAACGAGTTCGCCAAATCAAAGAAAAAGCAATTAGAAGGTTAAGACAAGGAACGCGTAGCAAGCTCCTCAAATCGTATTTGGGTTAAACCGTTATGGTTTCCAGGAAAGCTCCATTCGAAAAAAAGAATGGGGCTTTTTTTATAATGTTTATTTATACGCGTACATTATAATTACGGTTATATATTGTGGATATTTGTTTAAAAAAAAATCAAAAACATTTGGTAAATATGTTTTATAGCATTACTTTTGCACCCGCAATCGAGCGAGATGTGCGGTGTTGAGGTGTTGGTTAATGATTTTGAAAAAAATATTTCAGAAAAATTTGCAGAATAAAAAATAGTTATTACCTTTGCACCCGCAATCAAGGAAACGAGGTTGCGAAAAAAGAAAGAGTTCTTTGAAAGAGAA
>SUXM01000030.1 GCA_015060925.1 Parabacteroides distasonis
ACAAGACAGTGGTAGAGGTTCAACCTGTGGTAAATACGTTTCTGGATTGTATAACCGAGAGTTTGCAGAGGGATGAGATGGTGACCTTGCGTGATTTCGGCACGTTCCGAATCCGCAAGCAGACAGCTCGTCCTGTACGGAATGTGAAGACAGGTGAACCCTGTATGTTGGTGCCCCGCAACTCAGTGAAGTTTGTTGTCGGTCGTGAGTTGTTTGACAAGATAAACGGAAAAGGATAATACATGTTTTTATTATTAATACTTTACAATTTATGAAAAAGATTTTAATGTTCATGCTTGTCGTTTTGACCGGTATTGCGTCGTCTTGTAAATATGACGATGAGGAGTTATGGGATTATGTAACAGATTTAGCAGACCGTATTTCAACGCTTGAGACATTGACAAAACAGATGAATGGAGATATTGCTGCAATGCAATCTATTATCTCAGCATTGGAAAACAAAGTGTATATCTCCGAAGTGGAAAAACTGACCGATGGTTACATTTTGCATTTTACGGATGGAACAACAGCTACGATCAAAAACGGGATTGATGGTTTGAACGGAAAAGATGCTCCGATAGTTGGAGTTAAACAGGAAAAAGGAGTTTATTATTGGACAATCACAGTGGATGGTGAGACAAGTTGGTTGACCGACGAAAAGGGAAATAAGTTGCCTGTAAGTGGAACCAGTGGAACAAACGGTGAAGATGGAAAGAATGGTGTTACTCCGTTGTTGAAGGTGGATGGTGATGGTTATTGGATGGTAAGTTATGACAATGGCTCATCTTATACTCATGTATTGGATGTTAATGGACATAAGGTTTATGCTGTGGGTCCTGAAGGCCCTGCTGGATCTGATGGTGTAAACGGAAGACCTGGTGCAGACGGGAAACCCGGAGCAGATGGAAATGATGGCGATTCGAAGTTCCAAAATATAGAAGTTCAAGAAGATAAAGTGATTATCACATTAGCTGATGGTACAAAATTCGAAATACCAATTTCAAAATCAGGTGTAGTTTATACAGTTGAAGGAAAGGTAGTTGATGAAAAAGAAATTGAAATCACACAGAAAGGTTCTGTTACCTTGAAGTATGAGATTTCAAAGATGGATGATGTAACAGTAGAAATTTTAAGTAAATCAGGCGTAACAGTCAATCTTGATGAAAATAAGCAAGAGATAACAATCACTCATGAAGCGGGAGAGTTGATTTCAGAAGCGAAAGTGGTTCTATTGTTCTACAATGACGAACAAACATTAACTTCAGTTCTAAAGTTTAAAGAAGCATGGAGTGAAAGTACAAAGAAAGTAAGAGCAAACAGTAAGTACTATGACACAATTAAAGATGCATTAAAAGATAATTCAAGTGCTTCATCATTGACTATTGAGTTGGCAGAAGGTGAATATGCAGAGGTTGTGGATGTAACAGGTGGTAAGAATATTACCATTCAACCAAAAACTACAGGTGAAGAAGTTACAATTGCAGGTCTTGGCCATCAATCAAATGGAACTCCTTCAACAGTAACAGTGAAAGGCATTACTTTTGACAACTCAATTACTCCTGAGGGTTGGTTCACAGGAACAGCTCAAAATATAGCTCCTTGTGTTGGAGCTTGGGGTGGTAATTTTACGTTTGAAGGATGTAAGTTTATTGTAGCTGGTGCTTCCGGAAAGGAGACAGGTGTAATGACTTGGTGGACTACTTCTCCTGCTCTTTCTTTTGTATTTAATGATTGTGAGTTTGAAGGTAAGGAAGATCATGCAAACGCTCGTGCAATGCAGATTTATGGTAATGTTAATATGGAAGTTAATAACTGTACTTTCAATACAAAGAAGGATTATACTTTAAAATATGTGGCAGAAGAAGGTAATGTTGCAATATTTAATAACAATAGAGTAAATAATTCAGTAAACTTTGTAGAGTTAGGTTCTTCTACTTATCCAGGAAGTAAGTATACTGTAAAAATCAATGATACAACTTTAGGTGAAGGAGTTAGTCCATATATTATTGCAAATGATGAAGATCAATTAGTATATATTGATGGTGTATGTAGTGTTTCTACAAATAAACAATTAGCTTATGCTGTTAGTCAAGGAATAACTAATATAATGTTGGTTGCTGGTTCTTATACTGTCCCTGATGCTGCAAAGGGAAAAACTTTGACTATTTCAGGTAGTACAGGTAATCCTGAAGATGTTAAAGTTGCTGTAATTGGTATAGGTGGAGAAAATTGTGATTATGGATTGGATGGTTCTACTGTCACTTTTGAAGGAATTACCATCACTACCAATAGTTCGACATACATAGGTTATGCTCGTTGTGATGGTACATACAAGAATTGTATCATTAACGGAACATATACTTTGTATGGTAATAGTACTTTTGAAAATTGTACATTTAATGTGTCTGGTGATGTTTATAATATCTGGACTTGGGGTGCTCCTACAGCTACATTTACTGGTTGCACATTCAATTCAGACGGCAAAGCAATGTTGCTTTATGGCCGGGCTAATACTAAGTTGGCTATTAATAGTTGTATATTCAATGATAAGGGTGGTTTGACTGACAAAAAGGCTGCCATTGAAATCGGTAATGATTACGATAAATCTTACGAATTGATAGTAAATAATACAACAGTAAATGGATACGAAATCAATGACAATGGTATCAATACAAACACAACTCTTTGGGCAAACAAGAACTCTATGCCTAAAGATAAACTGAATGTTGTTGTAGATGGTGTAGATGTTTATTAATAGATTCTTTCAACATACATAAAAAAACTGCGTCCTAGATAGGGCGCAGTTTTTTTATGTATGAAGATCGCTTTTCTAATAATTTTTCTTTTCTTTGTATGAACCAATCGTGGAACGAATCTTGGTTGGTCTTAATGTGTTATAACTAAAATCCTAAAGCTATGGGAAAATTCATGAATCCTTTTACGGATGTGGGCTTTAAACATCTGTTTGGAAGGGAGGTCAGCAAGGAATTGCTGTTGGAGTTGTTGCGGGTCATCTTAGGTGATGAACGCAAAGTAAAAAGTATCAGTCTCTTGAATAAAGAAAAGATACCGAAGTCTTTGAACCAAAAGGTGATCATCTACGACATTCTTTGTGAAGACGAAGATGGTACGAAGTTTATCGTAGAGATACAGAACCAGTATCAGGATTATTTCTTAGACAGGGCTTTGTATTATCTGTGTCGGATGATTGATGAGCAGGGTTTAAGAGGCTCTGCTTGGAATTATGAGATTTATCCGGTTTACGGGATCTTCTTCTTGAACTTCAAGATTGCCCCATTGACGAAATTCCGCACCGACGTGATTTTGGCCGATCGGGAAACAGGAAAGATGGTCAACAGCAAGATGCGGCATATCTATTTAAGTTTGCCCTACTTCACGAAGAGAGAAGAGGAATGTGAAACCGATTTTGATCGTTGGATGTATCTATTGAAGAATATGGACAGTTTTGAGAAAATACCTGAATATGCCCCGAAGTCAGTGTTTGGTAAGATTTTGGAGGTGGCGGATGTAGCCTCGTTGAATGAAGAGGAACGTTGGGAATATGACCAAGCGCTCAAACATTACCGGGACTACAACAACACATTGCACACCAGTTACCGCCAAGGCAAAGAGGAGGGTGAAGCCATTGGCTTGGCTAAAGGTCTTGAGAAAGGCAGAACTGAGGGAAGAGCCGAGGGGCGATCTGAAGGACTTGCCGAGGGTGAAGCTATCGGTTTGACAAAAGGGAAATCCATAGGCAAAGAGGAGGGAAAATCAGAAGCTACCCGTCAGATGCTTTGTAATATGCAGGAGATGGGGATGGATATCGCCTCTATTGCTCAGATAGCCAAACTATCAGAAGAAGAAATTATAAAATTATTGCAGAAATAAACAAATTATTATCTTTGACGAGTCAGCCGGAATGTTTTTCGGTTGGCTTGCTCTGTGAGATGTATTGATAATGACCGATGTTTTTTACTATAAGAGTAGAAACGACCCCCATATTTCTTATTATTTTTCATTTCTTTATATCAGTAGCTGAGATTATTTCCTTATTTTTGTTGCCATCAATCTTGAATGAGTAGAAAATAGATGAAGAAAACGATCCTCTTACTTATATTCCATTTGTGTTCATTGACCCTTTTCGCACAAATAAACACAGATCGTGTGTTGGCTATCGGGCGTAATGCTCTTTATTTTGAAGACTATGTGCTTTCCATTCAATATTTTAATCAGGTAATCAAATCCAAGCCTTGGTTGGCAGAACCCTATTTTTACCGGGCGGTAGCCAAGATCAATTTGGAAGATTACAAAGGAGCGGAAGAGGATTGTTCGCTTTGTTTGGAACGGAATCCTTTTTTGGAACGTGCTTATTATGCAAGAGGTATTGCTCGACAGAATCAAGAAAAATATGACGAGGCGATAGCAGATTATCGGAAGGGTTTGGAATTCAAGGTGGAAGATCGGCAAATGTTGGTGAATATGGCAATGGCCAATATCCAGAAGAAGGATTATGAGGCGGCCGAGAAGGTGTTTGAAGAGTTGATGGAGGCACATCCCAAATATTCCATGAGTTATTTGACACGTGGAGCCATGTATTCGGAAAAGGGGGATACGGTAAAGGCTTTGGCTGATTATGATCAAGCAATCCGGATGGATCCCTATTTTGCACCTTCTTATGGGAATCGTGCTATTTTATATTATCAGATGAATCGATATGAGGATGCTTTGGGTGACTTGAATGAAGCGCTTCGTTTGAATACACGTGAGAGCGGATACTATATAAACCGCGGTTTGGTTCGTTATCAGTTGAATGACTTACGGGGGGCGATGGCTGATTATGATCAAGTGGTCAGCATGGACAGTCAGAATTTAATTGCTCGTTTTAATCGTGGTTTGCTGCGTGCTCAAATTGGAGACAGTAACCGTGCAATAGAAGATTTTGATATGGTGATTCAGATGGAACCGGATAACTATATAGCTTATTATAACCGTGCATTGTTACGTTATGAGACGGGAGATTATCAAGGTTCAGTGTACGATTTTGATACTGTATTGGAGGAGTATCCCAATTTTATTGCTGGTTATTATAGCCGTTCGGAGGCAAAACGGAAAATGCGTGATGAGGTTGGAGCTGATCGTGACTACTGGAAAGCTTATAACATGGATCAGGATAAGAGAAAAGGAAAACAAAACCAAACGGCTCCTGCCGATAAGGATGACAAAGAGAAAGAGGAAGATAATAAAGAGAATACGCGTGAACAGTCGGATCATAATATTGACAAATTTAACCGGTTGGTGGTGTATGATGAAGAGGAACAGCGTAAGACCAAGTACAACAGTGAAATCCGTGGACGTGTACAGGATCGGAATGTACGTGTTGATTTGGAGCCAATGTTTGTCCTAACCTATTACGAAAAGATGAATCCGGTGAAGAAGTTAGTCTATTATGATAAGATGATAGATAGTTACAATGATCGGATGGTTTTGGATCGCAAATTACGGGTTACTAATGAAGAGGCAGCCTTAACTGAAGACCAGATTTCAGTACATTTTGCCTCTATTGATAACTATTCCGCACTGATTGCACGTGATCCGGAAAATGTGGATCTTTATTATGGACGTGCTTTGGATTATATGTTGGTACAAGATTTTACAGAGGCGATAAAGGATTATTCAAGGGCGATTGATTTGGATCAAAATTTTGTCATGGCCTATTTTAACCGGGCAGTCGTGCGATATAAACAGCTGGAATATAATTTGTCTCATCAAGCCCAAGAAGATTTTGAGGAGAAAAATATGAATTTAACTATGAATATGGGTAATACCTCTATGACAGTGGTTCGTAAACCTTCTACTAATGATCCGACATCTGTAGCTCTGAAAGATAAGAAGCGGGCTTATGAGCATGAAATGATCAGCCGGGATTATGATATGGTGATCAAATTGAATCCAGGTTTTGTCTATGCCTATTTAAATCGGGGTAACTTACGATGTGCCCAACGGGATTTCCGGGCAGCGATTGAAGATTATACAGAAGCGATTCAACGTGATCCGGAGTTTGCCGAAGCCTATTATAACCGAGGATTGGCACGTTTGTCACAAGGATTTGCCAATGAAGGAATTGCAGATCTAAGTAAGGCTGGTGAGTTAGGCATCGTAAATGCGTATAGCATTATCAAACGTATGACCAGCCGTTAATAGGATAACAAAACCCCGGATTTACTTTCGGGGTTTTGTACAGAGATTAAGAACCTATCTTTTGAGCATTGAATTTCAAGTCTATTTCTTCAATATCTCCTTCTCCTGTAACTTTTAGTAAGATAGATTGGTTAGGAGCAAATCGAAGTAGCTTTGTTTTAGCTCCAATCGGTGTTTGAATGGTAATTGAACGTTCAGAACCTTTATCTTCAAATGCTTGACCATAACGCAAAGGATATTTTAATCTTTGGGCAGCCGGGTTCGCTAAGAAAATATAAAGGTCGTTACCCTCTTGTCTACACCAGAAATCCGGTAAATTCTCCCCAGAAAGAAGTGGAGTGGTTTGCAATACCTGTTTCGGGTCTGTTGATACGTTTGGTAGTTTTTTCAGGGATTCTATTAAGGAGATGTATTCCGGAGATTTGTTTTTTCCCGGTTGTTTGGTCTCACGTGCAAATAGAACCGGAAGACCACTTTGTGCCAAACGGACAACATCACGAAGTACGGCCAAATCTAAGTATTCTACATCTATAGTTAGAGCTGTGAATTGGCATGCCCCACAAGTCAGTACGCCATTTTTATATTGAGCATCAGAAAGTAATTTCCCATTTACCCATAAAGGTTGGTAACCTTTTAAATAGTCTGGAGCGAATACATAACGTAATTCATATTCTCCCCATACCCAAGGCATTTGCAGGGAATCCGGATATTCAACACCCATCCATGAATCTTCTAAAGGAAGATATAAGGCCACATCCGAATAGACATTCCCTTTGCGCATGTAGTTAGAAACGGTGGTCATGTAATTGTTGAAATCACGTAACTGGTCAATGAAATAGGCGTCAGGTCCCACATGTACTGAAGCATAAAAATAGTTGGATGTGTCTCCTTGGCTATTGTATGGCATACCGTGCCAAATAATCTGATTGGTTCCGTTTGCAAATAGAGCATCAGCAATTAATCGCATATCGGCAATTTGTTCTTGTTCTTGGTATGGCCCTTTTCCTCCCCAACGACGCCAACCATACAAACAGGTAAAGGTCTCAGAGGTAACAACCGGTTTCCCGGTAAGTGCAGCAGCTGATGCCGGGATACGTCCGAAGTTAGGTTCATAAAGAATTGCTTCTGTTTCAGGTACATCGACTAACATGAAAGCCGTAAGCAAATCGGTAGGCGCACCTCCACACTGTGAACGAGAAAAGGTTCCTACTTGATGGGCGTTATCGGTGAAAGGCTTGTAAAAATCATACAAGACATAATCCGATAGCAAGGTCATATAGTCATAATAAATATCTTCATTTCCAGGTTTATACAAGTTATCCATGTAAGGCTCTATCTCATAATCGAAGCGTTCTTTGAATTTCTCACCGAAACCGGCAGTCCAAAGATGACGTGTTTCCACTTCCCAAGAATCGACAAATAATCCGGAACGTGAACCTTTATAAGCCTCTTTCAATCCATTGTTCATTTTTTGTGCATATCTCCCAAAAGCCTCTTTGTCCAAATGGTTTAATATGCGCCCTTTACGAGGATGTTCCCATGTGATAGTTCTATCTTTGGGAGATATTGAGTCATAATAACTGCGGCTACCATCGACTTCAGGTAGATCCGGGTCACTGAATGGCCATAAAGTGCCATATGTATAATCACATCCTAACCCCAACGAGTCGGCGCAGCGTTTGGTGTAGGCAACCACTTCTGCCCATTGAGGTGATAGCCATCCGAACCGTTTTTGTGTGCTGTCGCCATGCATAGGATAAATCCATGCTATTTCAACTCCGCCAAAGTTTTGTGCTTTGAGCCATTCTAATTGGTATTTGACATCCAACGTGTCTATTTCAGAGGCAAACCACCACCAACGGGTATAGGGTTTCCCACTTTCATAGAGTGTCTCATTTTTTTGTTTTGTGTTTTGCTCAGAGATACAGGATAGAAATCCGATTAAGAACAAACTGTAAAAAAAAAACTTTTTCATACATCTGTTTTTTTAGTGTGCGTAATATCATTTTATATACAAAGAAACGATATTTATTTAAAATTTATCTTTGGCTTTTCTATTTATTTTATGGAAAAGAAATAGAATATAATATTTATTCACTTATATTAAAATAAACCTTTAATTGTTTATAGAGTCTAAAGGGCGTTGAAAAATATTATGAAATAATGAGGAATAAGAATAAAGCATTTGTGATTGGGGCATTGTTGTGTTTGGTTTCGAGTGCAGATGCCGTAAATTTAGTGGATGGGAAGATCAAAGGGGTTGTTATAGATGGTGCGTTGGGAGGTCCTTTAGAATTTGTGACTGTGCAGGTAAAACCCAAAGGTTCAAGTAAAATATTACAAGGTGCGATTACTGGTAGTGATGGTACGTTCCATATAACAGGATTGAAGAAAGGGGAATATGTCGTGACTTATTCCTATTTGGGGTATGGGGAGATATCCAAACCTATTTCTATCAAGAATAATAATCAGGTCTTGAACATGGGAGAGGTTACGATGGAAGAGGATACTAACCAACTGGGTGAGGTGGAAATCGTGGCTGAGAGACCCCAAATGCGTTTTGAATTGGATCGTAAGGTGTTTGATGCCACAAAAGACTTAGCAGCAGAAGGTGGTTCGGTCAGTGACTTGTTGGCCAATATACCCTCTGTCGAGGTTGACAATGAAGGCTCTGTCTCTTTACGTGGTAATTCAAGTGTGACAATTTGGATTAATGGAAAAGCTTCCGGGTTGACCGCTGATAACCAAGCTGACATTTTGGAAATGATGCCAGCTGAAAGTATCAAGCAGGTAGAGGTAATTACCAACCCATCTGCTAAATTCAGTCCGGAAGGAACAGCCGGTATTATCAATATTATCTTAAAGGATGATCGTAAGCCAGGGTACTACGGTAGTGTCAAAGTGGGTGCAGATACTTTTGGTGGATATCAGGCCAGTGGTAATATCAATTACAGCAGTAGTAAAGTAGATGCGTATGCAAACTTAAGCCACCGTAGCCGTGAGATGGACGGAGGAGGTTTTACCAGGAGACAGAATACGTTGGATAACTCTTTCCTAAACCAATCTAATGAGTCGGAACGACATCATAAAAATTGGTTCGGTCGGGTAGGGGCTACTTGGCATATTACCAAAAGTGATGATTTGGCTCTGAACATGACAGGTATGTCTGGTGGTGGTGATAATGAACAGAAAATTCTTTATCATTCCATAGATGGACAAAGTAACACAGTTTATACCAGTGATCGTAACACATTGAGTGATTCGGATATGAAGATGTATAATGTAGAATTGAACTATCGCCATAAATTTTCTGAAAACAGTGATATAGATGTTATGGTTAGCAATAACCAATGGAGAATGGATGGTATGAATATTTACCAGCAATCTACCTCTTATGCCGATCCTGAAAAAACAGTGGATCCTGTTTATCAGACCCAGGAAAACAAGGTTCGTGATAAAACATGGGAGGTACAGGCAGACTATACAAATAAAATAGGAGATATTGCCCGTATTGAGGCGGGGTATAAAGGAACATTCCAACGTAACCAAAGTCCAGTTGATACTTATAGCGGAACAAATGCAGATAATATCCAGCAGGATAAGCTACTTTATAACCGTTTTTTTTACAATCAGGATGTACATGCCCTCTATTTGACTTATGGAGGTAAGTGGAATAATTTTAGTTACCAAGCCGGTGTCCGTGGGGAGTATTGGAAAGTAGATACTCGTTCTTTGGATTATGATCAAGAATTTAATGGTAAACCTGCAACTGATTTTGAGAAAGACTATTTTAAACTGTTCCCCAGTGCTTTTATCTCTTATGCTCTGCCTAAGAATAATGAATTACAAGTCAACTATACTCGCCGTTTACGTCGTCCATGGGGAGGACAGTTGAACTCTTTCCGTAATATATCGGATGCATCCAATATCTCTTTTGGTAATCCGGAACTGACTCCAGAATATTCTCATGCTTTTGAATTGAACTATATAAAGAACTGGGAGAGTGGGCATACCTTATCGTTGTCCGGTTATTATCGTGCAACGGATGATGTCATTCAGCGTATCCGTTTCTTGAATGTAGAGGAGAATGTGATGTATACGACCAGTGAGAATGTGGCTCAGTCACAAGCAAGTGGTTTGGAGATTGTAGGAAAGAACCGTCTGTTTAAAATTTTAAATTTGACAACTACGGTGAACTTGTTCTATTCTAAATTGGATGGATTCAGTTATATGCCGGAAGGAGCAGACACTCCTGTTGTAGGGAAAACAGATGAGAGTTTTTCTTGGAATGTTCGTATGATTGCCAATGTGAATCTGCCTTGGGGTATTTCTTTGCAAGGTATGGGACGTTATAATTCCAAACGATTGGTGGCACAGGGATACCGTAAACCTAATTATTCAGTTAACTTAGGCTTACGTAAATCATTCTTAAATGATAAATTGACTTTGAGTATCAATGCTCGTGATTTGTTGAATTCTCAGAAATTTCGTACTGTAACTTCCGGTGAAGGATTCTGGCAGGATTCAGAAAATTGGCGAGGAGGTAGAAGAATTGGATTTACGTTGACATTCAACTTCGGAAATATGAGTGGTAAAAAGAAGAATAAAGATAGAGACAATAGAGAATCACAAGATGATGAACCGGAAATGATGGAAATGTAGTCTTTTCCATCATTTCTGATTGTGGCCGGGAGATTTTCTTTTTCTTCCGGCTTCTTTCTTTTTAGAGGATCCTTGTTTTTTCTTCCGATGTGTGGATTTATACTTTTGAGGTTCATACAGAGGAGTTTCACCGAATTGGGGGTCAATGGGTATCTTATAAACCTCTTTTTTTAAGAAATCTTCAATTTGTTTGAACTGAACCTGCTCTTCCGTCGATACAAAAGTAATGGCTAACCCTTCTCCGTTTGTTCCTCGGGCAGTACGACCGATGCGATGTACATAATCTTCCGGATCATGTGGTATGTCGAAGTTAACGACTAACCGGATGTCATTGATGTCAATACCGCGTGAAACGACGTCTGTAGCAACCAAGATGTCAATATGTCCGTTTTTGAACTCTTTCATGACCTCCTCCCGTTGTGTTTGTTCCAAGTCCGAGTGCATAGCTGCTACATTGAATTTTAAACGTTTGAGGGCTGAGGCCAACTCTTTGACCTTCATTTTGGAAGATGAAAAGATAATGACACGTTGAGGGCGGTTTTTTACAAATAGATCTTCTAAGATTGGTAATTTTTGCATGTCGTGGCAAACATAGGCTGTTTGCATAATTGATTCGGGGGGACGAGAAATGGCAATCTGTACCTCTTCCGGATTCTTTAATATGTTTTGAGCCAAAGTCTTGATTTTGGGAGGCATGGTGGCTGAAAACATAATGGTTTGACAACTTTTAGGTAACAATTTGTAGATTTGCATAATGTCATCGTAGAATCCCATATCTAACATTCGGTCTGCTTCATCTAAAATAAAAAAAGAGACTTCAGAGAGATTAACTGTCCCCATTTTGATATGGGAGAGAAGGCGTCCGGGAGTAGCGATGACAATATCAGCTCCCATTTCCATCCCTCTTTTTTGTTGTTCCCATGCGATTCCATCCGTACCTCCATAAACAGCAACAGCCGATACCGGTATGAAATAGGTGAATCCTTCTATTTGTTGATCTATTTGTTGTGCTAACTCGCGAGTTGGAGCCATGATAACTGCATTGACAGCGTGGGCAGGATGAAGCCCTTTGCTAAGTTCGTTGATGACTGGTAATACATATGCAGCCGTTTTACCGGTTCCGGTTTGTGCACAGGCTATAACATCTTTCCCTGCTAAAATAACCGGGATTGTCCGTTCTTGTACAGGGGTGGTTTCCCAAAAATTCATTGCATCAAGACCATCCAATATGGCCTCTTCTAAATCTAATTCATCAAATCTCATCTCTTCTCTTTGTAATATTTCTTGTGGATTTTTTCAAATGTGCCATTTTCTCGCATTTGTTTAAACCAACTGTTTAAGCTATCAAGTAAAATGGGTGAATCTTTTCGGACAGCCCATGATTGCAGTTGAGTAAAGCTAATATCTGTTTGTATATCAATTTCTGTTAGTTGCTTTTGAGATTGCTTCGCTATTTGTAAATCACAAACGGCATAGTCTATGTCCCCTTTAGCAACCATGATCGCTAATTGTTCTCCGGAATAGAGGGAATCTTCTACGATGTAAATGGTATCTCCAATTTCCACACCTAAGTTTTCCAATCTTAGCCGAGCTGGAGAATTTTTTGGTATATGGATTGTTTGACCAGCCAAGTGTAGTTGGTTACGGATCGGTTTCACTCCGTTATTAGCTTTAGCTGTTCTTTGTATCAGTACCTGTTTGTTTAATACTATTGGTTCTGTGAATAGGTATTTTTCATTCATCTCACTGGTAATAGGAATATTACGGGCAATGACATCACATTGGTTTGTCTGTAATACCTCAAAACTGTTAGCTAAACTCATTTCAAGTTGGGTCTGTATTTCCAAACCAGATAGTTGGGCTATTGCTTGGCTCAATTCGTATTGGAAACCTTCAATAGTATCTCCTGAAACATAATATCCTAATAGGTTATACTCTGTGATCAATCGAAGAATCCCTTCTTTTTGTATCTCAGGGTAGTCTCGTTGTTGAATCTCTGCTTTCTTTTGTGGTAATATACACCATAACATGATCATGGTTGTAACTGTGATCAATAAAAGAGTGATATAGAGTCTCAGGAGTTTTTTTGATTTCATTGTTTTAATTATTGAATGTAACTGCTACCCCCATTTTTAATACGAATGGGTCTAAAGGATAATGGGGCAGTGAGAAATAATTGGGATCGACGAATTTGGAACTTAAGTTATATCCCATAACAAAGAAACGGGCTTGTTTAAGATGAAAATTGGCATACGCATTTATTAATGGGTAATTCCCAACCTTTACCTTATCTTGTGTTTGGAATTGTTGAGTGGCTGGTTCATAATAAGGAGCATAATAGGCTGTGTTATAGTACATATTTGCTCCTAATTGAACGGTTAATACCTTGGCTATTTTGAAATGTACATACATGTTGGTGTACAAGCTGATTTGTGGTAAAGGTAATGCGCTTTTATCACTACTTAGCTGATAGGCTACTTCATTCTCCCATCCAAAAGCTCGGTACATAAAGTCCTGTTTGATACGGGCATTGATTACTTGTAGATTCCCACTTTTTTGTTCGGGCATGCCTTGTTTGTTAATGAAAATAAAGTTTTGTATGCTTTCCACTCCGGCTGACAGTTGTGTGCGAGTGGATTCTAAATTGATTTTGGCTCCTGCATAAATTTGTTGTGTCATATTTAAGTCCGGATTATCCCACCAAAAATAACGGGAATGAAAATGACGTAAATAAAACGCAGGGGTTACATTTTTGATGTATGCATCAGCACTAATCGTTGCCTCTTTATTAAAAAGTTGAAACCTGGTTTGTAGGTTACCGGTAGCTCTAAATTCACCTATGTCATCACCTACCACACACAATTCACCTCTTGCATTATAGGTGAGGATGTTCCCTTTACGTTTGGATATTTCGGCTCCGATATATGTTGAGAACTCATCATATATTTGCTTAATAGGAAAGTTGCTTGTTGAAGGGTTCGGATATAGACCACTACCGAATTCTGGGTCGTATGATAGTCCCGGTATGGCTGCCGGTAATTGGAATTTACGTTTGTCAAATGTGACAAATGCTGTAAGACCAAATTTGACCCAATCTTGAAAACCTTCCCGGAGGGAAAGTCCGAAGGTGTTTTTTAAATTCCACCAAGAGGTGCGATCGTCCACCACAGAAATCGTATGGCCATTTTTTTCTATGATACATGGTTCTAAACCGAATACACGAGGTTCTCCATATGGATTCAAATAACAACTGTTTAGGTCTGTATTATCTTCGGTACGGAAACGACGACGGTTGTCTTGATATTCTAATGTGTGGATAATACTGGAAACAGGAACAAATATCTTTATAGGATTTCCTAAAGAATCTTTCTTCTCCTCTAATTCCTTTTCAAATCCTAAATTGTATCGATGGGTCAGAAAGTACTGCTTGCCACGGACACGATTCCATGCTTTAGTATTATAGCGGATATTAAAAGATTTAGGATCATTCATGTTCCTATCTCCTGCAAAATATTCGTCAGGATGAGTAATAACAGAGTCATTGGCTAATCCTCCATTTTCATAATTGATGAAGTTGAAGTTGTTTAGGTAAGCATGTAATTCGTATCGGTCAGACTTGTAACTTCCAAATAACCGGTAACTTAAAAGCTTATTTCCATTGTTTTTATAATGTCCACGACTGTAAATGTAATCCAAATCACCTCCTACGTTGATTTTAGGACCAAAGTTCATGGTTAATGTTCCTTTTAATCGTTCGTTTTTGTTATTGCTACCACCGGCTGTAGTATACATGACATGGGTATAGGGTACTTTTGTGTCATAAAATTCAGCATTGAGTGGATCTGTAATATAATAATCATACACATCCGCAAAGATAAAATCACGAGCCTCTTTTCTTTCAGAGAAGATACGGGTTTGTGCGGCTGAACCTGTATTGGTTAAATAACCTACAGCTAAAGAGTTAGATTCAACCAATGTACTATTGGCAAAATTTAATTTGTGGGTATCCAAAGGGGCCAAGTATGGTTCACCAAGTAATGGTGTCAAACGATAAGCTTTTAAACGTTTGTTGTCAACTGATGTACTGTCTGGAATTAATAGACTATCAGGTATTTCTTCGTTGGCTTTGGAAAGATTACTCAGTGAAAATCTTTTCCCTTCTCCACCGCTTTGCTGCGCTTGTAAAGTCGAAATAGATATGATCAGTAAAAATATTATATATAGGCAATGCTTCATGAGGAACAAAGATAGTAAGAATGTCCAAATATGCTATGAACTATATGTTAATATGCGAATAGGATTTAACCTGCTTGCACATATTAACATATAATCTGTTTAGCATATTATTCTTGAGCTGCTTGGCATAAGGTGATGATTTCCATCCCTTTTTTAATTGCAGCTTCATTCATCGGAATAAGTTTATGATGACGTTCAGGCAGAGATTTCTTCAATCCTAATAGAACATTCTCTAATGTTACCATCGGGACAATTTTTAATAATCCACCTAAAATCAGCATATTGAATGCTTTTTCATTTTTCATCTCGGTTGCAGCATCCATTGCATCTACACGATATACATTCACGTCTGTACGTTTTACCGGAGTATGGATACCGTAACCGTCATAAATGATAATACCACCTTTTTTTACTTTGTTTTCAAACTTCTCCATGGAAGGTTGGTTCAATATGATAGCGATGTCATACTCGTTCAATACCGGAGAGCTGATACGGTCATCACTGAGGATTACGGTAACATTTGCTGTACCTCCACGTTGTTCGGGTCCATAGGATGGCATCCAACTAACCTCTTTCCCTTCCATCAAACCGGAGTAAGCCAAGATTTTACCCATAGATAAAACACCTTGTCCTCCGAAACCGGCTATTATTATTTCTTGTTTCATTGTCTGTACCTCTTATTCTTTATTCTTTAAATCTCCTAATGGATAGAATGGAAACATATTTTCTTCTAGCCATTTATTTGCCTTTTCTGGAGTCATTTTCCAACCGGATGAGCAGGTGGAAACGAACTCAACAACAGAAGTCCCTTTGCCAGCCATTGCATTTTCAAATGCTTTACGAAGCATTTTCTTTGCTTTGCGAACAGCAGCTGCAGTTTGTACACTTTGGCGAGTAACTAAACATGTGCCTTCTAATTGTGCTAACAAGTCGCTGATTTTTAATGGGTAACCGTTTAGTGCAATGTTACGTCCGTATGGACATGTAGCTGTAGGCATACCTTCCAATGTCGTAGGAGCCATTTGACCTCCTGTCATACCGTAAATAGCATTGTTGACGAAGATGATTACAATGTTTTCACCACGGTTTGCAGCATGGATGGTTTCTGCCGTACCGATAGCAGCCAAGTCTCCATCACCTTGATAAGTAAAGACCATCTTGTCCGGATTCAAACGTTTGGCAGCTGTTGCAATAGCTGGTGCACGTCCATGAGCTGCTTCAATCCAGTCTACATCTATGTAATTATAAGCAAATACAGCACATCCAACAGGTGAAACACCTATGGTCTTGTCTTCTAATCCCATTTCAGCAACAACCTCTGCAATCAACTTATGTATCACACCATGACTACAACCTGGACAGTAGTGCATTGGGTTGTCATTCATCAATCTGGGCTTTTCATACACCAGATTTTCCGGTTTAATTATTTCGTTAAGTTCCATAATTTTTTAATTTAGCTAATGAATCTCATTAAATACTGAACCAAGCGGAAGCAGATAGCAGCTCCTCCGCAGTATAAAAACGGCAATCGGTTTTCTGGAAATACGAAGTAGAATACAACAGCAACTATCGCTAAAACCATGAATAACCAAGTCAGTATCATGTCTATTTTACTTCCTCTTGTCATAAAACAGATTCTTTTGATTATAAATCAAACTTTGTTTTTAAAGCATTTAAGACTTCATCCGGTGTGAAAACGATACCACCTAAACGGCCAAAATGTTCGACCTTTACTTTCCCGTTTACAGCCAAACGGACATCTTCAACCATTTGTCCTGCGTTTAATTCAACAGAAAGCATACCTTTTACTTGGTTTGCATAATTGGCGATTACGTTTGTCGGGAAAGGCCATAGGGTGATAGGACGAAGTAATCCCAATTTAATACCTTCAGCTCGTGCATTTTCTACTGCTTTTTGACAAATACGGGCAGAAGAACCGAATGCTATTAACAAATAATCTGCATCTTCGCATTGGAACTCTTCATAACGAACTTCATTTTTTTCAATTTGACGATATTTGGCCTGGAAACGGATATTGTTCTCTTCCATTTTTGCAGGATCTAATTCCAATGAAGTGATAATATTGGGTTTACGATCAGCCTTTTTCCCTCTTGCAGCCCAAGGGCATTCTGCAATAACCTCTTCTTCTGTTCGGCGGGTATGGAAGGGGGGTAAAACCACTTTCTCCATCATCTGTCCGATGATACCATCTGCTAAAATGATAGCTGGATTATTATATTTGAAAGCCAAATCAAACCCTAAACCTACGAAATCGGCCATTTCCTGTACGGAAGAGGGAGCCAATGTTATTAAACGGTAATCTCCGTGTCCTCCTCCTTTGACAGTTTGAAAATAGTCTGCTTGACTAGGTTGGATAGTCCCCAATCCAGGACCACCACGCATGACATTTACAATCAAACAAGGAAGTTCAGCTCCTGCAATATAAGAGATACCTTCCTGTTTCAAACTGACACCCGGACTGGATGATGAGGTCATCACACGTTTCCCGGTACTAGCTCCACCATATACCATATTGATAGCTGAAACTTCACTTTCAGCTTGTAGTACAACCATACCTGTTGTTTCCCATGGCATTTCAGCCATAAGCGTTTCTAATATCTCCGATTGGGGAGTGATAGGGTATCCGAAATAACCATCTGCTCCATAACGAATAGCAGCATGTGCAATCGCTTCGTTTCCCTTCATTAATTTTACTTCTTCAGCCATAAGAACTTATTTAAGATTGACTGTTGTCAATTTTTTTCTTGTAAATAGTTAAACATCCATCCGGGCAAACCAACCCGCAACTTGCACAACCGATACAATTGTCCGGATTCTTCATGTAGACATAATGATATCCTTTGTTGTTGACTTCTCGTGGATGTAATTCTAAAACATCCGACGGGCAGGCCACGACACAAAGATTACAACCTTTGCATCGTTCGGTATTGACGACAACAACCCCTTTAATTTTTGCCATAATAACTCTATTTAAAAATAATCGATTACTATATTTCTTGTTTTTAACAAGCAAAATTAATAAAAACTTTATAGATAGTTCTATTTTTTAGCTTTAAAGTTTATATCTTTGGTGAAAAATATATATTATACCATGATTAATAGAAGACACTTTTTAAAAGGAGCTTCCTTATTTACTTTGGGAAGTTTGGTCGCATGTGATGGGAAAAAAAGTATCACGGGACTTGAAAAAAATGCGGCAGAATTAAACGAGACTGTAAATAAAAATATAGGCCTTCAGATATATTCTTTAGGTAAAGAGTTGTATGAAGATGTTCCTGTCGGTATGAAAAGACTGAAAGAAATGGGATATAGTACCCTTGAACTGGCAGGATACAAGGAGGGTAAGATTGGAGGTATAGATATGATGGAATTTAAGAAGATGGCAGAAGATGCCGGCCTTAAAATCATTAGTTCTCATGTGAATCCTCCTGTTCGTGAGTATACCAAAGCAAATCTGGATCAAATTAAAGAATATTGGAAAAAAACAGCTGATGATCATGCGAAGTTGGGTGTAAAGTATCTGATTCAACCAGGGCAGCCTGAAACTCGTAGTTTGGAAGAAACAAAATTTGTATGTGAGGTTTTTAATGAAGCGGGTAAAATAGTAAAAACTGCAGGTATTCCTTTTGGTTACCATAATCATGAATATGAGTTTGCAAAGGTAATAGCTGGAGGTAAGGAGGCTAAATTAGGACGTCGTAACAATAAAGAGGGAGAAGTTATTTATGATTTGTTTATGTCTGAAACAGATCCTTCTTTAGTATTCTTTGAAATGGATGTTTATTGGGCTGTTATGGGACAAGCTGATCCGGTGGCTTATTTGAAACAATATGCTGACCGTATCAAGGTTTTACATATCAAGGATCGTGCTGTGTTAGGGCAATCCGGCATGATGAATTTTGAGATGATATTTAAACAATTCTATGCAAATGGTCATGCTGACTATTTTGTAGAATTGGAAGGTCTCAAAGACCGATCTCAATTTGAAGGGGTGAAAGGTTGTGCTGAATATTTGAATAAGGTATGTTTTGTTAAATAAATAAACTTATTTATCAATTAATTAATGATTTTACATATGATTAGAGGATTAAAGTTGGGAATTATTATGTGCCTTTTGCAAGGCATGTTATTGTCTGTTTTTGCCAAAGATTATTATATCACAGATTTTGGGGCGAAAGCTGATGGTGTTACTGTGAATACACGTATTATTCAGAGAGCAGTAGATTTTGTAAGTGAGAATGGTGGAGGTCGTATTATTTTTACACCTGGTAGTTTTGTAACAGGTACATTTTATTTGAAATCAAATGTAACCTTGCATCTTGAAGGAGGAGCTTCTCTTTTAGGTTCAAATAATCCGTGGGATTATGTAATTGATCCAAGAATAAAATGGTGTTCTATGATTTTTGCTGTGAATCAAACGAATATTGGCATTACAGGTAAAGGTACAATTAATGGACGTGGATATGTAACAGCTAACAATTTGGTTCAGTATATCCATCGTGGATTGTTTAAAGATGCAATGAAGTTAGACCGTCCTTATGAAGGTAATCGTCCGATGAACATCTATTTCCGTGAATGTACAAATGTAACAGTTCAAGATATTACATTAAAAGATCCAGCAAGTTGGAATCAGACTTATGATCAATGTAAAAATGTTTTGGTTGAAAGAGAAATTGTTGATAGCAAATCTTATTGGAATAATGACGGTATTGATATTATTGACTGTGAAGATGTAGTTATTCGCGATTGTTTTATTGATGCAGCTGATGATGTGTATTGTTTTAAATCTCATTCAGCAGATCATGGATGTAAAAATGTACTTCTGGAAAATTGTGTAGGTCGTTCAAGTGCAAACGGTATCAAGTTTGGTACAGTCTCTCGTGGATTCTTTAAAGATTTCAAGATTCGCAATGTAACGATGTATGATACATTCCGCTCAGCTATTACATTTGCAGCAGTGGATGGCGCTGATATTGAAAACATCGAAGTGGATGGTGTTCGGGCATACAATACAGGTAATGTCATTTTCTTACGTATGGGCCGTAGATGGGATAAAGGAAAAGAACCTTCAATGAAAAATATTCTTATTAAGAATGTTTACGCAGAAGTTCCGGCAGGGAAACCGGATGAAGGCTATAGCTATGAAGGTCCGGTTGAAGATCAGCCACGTAATATTTCTCCGGCAAGTATTGTTGGTATTCCTGGTTACAGAATTCAAAATGTAAAGATGGAAAATATGGAAATCGTATCTTGTGGAGGTGGTAATCCTCGTTATGCATATCGTGGATTGACTTCTGCTGAATTGGATAGTATTCCTGAAATGATTGCTCGTTATCCTGAATTCTCTCAATTTAAGGAATTACCGGCATGGGGTTTCTATGTTCGTCATGCAGATGGAATCACTTTTGAAAATGTGAAATTCAGAGCTGAAAATAAGGATTATCGTCCGGCAATTGTTACAGATGATGTGAATGGTTTAATTTTGAAGAACGTCAAGTTTGAAGAACCAAATAGTGATAAAAAAGAACAAGTCTTTACTTATAAGACACAAAACGTGGTTATAGAATAAAAAAGTAAAAATCGTTATGATAAGAAAAAGTTTATTAGTATCGTTTCTTTCTTTGTTGACAGTTGTTGGAATGTTGTCGGCACAGGAATCGAAGTTATATACAGCAACTGTTTTTGGTATCCATTCTGATGGTGTAACCGATAATACGACATCTATTCAGAAAGCAATTGATTATATTCATGAAAATGGTGGTGGAACATTGGTGTTTTATGTAGGTCGATATTTGACAGGTTCAGTAGAATTGAAGTCAAATGTAACTATCCGTGTTGCATCAGGTGCTGTGTTAGTAGGATCTCCACTTACTTATGATTATAAAGGTATTGGTGGTCAGACTGCTTTAATTTATGCAAAAGATCAAGAAAACATAGGTATTGAAGGTAAGGGCGTATTAGAAGGTAGTGGTTTAGCCATTCAAGCTGATATTGCCAGACAGGTGGCTAGAGGATATGTAAAGAAGGCCTCTGATTATTTACCTGCATTGGTTTTATTTGAAAACTGTCGTAATATTACAATGAAACAGTTTACAACTCAAAATTCTGCTGTGACAGCTCAAATTTATAAAGGTTGTGAAAATTTGAATTTTGATAATATTTATGTGTTTAATAAAGATCCAAAAGCTGCAGCAGTTTCTTTGTCCGGATGTAAAAATTTAACTGCAAAAGATTGTTATTTTGATACTCCGGTTGAGCCTTTGGTTTCTGATGGAACTTCTTCTGGATTATCATTCTCCAAATGTATTATACCATCAGGTAAAGAAATTAAAGTACAAAAATAAATTAGGGTTGAGATTTATAAAGATATACTGAATATGAAATTAGTAAAAAATTTATTGATATTTTGTTTAGTCGCATTTGCTTTGCCTTTGAGTGCGAAAGATTATCCGGCTTCAATGTTCGGAATTGAATCAAATGGAACTACCATGAATACACGTTCCATTCAGAAGGCTATAGATTTTATTCATGAAAATGGTGGTGGTCGTTTGGTTTTTAAGGTAGGTCGTTATGTTACCGGTACTCTTTATTTGAAATCTAATGTAACAATAGAATTAGGTGAAGGGGCTATTTTGGTAGGCTCAACAAATCCATATGATTATGACCTTAATTCAGGTTGGTTAGCTTTGATCTTTGCTTTGGGGCAGGAGAATATAGGTATTGAAGGAAAAGGTGTAATTGATGGTAGAGGTCGTCAATTAGCAAATAACTTCGTAGCTCAAGCTTGTAATGGTGTTATTAAAGATAATTTGAAATTAGGTCGTGTGGAAAATCGTCCGAAATTGATTTATTTTCAAGGTTGTAAAAACGTAAACATGAAGGGTATTACTGTTAAGAACCCTGCTTTCTGGACACAAACATACGATAAGTGTGAAAATCTTTTGATTGATGGTATTACTGTAAGTAGCCGTGCAACTTGGAATAATGATGGTATGGATATTGTGGATTGTAATGGTGCAGTTATTCAGAATTGTTTCGTAGATGCAACTGATGATGGAATCTGTTTGAAATCTCATGATCATAATAGCATTTGTCAGAATATCGTTGTTAAAAATAATACAGTAACTTCAAGTGCCAGTGGTATTAAGTTTGGTACTTTCTCTAAAGGTGGTTTTAAAAATATCAAAATTGTAAATAATACAGTTTATGATACATTCCGTTCTGCGATTACAATTCAAGCAGTGGATGGAGGTTGGGTTGAAAATGTATTAATTGATAGTTTACGTTCAATAAATACTGGTAACCCTATTTATTTAATTTTGGGTGATCGTTATACAAACGGAAAGAAAAGTCATATGGAAAAGGTGAAAATTTCCAATATGTATGCAGAAGTTCCTGCTGGAAAACCAGACTTAGGTTATGCTATTGAAGGCCCAACTCATGAATATCAACCACGAAATATTTCTCCTAATGGAATCGTAGGTTTGGCTGATAATAAAATTTTGGATATTACCATCGAAAATTGTGAGTTCGTATTCCCTGGTGGTGGTAATGAAAATTATGCTAAAGTTGGTTTGAATGAATTGGATAATGTACCGGAATTACCAAAAGCTTATCCGGAATTCTCTCAGTTTAAAGAATTGCCAGCATGGTGTTTTTATGTTCGCCATGTAGATGGACTTACTTTAAAAAATGTCAAGATGACAGCTTTAGAGAAAGATTATCGTCCGGCTATCGTTTTGGATGATGTTCATAACGGAACATTCAAAAAAGTTACAGCTAAAGTTCCTGCTAAAAAACATACTATTTATGTTCGTGACAATTGCTCTAAGATAAAAAAGTAATGATATTATAAAGAGGGAAAAGGTGTTTAGGAATTCCTAAGCACCTTTTTTTGTTATAAAGCAGCTTTGATTTTTTCTATCATCTCTTGATACTCTTCTTCTGTCAGATATACCTTTTGAGGATTCATGGTAAATGTCCCTCCATAATCCGGGCCGTCTTCATATTTGGGAGCTAAATGGAAATGGAGGTGGGAGAGTTTATCAGAATAGGCTCCATAATTGATCTTTTGTGGATTAAACACCTTCTGCATAGCGCGTGTTACTCGTACCACATCAGCCATAAAGGCGTTTCTCTCTTCATCGCTTAACATATTCAAATCATGAATGTGCTCGTTATAGGAAACTAAACATCTGCCATAATAGGTCTGTTCTTTAAAGAGGAATAGGCGAGAAACAGACAATGGCGCAATTTCAATCATCAAATCATGTAAAGTCTGATTGTTTTGACAATACAGACAATCGTTAGGACTACTTAATTTCATATAATTATTAGATTTTATGTTTAATGTGGCTAAGTTAATGATTATTTTCATAACTTCGCAACCCTAATTAACTCCGTTAATCGTAAATGGAAATATTTATAATCATTGGCCTTATTTTATTGAATGGCCTACTCTCTATGTCTGAGATCGCTTTGGTCTCTGCTCGAAAAGCTCGTTTGGAAATAGAAGCCAAACATGGAAATAAAGCTGCTCAAATGGCTTTGAAGTTGGCAAATGAACCGGATCATTTTCTTTCAACAGTGCAAATCGGAATTACCTTGATCGGGATCTTGACTGGTTTGTATTCGGGTGAAGCCTTTGCGCATGACTTCGCTGAATATGTTAAGCTTATCCCATTTTTGGAACCTTATGCGTTGGGGGTATCTGAGACGGTTATCGTTATCGTTGTGACTTATTTGACTTTGATTTTGGGTGAATTAGTCCCTAAACGTATCGGTATGGGATATGCGGAAAAAGTGTCTATGTTAGTTGCCAAGCCGATGAATATGTTGGCGCATATTGCATCGCCTTTTGTTTGGTTGCTCTCTAAAAGTACGGCTCTTATAGTCAAAATGATTGGAACGGATGTGACGGAAGAAAATAAGGTGACGGAAGAGGAGATTAAGGCGATTGTCAAAGAGGGGTTTGATGATGGTGAGGTTCAAGAGGTCGAACAAGATATTGTAGAACGTGTCTTTAATTTAGGAGATCGGAATGTAGGTTCGATTATGACTCATCGGAGTGATTTGGTTTGGTTGGATTTGACTGATAGTATTGCGCAGATTCGTGAGAAAATTGAGGAGAATTTATTCAATATTTATCCGGTTGCTAATGGTAAGTTTGATAATATTGAAGGGGTTGTATATCTGAAAGACCTGTTTGGCCGTATTGATGAGTCTGATTTCTCTTTGTCGCAAGTGATTCGTCCTGCGGAGTTTGTGCCAGAAAATCAAAGTGTTTATAATGCATTGGAACAGTTTAAGCAGGATCGGGTGAAATATGGGATTGTGACGGATGAATTTGGAGGAATCCAAGGGATTGTGACGTTAAAGGATATTATGGAGGGATTAATCGGACAAGTCCCTGGAACAGATGATGATTTGGAAATTGTACAGCGTACAGATGGTACTTGGTTGGTTGATGGCCAATATAGTTTCTATGATTTCTTGGAATATTTTGATTTGGTGGATCTTTATCCTGAACACGATTATAATACGCTTAGCGGTCTGATTTTGGAAATATTGGAACGGGTTCCGAAGGTAGGAGAAAGCTTGGTCTGGTTAGACTTTAATTTTGAAATTGTAGATATGGATGGCGCCCGTATTGATAAAGTGTTGGTTTCTAAAATCAATAAATAATGAGTGGTTTTACTTATCATGACTTAGGGCGTATCGGTTATGAAGAGGCTTTGGCTGTTCAGACATCTGCATTTAACTCTTTATTGAATGCCAAAGCCGAACAAAGAGTGGAAGAGAATCATCTTTTCTTTTGTGAGCATGAACCGGTGTTGACTATCGGTAAAAGTGGCAAAGATTCGAATCTTTTGATCTCGGAGGAGATGTTGGCAAAGCGCGGGATCTCTTTTCATCATATAAGTAGGGGTGGAGATATTACCTATCATGGCCCCGGACAGATTACGGGGTATCCGGTTTTTGATTTGGATCGTTGGCAATTGGGCTTGCGGCAATATATTGAAAGGTTGGAAGAGGTTATCATCCGTTTTTTAGCACTTTATCAAATCAAAGGGGAACGTTTAGAGGGTGCTACCGGGGTTTGGATAGAGCCTCATGTGCCGGGAAAAGCCCGTAAGATTTGTGCCATAGGTGTAAAGAGCAGCCGTTTTGTGACGATGCATGGATTTGCTTTGAATATTAATACCGATTTGAATTACTTCTCGCTGATTAATCCTTGTGGTTTTATTGATAAAGGGGTGACCTCTTTGGAAAAGGAGTTGGATGAGGTTCAAGACTTTGAGCTAACGAAGAAACAACTCTGTGAACTCTTTAAAGAGGTTTTTCCGTAGAAGTTGTAGCCTCACAACTTATAAGTGATGAGGCTATAACCTATAACGAAAGGATAAAGTTCGATCTTATTGGACAGTAATACTAATGATACGGATATCCTTTTTGGGGCGGTCGTAGCTGTCGCGAGATTGTCCGGCTATTACATCCAAGACATCAAAACCTTCGATTAGTTCACCATATACCGTATAGTTTCCATCCAAATGGTGGCAACCTCCTATTGTCGTATAAACTTCCCGTTGTTCATCTGTGAAAAAGAGATGTCCGGGAGTGGCACGTATGACCGAATCGACTTTGGCATACACTTTGCGTAATCGTTTTTGATATTCCCGTTTATTACTCGCTTTTAACATACGGAGTTCAGCCCGTTCCGGATAGAAAAATTCCTCCATGGCCTTTTCTTTGATGTCTTGGTTGGCTATCATTTCCAATGTATCTAATTCTCCGTTTCGGTATATTTTCCCTTGTACAATATAGAATTGAGACATATCGGATTTCTTTTGAGGATTGATATCGTCATTTTGACGTGGTGCAGCCAATGCCCCTCGTTTGTTGAAATGATGGGCTTTCATTTCAGGCATGATTTCCGAGTTACGGTCTCCGAATCCGCAACGTGCACCGGCTGGAGCATTACGGGAATCGGGTGCACCTCCTTGTATCATAAACTCCGGAAGGACACGAGTGAAGAGTGTCCCGTTGTATTCGCCACGATTGGCACGAGAGATGAAAGTCCGAACGTGATTAGGTACATCTTCGTATAATTTTGCTTTCATTGTACCAACACTTGTTTGGATTGTAACAATTTTAGCTGAAGTAGCATCTGAAGCCACTTCTGATGTAGTTTGGCCGAAGATCGGTGACAACCAAGCCATTAAACCGATTAGGATAAAAGAACCTCTTTTCATTTGATATTTATTTGGAGGGTAAAGATACTATTTATGTTGTAAAACACAAAGTAAATGGCTACCTTTGCACTCATTAAAGTTTTTTAGGTTATTATTAGGCACAAATGATGGAATGGATGAATGATTTGTTATGGGGGAGCAGTATTGCTCATTCCATACTTTTGCTTTCAGTTGTAATTGCTGCAGGGATACAGTTTGGAAAATTTAAGGTTTTTGGTGTCTCTTTGGGTATTACGTTTGTTTTATTTGTCGGAATTCTGTTGGGACATTTGGGTTTTTCGATGAATCATGAGATTCTTCACTTTTTCAAGGAGTTTGGATTGATCCTTTTTGTTTACTCTGTGGGGATGCAGGTCGGTCCAGGTTTCTTTTCTTCTTTTAAACAAGGTGGTGTTACCCTGAATCTGCTGGCTTGCGGAGTGGTGCTGTTAGGTGTTTTGACAACTGTTGTTCTCCATTTTGTAACAGGTATTCCGATGCCGACCATGGTGGGTATCTTATCCGGTGCGGTGACCAATACGCCGGGGTTGGGAGCGGCTCAACAGGCTTATCAGGATATGTATGGAGTGGCTGATGGTACGATTGCTTTAGGTTATGCGGTAGCCTATCCATTAGGGGTTATTGGTATTATTTTAGCTATCATTTTAGTCCGTTATCTCTTCAAAGTGAATTTTGATAAAGAGAAAGAACAGTTAGATAACGAAGACCTTTCTCATCAGAATGAAGCAATGCATATTTCATTATTAGTAAAAAATCCGGCTATATTCAATAAAACGGTGGGAGAGCTGTCCGTTTTGATGGAACATCGTGATTTTGTGATCTCTCGTATATGGCATGATTCAAATAAACGGACAGAAATTGTTACTGCCGATACGATGTTAAAAGAAAATGACAAGATATTTGTCGTTACAACCGAAACAGATGCGGAGACTGTGAAGACTTTTATCGGGGAAGAGATTGCGATGGAGCACAAACAGTGGATTCGGATGGAGAACCAGTTTATCAATCGCCGCATCTTGGTCACCAAACCAGAATTGAACGGGAAACGATTGGGACAGTTGAAGTTGCGTAAATTATATGGAATCAACATTACCCGTATCAGCCGTGCAGGGGTAGATCTGGTTGCTACGCCAGGGTTGGCTTTGCAAGTTGGAGACCGTGTGAATGTTGTTGGTACGGAAAATGCTATCGCGAATGTGGAAAAGGTATTAGGTAATTCCATGAAACGTTTAAATGAACCGAACCTGATTACCATTTTTGTAGGAATTGCTTTGGGTATCCTTTTAGGAAGTATCCCATTCACATTCCCGGGAATTCCGCAGCCGGTAAAGTTGGGATTGGCCGGAGGTCCGTTGGTTGTAGCCATTTTGATAAGTCGTTTCGGGTATCATTACAAGTTGATTACCTATACAACTCAAAGTGCCAACTTAATGTTACGGGAGGTGGGGATTACCATCTTCTTGGCTTGTGTAGGTATTGGTGCCGGTGATGGTTTTGTTGATACGATTGTGAATAATGGTGGATTTGCATGGATTGGTTATGGATTTATTATTACATTTTTGCCATTGTTGATTATGGGATGTATAGGACGTTACTTCTGTAAAGTCAATTATTTTACATTGATGGGCTTGATGGCAGGAAGTACTACTGATCCACCAGCCTTGGCCTATTCAAATGCTACATCCGGTAATGATGCCCCCTCTGTAGGTTATGCTACCGTTTATCCGTTAACTATGTTTTTACGGGTTTTGACAGCCCAGTTGCTGATTTTATTCTTCGCCTAACCCTATCCATTCATATAGAAAAAAAGAGATGCATGTTTGTCTGATGACAAACGTAGCATCTCTTTTTAGGTTATATAGTTCTACCCATCCATTCCCTCGGACTTAAATTGGATTACATCGGATGTAAATTCAACTTATGTCGGATGTAATTTTTTTTGTAGTTTTTGGATGTATTTTTAAGTTTAAAACTACTTGAACATGAAAGGAACGGGTTTGAAGGATGGATTCATCGCATATATTTCTCACTTGCAGGAGGATGAAAGGTACAGTACAGCCAAGAGTTACCGTGATGCGTGGAATTCTCTTGTACATTATTTTAATAGTGAAGAGATCTCTTATG
>SUXM01000005.1 GCA_015060925.1 Parabacteroides distasonis
AGGCATTAAGGTGGTTATAGCGTTGGGGATCCACCTCTTCCCATTCCGAACAGAGAAGTTAAGCCCAACCACGCCGATGGTACTGCGTAAAAGTGGGAGAGTAGGTAGCCGCCGTTTTTTAAGAGAAAAAAGGATTGACCATTTGGTCAATCCTTTTTTTTGTTTATGTGGATATTAAAAAACTTTTCGTTTTTTTATTTGCTTTGAGATTTGAATCGTTTAGCTTTGTTTGCAGGATTATTACGACTAGTTTTTCTTAATGCAGCAGATTTTGGAGATGCTGCTAATCGTTGTGCTACAGCTGAACGACTTAAAGACTTTCCAAATTTAGGTTGTAATGCCTCTTTTAAAGTAGTTTTATCTATGCCTTTCAATTGAGGTTCACTTTCCTTTTTTTTAGCTTCACGAGCTGCATGGCGGGCTGCTGCATATTTGTTATATTTGACATATTTACCTGGACGTAGCCCTTTTTTACTCTTAGGTTTAGATATATCCTCTTTTTCTTTAGATGTTGATTGCGTTTTTTCTTTTTTTACTTTTTGTGTTGGAACATCAAATTCAATTTCTAAATCTGTTTTTTTTGTACTAGATTGTTCAAGAGTCCGTTTATTTATTTTAATCTGAAGGTCGTCAAAAATGACGATGTCATTTTCATTTACCCGTTGGCCTATATGAGGTTGCTTTCCATTAACGGTAACATGTCCCTCTTCAATGTATTTGTCTGCCTCTCTACGGGAACAAATCCCAGAATCGCTAATTAATTTATTTAATCGAATGTCCATCCTATAAGATTTAGATAATATATATTATGATACAAAGGTAGAAATATATTTTGGATAGTTATTTCATTCTTAGGTTAGATTCTTATTTAGTTATTATCCAACCTGAAAATTCATCCTAAGTAATTAAAATTAGGTCGGATGTAATTGTTGATTACATCGGATGTAAGTAGAGATATAATTAGGTTAAAAATCTTGTCTTTTTTTTGTAAATACCATTAATTGTATATCTTTGTTGTATGCTAAGGATAGTCTCTCATATTGAACGTTTACTTTTAGTGCATGATTGTGTGATTGTGCCAAAGTTTGGTGGTTTTGTGTTGCAGTCTGTTTCGGCTATGCAAATTGAAGGACAGACATTCCGTCCTTCTCGAAAAGAATTGAGATTTAATGTAACTTTGCAACATAACGATGGACTGCTTGCGGAATCTTATATGCAGATGTATGCAGCCAATTACAAGCAAGCACAATTGATGTTAGAGGAAGATGTAATTGAAATGAAAAATCAATTACAGTTATATAAGAAAATGTCTATGGGGGCATTGGGTTCTTTCAGAGTAGGTGAAGAGGGACAAATTATTTTTCAGCCGACAGGCACAGATTTGTTTAGTGTGGATACCTATGGTTTACCTACTTTTTATTTCCCAACATTAATGTCTTTACATTCGGTAGAGAAGGAACCGATCATATTATTGACAGGTTCTGATGAAAAGAAAGATGTTCTTTATATTCCGGTTAGTCGCAAGTTAATCCGTACTGCGGTTGCTTCTGTAGCAGCAGTAGCTCTCTTTTTGTTGGTTTCTACACCGGTGAAAGATGTGAATCAAGATGTTTATACTGCAAGTTTTGTCCCGGCAGAAGTTATATCACCGGTAATGGTTAAGTCTGGAGTCCCTGTAGAAACTGATACTTCGATGGTAGTGGATAAATCCGAGATAACAGAAGTTATGGTAGCTCATGAGGTAAAAAAAGAGATTCCCACTTCTATCAAAGAGAAGGCAACAATAAAGACTGTTACGAAAAGGAATGCATCTGTAAAAAAAGAGATGGTAAATCAACCTAAACCGAAGATGTATCATATCGTGATTGCAAGTTTTCCAAATGAATCACAAGCAGATGAATTTATAGCCAAGGTTAATCGTCGAGAATGTAAGAATGTTAATAAAGTTGCCCGTGATGGTAAGTATCGCATTTATGCAGATAAATTTAATAATCGAAAAGAGGCTGAAGCATATATGACCAATCTTCGGTTGAATCCTAAATATAAAGATGCTTGGTTGTATATCTGTCGGTAATTGTATAGAAGAAATAAAAAAAAGCAAGTCGGGGTATTTACCCTGTACTTGCTCTTTTTTTGTAAAAAGGTTTGGATAGTTTTTTTAGTTATTATAGTTTTCTACTCTTTTTCTTCGTTTGATTTGGAGGAACGTTTCTTTTTTAGACGTCCTGCTTTTCGTAATGCTTGATCCAAAATGTATTGTATTTGACCATTTGTACTACGAAATTCATCTGTAGCCCAAGCTTCGATTGCTTCCATCATTTCCGAATCAATACGTAAAATAAAGTTTTTAACCGTATTGCCATGTTCCTTTTTTGTCATACTATTTTGTTTATTGGTAAAGTGTGCCAGTGTTGACTACAGGTTGTGCTGCTTCATCTGCACAAAGTACTACCAATAAATTACTGACCATAGCTGCTTTTTTTTCTTCATCCAAATCGACAATTTGTTCTTCCTTTAATTTGTTAAGTGCTAAGTTTACCATAGAAACAGCTCCTTCCACAATCTTTTCTCTTGCGGAGATTACAGCTGAAGCCTGTTGTCGACGTAACATAACTGCTGCAATTTCTGGTGCGTATGCTAAATAGTTAATACGGGCTTCCACAACCTCCATCCCTGACATGGCTAAACGTTCGTTTAGTTTTAGAACCAGTTGCTCGTTTATCTCTTCACTTCCGTCACGAAGTGTTAATTCTTTATTCTCATTGTCGTCATTGTCATAGGCGTATTGGCCTGCTACTTGGCGGAGTGCTGCATCGCTTTGTATTTTTACAAAACTTTCAAAAGCATTCATGCGTTGTGCTACACTTGCCCCTCCGATGTTTGCATTAGGAGCTGATGAAGACATTGTTTCAGCGTCAATTTCAAACATCGCTTTATAAGTGTCTTTCAATCTCCAAACTAAAACCAGCCCGATTAATATCGGATTGCCTGTTTTATCGTTTACTTTGATTGGGTCAGCATTTAGGTTTCTTGCACGTAAAGACAGTTTCTTTGTGGTAAGAAATGGGTTCATCCAGAAATATCCCGTTTGACGGAAAGTCCCTTTATATTTACCGAAGAAAAGAATACATAAAGCCTCATTTGGTTCAACCATAGAGAAACCAGCCCAAATAATACACCAAAAAATAAAAAGTATAATAGAAGTGGCCAATGCTAATCCGGGAAATGTGAAGAACCAAGCCATAGTAATAATGGCAGGTATGATAATAAGTTGTGAGAATAACATGAGAAATCCATTGATTACTTTCCCGTTAAATAATATTTCTTTTGTATTCATGATGATTTATATATGATATTATTTTAATATCACAAATATAAATGTTTTTATAATTGCTTACAAATAATAGATGAACTTTTTTTAGTTCTTAAATAAATATTCTATAGATTTGTCTCGCTAAAAAACTAATACGATTGGATTTTCAATTAGATACCGATAATAGAGAGTTTCAAGATGCATTGCAATTGATTACTCATACTCGACAATCTGTTTTTCTGACAGGAAAAGCGGGTACGGGTAAGTCTACTTTCTTAAAATATATTTGTGCTCATACTAAGAAGAAACATGTAGTGTTGGCTCCTACAGGAATTGCTGCAATAAATGCAGAGGGAGTTACGCTCCATTCTTTCTTTAAATTGCCTTTTCGCCCGATACTTCCGGATGATCCGGATTTAAGTTTAAAAAATGGACGTATTTTTGATTTCTTTAAATATACGAAGAAGCAGCGAAAATTAATAGAAGAGGTAGAGTTGATTATTATTGATGAAATTTCAATGGTTCGAGCTGATATTATTGATTGTGTAGACCGTATCTTACGTGTCTTTTCAAGTAATATGCGATTACCTTTTGGTGGAAAACAATTGTTGTTTGTCGGAGATGTTTTTCAGTTGGAACCTGTTGTGCCATCAGATCAAAAAGAAATTTTAAATCTGTTTTATCCTACTCCTTTTTTCTTTTCAGCTCGAGTGTTTAAGGAAATCAATTTAGTCCCGATTGAATTACAAAAGGTTTATAGGCAGACGGATCCTGTATTTATCAACGTACTGGATCATATTCGAAATAATGTAGTTCAAAAAGAGGATTTAAGTAGATTAAATGCACGCTACTTTCCCAATTTCTCGCCTCGTAATGAGGATATGTATATTACATTGGCGACTCGTCGAGATCAGGTTGATTATATAAACGAGTGTAAATTGAAGGAATTACCCGGTGAGGAATTTGTTTCTAAAGGAAGGATCGAAGGTGATTTCCCTGAATCATCATTACCTACCCAATTGAATCTTTCTATTAAGGAACAAGCGCAAGTTATATTTATAGATAATGACTATGAACGTCGCTGGGTAAATGGAACTATTGGTATGGTATCAGGTATTGATGAGAATGGAAATGTATATGTGTTGTTGGAAGATGGAAGAGAATATTTGGTTGAACCAACCTCTTGGCGTAATTATAAATATAAGTATAACGAAAAAGAGAAGAAGGTTGAAGAGGAAATAGTTGGGACATTTGAACAATTACCGATTCGGTTGGCTTGGGCTATTACGATTCATAAAAGTCAAGGGTTAACATTTAATCGGGTAGTAGTGGATTTAACCGGAGGCGTTTTTGCGGGTGGACAAACTTATGTGGCATTAAGTCGTTGTACCTCTTTGGAGGGGTTAGTTTTGAAGAAACGTGTGTCTTTACATGATATTTTTATTAGAAAAGAAATCGTTCAGTTCAGCCAAATGTTTAATGATCGGCAATTAATAGAAAATAGTTTGAGGGAAAGTGAAGCCGAATTGTTATACGCTCGTGCAGCCCGTAGCTGGAAAAAAGGAGATATGAAGGAGGCTGTGGAGGCTTTTGTTGCAGCGGTGAACAAACGAAATGAATTAGAAAAGCCAGAAGTTCAACGCTTGCTTCGTTTGAAATTTCAAACTGTAATCTCGCAGAAACAACAGATTAAAGAGTTGAAAGAGGAGATGCAGGCACAACGTGAAATTCAAAAAGAATATGCTTATGAATACTATTTGATGGGAAATGAATGTGTAACAAAGGCGCATGACCCTAATGCTGCTATTCGCTCTTTTGATAAAGCATTGAAATTATATCCGGAATATGTTGATGCCTGGGTCCGTAAAGGAGTTACACTCATGGATATAGGAGAGGATTATCAAGCTTTGGTTTGTTTGAAGGAGGCTGTATTGTTGAACCCACACTCTTTTAAGGCTCGTTATAATCGTGGAAAGGTTTACCTGAATTTAAATTATTATGAAGAAGCTGTTACTGATTTATTAAAAGCAATTGCTTTGAAACCACAACATATTGCAGCTCATGAATATTTATCAGAAGCCTATTTATGTCTTGGAGAAGACAAATTGGCACAACATTATCAAGATATAGCCGATAATCTTCGCAATAGAGACAAGGATTAGAAGTCACAATTCATGCCAGGAGAGAATGTCAGTTGGCTTTGGGCTTTTCTGATCATGATTTTATTTTCTCTAGCCAACCAGCCAATGGCAGACCATAAATCTGCTTCTGGTAAATCTGTCGCTTTTTTTAATTCTTCCAAACTATGACATCCTTCGTCTAATAATAAATTGCAGATGGCTCCTGCGTTTAATCCGATAGTTCCTTTATTCATGTTTCCTTTCTTATTTCGTAGTTTATAACAGAGGATATAGAAGAAAGGATTTGTTAATCTTAAAAATTTATGAAGTTTTAAATATTAGGGGGATTTTATAACTAAAAAGGCTTTAAAAATAGCTGTATTTTCAATCTAAATTCATTTGTGTTCCTATTTATTTATTCTACCTTTGTCTTTTATTAATTCATATACAGTAGAATAATTACTAATACCAGTATTCAAATAAACTAAGATTATGGCAGAATTAAAAGAAAAACTTTTCTCTGAATTTGCCCCGGTAACCACAGAAGAGTGGATGGCTAAAATTACAGCAGATTTAAAAGGGGTGCCATTTGAGAAAAAACTTGTTTGGAAGACAGGTGAAGGGTTTAATGTGAATCCTTTTTATCGTGCAGAAGATATTGAAGGATTGAAGACTACAGAATCTCTTCCAGGTGAATTCCCTTATGTTCGTGGAACAAAAAAAGATAATGATTGGAAAGTTCGTCAGAATATAGAAGTAACTTGTTTTAAAAGTGCGAATGAAAAAGCTCTTGATATATTGAATAAGGGTATCACTTCGCTTGGTTTTAAAATCAAGGGAGATGATGTGAATGCTGAAAATATAGCAACTTTACTTCAAGGTATTTGTCCGGAATGTGTAGAACTGAACTTTGAAACTTGTATTTGCAAATCTGATTTATTGATTGGTATTTTGGCTGAATACTTCAAAGGGTTAGGAGTGGATGTCGATAAATGTAAAGGGTCTGTTGGTTATGACGCATTTAAGAAACCCCTACTTAGAGGTAAAGGAAATGATAAATGGATAGAACAAGCAAGTGCAGTTTTGAAAGCAGGTGAGGCTCTTCCTAAATATAAGGTGTTGGCGGTAAATGCTTATTATTTCAATGATGCAGGTGCCTATATCTCTCAAGAATTAGGATATGCATTGGCCTGGGGTAATGAATTGTTAGCCAAATTGACGGAAGTAGGCTTTGATGCGAAAGTAGTGGCTAAGAACATCAAATTTAATTTTGGTATCAGTTCAAACTATTTCATGGAAATAGCTAAGTTCCGTGCTGCTCGTTGGTTATGGGCTGAGATTGTCGCTGCTTATAATCCTTCTTGCCAATGTGCTTGTAAAATGAATGTACATGCGATAACATCAAAATGGAATATGACTATTTATGATGCACATGTGAATTTGTTGCGTTCGCAAACAGAAGCAATGTCCGCGGCGATTGCCGGAGTTGATTCTATTACTGTGCGTGCTTTTGATGAGATTTATCAAACTCCGGATGAATTCTCGGAACGTATTGCACGTAACCAACAGTTGTTGTTAAAAGAAGAATGTCATTTTGATAAGGTTGTTGATCCTTCTGCTGGTTCATATTATGTGGAAGTGTTGACCAACTCATTGGCAGAGGTGGCATGGCAATTATTTTTGGATATAGAAGAAAAAGGAGGTTTCGGTGTTGAAGTGACATCAAGTGAAGTTCAAAAAGCTATAAATGCTTCTAATGAAGCTCGTAAGAAAGCAGTTGCTACTCGCCGTGAAATCTTGTTGGGTTCAAATCAGTTCCCGAATTTTACAGAAGTAGCTGCTGAAAAGATTCAGGAAGCTGTAGTTTGTTGCTGTGGTGGTATGCATAATTGTGGTGAAGAAACTATTATTCCACTTGATTTCTCTCGTGGATCCTCTGAATTTGAAGCATTGCGCTTGGCAACGGAAAAAAGTGGAAAGACTCCAAAAGTGTTTATGTTGACAATCGGTAATTTGGCTATGCGTTTGGCTCGTTCTCAATTTTCTTCAAACTTCTTTGCTTGTGCAGGTTATCAGGTAATAGATAATTTAGGTTTTGAAACTGTAGAAGCGGGAATTGAAGCAGGAATTGAAGCAGGAGCTGAAATCATAGTTCTTTGTTCAAGTGATGATGAATATGCAGAATTGGCACCGGCTGCTTATAAGGCTTTGAATGGACGTGCAGAGTTTGTCGTTGCTGGAGCTCCGACTTGTATGGATGATTTGAAAGCTCTGGGTATTGATCAGTTTATTAATGTAAAGAGCAACGTGCTTGAAACATTGAAAGCATTCAACACAAAATTAGGAATCGCTTAAGTAGAATAATCATGAGACCAAATTTTAAAAACATAGATATAAAGAATGCCGGATTTGTAGCTCAAAATGCTGCAGAATGGGCTAGAGCCAATGGTATTGAAGCCGATTGGAAAACACCTGAGCAGATTCAGGTAAAGTCTGTATATACAAAAGAGGATTTGGAAGGTATGGAACATTTGAACTATGCTTCTGGTTTACCTCCTTATTTGCGTGGACCGTATAGTGGCATGTATGCTATGCGTCCTTGGACAATCCGTCAGTATGCTGGATTCTCTACAGCAGAAGAATCTAATGCTTTCTATCGTCGTAATTTGGCTTCTGGACAAAAAGGTTTGTCGGTTGCTTTTGACTTGGCTACACATCGTGGTTATGATGCTGATAATGAACGTGTAGTTGGTGATGTGGGAAAAGCTGGTGTATCTATCTGTTCATTGGAAAATATGAAAGTTTTGTTTGATGGTATTCCATTGAATAAGATGTCTGTCTCTATGACTATGAATGGTGCTGTTCTTCCTGTTATGGCGTTTTATATCAATGCCGGTTTAGAACAAGGAGCTAAATTGGAAGAGATGGCAGGTACTATTCAGAATGATATTTTGAAAGAGTTTATGGTGCGTAATACTTATATCTATCCACCTGAATTCTCTATGCGTATCATTGCAGATATCTTTGAATATACTTCACAGAAGATGCCGAAGTTTAATTCAATCTCTATTTCAGGTTACCACATGCAGGAAGCTGGTGCAACTGCTGATATTGAAATGGCTTATACTTTATGTGATGGTTTGGAATATCTTCGTGCTGGTGTGAATGCTGGTATTGATATTGATGCATTTGCTCCTCGTTTGTCTTTCTTCTGGGCAATCGGTATGAACCATTTCATGGAAATTGCAAAGATGCGTGCAGCTCGTATGTTATGGGCGAAGATTGTAAAAAGTTTTGGAGCAAAGAATCCAAAATCTTTGGCATTACGTACACATAGCCAGACTTCAGGTTGGTCATTGACAGAACAGGATCCGTTTAATAACGTCGGTCGTACCTGTATTGAAGCAATGGCCGCTGCATTAGGTCATACACAGTCTTTACATACAAATGCGTTGGATGAAGCAATTGCGTTGCCAACAGATTTTTCTGCTCGTATTGCTCGTAATACTCAGATTTATATCCAGGAAGAAACAAAGGTTTGTAAAGAAATCGATCCTTGGGCAGGTTCTTATTATGTAGAATCTTTGACAAATGAATTGGTTCATAAAGGTTGGGCTTTAATTCAAGAAATCGAAAGTATGGGAGGTATGGCGAAAGCGATTGAAACAGGCCTTCCTAAGATGCGTATTGAAGAGGCTGCAGCTCGTACACAGGCTCGTATCGATTCTGGTATTCAGACTATTGTTGGTGTTAACAAGTATCGTTTGGCGAAAGAAGATCCGATTGATATTCTTGAAATTGACAATACAGCTGTACGTAATGAACAGATTGAGTTATTAAATACTTTGCGTGCAAATCGTGATGAAGAAGCTGTGAAGAAAGCGTTAGCTGATATTACAGAATGTGTTCGTACAAAACAGGGTAACTTGTTGGATTTGGCAGTGAAAGCTGCAGGCTTACGTGCTTCATTAGGTGAAATCTCTGATGCATGTGAAGCAGAAGTGGGACGTTATAAAGCAATTATTAGAACTATTTCAGGCGTGTATTCTTCAGAAACTAAGAAAGATGCAGACTTCCAACGTGCGTGTGATTTGACAGCCGAGTTTGCAAAGAAAGAGGGTCGTCAACCTCGTATTATGATTGCTAAGATGGGGCAAGATGGACATGACCGTGGTGCAAAAGTGGTGGCAACCGGTTATGCAGACTGTGGTTTTGACGTAGATATGGGACCGTTGTTCCAGACACCGGCAGAAGCTGCCCGTCAAGCTGTGGAAAATGACGTACATGTAATGGGTGTTTCTTCATTGGCTGCCGGACATAAGACTTTGGTTCCGCAAGTAATTGAAGAGTTGAAGAAGTTAGGTCGTGAAGATATTATCGTAATTGCAGGTGGTGTTATTCCGGCACAAGATTATGATTTCTTATATAAAGCGGGTGTGGCTGCTGTATTTGGACCGGGTACATCTGTAACTAAAGCCGCTTGCCAGATTCTTGAAATCTTGTTGAGTGAATAATTGATCGGTATAAATCAATGATAGAAGGACGAGATATTTTAGTATATCTCGTCCTTTTTTTGTCTGAATGATATGATTCTATCTTTGATTTGTTAAATTTGTAGCAATATAAAAAAATGTATATGCAAAGGTTTATGAAGAGAGGAGTTAATAGTTTCCTGTGGGTTTTGATGGGGTTGTTATACTTTTCTGCATGTAAAAGTGATGATGAGTTGGAAACATTGTCGGATGAAGGTACGAATGATTGGATTTACAGGGTGATGGAGGCCTATTATTTGTGGTATGAGGATATACCAGAAAAGGCAAATTTGAATTTTTCTCAGTCTCCAGATAAATTTTTCGAATCATTGATATCAGAACAAGATGGAGTGATGTTTGATGGTAAGTGGATACCATTTTCTACTATAGAGCAGAAAGATAATACAACTAAGACTGTAACAGCCTCTGATTCGTATGGTTTTGAGTATGCAATCTTCCAAGATAGTAAATATTATTATGCGTGGGTTTTATATGTGTTGCCTGGGTCACCGGCAGCTGAAGCTGGAATAAAACGAGGAGATTGGATTATTGCAATAGGAAGTGATATACCAAATGTGACAAATACGGCAGTATTTCGTCAAGGTGCAGCGACAACGTTTCAGTTGGCTGATGCGACAGTAGAGGGGAAAACAGTTGTGTTTAGTAGGCGTGAACAAGTAGAGATTGATGCTTCTCGTGCAGTAGAAGATACTCCATTCCTTAAAGATTCAGTTTATACCATTGATGGAAAAAGTGTTGGTTATCTGTTGTACAATGGTTTTACCTCTGGACCGAATGATGAAGGAGATGCTTATGATGAGCAGATGAAAGAAATTTTTGCACGTTTCAAGGCAGAACAGGTACGTGAATTTGTGTTGGATCTTCGATATAATCAAGGAGGATTGGTGACATCTGCTCAATTATTAACCTCTTTTTTAGCTCCAGCAGAAGCATTAGGAAAGACTTTTTGTTATATTGATTATAGTAAGAAACAGGAGGATAAAAATAGGGAAGAACTTCTATATAAAAATTCGCAGTTAGGTAATGCGAATTTGGATTTAGATCGATTGTTTGTATTGACTGGTTCAACAACAGCTTCAGCGTCAGAAGCGGTTATTAATTGTCTGATTCCATATTTAGGACGTGAAAATATAATAATCATAGGAGAGAAAACAATAGGAAAACGAGTCGGATCGAATGTTTTTGGTAGTAAAGAAAAATATGATTGGTTGTTACATCCGATTGTGCTTCGTATTTATAATGCAAATAGACAGGCTGATTATGCGAATGGATTTGTGCCTGATGTAGAACTGAAAGAATTAAGAGTTGGAAATAAATTGTATCCTTTTGGCGATATAAATGAACTTTTGTTGAAGGAGGCGATTTCGCAAATGACAGGTCAACAAGTAATGAAAAGTAAGATTTTGCAAGGTGTTGCCGATGAAGAGATTTTGCTTAAACCTTCTTTTTCAAAAGGAAGAGTCAAAGGACTGGTAGATAATAATGATAACATTGAATAAATAGAAAGATGATAAGCTGCTTTATACCGTATATTTCACAGGAACAAGTCGAACAGACATTGAATGGATTAAAATCATGTGAACGAATTAAACGTATTTATCTGTTGGCAACAGATACGGCGCATGTTTGTAATAGAGGAGATTGTGAATGGATTCAAATTGACTCCTTGAATAGTACAGCTACTTATCGAGCAATAGCTGCACATCTTGATACGAAATATGCTGTTGTTTATACGAAATATACGACATTGCAACCAGGGTTATTCCTTTGGGAACGGATGTGCTGTATAGCGGAGGATACGCAGGCAGGTATGTTGTATGCTGATCATTATCAGGTGATAGATGGTTGTCGTAAACCTACTCCTGTGATAGATTATCAAAAGGGTAGTTTGCGGGATGATTTTGAATTTGGATCCGTCTTGTTCTTTAATTCTACCTTATTGAAAGAGGTTGTTGCAGAAATGGAGGTTGATTATCAGTTTGCTGGATTGTATGATTTGCGGTTACGTATATCAGAAAAGGCAGAATTGGTACACATTAATGAATATCTTTATGCTGAAGTAGAGTTGGATACACGTAAAAGTGGGGAGAAGCAGTTTGATTATGTGAATCCACGTAATAGAGCTGTACAGGTAGAAATGGAGAGAGCTTGTACGGCTTATCTGAAAAGGGTTGAAGCTTATTTGCCTCCTCTTTTTGAATCAATAACATTTGATTCTGGAATATCTTTCCCGGTAGAGGCTTCTGTTATTATTCCGGTTCGCAACCGTGTCCGCACGATTGATGATGCTATCCATTCTGTATTATCTCAAGATACAACCTTTATTTATAATTTAATTATAGTCGATAATCATTCAACAGATGGAACTACAGAAGTAATCGCAAAATATGCTGATGATAAACGGGTAATCCATGTGATACCGGAACGAGATGATTTGGGAATAGGTGGTTGTTGGAACATTGGAGTTCATCATCCACAATGTGGTAAATTTGTGGTTCAGTTAGATAGTGATGATGTCTATAGTAGTTCGGATACTTTACAGAAGGTTGTGGATGCTTTTTATATGCAAAATTGTGCTATGGTAGTAGGTTCCTATCGAATGACTGATTTTCAAATGCAGGAGATACCCCCCGGTATTATAGATCATAAGGAATGGACTCCGGAGAACGGTAGGAATAATGCTCTTCGTATCAATGGATTAGGTGCTCCTCGTGCTTTTTATACTCCTATATTAAGACGAATTAATTTACCTAATACCAGTTATGGAGAGGATTATGCCATAGGATTGCGTATCTCTCGAACTTGGCGGATTGGACGTATTTATGATGTATTGTATCTTTGTCGACGTTGGGAGGATAATTCGGATGCTTCATTAGATGTCATAAAGATGAACGGTCATAATACATATAAAGATCGTATTCGTACATGGGAATTACAGGCACGTATAGCTTTGAATAAAAGTCATGAATGATTTAGAATTACAGGTAAAAAAATTATTGGATAATCAGTTGCATACATGGCAAGTTGTACAAGATAATTATGCAGCATTGGATTTTGTTCAAATACGTCGTATAGAATGTTTAGGAAGAGAGGTCTTATTGCAATTTAATCCGAAAAGAATACATTCTTCTGCTGCTAAAGTAGATAAAGCATCTTTGGAGGCTCGTCCTTGTTTCTTTTGTTATCGACCAAAAGAACAGGAAAGTGTCATTTATAATTCTGATTTTGAGATATTGGTAAATCCATACCCCATCTTCCAGGAACATTTGACAATACCTTTGCTAAGACATGAGCGGCAACAGGTGAAACCTTATATGGAAACAATGTTGGATTTAGCAAAATCATTACCCTCTTTTGCTATATTTTATAATGGACCGAAGTGTGGGGCTTCAGCTCCTGATCATATGCATTTTCAAGCAGGGACTCGTGATGGTTTCCCTGTTATACAAAATTGGATTAGAGAGGAGAAAAAACTTATTTGGGAAAAGAATGGGGTAAATCTCTATATGAACAGTTATATTTCACCAACCACTCTTTTCTTTGTATCTAAAGATAGAGAGGGAGTATTGGAACTTTTTGAACGCTTGTATGACTTATTGGAGATAAAACAAGAGGAATATGAACCTCGTATAAATTTATTAACCTGGGTAAATCATGAGGAGTGGATTATTTGTCTATTCCCTCGTGAAAGTTCTCGCCCATTCTGTTATTATGCAGAGGAGAATGATAAGATTTTAATTAGTCCTGCAACTGTTGAAATGTCTGGCCTTTTTATCACTCCATTGGAAAGTGATTTTTTGAAAGTGACGGCTAAAGATTTACAAACGATTTGGCAAGAAGTAAGTGTTGAAAAAGATAAGATTGAAAGTCTTATTTGTAAGATTTAAAAGTAAAATTTAAGATGTTAAACAGACCTTCAGTAGATAAACGTTCGCCTTGGTTTTGGGTTCCTTCCTTATATTTTGCGCAAGGAATCCCTTATGTGGCAGTGATGATTGTGTCGGTATTGATGTATAAACGATTAGGTGTTTCTAATACAGATATAGCTCTTTATACAAGTTGGCTTAATCTTCCTTGGGTTATTAAGCCTATTTGGAGTCCTTTTGTTGATTTGCTGAAAACAAAACGTTGGTGGGTAGTAACGATGCAACTTTTGATAGGTGCGGGGTTAGCAGGTGTAGCTTTTATGATTCCTATCTCTATGTTTTTTCAAACGACATTGGCTGTTTTCTGGTTGTTGGCATTTAGTTCTGCAACTCATGATATAGCTGCAGATGGATTTTATATGTTGGGCTTGGATTCACACGATCAAGCTTTCTTTGTGGGAATTCGTAGTACTTTTTACCGATTGGCTATTATTGCAGGACAAGGACTTTTGGTTATGTTTGCTGGTTTTATGGAAAATTCAACCGGTAATATACCTTTGGCATGGTCTATTACTTTTTTTATTTTAGCAGGATTATTTTTAGGATTGTTTATTTATCATCGTTTTATCCTTCCTTTTCCAAAAGAGGATAAGACTTCTTTGACTGTTACACCAATTTCTTTATTGAAAGAGTTCTTTGGAACATTTGCCTCTTTTTTTAAGAAGAAACAAATGGTTGTAGCGGTTCTTTTTATGCTTCTTTATCGCTTCCCTGAAGCACAATTGACGAAGTTAGTGACTCCTTTTTTAGTGGATCCTCGTGAGGTAGGAGGACTTGGATTATCTACAGCAGAGATAGGTTTGGTTTATGGGACAGTTGGAACAATCGGTTTGACTATAGGAGGTATATTAGGAGGTGTGGCTGCTTCTGCCGGAGGTTTAAAAAAATGGCTTTGGCCTATGGCTTTAGCTATTTCTTTACCGGATGCCGTTTTTATCTATTTGAGTAGTGCCTTGCCTAGTAATTTGTGGATTATTAATGCTTGTGTGTTTGTGGAACAATTTGGGTATGGATTTGGATTTACTGCTTATATGTTATTCTTAATCTACTATTCAGAAGGTGAACATAAGACAGCCCATTATGCGATATGTACGGCTTTTATGGCATTAGGTTTGATGTTACCAGGTATGGCTGCCGGATGGTTACAAGAGCAGATGGGATATGTGAATTTTTTTTGGTGGGTCATGGCATGTTGTATGGTGACTTTGCTAGTAACTGCATGTTTAAAGATTTATCCAGAGTTTGGGAAAAAGAATAAAGAAGAGAAAAGCCTATGAAAAAAATGATATTGATTGCGGATAGTGGTTCAACTAAAACGGATTGGTGTGTGATATCTGATGGAGTAATTGTCTGTCAAGTGAAAACAGATGGAATTAATCCTTTTTTTCAGTCAGAGATAGATATTGTAAAAATACTTGAAAGATCTTTACTTCCCAAAATAGAATCTTATGTCTCTGTGATTAGTGCTGTTTACTTTTATGGAGCAGGTTGTGCTTTCCCTGAAAAAAATATGATAGTGGAACAAGCAATTGCTCAATATATACCAGTAAACATAGAGATCCGAAGTGATTTATGGGCTGCTGTTCGAGCTTTATGTCAACGTCAACCAGGGATTGCTTGTATTTTAGGAACGGGAGCTAATTCTTGTCAATATGATGGAAACAAAATAATTAATCAAGTTTCTCCTTTAGGGTTTATATTAGGAGATGAAGGTAGTGGTGCTGTATTGGGTAAATTATTAGTGGGGGATATTTTAAAGAATCAGTTATCAAAGGATTTGAGGGAAGATTTTTTCAAAGAATATCAGTTGACACCTGCTATGATATTGGATAAGGTATATAAACAACCTTTTCCAAATCGTTTTTTAGCAACTTTTTCTCCTTTTATATATAAATATATAGATGAACCATCAATAAAACAGATTGTTGTTAAAAGTTTTACGGATTTTTTTGTTCGTAATATAATGCAGTATGAATATACCAAATACCCAATTCATGTGGTTGGTTCAATAGCTTGGTATTTTCAGGAACAATTAAAAGAAGTATCAAGAACATTGGGGCTTCAAATAGGAACAATCCTTCAAAGTCCGTTGGAAGGATTAATCTTATATCATGCAAAACATGATTGAAAAGGTACAGCATAGGATATGCTTTGTGTTTCAGTAAAATATCTATATATTTGTTTAATGGATAAAGATTGAATGTGTAACTTAAATATGAATAACATGAAAAGAACTACTCTTATTTTATTAAGCTTACTTTTGTTGAATTTGATGGGACTTTATGCTCAAAAATATGACGTTAGTGTTCAGAAGATTTGGGATAATGGTTCACATACAGCTTTTACATCTTTGATTGAGTTTAAAGGAAAGTATTATTGCTCTTTCCGTGAAGGATTTGGTCATGTCTTTAATAAAGAAGGAAAAGCTGAAGGTAAAATACGAATCCTTGCATCTGCAGATGGGGATACTTGGGAATCGGTGGCTTTGATGCATAAGCCTGAATTTGATTTACGTGATCCTAAATTATCTATTACACCAGATGGACGTTTGATGGTTATGATAGGAGGTTCCGTGTATAAAGAGAAAAAATTAGAAGCACAAATTCCACATGTCTCTTTTAGTGAAGATGGAAAAAACTTTACAGAACCTGTTCCTGTTAAGTTCAAAGACAATATAGGTGTTAATTTTGACTGGCTTTGGCGTGTAACATGGAATGGAACATTAGGTTATGTAGTTGATTATTCAAAAAAAGATAATGTTCAGCTTCTTTCATTATTAAAAACGAAAGATGGAACTCTTTATGAGTTTGTTTCAGAATTGAATGTTCCTGATTTTCCAAATGAAACAACGATTCGTTTTCTTCCTGATGAAACGATGTTGTTGATGGTTCGTAGAGAAAAAGGAGATAAAGGAACTTATTGGGGTATTAGTAAACCTCCTTATACCGAATGGACTTGGACTAATTTAAATGTGTTTGTAGGAGGTCCGGACTTTATTATTTTGGAAGATGGTCGTATTATAGCAGGAGGACGTTCGTTGTATTTGCCAAAATCTCCTAAAACAGTCTTGTATTTGGGAGATAAAGAGGGGCATTTTGAAGAACGATTTGTTTTGCCTTCAGGAGGTGATAATAGCTATCCTGGAATGATTGTGGTAGGAGATCAATTGTGGGTAAGTTATTATTCAACTCATGAGACTCCTAAGGCTTCCATTTATTTGGCTAAACTTCCATTATCCATGTTTGATGTGTATAAAAAATAGAGATTAAATTAAATTATAATAGTATGAAAAAGATTTTATTCTCATTATGTGTGTTATTCGCTTTTATTAGTAATAACATTTCAATGGTGGCACAACCTGCTCAAAAGATGGTTAACGTAGTGATTACTCCAAATTGTGAAGACTGGCAATGCAGCGTTAAAGAGGAGGTGACTTTTGCAATCCATGTATTAAAGAACAAAGTCCTATTGAAAAATGTGACTGTCGATTATGAGATAGGACCAGAATTTTTTCCTACAGAAACTAAGGAAAATGTGTTGTTGAAAGAGGGTAAATTGACATTGAAAGCCTCTATGAAAGAACCTGGTTTTTTACGTTGTAAAGTTAGGGCTAAAGTAGATGGTAAAACTTATGAAGAACTTGCTACTATCGGAGTGGATGTCGATAAGATTAAGCCCACAGTATCTGAACCGAAAGATTTTGATTCTTTTTGGAATGAAGCGATAGAAAGTGCACGTAAGTTACCTCTTGATCCGATTATTACATTGGTACCAGAACAATGTACCTCAACAAAAAATGTGTATCATGTGAATTTTCAAAACGATGGCTCAGGATCTCGGGTTTATGGTTGGTTGATGGTTCCAAAGAAACCAGGTAAATATCCAGCAGTACTTCAAGTTCCGGGAGCAGGTGTTTATGCACATACCCCATTTAGTGAATTAGGTGGTGATATTATTACTTTAATGATTGGTATCCATGGTATTCCTTTCGATATGCAGAAGAATGTTTATAATCAATTATATAATGGTGCACTTCGTTCATATCATCGTATCAATATGAATAACAAAAATACTCACTATTATAAACGCGTTTATGTAGGTTGTGTACGTGCGATTGATTTTATTTATACCTTACCTGAATTTGATGGTAAAACATTGGGTGTAACAGGACGTAGTCAAGGTGGAGCTTTGTCTATTGTAACGGCTGCATTGGATTCTCGTGTAAAATTTTTAGCTGCTTTATATCCTGCATTGTGTGATCATACAGGTTATTTGCATAATCGTGCAAGTGGTTGGCCACACTATTTCCGTTTGAAAAAACCTGTAGAAGGCGAAGTTGAAACTTTGTCGTATTTCGATGTGGTCAATTTTGCACGTCGTGTGAAAGTTCAGGGTTATTATTCTTGGGGATATAATGATATGACTTGTCCTCCAACTTCCATGTATTCCGCTTACAATGTGATCCCAGGAGAGAAAGAATTACATTTGTATTTGGATACACATCATTGGTTCTATCCGGAACAGATGGGTAAACTTCGAGCATGGTTACGTATGATGTGTGGAGAACGAAAATAAAGCAGAAAGATATATGTTTAAAGTAACGACTATCCTTATTGGATTATTGGGAGTATTGTCAATGTCTTGTATGAAACAACAGAAAAATGAGTCTTATTTGTTGGTCGGTTCTTATTCCGAAGCGACAGATGCAGGTTTGTCTCTGTATCGTTTTGATATGGATAGAGGAACGGTTGCTTTCATTAAAAATATCTCAGGTATTGCAGATCCTTCATATCAAATATTTGCTAAAAAAGGAACATTGTTGTATTCGGTTAGTGAGACAGAAGGTGCAGATGCAAAGGTCTGTGCTTATACTTTTGATAAGATTAGAGGAGATTTTTCCTTTTTGAATGAACAAAAAACAAAGGGGGGAGCACCTTGTCATATTTGGGTAGATAGTCGTCAACGTTTAGCAGTGACTGCTAATTATCTGGGAGGGAATGTCAGTGCTTTTCCTATTGCTGAAGATGGCTCTTTAATGGAGGCTGATATTTTCTCATTTGAGGGTGGTAATCCGAGCTCTGCTCGTCAAGAGGCTCCTCATTTACATTGTGTTTATCCCTCTCCGGATGGTCTCTATCTTTTCGCAAATGATTTAGGTACAGATCGTATTTATAAGTTTGATTTGGTGGAAGATGGAGAAAAACTCTCTTTAAAAGAGGGAACACCTGCTTATTTTGATTTACCAGTAGGAGAAGGTCCTCGTCATGCAGAGTTTCATCCGAATGGAAAATGGTTATATGTGCTGGGTGAATTATCTGGAAAGGTGGCTGTTTTTAATTATGAAGAGGGATTTTTAACACCTATTCAATTTATTGAAGCAGACTCTTTGCATGCTGCAGGTAGTGCCGATATTCATGTTTCACCAGATGGTCGTTTTTTATATGCATCTAATCGTTTGCAGGGGGATGGTATAGCTATCTTTTCTATAAATCAGGAGGATGGTTTATTGATGAAAGTTGGATATCAGAAAACCGGGATTCATCCTCGTAATTTTATCATTACGCCTAATGGTAAATTCTTATTGTGTGCTTGTCGAGATAGCCATGTTGTACAGATATTCTCGATTGATTCAAAGACTGGGTTGCTAAATGATACAGGATTATCAATCCAAAAAACGAAACCGGTATGCTTGAAATTTACGACTATTGGTGGTTGAGCAAACAATTTATGAATCAGAATGGTTATGCAATAACGAGAAGAATTAACGTTATAAAAATAAGTATATGAAAGGATTCAGAACATTTCTTTTAGTCGCTCTCTTGTTGCTTGGGTTTCAGTCGGCAAAGTCTCAGCTTCGTTGGGGGTTAAAAGGTGGAGTGAATATATCAACAGTCCATTTTAATTCGGATTTGTTTAAGGCTGATAATGTGACAGGATTTCATATTGGTCCCATGATTGAAGGGATGGTTCCGGGGGTAGGTCTTGGGTTTGATGCTGCAATTCTTTATTCTCAGAAAGGTGTTGAAATGAAGACAGAAGGAATATCGTCTTCAGTAAAGACAGATTATGTTGATGTCCCTGTCAATCTGAAATGGAAATTCGGTATGCCTCTTGTTAAAGCTTATTTGGCTGCCGGACCTTATGTCGGATTCAGGGTTGGAGGAGATAAATTTTGGGATGTACCTGGAAATATTTTAGGTCAGGTGAAGGCAAAAAGTTTTGGAGCTGGAGTAAATTTTGGAGCAGGTATTGAATTGATTAAATATTTACAGGTAGGATTTCAGTATAGTTTAGGGTTAACAGATAACTATAGTGTAGACAAGTTTGATTTAGAAACGAAAAACCGTGGATGGTCAATTTCTGTAGCCATCTTATTTTAATAGATTAAATAAAAGGAAGCCGGGCTTCATTGAAGTCCGGCTTTTTTGTTACATTTGAAGCCTAATAATATAGAGGACTTCCATTGAGTGATGAAATATGCTGAAGTAATTCTTCCTCTTCCGTTAGGAGATTGTTATACCTATAGTGTTCCGTCAGATTTAGCGTCTGTTGTCTCTATAGGTTCCCGAGTGATTGTTCATTTCGGAAAACGGCGGTATTATACAGCTATTGTTATTGATTTGCATGAGCGAGTTCCTGAAGAAGGATATGAATTGAAAGAAATTTATGCATTAGTAGATGCCACACCAGTGTTACGTCGTCCTCAATTACGCTTTTGGAAATGGATAGCTTCTTATTATCTATGTACTTTAGGAGATGTTTATAAAGCGGCTCTTCCTACTGGTTTAAAGTTAGAGAGTGAGACGATAGTCTCTTACAATGATGATTTTGTTGCCGATACTCCTTTACGTTCAAACGAACAATCTGTGTTGGATGCTTTTACCGGGATTATGAAACTTTCTGTATCTGAATTAGAGAAAAGAACCGGTCTTCGGAATGTTGTTCCAATTATAGCATCGCTTATGGTTAAAGGGGCAGTGGAGGTGAGTGAACAGTTGAAACGAGGGTTTACTCCTAAGATGCAGACCTTTATTCGGTTATCGGATAGTTATCGAGATGAGAAAGTATTGCAGGAACTATTTGTCAAATTAAAACGTGCCCCAAAACAAGAACATCTTCTACTCAGTTTTTTTGATTTAAGTCAGACGCTTAATACTCAACGATGTCGGGAACTTTCAAAAAAAGAGTTGTTGGAAAGTAGTGGTTGTCATGCAGCAGTATTGGATGCTTTGCTAAAACGAGGTGTTTTGGTCGGTTATGAAAAAGAGGTAGGTCGGCTTCAGATTCCAGTCTGCCGTTTGAACCCTCTCCACCCGTTAAGTGAGGAACAATCCGAGGCGTATGCCGCTATCCATGAACAATTTTCTAAGAAAGATACTTGTCTTCTCCATGGTGTGACTTCAAGTGGAAAGACTGAAATCTATATTCATTTGATTGATGAGGTTCTTCGAAAAGGAAGGCAGGTCTTGTATTTGTTACCTGAAATAGCCGTGACAACTCAGATTACCGAACGTCTTGCCAAGATTTTCGGTGATAAATTATTGGTATATCATTCTAAATTCTCTGATAATGAACGGGTAGAAATTTGGAATCGCCTTTTACATGGGACTGAACCAATACTTGTTTTAGGTGTCCGTTCATCTCTTTTCTTGCCTTTTAAAGATTTAGGACTTGTTATTGTTGATGAAGAACATGACGGAAGTTATAAGCAACAAGATCCGGCTCCTCGCTATCATGCTCGTAATGCAGCTTTGGTCTTAGCCAATATGCATGGAGCTAAGACTTTGTTAGGTTCTGCTACTCCTTCTATTGAATCCTATTTTAATGCATTAAATGGTAAATATGGATTAGTTAAACTGATTTCTCGGTATGGCGATTGTTTGATGCCGGCAATTACGCCTGTAAATATTCGGGAGTTAAAACGGAAGAAACAGATGAAAGATACGCTTTTCTCTCCATTGCTGATAGAGAAGATGCAAAGTGCTATTACTAAAGGTGAGCAGGTAATACTTTTCCAAAACCGGAGAGGGTTTGCTCCTGTGATAGAGTGTCGATCATGTTCTTGGGTGCCACGTTGTGTTAATTGTGATGTGAGTCTGAGTTACCATAAATATAGAAATGAATTGGTTTGCCATTATTGTGGATATAAAATTTTGTTACCTCACCAATGTCCGGAATGTGGTAGCCCGGAGCTTCGTCCTATGGGATTTGGGACGGAACAGGTAGAAGAGGAGGTCGCAAAATATTTTCCGCAAATTAAGACAGAACGTTTGGATTTTGACACGGCTCGTACCCGTTCTGCTTATGAACGAATTTTAGATGATTTTGAGCAAGGGAAAACACAGGTATTGATTGGTACGCAGATGCTTTCTAAAGGATTGGATTTTGGTAATGTAAGTGTAGTAGGTATCCTTCATGCTGATAGTTTAATGAATTATCCTGATTTTAGGGCACATGAACGTGCGTATCAATTAATGGTACAGGTTAGTGGCCGTGCAGGTAGAAGGGAAAAACAAGGAACAGTGATTTTACAAACGGCTCAACCAGAACATCCTATCATCCAACTTGTTGGTCGTTATAATTATGCGGAGATGGTACGTTTGCAGCTAACAGAGCGGAGCATGTTCCGTTATCCACCTTATTACCGTTTGATAGAGATTGTCTTGCGAAGTCGTAATGAGACCATTCTTCAAGAGCTTTCGTCGATTTATGCAGACACACTTCGTCGGCAGTTAGGTAAACGTGTTTTAGGACCGGTAACACCTCCTGTTATGCGTATCCAAACACTTTATATTCGGAAAATACTTTTAAAGATAGAGATTGCAGCTCCTATTACTCCTGTCCGTGAATTACTTGAAGGGGTTTATAAAGAAATGCAACGTTATCTTCCTTTCAAACAGTTGATTGTGCATTATGACGTTGATCCATTATGATTTAGAACAAAATCTAAATAGATATTATATAATATAACAATGAAAGATACGTATAAAATACTTTTTGTCTGCTTAGGTAATATTTGTCGATCACCTTCAGCAGAAGCAGTGATGAAGAAGTTGGTCGCTGATGCCGACCTGCAAGATCGTTTTATGATAGATTCTGCCGGTATTATCGGCTATCACAAAGGAGAACAGGCTGATCCACGTATGCGTTCTCATGCAGCCCGACGTGGGTATCATTTGGATTCTATCTCTCGACCAGTATGCACGCAAGACTTCTTTGATTTTGATTTGATTATCGGAATGGATAATCGAAATATTGAAGACTTGCGTGAGAAAGCTCCTTCTGTTGAAACGATGAAAAAGATTTTTAAAATGACAGACTTCTCCCGTAATAAGCTCTATGATTATGTCCCTGATCCCTATTACAGCGGAGCAGAAGGATTTGAGTTGGTCTTAGACCTGTTGGAAGATGCCTGTGCCGGTTTATTGGATGCTATTGCTTCTTTTTCAGATCAGGATAGCTGATACGGGTATGGTACATGATCTTTAGCTTCTCTACAAAGACCGATTTGATAGTTTCTACATCCTTAAAGGTCAGCGGAGCATTTTTCATTAAACCATCGGCGATTTGTCCGTCAATAATACGTCCGACCAATAACTGAATACTTTCTTCAGTGTGTTCTTGCAAACTGCGGGAGGCTGCTTCAACTGCATCTGCCATCATTAAGATGGCAGTTTCTTTTGAAAATGGATTAGGACCAGGATAAGTGAAGATAGATTCATCTATCTCTATATCGGGGTTCTGGTTTTTATAAGAGTTGTAGAAGTACTTTGCCTTCCCTTTTCCATGATGTGTCCGGATAAAATGGATAATCGGTTTAGGAAGTGAGGCTTTCTCTGCTATTTGTACCCCATCGGTGACATGATTGATGATGATCTTTGCACTCTGGTCAAAGCCCAATTGATTGTGTGGGTTGATGCTCCCTTGATTCTCTGTGAAGAAAGCCGGATTGGCCATTTTTCCTATATCATGATACATGGCTCCCGTACGAACCAATTGGGAATTTGCTCCAATGGTAGTAGCTGCGCTTGAAGCTAAAATTGAAACCTGCAAAGAGTGTTGGAAAGTACCGGGTGCTGTCTCGGATAACTTTTTCAAGATTGGTGTATTGATATTGGAGAGTTCGACCAAAGTGATACTGGATAGATAACCGAAGGCTTTCTCTATCATATAGACCAAAATATAGGTAAACATAAGAAGGATAAAATTAATGCCGAAATAAAGCATCATTAACCAATTGATCTTTTTCAAGTCAGCTTCCTGATAGATAGCCAAACTGATGTAACAGAATACATAAGATAAGAAAATGAAGAATGCACAACGGATGAGTTGTGATCGTTCATAAAGTTCTTTTAATCCAAAGGTCACAACCATACCTGCTACTATCTGCAAAAGCAGGAACTCATGTGGAAAAGGGACCATCAGCGAACAGGTTAGCACAATCACCAAATGGGTGAAAAGGGCTGTACGTGAGTCAAAGAAGGTACGGACGACGATGGGGACTATGGCGTATGGTAGAATGTACACATTGAACAGGCTGTAGTTGATACAAATTTCTGTCAATAAACAACTCACTAACACGCAGAGATTCAAGAATAATACACTGTTTTTATTATGTAAAATTTGTAGACGGAAAGACCATAAGTACAACCAAAGGCAGAAGATTAGTCCGAAGACGAGTACAAACTCTCCGGCTAAGATGATGTTTTGTCTTTGTGTTCCACCACTCTTCGTTTCATGTACAATCTTGAGTGACCGTAACACATTATAGGTATGAGTATCAACAATCTCCCCGCGATCCACGATCCGTTCTCCGGCTTGAATCAAACCACTGGAAAGAGGTATGCTGTTGATAAGTTCCTCTTTAACCTTTTCAGACATAGCCGCATCATAATTAACGTTTTCCCGAAGGTAGTTGTTAATGTCGCAGGATTGCAGGATACTCTTGGTTAGATGGTTCGGACAGTTATTGATGATGAACTCATAAGCGGTTTTAACCGTAAATAATTCGCTGCTATAGCGAGGTGTTGCCACATTATTGTCCAAGATGTTAATACGAGGGTAGTCTTCATCCCGGAAGGTATCCCATGCCTGAGTGGAGACAATACCTTTGTCGTATAATTTTTCAAGGCTTTTTTCGATATACTGCATATAGGCAGGTGTCGCCCGCTCTTTAAGTTTGTTTTTATAGTCTGATCGTAATTTCTCTATTTCAGTTGAGGCAACAGACGCATCCAAACGGTAATAAGGCTCAAATTGTTTGAGGGCACTATCGCGTTCTGCTTCCAATTGTACATCTGTTTTGTATATGGGAAAATCACCGGGTGCAGTTAATAATCCATATCTCCAAGGTTTCCCCTCATAAAAATTATAACGGAATTTACCTTCTCGGGGGAAGAAGTAGGCAACAAGTAATGCCGTAATAAAGAAATAGACAGATGGGTGGATGTTATAGTTCTTTAATTTCATAATATGAACGTTTTAGAGTCAGAGTTTTTGCCTTATGCTTCAACTCTCAATTGTGTTTAGAGGCGAAATGTACATAAAAAAGTTTATTAACAGAAAAAAAAGGGCTACTTTTGCCACATAATAATTTAGAATAAAGAGATTATGACTCAGAGAAAAGTAAGAGTTAGATTTGCTCCGAGCCCTACAGGAGCATTACATATTGGAGGTGTTCGCACTGCCTTGTATAATTATTTGTTTGCGAAGCAACATGGAGGAGATATGATTCTTCGTATTGAAGATACTGATTCACAACGGTTCGTGCCGGGTGCGGAGGAGTATATCATAGAGGCCTTGACTTGGTTAGGAATAAAGTTTGACGAAGGTGTTGGATTTGGTGGCAACTATGGCCCTTATCGCCAAAGTGAACGCAGAGAAATCTATAAGAAATATGTAGACCAATTGTTGGAGGCCGGCTTGGCTTATATTGCGTTCGATACTCCGGAAGAATTGGATGCTAAACGTAAAGAGATACCAAATTTCCAATATGATGCCTCTACCCGTCAGCAGATGCGAAACTCTTTGACCTTGTCAGCAGAAGAGGTAGACGCTTTGATTGCAGAAGGAATACAGTATGTGGTTCGTATCAAGATTGAACCGAATGAAGATATTTTGGTCAACGATTTGATTCGTGGTGAAGTCGTTATTAATTCTTCAATCTTAGATGATAAAGTTTTATATAAATCGGCAGATCAATTACCTACTTATCACTTGGCAAACATCGTGGATGACCATTTGATGGAGGTTACACACGTGATTCGTGGGGAAGAGTGGTTACCGAGTGCACCGCTGCATGTGTTGTTGTATCGTTATTTCGGTTGGGCGGATACGATGCCTCAGTTTGCCCACTTGGCTTTGTTGCTGAAGCCAGAGGGAAATGGTAAGTTGAGCAAACGTGACGGTGACCGCTTAGGTTTCCCTGTGTTCCCATTGGAATGGCATGATCCTAAGAGTGGAGAAGTTTCTTCCGGTTATCGGGAAAGTGGTTATTTGCCGGAAGCTGTTGTCAATTTCTTGGCTCTTTTGGGATGGAACCCGGGTAATGATCAAGAGGTGATGAGCATGGAAGAGTTGATTAATAGTTTTGATTTGACTCGTTGCAGCAAGAGTGGAGCGAAGTTTGACTATGAGAAAGGAAAATGGTTCAATCATCATTATATCCAACAGATGAGTAACGAGACAGCTGCCGCTCTTTTCATGCCTATTTTGGCAAGTAAAGGAATAGAAGCAGATCCGGCATACGTGGAAAAGGTCGTAGGTTTGATGAAAGACCGTGTTACATTTATCCAAGAACTTTGGGATGTATGTGCTTTCTTCTTTGTGGCTCCTACAGAATATGATGAAAAGACCCGTAAAAAACGTTGGAAAGCGGATAGCGCAGCAAACTTAACCGAGCTTATCGAAGTTTTACGTCAACGTACTCCGTTTGACGTGGAAGGTACGGAAAATGAAGTGAAGGCTTGGATTGAAAGTAAAGGTTATCATTTGGGTAATATCATGAATGCAACCCGTTTGGCTTTGGTTGGTGAAGGTAAAGGCCCGCATATCTTTGATATTACAGAAGCTTTGGGAAAAGAAGAAACTATCCGTCGAATAGAGGTTGCTATTGAAAGATTAAGTAATTGATAGAATATGTACAGCATTCTTATACACTTTTATGCCTTTATCGTGGCTTTGATTGCTCCTTTCCATCGGAAAGCGCGTTTGATGCGTATGGGGCAATGGAAGACGAACCGTATCCTTCGAGAAAAGATTGACCGAAATGCAAAGTATATTTGGTTCCATGCCTCTTCGTTAGGCGAGTTTGAACAGGGACGTCCTATGATGGAACAAATTAAGGCTAACTATCCGGAGTATAAGATACTGTTAACTTTCTTCTCTCCTTCAGGATATGAAGTACGTAAAAATTATGCAGGGGCAGATGTTATTTGTTATCTGCCTTTCGATACGCCTTATCGGGTTAAGAAGTTTTTGAACTTGGCTAATCCGGTCATGGCGGTCTTTATCAAGTATGAATTTTGGGGGAATTATTTGGGAGAGTTGAAGAAGCGAGGGATACCTACCTATATCATCTCTGCTATCTTCCGTCAAGAACAACTTTTCTTCCAGTGGTTTGGAGCCCCTTATCGGAAGATGTTGCATAGTTTTACCCATCTGTTTGTTCAAGACAAACGTTCGCAAGAATTATTGGCGGAATATGGAATCCGGAATGTGACTGTCTGCGGGGACACTCGTTTTGACCGTGTGTTGGATGTACGGAATCAAGCACGTGACTTGCCACAGGTTGACCGTTTTGTTAAACAGAAACAAGGGCAGAAGTCATATACTTTGATTGCCGGAAGTTCATGGCCGCAGGATGAGGATATTTTTATTCCGTACTTCAACAACCATTCGGAAATGAAGTTGATCATTGCTCCTCATGAGATTCATCAGGAACATCTGACTTATATTGAATCGTTGTTGAAGCGTCCGTCTATCCGTCTTTCGGAAGCTATGCAGGACGAGACTCTTTTGGAAGGAAAAGATTGCTTGATTGTTGATAGCTTTGGTATGCTTTCTTCCATTTATCGGTATGGAACGATTGCCTATATCGGAGGAGGTTTCGGCGCCGGCATCCATAATACATTGGAAGCAGCGGTATATGGTATCCCTGTTTTGTTCGGCCCTCGCTATCAGAAATTCAAGGAAGCCCGTGATTTGATAAAGGTAGGTGGTGGTTTTTCGGTGGCATCGAAAGAGGAATTTGATGCTAAGATGGATGAATTGCTAACCTATCCGGAGGTGTTGGATGCAGTCGGAAAGAGCGCCGGTGAGTTTGTTTCAGGAAATGCCGGAGCAACGCAACAAATCATGAAAGAAGTCCGTTTGTAGTTTCGCAGACTTGATTGAAATAAATAAAGTAGCTCTTATTTGTTATTAAACGAATAAGAGCTACTTTTGTTTTACGTAATACCTTAATCGCTTAATATCATTTGTTTATGAAAAGAGTTTTGTCCCTTTTTTTATTTCTGTTTCTTGTTATTTCTATGAAAAGTAATGGACAGTTATTGTTACAGTTAAAAGAGGAACCTGTGTCGATTCAGATTAAAACAGGAAGATTGAATGGAAAGTTACTTTTTCCGGGACATACAACTGACTGTCCGGTCGCTTTGATAATCGCCGGCTCCGGACCAACAGACATGGATGGCAATTCGGCTATCGGACAAATGAAGAATAATTCATTAAAATATTTGGCAGAAGGATTAGCCAATCAGCAGATTGCTACTTTACGTTTTGATAAGAGGGGAGTAGCTTCAAGCCGTTCTGCCGCAGTTGAGGAGATCAATCTACGTTTTGAAGATTATGTAAATGATGTGAAAAGTTGGATAGATTATTTGGTCTCTGTTCGCAAGTTTAAGGATGTTTATCTGGTGGGACATAGTGAAGGCTCTTTAATTGGGATGTTAGCATCTCAAGGAAATCCTAAAGTGAAAGCATTTATCTCTATCGCAGGATCCGGACGTCCGATGGATCAGATTATTGAAGAGCAAACAGCTACTCTGCCGGAATCTGTAAGAAAAGAGGTAACCTTGATTAACGCTTCATTACGAGAAGGGAAAACAGTTCCAGATGTGTCTGTGACGATGCAATCGTTGTTTCGGAACTCCGTTCAACCCTATTTAATTTCTTGCTATAAGTATGATCCTAAAAAAGTCATAGCGACTTTACGTGTCCCTATTTTACTTATCCAGGGAACTACCGATATTCAAATATCCGTTAGAGATGCAGAATTGTTAAAGCAAGGACAGCCTAAAGCGGAGTTGCATATAATAGAAAATATGAATCATGTTTTGAAAGATTGTTCAAGTAAAGAACCGCAAAAGCAACAGGTAACCTATATAAATCCATCTTTACCTTTGAATAAAAGACTTTTGAATGTAATAGGACATTTTATAAAGAGGTAATAACCGTTCTCAAGGGGTGAGAAAATATTCTCATCCTTATGAGAACTTTTTCTCATGCCCATGGGAATCTTTTCTTGTAGGCATGAGATTTTTTTCGATTCGGAAAGTGAGGATGGTGATTCCCAACTGGAAGTAAAGTCGCAAGAAGAAAACGTATGGTTTTCTCATTGTCAAATGGCAATATTATTTGAAAGAGATAATATTCGACATCATATAATCAACATTTCAATGCAGAAAATCGTTAAACATCATGTGGAAATGTATGAAATTTTTTGTTCGGAGGAATATAAATATTTTGTGTTAGTTAATAAAATAATTACCTTTGCGCGATATTGGAAATAACGTAGAAGCGTTTCGATATTATCTTGTTCTGAAATCTCGACAATTTCAACCATGCAAGATAATAGGTAAAACGGTTTCTACGCTTGTGTTTGATATATATCTACCATTTCTATGGTGGGCTATATACTTGCATAAAGCGGGGAACCTTTTTTCTATTATTGCGTGGTGGGCAGTCGAGAGCCTCAGAACAGTGATAGAAAGAAAGGATTCCCCGCTTTTTATATATATAAATGCAGACCGTAGGGAATAGGGATGAAAAATATTTATTGTATGAAGATTGTTTTCTTTTTATTATTACTTTTTGTTGTTAATTCATCGATGAATGCACAAATAAATCGATATGATAATCCTACAGAATCAACTTATAATAATACTTATGTGTCTCCTGATTATGATAATATAATCAAAATGGGGTCTATAATAAAACAAAGAAGAGAAAAAATAAAAAGTTTAATAAATAAGATTAGAGTTATATATGAATCATATCCTATTTATCCCGATAAAATAGATAGAGGTTGGCATAATGCATATTATGTGTGTGAAAAAGATAATATGTTTATTGAGATTCGAACATATGTTAATGATAATAATGAGATAACAGCTATAGATTTTGAGGGTGATAAAATTTCTAATGTAAAAGAGAAAATTGTAAAAGGAAGATCTGTTAAAGATGGAAGTATAATATATCTTATTGAGGATATTTGGTTGTATAATAAATATAATTAATATGAAAACGTGATTTATAGTATTAATTGCTATTTTCTGTATGACAAAGATATAGATTATAAAATGTTGAAAATATTCAATTTTATTTGTGGAAATATTTTATCATTATTCTTGATTAATTTTTCTAATTTTAATAAATATGAAATAGCAAATACTTTTACTTTAAGTATTCCTAATACTGTTGAATTAAGAGGTCAAGACGATGATTATACGAAGTTGTTAAAACGAGATTATATAAATAAGATAGATTTTAATAATATCGTTTTTCAACAAAGAGGGCTTGCTTCTCTAGATAGAGAGGCTTTTAATTCTTATTGTCGGATTCTAATAAAAGTGATAGAAGGATATGATTTCCCTTCTTCAACAGAATGTTATGACTTAACCCAAGAAGATATTTCTTATTTTCGGAGTATGGCGAAAGAAAGTGCTTATCCTTTTGAGATAATAGGTAATCCCATAGTTGAATGGATTCTTGTTAATGGGAATTATGCTATAGAAGTTAAATATATGAGAAAGGGAGAGGATAATAAACATGTAAAAGTCTCTTCTTATTATTTATTTAATAAAACAAAAGTTGCATATATCACTTTAGCGTATAGAAAAGAAGATTCTAAGATATGGGAAGAAGATTTTTCAAAGATAATATTCACTTTTAAGTGGATTATTAAGTGATTAATTATGTTTTCTATGGGTTAGGTTATGCATTAATTAAAACTTTGATTGTAAAATAAATTTAATTATAAAATGAGAAGAATGAAATTACTTATATTTTTCGTGTGTTTGATATGTACTATTCCTTCGTTCTCGCAAGATGATTATGACAGAAGTTTGAATGAATTGGAAAAGGTAAATGATTTATTGTTAGAAGCTTCTGCTTCTTTTTTGAAATTTCCTAATAATCATAGCAATACAATAATTGTATTTAATCAATTGAAGAAATTGAATACAATATATAAAGAAATACAATCTAACAAATATGAAGTTCTTTCAAAATGGGATAATTATAAAGTGAGGCAGTTTTATGATACGACAGATAAAATGCAAGCTATTGCAGATGCATTTGAAGAGTTATTAAGAACTATCGCAGGATATACTTCTAGAGGTATTGAGGGAACTGTGATGGAAGTATTATTGGAACCTCTTTTTGATGAAGCAGGTTGGGAGAAAAGAATGATTAACGTAACGTGTTCAGATGCCTATTTTGTAGAATATTCGTATAAAGATTTTAAGATGATGTTTATAAAGAGCACTCGCCCAAGAAATGATTATATGAATAATTGCTATCATAATATTGAAGTATCATTTACGTATGAAGGACCATATGGCGCTGGAGGTTCTTATTATGTTGGTGGAAATAAATATAGAATGATTCAATTTAAAGATAACGAAAATGTTTCTTATCGTAAAGTTATAAAAGCCAAATCAGTTCGTAAATAAATGTAATTGTAAAGATGAAGAAATTTCTTATTGGTATTTTAGTGTTAATATTGTTTCCTATAGCTTACTATTTCTTGCACTTGCATGTTTTACATATGTCAGAGAACTATGTGGAAAAGAAAAAGAATACTTTGCAGAAAGAGTTCTATGATAAATTAAATGAATATTGGGCGGGAGAATCTCGTTTGATGTATTCAGAAGAGTATGGTAGTACGTCTTATGTTCCTATGGATATGGATGCAGTTCGGTTTATTGATAATAGGGATGAAAAAGATGTAACTTTTTATAGTTCTGTTGAAAGACTATTCCCTTATGACAGATTCCCTTTATTAATATCAACAATGTTTAAATGTTTGAGACCGGGGTGTTTTAGGGAGTTATATGAGTTGAATGCAGTAAAGAATATTCCTTGGGAGGCTTTCTTGCTGAAATATAAAGAGAGAAATAAGTTTCAGATGTTTATTTTTAAACCAGTAGCTGTAGGATACTTACAGTCTTCATATAATTTGAGAGATTGGAGACCTTCTTTGGATGAAAGTTGTACTAATGCATTGGAATACCTTGTAAAAGAAGATAGGGATTTTAAGGATTGCTATAATCAAAATAACAAGAAAATAATTAATAAAATTTTGAATCTTTACAATCGCTATTACTACTTGCAGCCTGAAGGTCATTATAGAAACTTTGAAGATAATAATTATATAAATTTTGAAAATATAAGGCTCTCACCTAACCCAGAAGGTGAGCCGTTATGTGGGCATCGAATAAGTTGGATTTATAATGACTTTTATCGTGTATATTATGATACATATCCACTGTTAACTTATGAAGTCACATTTAACAATCTAAACTATAATAATGATAAAGAAAATTATTATACAGAGCACTTCTTTGTTGTCAAAATTTGCTTTTGGATATTATTTTTTATACTATTTGTTTATTTGTTATATCTAATATATCGTTTTTCAAAATATCGCTCAAAAGCGAATTGCTCAAGTTCTAAAATTAATATGGAACTTGATATATTGTATTTATATAATGAAATTATAACGAAAGCTAACCCTAAAATGTTTATAGAACCTTACCAACCTAATAAGTTAACTATTGCAAATGAAATTTATTCAGAAGCTTTGAAAAATAGGTATAATAGAGATGTTTTAGAAAAATTGTTAGATAGAATAAAGAAAGAGTTATGATAAAGTATATCGTATTTATGTTTGGATTGCTTTTATTATCTTCATGTAATGAGAATGAAAGTGAGAGTTCTATTACAAAAGAAATGAAGAATTATATAAGTAATAATGTTGATGGTTCTTATGGTTTCTTTGAACGTAATATGGTAAAGGAACATATTGATAGTTTTAGTTGGGTATCTGACATATATAGAATTCAACGCCAACTTTATATGTATGCAAGCCAAAGAAGAACTATATTGGTAAATAGTTATGTTCCTCTTACTAAAACTATTGGATGGCGTTCTTCAAACATTTTTGAATCAAATTTTGAAAAGCCTCAAGGATATGCTAAAAAAATTAAAGAGTCATATATTACAGAAGAAGAACGCGAAATCTGTGATTATATATATTATAGTGAGTCAGTTCCTGATATTCGAAAAATGATAAAAGATTTAGAGGAAGAAGAATTTCATGGTGACAGAATATACTATACTTGTGGTTATCGAACTGCTTCTGGGGCAATTGTCGATAGAGAATTTGTTTTATATACAAATGGCAAAAAGAATTTTATTGAAATATTTGAATTGAAATACAATTATGATATGTTACGTGATTTTGTTCAGCATAATTTAAATGTTGATTTAGAGGAATCTTATATACAGGCTTTGCTTGCAAAGTATATGGCAATAGAAAACAAAGATAAAGAAAGTCAAAATTCTTTTTTAACTATACCAACTTCAACCATTTCAAATAAATATAGTGCGATATTTAGACGACTTGAGAATTATTAATCCTAAAATGTGACATTAGATCTAATGCTATTTGAAAAAATGTTAAATACTAATAAATTGGAAATCTCATTTATAATTAGATATATTATGACAACACAATATAGTGAATGATTAATTTATAATGGTAGAGAATATTATCTTGCGACAGAGTCATTATTAAGTATGATGTAAGGTTTATTGCTCTACATACGGCGTATTGGAGAGGGTATATAGGTTCTTGGCATATTGAGGATAATAAAATTATATTTTGTAGATTTAAAAGAGCTGATATACACTTAAAAATTGGACGATTTATATTATTAAGAGACGTTTTTAGCTTGAAATAAAGCTCGGTATTACACCAGGCTTTTTCCTTTTAGCCTCAGTTTGATTCTATTTTTATTGTAGTAACATATATATATATCAAGTTTTTTACTAAACAGTTCAATGCTGTCCCAATCCTGCAAATATAGAACTTTGACTTCTTAAGTCCAAAGAAGTTTCAGAACTTGTATTGTCCAGGCAGCAGGTACGGGCAAGAGAGAAACAGTGTTACAGTTAGCGAGACAAACAAGACATATTCTTCAAGTTAACGTATCATAGATAAAAAGTATGTGGGTTGGTAGTAAGAAGAATATCATCTTAAATCATCAAAATCGGATAGAGAATGGGCTTATCCTCTCCTTCTTAACTATTGGGATGAGAGTTTTTAATCTTTAGTTCAGGAAATTTGGGAAACATTTCATGAAGAGTGGGCTCATGGATAAGAAGTAAGTCAGTAAATCCTTACGATTGTATATGGGGACAGGGAATGGGATTTTAAAGCAAATCGTATGCCAATTCCAACCATACATAAAAACACAAAGCTGCGCCAAAGTTTTTTATTTGACGCAGTTTTTTTTTATCTAAGAAGTTTCGTTTATTCTTCCTGTACCAACCCTTCTACATCGTCAAAGACATATACCGGGCGGAAGTCGTGAGCTTTCAACTTGTATTGAACGTTCTTCATCTTTAAGCCACGGACGTGGCGAACAAAGATTCCATAAGCTGGTAGCTCGATGTGACCACCATTTACACATTCTACAGCAATAGCTGAACGGAATGAAACTTTATGTGCTTGATTGAATATGATTAGCGCTAAAAGGAGATTTTACTGAATTATATATCCTCTATAGATAGTCCTCTATAAGTAATATCGTATCCTTTAAAAGAACCTGCAGATTTGAAGAACAGTTCAGATTTGGCCTTCAGAACATTTTCATCAAAGTTTTTCGCTTGTCGCTTAACCTCGATAAATTCAATCTTGTTATCCAACTCGTCCTCAGCTACAATATCAATCTCGTTTTCGCCTTTTCGGTCATGCCAATATCCAAGACGAGTATATGCTCCTGATTCTTTCAGCACTTCGTTAAAATAGCTTTCTAGAGTCTTTCCGCTCACCGTTGTAAAATCACGTTCTGCTATCGCTTTCAATTTATCATTACCACCAGCCTCAATGATGTGCGTATATTTGTATATGAATCGGAACCAAAATTTCAAGAACTGGTCATTGATGGCATAATGTACATTCTTGTTGCTTGACTTCTCGTAAATAGGTTGCATCTTGCTTATCAAGCCATATTCTTCACTTAGATTTTTCAAGTATCCTGATAGCTCTTTTATATTGAGAGCATTTTCTATTTCTGAACGTGTGTTTTTCCCTTGAGCTATAAGTGTCAGTATTGAGAAATAGATACCATAATCTTTTCCAAACTCATCGACAAGCATATTTTTACCTTCAGGCAGAAAATAGGAGTCACGCTCAAAGAACATATCCATCATTTTTTTTTCGGTAAACTTTTTTCGGTCGATAAACAACTCAACATATTTAGCCACTCCACCTGTCAGCGTATAAAGAGCCAACAAATCTGACTTCTTATAGTCTGGGCAATATTCAGACATAATTTCTTTAAGGACTGAAGGTTTGAAAGGTCGAACATGCATTGTGTCTGTTTGCCTACCAAAAAGTGGTTGTTTATTATTCTTGAATATCTTATTCATCAAGGTGTTCACAGAGCCTGCAACAATCAGGTTTATATGAGCCTTGTTCTTATAACTATCCCATATATTTTGCATATCAGAATAGATAGATGGATTTACGCGATAGAAATCCTGAAACTCATCAATGAAAAGGTTGATATGTTGAGTCAGCGACAATTCCATGATGAATTTGAATACTGCAGCAAAAGATGTACCTTTACTATCAAGCATTGGGATGTTGAGTTTTGTGCGAATCTCGTCTAAGAATATATCACATAGATCGGCCTCAGCTTTACGAGCAACAAAAAAGTAGAGTATTGTCTTATTCTCATAAAACTTCTTAACCAGCTCAGTTTTACCAATACGACGTCTTCCCGTAATGATGGTAAATTGGGCAACTTCATGAGATAGTTCCTCTATTTCTCTTAGCTTTTCAAATTCTTGTTCTCTATCAAAAAATCTCATATCTATAAATTTTATCGTAATATCCATTACCGTAATAGCGGTTACGATGATGTAAAAGTACAAATAATATTATCATTTGTGCAATAAATCCAGAGAAAGATGTAATACTTAATTGGAGTTAGGACTATTTTGGATATGGAATAGGTGGTATTTATTATTAATAGGGAAGTTTAAAACACAAAGCTGCGCCAAAGTTTTTTTTATTTGACGCAGCCTTATTTTTTTCTTTAAGAAGTTTCGTTTATTCTTCTTGTACCAAACCTTCTACATCATCAAAGACATATACCGGACGGAAGTCGTGAGCCTTTAATTTGTATTGAACGTTCTTCATCTTTAAGCCACGGACGTGGCGAACAAAGATTCCATAAGCTGGCAGTTCACCGAACATGGAAAATTCAGGATACTTGTTGATGTTTTCAGGAACTGAAGACAAACGGCTCATAGGGACATAGGCCATACCTTTACTTGCTCTACCAGGGCAAAGCACTTCTATGTTTTCCAATGTTACATTTTCTACATAATGTCCGGGGATACCGGTAATAGAGCTTGGTATAGGGTTATGGAAGAAGCTAAGTGCTGGGCCACGCATGTCGTAATCTTCATCCGGACGTCCAAATGGAATATCAACGAAAAGGTTACGGATGGTTACATTTTTCAAAGTACCCGGCTTTTCATTCCAACGGTGTCCTAAACGGATGAAAATGGCGTTACCGGTATTTTCAGCATGGATGTTTTCCACCAATACATTATCAATGTGTCCGCCATCTACGCATTCTACAGCGATAGCCGAACGGAAGGTATCTTTTACCTTGATGTTACGTACCACGATGTTCTTGAATCCACCCCAAGAAGCTGTCCCAAACTTTACAGCACTGGCACTACTAATGATTTCGCAATCCGAAATTTCTATGTCGTCGCAATGTGTCCCTACATGGTAAGATTTCAAGCAGATACCATCGTCTGCAGAATTAATGAAGCAGTGTGAAATGCGAACATGCTTACCATCGGTAACATCGATACCGTCATTATTCCAGTAGGCGCGGTTCTCGAAGTTTAAATATTTCAATGTCAGATTGTTGCAGAGGTCAAAAGATAATCCCCAGCAGGCACTATTTTTCAATTGTAAACCTTCGATATGAATATTGTCACAGTTAGACATGAAAAACAACTTCGGACGCGCTGTTTCGTTCGGACGATTCAATCTGGTGGTATAGTTAGGGTCTATACGTTCGCCGATGTGGTGCAGACTGTCAATGTTCAAAGCCAATTCACGTCCATTACCATCAATTAAACCTTCACCAATGATTTTAATGTTTTGAGCTTTATCTGCAACTATAAGTGCCAAAGCGGAGTTATCTTTACCTTTGGTTTCTTCCAAAGCATAATAGTCGTATGGATTAGTACTACCCAAAATAGCTGCATCCTTTTCAATCTTGAGTGTGACATTGGATTTCAAAACCAATGTTCCGGTTAAATATTTACCCTTTGGGAAAACAACGCATCCACCGTCTTTCTGTGCATGGGCGAAGTCTATGGCCTTTTGGATGGCTTTTGTGTTCATGGTAATACCATCACCGACAACATTCATGTCGGTAACAGTCACAATCTTTTCTGCTTTAGTTGCCGTTGCTGTTAAAAGAAACAAGCAAGCAAATAAAAATGCTGTAATATTCTTCTTCATAACTGTTTATTAAATTGAATGTGAGTTTTTTCAATATGATTATTCTTTCTCTGTTAGTTTCTTTTCCAAATATGCTAATTTCTTGATGGATTTTTCTTTTTCTCTCGTTAATTTCTCAATGTCGCTTAAGACAACGGCTAACTCATAAGTAGCAGCAATTGCTTTTTTATCGGCATCCGCTATATAAAGAACATAGGGCTTTCCTCCGGTATATTCGACACGGATACGTTCCTTTTGATTATTATAGATTAATTCGACAGCGTCTTTACACTTTTCCCCGATGTAGGTGACCACTTCGGTTGTACTTCCCATATCTTTGAAATGGTAATTCAATCCACCATCATAGGGGATCGTGGGTGTTTCTGCAAAAAGATCATCCTTGGTCGTCAACTTGATGCCGGTATGGTTGATAGGTTTACCCCCGTAAAAGACACTTGCTAAGTACATTTCTCCTTTTTCATTTACTCCGGAGCGGATGTAACAACGTTGGATGTTTTTTTCGATTGTTTGTTGTTTGGATACATAATTACCAATCTCATTGTAAGCAGAATCCTTTTCTAAATTGAAGTTCTTTTTGAGCACCTCCAATTCTTGTTGTTTGATAGGAAGTAGGCTGTCGCAGAAAGATAAATTACGTTCTGCTTCTTTCTGTTCCACTTGACGCATAAGGGTAAGCCCCTCTTTGATTACCTTGAATTCTTTAGGGTAAAGGATACGAATACTGTCAATTTCACTTTTTGCAGCAAAAAATTCACTTCGTTCATACATGTTTCTTGCGTTATCCAAACGTGCTTGTGCTGCTTTCTCATTGTTGTTGCAACCTGTTAATACTAAAGATACTAATGCGATACAGATTATGTTCTTTTTCATTCTTAATTCAATTCTTTTAATTCGTTTCAAAAGTAGGCATAAAAACTGAAAGAAAGGTGATTCTATTTTATTTAATTATCTTTGCAGTTTATTTATCGGAAGAGGGTAAATTATTTATGTACATAGAACAGGAAGAAATTTTAGAACATATTTCTGCTAAACCGTTTCGTCTAATCTCAGAAGCGGCAGATGAATTAGGGGTAGAAGTATATGTGATAGGTGGCTATGTGAGAGATATTTTTTTGCATCGTCCATCCAAAGATATAGATGTTGTAGCGGTTGGCAGTGGTATTGAATTGGCAAAGGCTGTAGCTAAGAAATTGGGACGAAGAGCTAATTTATCTATATTTAAAAATTTTGGAACAGCTCAGGTGAAAGCTGGTGATTTGGAATTAGAGTTTGTTGGTGCTCGAAAAGAATCTTATACGCATGACAGCCGTAAACCGATTGTTGAGGATGGAACGCTTGAGGATGATCAGAATCGGAGAGATTTTACTATTAATGCCTTGGCTTTGTGTTTGAATAAAGACCGGTATGGGGAGTTGGTCGATCCTTTTGGGGGATTGGAGGATATGGAAGATTTGTTGATTCGTACGCCTCTTGATCCGGATATAACTTTTAGTGATGATCCATTGCGTATGATGCGTGCAGTTCGTTTTGCTACTCAGTTGGGATTTTTTATTGATCCGGACACTTTTGATGCAATTGAACGGAACAAAGAGCGGATCTCAATCATTTCGAAGGAACGTATTGTTGATGAGTTGAATAAAATAGTACTCTCTCCTAAACCTTCTATAGGTTTTGAACTGTTGGATCGCTGTGGACTACTTTTTTTAATCTTTCCTGAGTTGTATGCGTTAAAAGGGGTAGAGACAAAGGAGGGAATCGGACATAAAGATAACTTTGCCCATACCTTAATGGTTCTGGATCGCTTGAGTAAAACAACGGATAATCTTTGGTTACGATGGAGCGCACTTTTTCACGATATAGCAAAACCGGCGACTAAGCGTTTTGATACCCGATTGGGTTGGACTTTCCATAATCATAATTTTATAGGAGAAAAGATGATACCGGGTATCTTTCGTAAGATGAAGTTACCCATGAATGAGAAGATGAAGTATGTACAGAAGATGGTGAATTTGCATATGCGTCCTATTGTCTTATCAGATGATGAGGTGACGGATTCAGCTATCCGTCGACTTCTATTTGATGCAGGGGATGATATTGATGATTTGATGAAGTTATGTGAAGCTGATATTACAAGTAAAAATCCGGAGAAGGTTCGTCGTTTTTTGGCTAACTTTCAGAAAGTAAGAGGAAAGTTGGCCGAAATAGAAGAAAAGGACAGAGTACGTAATTTTCAACCTCCTGTCACAGGGGAAGAGATTATGGAAACATTTGGATTACCTCCTTCACAACCGGTTGGAGTATTGAAAGAGGCTATCAAAAATGCTATATTGGATGGTATCATTCCGAATGAACATGAGGCGGCTCGAGAATTTATGTTCAAGAAAGCGGCAAAGATGGGATTGAAACCAGTAAATGTCGGTTAACTTTTTATAGGATTTTGTTTTCATCCTATTCTAAAAATAGGGTGAGCCTTTGTTGGCTCACCCTCTATCATAGAAATTTTATTATACGATACCTTGTGCCATCATTGCTTTGGCAACTTTCATGAAGCCTGCAATATTGGCTCCTTTTACATAGTTGATGTAACCCTCTTCTTGGCCATGTTCTACACATTGTTGATGGATTGCACTCATGATTTGATGCAATCTGTCGTCAACCTCTGCTGCACTCCAAGAGATATGCATAGCATTCTGGGTCATTTCCAATCCGGACGTAGCTACACCACCAGCATTTACGGCTTTACCCGGAGCAAAGAGTTGTTTGTGTTCGATAAACAAATCAACAGCTTCAGCCGTACAACCCATATTTGAAACTTCTGCAACGCATAATGTCTTATTCTCAATTAACATACGTGCATCTTCAGCATCCAATTCATTCTGTGTAGCACAAGGAAGAGCGATATCTACCTTTTGTTCCCAAGGTTTCTTTCCCGGGAAGAATGTGGCTCCTGGGAATTCATCCACGTAAGGAGCAACGATGTCATTTCCGGAGCTTCTTAGTTCTAACATATATTCGATCTTATCGCCAGCAATTCCTTCCGGGTCATATACGTAACCATCCGGACCGGAGATTGTTACAACTTTTGCACCCAATTCGGTTGCCTTTTTAGCCGCTCCCCAAGCTACATTACCGAAGCCGGAGATAGCAACAGTTTTGCCTTTTATATCAATACCATGAGTATCTAACATTTGATGAACAAAATAGAGTGCACCATATCCAGTTGCTTCGGGACGTAGGATTGAACCTCCGAATTCCATACCTTTTCCAGTGAATGTACCGGTATTTTCACGTGCTAATTTCTTATACATACCGTACATATAACCAACTTCACGACCTCCTACACCGATATCTCCGGCAGGAACATCACGATCCGGTCCTAAATTACGCCATAATTCTAATATGAATGCTTGACAGAAACGCATGATTTCAGCGTCGCTTTTACCACGAGGAGCAAAGTCGGAACCACCTTTGCCGCCACCCATGGGCAATGTAGTCAATGCATTTTTGAAAGTTTGTTCAAATCCTAAAAATTTAAGAATGGATAAGTTTACAGAAGGATGAAAACGGATACCACCTTTATACGGGCCAATAGCGTTGTTGAATTGTACACGATAACCTAAGTTAACCTGTATTTCGCCTTTATCATCTACCCAAGGAACTCGGAAAGTGAAGATGCGTTCCGGTTCAACCAAACGTTCGATGATTTTTGCTTTTTCAAACTCAGGATGTTGGTTGTACACCTCTTCTATAGAAAGAAGAACCTCTTTAACTGCTTGCAAGTATTCCTTTTCGCCAGGATGCTTGGCTTCTAATGCTGATAGAATGACTTCTGTTTTCATAGTATGATCTCCTTTTAAGATAACATTCAATAATGCAAAAATAAGAATTCTATTGAGCTGGCAAAATATTCTGCTCGCTTTTTAATTGTTTTTTCTTATTTTTGGCCAGTTAATTGATAGATCGTCATGAGTGGAATACCAGACTTCAAGAACCTTGTGTTGAGAGACACATCGTTTGCAAATTTAATGAATAAGCGTATATATAATGTATTGCTTATTGCTACGAAATATGATGCCTTCATGTTGGAGGACGATGGGCGTGTGGATGAACAAATTTTTAATGAATATACGGCACTTAGTCTTCGTTATCCTCCCCGATTTACGCAGGTAACAACAGAGGAGGAGGCATTTGCTGAGTTGAAGAATCGTAATTTTGAATTGATTATTTGTATGCCGAATATGGATAAACGGGATATTTTTTCGGCAGCTAAGGAGATAAAGATACATTATCCTAACATCCCGATAGTCGTATTGACCCCTTTTTCAAAAGAGGTATCCAAACGTATTGCGAATGAAGATTTGAGTGCGATTGATTATGTGTTCAGCTGGTTGGGCAATGCTGAATTGTTGCTCGCCATCATTAAGTTGATAGAGGATAAGATGAATGCCCCGGATGATATAGCGAGTGTAGGCGTTCAAACGATTTTGTTAGTTGAAGATTCTGTTCGTTTCTACTCTTCCGCGTTACCGCATCTTTATCGTTTCATATTGGAACAGAGCCGAATGTTTGCTAAAGAAGCTTTAAATGAACATCAACGTACGCTTCGTATGCGTGGCCGTCCTAAAATCAAGTTGGCTCGTACATACGAAGAGGCTGTCCGTATTTTTGACCAGTACCGGGATAATATATTGGGTATCATATCGGATATGAGTTTTATGCGTGATGGACAAAAGGATCCGTATGCAGGTTATAAATTTGGGCGGTATGTGCGGAAAACCGGAATGATTATTCCGATTATCATGGAGTCATCGGAGGTTGCTAATCAAGTGTATGCAAAAGAACTGGGTGCCTCTTTTATAGATAAGAATTCAAAGAGTTATCCCCAAGATTTGCGGAAGAAGATTATGCAACGTTTTGGTTTTGGAGATTTTGTGATTTTGAATCCGCAGACGAAAGAAGAAATTATGCGTATTAAAAATCTGAAGGATTTACAGAAGAAGGTATTCCAGATCCCGGATGATTCATTGGTTTATCATTTGAGCCGTAACCATTTTTCGCGCTTTTTCTATTCACGTGCCATGTTTCCTCCGGCTGAGGTTTTGAAGCGGGTAGATGTAAGTGATTACAATAATATGGATGAGGCTCGTCAATTGATTTTTGACCTGATTGTCGAGTATAGACGCATGAAGAACTCCGGTGTCGTGGCAGTCTATCAAAAAGAACGTTTTGATGAATACAGTAATTTTGCCCGTATTGGAGACGGTTCGTTGGGAGGAAAGGGGAGAGGTTTGGCTTTTATTGGAGCAATGGTCAAACGTTATCCGAAATTGGAACAGGAACATTTTAGTGTGACGATACCGAAAACGGTTGTTATCTGTACCGATATCTTTGACGAGTTCATGGAAACCAATGAGCTGTATCCGTTGGCTTTAAGTGATGTGGAAGATGATGTGATTCTGAAATATTTCTTGCGAGCCAGCTTACCGACACGTTTAATTGAGGATTTGATGGCTTTCTTTGACGTCATCAAAGGCCCTTTAGCTATCCGTTCTTCCAGTTTGTTAGAGGATTCCCATTACCAACCGTTTGCCGGGATTTATTCTACTTATATGATTCCGAAGTTAGAGGATAAATATGAGATGCTTCGTATGTTGAGTGACGCAATAAAGGCGGTTTATGCTTCCGTTTTTTATCGTGACAGCAAGGCATACATGACTGCGACCTCCAATCTGATTGACCAAGAAAAGATGGCGGTGGTGTTGCAGGAAGTAGTCGGTAACCAGTATAACGACCATTTTTATCCGACCTTGTCAGGTGTTGCACGTTCTTTGAATTTTTATCCCATTGGGAATGAAAAAGCGGAAGATGGAATTGCCAATATTGCGTTAGGATTAGGAAAATATATTGTAGATGGAGGGCAAACCTTACGTTTTTCTCCACGACATCCGCATAATATTTTACAAATGAGTACGGTTGATTTTGCGCTTCGTGAAACGCAAACTCGTTATTATGCGTTGGATTTAAAAAATATGACCACTCAGTTTTCAGTTGATGATTCCTTTAATTTGCTTCGTCTGAATTTGAAGGATGCGGATGCTGACGGTGCTTTGAAGTACATTGTTTCAACCTATGATCCCTATGACCAGATCATCAGAGATGGGTATTACCCTGGAGGACGGAAAATCCTTTCTTTTGTGAATATTTTACAACATGATGTATTTCCTTTGGCTGACACATTGACCCAAATTCTGCATATTGGGCAAAATGAGATGGGACGACCCGTAGAGATTGAGTTCGCGGTCAATATTAACGTAAAGGATCCGAGTAAGGCTACGTTCTATCTGCTACAGATTCGTCCGATTGTAGATAATAAGGAGGTAATGGATGAAGACTTGACGCTTGTTGAACAACAGGATACTCTGTTGTCTTCTACCAGCGTGTTAGGACATGGACTTGTTACTGATGTACAAGATGTGGTTTATGTGAAAACAGGTGCTTTCAGCTCTTCAAATAATCAGTTGATTGCTTATGAAATAGAGAAAATCAACCGTCAATTTACGGCAGAGGGAAAGGGATATGTCTTGGTTGGTCCGGGACGTTGGGGAAGCAGTGATTCTTGGTTAGGAATACCAGTTAAATGGCCTCATATAAGCAATGCACGTGTCATTGTGGAATGTGGCTTGGAAAATTACCGGGTTGACCCAAGCCAGGGAACCCATTTCTTTCAGAATTTGACCTCATTCGGTGTCGGTTATTTTACCGTCAACCCTTTTAAAGGGGATGGTTGGTTTGATGAAAGTTTCTTAAATGCGCAGCCTGCAGTTCAGGAAACGGACTTTGTTCGTCACGTTCGTTTTGAAAAACCAATTGTTATAAAGATGGATGGAAAGAGAAGTTTAGGAGTCGTCTTGAAACCGGAATAGAGAATGAAAATGAAAATAACCGATTTTATCTCCCTGCCCAGGAAAAAAAATTTCTCTGCCCAGGGAGATAAAATTACATCGGATGTAATTGAGATTACATCCGACCAATTTCAGATTACATCGGATGTAATGTAAAGGTAGCTTTATATAGAAAAACAAAAAAAAGGATGGGCATGAATTCAACATTCAATGCCCATCCTTTTTTTATGCTTTGCTTGTCTGTTTAGAAAAACTTCAGCAGAAAATTAGATCTCCTCTTTTAACCATTGTTCTGCCAATGCTAAAGATTCCGGTTTGCCTATATCCAACAGACGAAGATTCTCTACGTCATACGCATGGATATTTGTCTTGGCACAGATAGAAAGATAGAAGTTTATGATGGAAAACTTACCTGTCCATTCTTCCATCCAGTCAAAAATTTTAGGAGACAGAACATGGATGCCGCTAAAGGCAAACTCTTTGTATTGGTTTGGCTCAAAGTAGGGATAGAAAGATTTGACTTCACCTGTTTCCCTGTTTCTCCATCCGCAAAGTTTATTTTCTTTGTCGAAAAGTAAATAGCGGGAGGTTTTGCGTTTGCTTACCAATAGGGTCGCCAATGGGTTCGTTTCCAAATGGTGTTCATAGAGCTTACGCAAGTCTATGTTAGACAATATATCTGCATTATGAATCAGAAAAGGTTCATCTCCTTGCAGGAAGGATTCGGCATGTTTGATTCCTCCGCCTGTGTCAAGCAGGTAATCCCGTTCGTCTGATACAAATATTTCGATACCGAAGTTATTATTTGCTTGTAGGAAATCAATGATTTGCTCACCCAAATGATGTATGTTGATGGCTATTTGATTGAAGCCTGCATCTTTCAGTTTAAGAATCACATGCTCCAGCATCGGTTTCCCGTTGATTGGGAGTAAAGCTTTGGGGGTATGGTCAGTAAGCGGTTTGAGGCGAGTCCCCAATCCCGCAGCAAAAATCATAGCTTTCATAATGTTGTGTTAAAGAGTTGTTCAATATTTTGTTCCCTGTGTACAAGCTCCACCTGTACGCCAAATTTGGAATGGATATGTTCTGCTGTGTGCTGAGCCGAATAAACCGAACGGTGTTGGCCTCCGGTGCAACCGAAGCAGATCATCAGATTGGTAAAGCCACGATCAATATATCGTTTGACTGCAGCATCTACCATCTCGTAAGCGTGTTCCAAGAAGTGGGTGATTTCCCCATCTTTTTCTAAGAATTGGATAACCGGCTTGTCAAGTCCGGTGAAATGGTTATAACGTTCATATTTCCCAGGGTTGTTGATGGCCCTGCAATCAAAGACGAATCCTCCGCCATTTCCACTTGGGTCATTCGGTATTCCCTTCTTATATGCGAAACTGAAGACCTTCACTTTGAGTGTCCGTTTCTCGTCATAAAATTGGGATAGGTTTGTTAAACTTTTGAGTACGGAACACAAGTAGGGATATTCTGGATAGTCCTCTTTTAGAAGCTGTCTGAGGTTGTCTATAGCATAAGGTACACTTTGGATGAAATGGGGCTTTTTCTCGAAATACCCTCGGAATCCGTAAGCTCCTAAAACCTGTAATGTCCTGAAAAGGACAAAGTGACGAAGTTGGTGGAAAAAATGTTGTTCATCCACCTCCATATATTGTTTGAGTACCTCTAAATAATCATTGATCAATTCCTGACGTAACTCATCCGGGTATTTAGCCTTTGCTTGCCAAAGAAAAGAGGCGACATCGTAATAGATAGGTCCTTTTCGTCCTCCTTGGAAGTCGATAAACCAAGGTTCACCCTCCTTGACCATTACATTCCGGGATTGGAAATCGCGGTACATGAATGTCGGACTGCAATCTTGTAACAGCACTTCGCTCATCTTTTGGAAATCATCTTCCAATTTGTTTTCTTGGAATTCCATGCCTGTGGCTTTCAAGAAACAGTATTTGAAATAGTTGAGATCCCAAAGAATTGAACGTTCGTTGAATTCCGGTTGGGGATAACATTGGCTGAAATCGAAATCTTCAGCACCTTTGAATTGAAGAGAGGGAAGGAGCTTGATTGTTTTCTTTAGTAATGCCTTTTCCGTCTCATCAAAGAAGCAGCTTTTCCGCCCTTTTTCTATCGCATTGAATAAAAGGGTATCCCCTAAATCTTCTTGCAGGTAAAAGGATTGATCTTCGGTGCTGATCAGTACTTGCGGAACAGGTAGCCCTTTCTCTCTAAAATGCTGGGCCATATACAAGAAAGCACGGTTCTCTTCCGTCGAGGTGCCACTTACACCTATAAGGGACGTTGTTCCTGTTAATCTGAAATAACGGCGATTGGAGCCAGAAGAGGATAGTTCCGTTATACCGGATGCGGGTGAACCTGTATATGTTTGGTAAAGTTGTTTTAATTTTTCAGTAACCATGTTTTTATTTTTTCGGCACTAAGGTAATAAAAAGTTAATAGTTGGCAAGCCCCAATAGAAGGATAAGATATATAAAAAAAGACGGAGATCACTGTTTAACCAGCAACTTCCGTCTCTTTTTTCTTCTATTCTATTTTATGAAAGAATAACCATAAAAAATAAATTAGATGATACCTTGTGCCATCATGGCTTTTGCTACTTTCATGAAACCGGCAACGTTAGCCCCTTTCACGTAGTTGACGTAACCATCTTCTTGCTTACCATATTTAACACATTGGCCATGGATGTTTTCCATAATGCTTTGTAATTTCTGGTCAACTTCTTCGCTGCTCCAGCTTAACTTCTGGGCGTTTTGTGTCATTTCCAAACCTGATACGGAAACACCGCCAGCATTTGCTGCTTTGCCCGGAGCATATAGGATCTTCGCTGCAAGGAACACTTCGATTGCTTCAGGAGTAGAAGGCATGTTTGCCCCTTCTGAAACTGCAAAACAACCATTTGCCAACAAAGTCTTAGCATCTTCTCCATTTAACTCATTCTGAGTTGCACTTGGCATAGCGATATCACATTTTTCGCCCCATGGACGTGCACCTGCTACGTATTTGCAACCGTATTCTTCTGCATATTCACGGATACGACCACGATATAGGTTCTTCAATTCCATGATGTAGTCCAATTTTGCACGGTCGATACCATCCGGGTCATAAATGTAACCATCAGAATCTGACATGGTAACTACTTTTGCACCTAAACTAATTAGCTTTTCAACAGTGTATTGAGCCACATTACCGGATCCAGAAACGCAAACAGTCTTGCCCTTAATGTCGATACCTTTTGTCTTTAACATCTGAAGAAGGAAATAAACATTTCCGTAACCTGTTGCTTCCGGACGTACTAATGAACCACCGAATTCAATACCTTTACCTGTGAATGTACCGGTATTTTCGCGAGCTAATTTCTTGTACATACCATACATATAGGCAACTTCACGACCTCCCACACCTATGTCTCCTGCAGGAACGTCAGTGTCTGGGCCAATGTGACGCCATAATTCTAAGACGAAAGCTTGACAGAAACGCATGATTTCAGCATTAGACTTACCACGCGGGCTGAAATCTGAACCACCTTTACCACCACCCATTGGTAATGTTGTCAATGAGTTTTTAAAAGTTTGTTCGAATGCCAAGAATTTTAGAATGGATTGGTTTACAGATGCATGGAAACGAATACCACCCTTGTACGGGCCAATTGCATTATTGTGTTGGATACGGTAACCCATGTTGGTCTGTATTTGTCCTTTATCATCCATCCATGTTACACGGAATGAAAAGATACGATCTGGAATACAAAGGCGTTCGATCAAATTGCTTTTTTCGAATTCTGGATGTTCGTTGTATGCCTCTTCAATTGTAGCTAATACTTCAGAAACAGCCTGATGATATTCCGGTTCATTAGGAAATCTTCTTTTCAAATTGTCTAATACTTCATTTGCCTTCATAAGACTTATTTATTTGATGTTATACTATAAATACCTATTTGTTAAGTTTATCTCTATCTTTTTTGCCGCCGCAAAGGTAAGTTAAAAAATAATATAAACAAGTAAATGAAAGAAAAAATCCGTTTAAAATATTATTTCTCTATTTTAAACGGATAAAAGTAACAAAGTGTTATTTATTCCTGCTTTTTATGTTTTTATAGATAGGAACAAAAACAATAATTGCAGAGGCTATTAATGCAAAAAGTATATCAAAAGTGACTTTTTCAGTAGATGTTAGCATGATGTAACATAGAAATCCCCATAAAAGAGTTATACAAACAGCCTGACTATTTGAAATTTTTCTGCGTGCCATTTTTTATAATTTGATTTGCGATTGTTGTAGCTTGTCGGATACGATCTGCCATACCGATACCTCCTTTTATATTTCCCGCAATAAACAGTCCCGGATAAAGATGTTCTATCTCTGCAATGGTCTCGAAACGAATACCACTATTTTCCCCATACTGAGGAATTGCATGTTTGTGACGGAATATGTGTATCATATCTGGTTTTACTCCTTTGGGGAATTTCAACATCGTATGTACCTCTTCTTCGATAAGCCCTTTTAACTTATCTTCTGGCCATGTAGTAAATTCCGTATGCTTAACTCCTCCAATAAAGAATGAAAACAATGCTCCATTTTCAGGGGCACGTCCGGAGAAACAGGCTGATGGGAATAAAATGCCGAGCACATTCTTTTTCTCCAGTGAAGGAATTAATCCTCCAAAAGCTTCAAAACGTAACCCTTTGGTATCGTGGAAACCTACGCTTGCTTGTACGATCGGGGCATAATACAAATTGTTCAGTTTGTCCATCTTATCCTTGGTGATAAAAGGTAACAAATGGGGAAGCGTATAGGATCCTGTTGTCGTGATTACTTTTTGGGCATAAATCTTTTGTTCGCCTGATGGTGTGGTAAAAATGACCGACCATTTACCATTATCTGGTTGAATGGTCACTTGTGAGGCTGAAAGTGTGATCCGGTCGTCTCCAATTTCTTTTGACATTGCATGGGTTAATTGGGATAATCCCCCCGTTGCAGAAAATACTTTTTTGGTAGCGAGACGATCACGATCTGTCTTGGGTAGTTTCGCTTTGGCTATGGAACCACGTATAAAACTACCATATTCTTGTTCCAAATTGTAAAGTTTGGGAAGTGCATATCGAGTGACAAGTCGCATGGGATCTCCAGCATATACTCCGGACAAAAAAGGATCAACTGCGTAGTTGAGAAATGATTTGCCTAAACGTCTGACAGTTAGCTCGCCAACAGATTCATTTGGGTTGGTGCCTTTAGGACGGAATGGTTCTCCTAAGATACGAAACTTGTCATAGAATGAAAAAAGAGGGGTAGTTACCGCACTCAATAATCCGGAAGGAAGAGCATGGAAACGGTTCCCTTTCCATATTAAACGTCGTTTGGATTCTTCACGGGCTGTTTCTAATAAACAGGTTGGAGTCAACGCTTCAAAAAGTTCTGCAACTTCAGGATAGGAGACTATACCTGTGTTTGGTCCACTTTCATAAATGAAGCCATTTTCTTGGAATGTTTGTATCTGTCCCCCAATACGGTTTTGTTGTTCTATAATTTGGATGTCTATCCCGGCACGATTTAACCAAAAACCAGTTGTCAACCCGGTTAGTCCTGCTCCTATGATTATAACCTCTTTTTCCATTTTATATAGGTTTAGAAAATGATTTGTTTGTGTCTAACATTAATCTATCCAAAGATGCAGCAATGTTCCGGACGAATAATCTTCCTTCTGCTGTCATTTCTATCAAATTAGTGTTATAAGTAATGAGACCGTCATTGGCAAAATCTTGTAAACGATTTTCATCATAGCAGGTTGCATGCTTGATCTCTTCTATTGGCATTGATAATTGCAAGGATAGTTCTTCCCAATCTATCCGATAATTACACATTAACATTTCAATTACTTCCCGTGTGATTTGTTCTTCTTTACTTAAAGAATAGCCTTTGGATACGGGTAGTTTCCCTGATTCTACAAGTTCGATATATGCTAAAATGTCTTTTGTGTTTTGAACGTATGCAGTTCCTAATTGGCTGATACCAGTAACACCGAATGCATAAACCTGTCCGGTTGTCCGTCTTGTACAATATCCTTGGAAGTTCCTGTGTAATTGACCATTTTGTAATGCTGCATATAGTTCATCCTCTTTACGGACAAAATGATCTAAACCTATGGGTTGATAATCTGCTTCACAAAGAATCTTTCGTGCAGTTTCAAACATTTTACTTTTTTCTTCACCAGAAGGTAAACCTACTTTCTCTAATACCTTTTGACGAGGGAATGCCCAAGGAACATGAGCGTATGAGAAAGTGACTAAACGATCTGGTTGCAGAGAAATCGCTTTTTCTATTGTTTCGGCAAAACTATCCTCAGTTTGGTATGGTAAACCATAAAGAAAATCCATATTGATTCGCATACCGTGTGAACGTAGAATCTTCACGATTTCTTCAATTGGTAATAAAGGAGCTTGGCGATGGACAGCCTCTAATACTTTTAGATTGAAATCTTGAATGCCGATACTTAATCGGTTGAAACCAGCTTTAATCAGTTGTTCCCAATCGCTTTCTTTTAACCAACCGGGATGACATTCAATGGCTATTTCTGGGTTGTCGATTGTTTCAAACTGATGCAGCACATGCTGGTTTAACTCCTCTAAATCCGAAGCCGGTAAAAAGGTTGGAGTACCTCCTCCGTAATGGATTTGTGAAATTTTTCGTTCCTTGGAAATGAAAGGAACAACCATATCTATCTCTTTATGTAATGCCTTTATATAGCGTTGAAGTATCTCTTGCGTTGGTGCTGCGTATGAGTTACATCCACAATAATGGCAAAGACGTAGACAAAATGGTATGTGAAAATAGAATGAAATCGATTGTGGATGTTGATGGTTAGATTCGCTAATCGCTTTCATATATTGTTCACGGCTAAAACCTTCATGGAAATAATTCGCAGGAGGATAGCTGGTGTATCGAGGTACGGGTATGTTGTATTTATCTAAAAGTTCTTGTTTCATATTGTCTTTTTTTCTTTTCTGAAAACAATTAATATATAGATGAGTGAGGTAAGAGCTATGCTTGTCTCAAATAGAAAGAGGCCATGGTATCCAGTGTAGTCTGCAATTTTCCCACTAACAATAGCCATTAACATCCCACTTAAATGAGTTATGACTGTCTGAATTGTGAAATCAGTTCCTTCACGTCCGGGGCGAACACAATCCATCGCTGTTGTATAGACAACAATCGTTGCCATACCATAACTTCCCCATAAAAGGAAAATCCCTCCATATAGAAGTGGAGTGGTCGGAACTGTATAAGATATTCCAAAAAAGTAAAGAGTAGCAAGAAAAACAAATAGGGAAAATAAAACGCGTGCTTTATGACGTCCGATTTGACGAATAATCACGCCCCCCATAAAAGAAGATATAAAACCAATAAAGGTTCCTGCAACTCCACTCATCATGCCAATCTCTTTTATGTCATAACCTAAATCGACTAACCATGGCCTTAACATGGCAAGTGTTCCGATTAAACCGGAATAGTAAAGGAATAAGAATCCGATCTGCTTCCATATACTTTTACGGGCGAAAAAGTAGAATACATCTGCTTTTTTTGCTCGTTGCTCTTGTTTTTTAGGTTGTATTTCAATCTTTTTATTAAAAAATAAAGGCATAAGGGCTATAATGACAAATATAGAAAGGCAGGGTAGTAGGTTATTCCATCCTATTTGTTTGAATAAAAGTAATAAAATGCCACTACCAATCATTGAACCACCAAAACTGCCCATGGATTGCATGCTGTTAACAAGACTTTTGTCTCTTTTATTGAAAGCAAGGACTGCTAACGCATCAGTTGCTATATCTTGGGTAGCTGAGGCTATGAAAGAGACAATGATAAGTGTGACTATCGTGTGAAAATCTGTTTTGAAGTCTAAGAATGATACTGCTAATATCAAAATAGCATAGACAAGCTCAGATGAAAATATCCATCGTTTATAATCAGAAGTGGTGATGGCATGTCGATCAACAATAGGAGACCAAAAGAATTTTAAAATCCAAGGTAACTTAATAAGCTGGAGTAGTCCAATCGCTGATAGAGAAAAATTCTCTTGTCGCATCATGACAGGTATCACAGTAGAGAAGAAACTCATTGGTATACTTTGTGCAATGTAAAGACAGAAGAATGTGACTAAATTATATGTTTTTTCTTTTTGTATCATGTTGTTTAAAAATTCAATTGTATGTTTCCTCCTATAGTGAAAGGACGTCCTTTTTGAGCTAATCCTTTTCCCCCGCTTTCAAAATAAAAGCTATTGTAATTTGTGTTGGTAATATTCTTAGCCCAAACTGCAAAAGTAATAAAATCTTTGGTTGTTGAAACCTTTGCGTTTAGTAGACCATAATAGGGTTGTGATATTTTATTGTCTTCTTTCCAATAAAGACGTCCTGTACCGGTATAATTTATACTGAATGTTATACGGTCAATGACCGGTAAAGGTTTGGAAATTGTATAGTCTGTTCCTATTGAAAAAGTATGTTTAGGAACCATTGGAAGATAGTTCCCTGCATAATTAATCCCCTTTTTATCATCCTTATAATCTTTGAATTTGGCGTGGGTAAAACCATAATTAAGTTGTATCATTAATCCATTCATCGGATTTCCTTGTAAGCTTAACTCCATCCCTTTACTTTCACTATGTCCTGCGTTTCGAAGGAGTTGACCATTTTGAGTGGCTAACATTTGGTATATTTGTTGATTTCGCCAATCAATCCAAAATAGGCTGACTTCTGCATTTAGACGTTTGTCAATGAATGGATGTTTTGCTCCAATTTCATAATTCCAACTAGTTTCAGGTTTGAATGTACGATCCTCTTCTGATTCAAAAGAAGTATTAAATCCTCCTGTTTTATATCCTTTAGTTACTGTTGCATAGATTGTTCCACTTGATGGAAATATGTATTGTAATGCAAACTTGGGAGTTACTTGGCTAAATTTTAGGTTATTATCAAATGTGTCTTGTAATTTTGATTCTAGTGAATCTTCTTTATAATAATGATAAAGGTTTGAAGCGTGTTCATAATCATAACGAATTCCAAAGGTTAAGGATAAACCTTGTATGATAAGGTTATCTATAGTTGATTGATGATAGAAGGCAAGACCATAAGTAGGTATATTGTATAGTTTACGTGTTGCATATTTTTTAGATAAGTAATCTAATATAACAGTATTATCTATTCCTTGCCAGAATCCAAAAGCGCCAAATAGCCATTTGTATTTATTTATGGTTGTAGATTTGATATTAAACTCTTCTGTAAACATCTTTTGTTTCATATCTTGTCGAGCAAAATAGATATTTTGCGGAGTGAAATCTTGATCTATACCTTGATGGTCTGAAATATATTGAAAAGAAGTGCGGCTGTTGATATTATAACCATCTCCTTTATAATCCATGGAAAATCCTGATGTAGAGATGGTTCTTTTATAAAAACTATAATCATTATAATTTACTTGACCTGGTTTATTTGTTATTGTGTCGTAAATGGCATAAGGGTATCCTCCTTGATTTGAACGGTCGAATGAACTTGTTAATCCCAAAGAGAGATTCTCTTGGACTTCCCATTCCATACGAATACGAGCTATTCCGGCATTGATATTATCAGCTCTTTTATCAGTATATAAATTAGTAAAATAACCATCATGGTGATTGTAATTCCCAGAAATGGCAAGGCCAAAATTTTCACCTATTTTATGGTAATGTGACAATGTGTATTCTTGATAACCATAATTTCCATTGGATAACCCAATATTGGTTCCTTCATATTTTAATGGAGATTTGGTGTAGACATTGATAATCCCTCCCATAGTATTACGACCATAAAGTGTACCTTGAGGGCCACGTAATACTTCCATTTTAGCAATCTCACTAAAATTAAAATCAAAAACAGATTTCTCAAAATAAGGAATACCATCCACATATAAACCAACAGACGGTGAGTTTATTTTTGAACCAATACCGCGAATATAAACAGGAGATGTCAGTTTAGACCCATAATCCGGCATGAACAAGTTCGGAATAGAAGAACTAAGTTCCTTTATATTAGTTATATTCCGGTTTTGGATAGCAGAACCAGTTATACTTGTTGCAGCAATAGGCTCTAAACGAAGGTCCCGTTGTTGTTTGAAGGATTGTATAACTATTTCATTTAATTTAATTTCCTTTTGTATTTTAGATGTATCTTGTTGATTCGCTTTTAATGGTCTTATGTTTGTTATTAATATACAGATAAATAACAAATAAAAATAATGTGGATTCATGTTCTGATAATTAAGTTTAATTTGATTACAAAGAAACATGAAAGAATAGAAAGTGGCAATCACTACAAGTAGTGATTTTTTAGAATTATTGGTTTTGTTTATTAAAGTTCGATATCATCACCAGATATAATTCCATTCATGATAGCATAGAAGGTTAGCCCGGAAACGGTTTTGATTCCTAATTTGGCCGTTATATTTTTACGATGGGTTTGTACGGTGTTCAGACTGATATATAATTTGTCTGCTATTTCTTTATTGGTGATCCCTTTTACTATCAGTTGAAGTACTTCGATTTCACGGATAGATAATTCTTTATTAGTATCTGTAGAGGTATATCCATTTTCTTTAATAAAGAATTGTTTGAATTGTTCTATAATTGTTTCTTGTGTCGAATGAATAGAAATGTAGTTTGAAGGATATGAGTTGTTTTTTTCACCATCCATACTATTTACTAAAACGATTGTTTTATTTCTTCGAGGTAAGAAAAAATCGGCATTTAATACGAATAGAGTTGCATTTGTGATATAGTAATCAAATGTGTCAGTATTAGAAGATAAAGAAGCTTCAAAAGTAGGATAATGAGATATCTCTACTGGCGGAAAATAATTAACCAATAGATTTTGTAATCCTACATATTGTAGCGTATCAGGTAAAATAATCGCTATGTGTTTAATTTGAAGCATTGAATAAAAGAGATTAAGAACAAAGTTCTTCCATTGCTCTGACTATAGGTGTTAAAATCCGATAACGAATTCGATTATGTTGCTTGATGTCTTTTTCTAAACTGTTGAGAGCAAAAATTACAGCATAACATAAATTCTCATTATAGTCTCCAGAAATATGTTTGATCATAATGCTTTTTAAATCAGTCAGCAACGCTTCAATTGAATCTTCGGATTCAAAATGGATATTTATCTGTTTTTTGTCTAAAATCTTTGTCTGTTGAATGGATTTTAACTTTTCACTTAAAGATAAACAATAAGGGAACCATTCTTCTTGATCTTTTTGGATTCTATTATTTAATTCATCTTTGAAGGATAAAAAGAATTTTCCAATTAGGGATAAAGAATTGTTACCCGGGAGACTTTGTTTGATGAATAATTGTAAATGACGTTCAATATTGGGTAGTTGGTTTCGTAGATAAAATTGATTGGTCTTGGTTAGGTAATCTATGATTTGAGATGTATGAAATGTTTGTAATTTTTTTTCAGGAAAATATTCCTCATTCAGGAATGTATTTATCACTGTTAAAAAGAAATCACAATCTAATTGAAATTTATCACAAATTTCTTGAATAGAGTAATCTCCTAAACCTAACCGAATTCCGAACCGGTTTATAACTGGAATGAGTGAGGTGTGTTCTTCCAACACCTCACTCATTTGCATATTTGCGTAGACTAATGGCATATTGTTAAGCTTCTTCCCATTGTTTACGTATAAGTTCGACTGCGGCAGGAACTAAAATACTTTTATCTCCTTTACAACCACATTCAAAACTTATGTATTTATTATACCCAATCATTTTTAGACCTTTGAAGCCGTTTACATAGTTATCTGCTTCTCCATCTTCTCCTGGAGTACAACGACGTTTACGACTAGCGATGTGAACATGTTGTAGGTATTCACCCGCAGAAAGAAATGCTCCCATATCTGAAGTTTCTTCCCAAGTCATATGCCAAAAGTCTCCCATACAACGAACTCCTGGATTATTAATATCACGACAAAGAGATGCTGCATCTGCTACTTGACGAAGATAAAAAGCCTCTTTTCTGTTCAATGGTTCGAAAATAACAGTTGTACCATGTTCTTTTGCGTAATTACCCATTTCATTGAATTGTTCACACAAAAAATCACGAGTCTCAGAAGTGTGTGGCATAACCGGTTTTTGTGAATTAAAGGCTGGTACAATAATAACACCCGTAGATTCTAATTCACCTGCAGCAGCTATAATTTCTTTCATTGTATCCATACATTGCTTACGAATAGCAGGATCTGTTGAAAGAATGAAACCTTGGAAACCTGCACAAATAGCACTTACTTTAATATTACGTCCGTTTTGAGCCTCTTTGATTTCTTTAACACGATCTTTTAAATTACGTCCACCTGGTTCAAAACCTACAACGCCAAGTTTTTCCATATAGTCAAACTTTTCATTCAGTGTTTCCCCTATGGCATTCCCTTCTTGAAATGAAATCTTTAACTCTGCGTTATTACAACATTTCTTTTCAGAAGGACAAGCTTCTGGTTGGGCTGTTGTTTGGCTATTACATCCAATTAAAGTTGAACCTCCGACTGCAAAAGCAGTACTAGCTAACGATGTCCTTAAAAAATCTCTTCTATTGATTGCCATACTTATTTCTTTTTTTCATCGCGAGGTTTACCTGGAACAGGAACAGTGAAACCTGTCATGTCCATTTTCCCTAAATTAAGATCTTTTGGAGTATAATCAAGAGGAGAAGCAGTCATTGCATCCCAAGTTATTTCAGTACCTGTATAAGCAGCTTCACGTCCCATAATGGCCGCCATATTTGAAACAGCTGTTTCAGAAGCTTGTTCTATAGGTTTGTTTGCACGGATACAATTAATCCAGTTTACATGTTCCAATGTGTATGGGTTGTTTTGAGCAAATGTTGCTTTTTCTGCTTCATGATCATATTGCCAAATCACATTTCCGGCTAAATCTTTAATAACTTGACCTGAACTATTCCATGAACCTTTAGTTCCTTGGATAAATTCACTTACATTGTTTGCACAACCGTCAATTTGGCGACACATACTATGTAGATGAACACCGTTTTCCATTGTGAAATCAACACTAAAATTGTCAAATTGATCACCTGTAATACGGCGTTGACGAGAACCAAAAGCAACTGCTTTAATAGGTTTTAAACCACTGAACCAAGTGAAGACATCAATGTTATGTACATGTTGTTCAACTATATGATCTCCAGATAACCATTTCCAGTTAACCCAATCCTTAATCATATATTCACAATCACTCCAACCTTTCTGACGTTCACGAAACCATAACATATTCTGATTCCAATAGACTGTACCTCCTGTGATTTCTCCAATTGTTCCTTCCATTATTTTTTTATATGCAGCTAAATAACTGCGTTGGTGATGGCGCTGTGTACCGGTAATGACACAAAGATTTTTTGCTTGAGCCTGTTTTGCTGTGGCCATTATAGTGCGGTAACCTACTGGATCTACACAAATTGGTTTTTCCAAAAATGAATGTTTGTTCTTTTCTGTTGCATATTGGAAATGAACTGGGCGGAAAACAGGAGGAGTTGCAATTATTACCACATCAACTCCACTATCAATAACCTGCTTATAAGCATCTAATCCAACGAATCTCTTATCAGCTGGAATTTCATTCCCTTTTTCTTTAAGTTTATTAGCTAACTCATCTACTCTTTCTTGAAATGTATCACCCAAAGCAATGATAGTTACGCCATTTGCTGCAGCTAAAAAATCCATGGCCGCACCTGAACCACGACCACCACAACCAATAACTCCGGCCTTTAATTCTTTACCGTCAGCTGCTTTATCCGGTAATTCAGGAATGTAGTAGGTCCCAGGTTCTTTAAGGGGCTTGTTGGTTTTACTCTCATTTTCTCCAGAACATGAGGTTAAAACGCTTGCACTCCCTGTCCCAATAGCACTTAATGCTCCAGCCATTGCTGAAGTTTTTAAAAAAGATCTTCTACTAAGATTGTTTTTTTCTTTCATGATATTTTAATGTTTTATAATCAATTTTATTTTACCTCAATAATAGAATCTGGTTCACAGACAACACGGAATCCAATACCACGAATATCGGAATACCACCAAATGCTTTTAGGATTTTGTGGGTCTGTTTTTAACCAAGCATCATGTTTTGTATAATCACGAGCTGCAACACGGACATCTGCAGCATCAGAATTGTAATTTCCACCACGTACAACCCATTCTTCTCCTTCCATATTCAGAGGATTTGTAACATTATCTCCTGTTTGGCTATAAGCGTTTGATGCATATTTGTCAGCGCAATATTCCATAACATTTCCTAACATGTTCTTTAATCCATAAGGATTAGCTTTTACTTCCTTTGGCTCTTGAGTTTTGTTTTTGCTGTTTTTTGCGTAAATAACATAAGAACTTATACTATCTGTTTTGGCATCAAAAAATCTACGCCAGAAACCTTGGTCAGAGAAATCAGATGGAGAACCCACAAAGAAATAAGGAGTTTCCGTTCCTCCACGAGCAGCGTATTCCCATTCAGCTTCTGTTGGAAGACGATATTTTTTTCCTGTTTTTTTAGATAACCACTGACAAAATGTTTCTGCTGCATAGTGAGTCATTGTGATAGCAGGTCGTTCACCACCACCCCAACCTTGATCTGGAAAACCAAATGGAGGAGTTGGACCAGATATAGCATCAACTTCTGGGTCATTACTGTTGTTTGCATAAACTGTTTCAGGAGGAGTACGTCCTTCGCTCATTGTTTGTCCGTAAAATGCCCAATATTGATCCCATGTTACTTCTAATTCAGCCATAAAGAAAGGACTGATTGTCACGTTTCTAATGGGTGCTTCATCCTCTTTATGGAAATCTTCTTTATTGGAACTTCCCATCTTAAAAGAACCACCGGGTATTGCGATCATCTTAAAAGATACCGCTGTTCCCGGAATTTGTTCGATATAATCGTTGAAAGAGGAGACGGATGTTGCTTCTTTGAAATAAAGGCTTGTGTCAATAGCTGTAGATGCTGTTGGAATACCGGTTAATTTTCCATGACTATAGTCCGGATTGTAATGACCTGCATCTAAATGGCAACTAATACATTGTAAATCTAATTTTTTTTCATTTTCTTCATAGTACAAATGGGCAGTGATCCCATCTTGTGTAACTCCTTCTGGAAATAAGTTTTGATGACATTCTTTACATGATTCATTGGGTATGTATTTGATAGCTTGCTCTAATTCTGATTTCATATTCCAATCAAAATCTGCGCTATCTTTTGTTAAGTAAGCCCAAATATCCTTTAAACCTAATTGTGCTTTTGCTGAATAGTGATTCCATGTATCATTTTGAGGTGGAAGATGGCAGGCTACACAATGGGTTTTTACTCCACTTCCATTGTTGACATGTTTAGAGAGTTTCCAACTATTTTGTACGTGTGGATGAACATGGCAAACCATACAAGATTCATCTGTGGAAAAATGGACTGATGTACTATAAAGAGCAATCATAATACCTGCCCCTAAAAGTAATCCTAGTAATAGTATAAATGATTTGCCTTTGAAGAAGTTTTTCTTCCCTTTTTTAGAATAGCTATTTGAACTTTTGTTTGCTGCCATTTTTTTTATGTGGGATTGTTTTTTGTTAAACTTTGTTGTAAAAAATCGGCAATAAAAGTAATATATTTTTTAAAAATGTGAAAGTTTGGGTTTGTAATTTAACGTAATAAGGTTTAGTGTTATGCTTTTTTACTAATAATTGAAAGTGAACGGCATAGATCACAATGTCTATGCCGTTCATGATACATGTATTACAAGTTAGTTTGTATGGGTTTCATTATGAATGTGAACTCATAATCTGCGTATGGGATTTGATATTTTTTTAAGGGTACAGCTCCCCATGTATTTACGCAACCTAATCCCATTTGTATTTTATCAATACACATATTTGTATAGTTGATGGGTTTTATGAACTCTGAGTGTCTTTGATCTTTTTTTGTTCCATCATTCAATGATTCAATAGAATAATGTAATGCAGAAGCAGAGAATGGTGCATCAGATATAAATAGCAGTCCGTTACCTCCTTTGTCAGTTTGTTTCCACCAACGAATGTCAGTCTTATTTCCATTTTCTTGTGGACGGATATAAGAATAGAACTGTTCGGTTACAGTTTGTTTATAGTGTCCTAAATCAGTTACATTATTACGGTCTGCATAGTTTTCGATAGGACCTCTTCCGTAGAAATTGATTTGATCTAAATTTTTAGGCATTTGAATCTGCATTCCGAAGCGATACATATCCATGATTTTAGCAGATTTGTCTGTTTCCATTTTTTGTGAAACTTTGATTGCACCTTCGTTATTGATTTGATAAGTCAAATATAATTTGGCTTTGACTGAAGGCATGTCATATTCTGCATTTACAATTGCTAACCCATTCTCTGTTTTGTGGGTTAACGAAGTAAGGTTTAATTCAGGATTATGCCAAGTTGTATATTTCTCTTTTTGTCTTTTGGCTGTTATATCATTGTCTGTAGGAGCGCGGAAGAAATTAGGAGTTAATTTACCATCTTCTTTTAACATTGACATCCCGTTTGCATCATATCGACAAAGAAATCCATCTTCTTTTTTGAAATCTAATCGGAAATTTTCTCCTTCAACAATCAGATAAAAACGATCGTTGTCTTTGATTGTCGGGATAACTGTTGCGATATTTGTCTTTTGTTTGTTCTGGATATCTAAGGAGGCCGCTTGATATGGACGGATTGTTAACTGGTTTTTAGCAACGACATGACCAGCAGGTAATAAAGTCTCAGCTTTTTTTAGTTTGAAAGCAATATTTAGTAATAGCTCCTTATTTGAACAGATTCCAGTGGTGTTATAATCCAATTGGATTTGTTTTGTCTGTTGAGGAGCGACTTGTATATTTTGAATGATGCCAGTTTGAAGAATTTCTCCGTCAGCTAATAGTTGCCATTCTGCATAATAATTACTTAAATCGCGGAAGAAGTTCTCGTTATAAACATTAACCTTGCCATTTGCTAAATCAGCAGGAGTAACCCAAATAGACTGGTGGATATGTCCTACTTCATACATATGAGGATTAGGTTTTCGATCAGGACTGATTAGACCGTTGTTTAGGAAATTATTATCACTTCCATCATAGCGATTCCAATCACCTCCATATGCATAGAAAGATATACCATCTTTTTCCCAGCGTTGAGATTGGTCGACAAAATCCCAAATGAAACCTCCCTGGTAGTTTGGATATTTACGGATTAAATCCCAATATTCTTTAAAACCTCCTTGTGAGTTACCCATTGCGTGTGCATACTCACATTGAATTAGAGGTCTATGATCGTTACTTTGACAGAATTTTTCACTGCCGTTGTAATCCAAATACATAGGGCAGAATATGTCTGTGTGAGGGTCTAATTCTGCTCGTTCGTATTGAACAAGACGTGTTTGGTCTTCTTTTTTTACCCAATTATAACAAGCTTCAAAGTTTGGTCCGAAACCGGCTTCATTACCTAAAGACCAGAAAATGATAGAAGGATGATTGTATCCACGTTGAATATTCCGCTGATTACGTTCTAAATGGGCTTTTGCATAAATCGGATTTTTAGCCAATGTCTCTTCTTTATAACCCATACCATGAGATTCAATATTTGCCTCTGCTACAACATAAAGACCGTATTGGTCACAAAGCTCATACCATAGGTTGTTGTCCGGATAGTGGCAAGTACGTACTGCATTGATATTAAATTCTTTCATGATTTTAATATCTTGAATCATGCGTTCACGAGACATAATGTATCCTTTATCCGGATCCATTTCATGGCGATTAGCGCCTTTGAATAATACAGGCTGGCCATTTACTAATACCTGGGAATTTTTTAGTTCGATTTTACGGAAACCGACTTTTAAAGGAATTACTTCTGTTATTTGATCTCCGCTTTTTAGAGTCGCAATCAATGTGTATAGATTAGGGGTTTCTGCCGTCCATTTTTTAGGATTGCTAATGGCAAAATTTGTAGATAATTTGCCTGAACCTTTTACAGCTGAAGCCGCAACTTCTTTACCCGCATCATCTAATAATTTTAGATCAACTGTGCCGTTTCCAACCAAGTTCAATGCAATATTTAATGTGGCATCTTTGTATTGGTCATCCAATCCAGGAGTAACACGAATATCTTGTATATATTTTTTGTTGCGAGTATATAGGTAACAATCGCGGGCAACGCCAGAGAAGCGCAAGAAATCTTGGTCTTCTAAATAGGAACCATCACACCAACGGAATACTTGGAAAGCAATGATATTCTTTCCTGGTTTCAGGTATTTTGTTAAGTTGAATTCAGCTTCTAATTTACTGTCTTCGCTATATCCTACAAATTGGCCGTTTACCCAAAGGTACATATTGGAAGTTACTGAGCCAAAGTGTGCGAAAATCTCTTTTCCTTTCCAATCGGCAGGAATCGTTATTTCTTTACGATAAGAACCTACATTGTTGTTTTCGATAGGCACAATAGGAGGGTTGTTTTTGTATTGGCTTCTCCAAGCGTAACCGATGTTGACATAGATAGGATTTCCATATCCATTTAATTCCCACAGACCGGGAACTTGAATGTCATCCCAGCCTTTGTCGTTGTAATTAACCTGATAGAAGTCGGTTGGGCGCATATCAGCATTCTTAACCCAAAAGAATTTCCATGTCCCATTAATAGACATAAAATTTTCAGAAGATTCTTTACAACCTTTCAATGCTTGCTCTTCATTTGAGTAAGCAAAATAATTGGTATGCATAGGGGCGCGATTGATCTGATTAATGTTTGGATCTTGCCACTCCTCTTTTTGTGCAAAGGCTGTTGTACCGATAAGGGATAAACAGCAAGCTGCAAGTAAGTTTAATTTCATAACGTTATTATTTTTGTTGATATTATTCAATCCATTTTTGCCACTTTGTATCGTTGTTATAGCCGGATGTAACCATTGTTTCGATGAACTGCATGCCTCGAACTCCGTCATGTACGGTAGGAAAATCAAGCCATTCTGATTTTAGAGGTTCTCCACAATCGGTAGCTCTGACTGTAAAAGCGAAATTGCGGTAAATATTTGCAAAAGATTCAATAAACCCTTCCGGATGTCCGGCTGGTGTACGAGTGTTTTCTAATACATTTTTGTTTAAGTAGCCGTTGTTACCTATATGGAGGATCTCGGTCGGGCGATTGTGCCATTTTAAAAGTAGAATGTTAGGTTCCATCTGACGCCATTCCAGACCTCCTTTGTCTCCATAGATACGGATACGGATATTGTTTGCTTCTCCGGTGCAAATTTGTGTAGCCATAAGAACACCTGTTACCCCTTGTTCCAAATGAAGGAGAGCTACTCCGTCATCATCAACAGGACGGCCTTCTACAAAAGTGTTAAGCTCGGCGCATAACTCTTGTACTTTTAATCCGGTGATATATTCACAAAGATGCCATGCGTGTGTACCAATGTCTCCGATACAGCCCGCTTTGCCCGAACGTTTGGGGTCGCAACGCCAACCGGCATTATTCCCCTCTAAAAGTTCAATTCTTTCGGAAAGCCATCCTTGTGTGTATTCAACATAGACACGCCGCAATTTACCCAATTCGCCTTGGGCTATGCGTGCTTTAGCCTCTTTAACTGCGGGGTATCCGGAGTAGACATGTGTTAAAGCGAGAATAAGTCCTGTTTCCTCCACTTTTTGTTGGAGTATCTTCGCCTCTTTTAGCGAATGGGTCATAGGTTTGTCTAATACAACATGAAATCCATGTTCTAAAGCCATCATCGCCGGTTCGAAATGTAAATGATTAGGAGTGACGATTGTTACAAAATCCATTCGTTCTCCTTTAGGCAGTTTTATTTCATGTTCAAACATCTCTTGGTAGGAGTTGTAAATACGCTCTTCGGGAAGATAGTAAGAACGACCGGATAATAAAGATTTAGTTGGGTCTGAACTGAAGCAGCCACAGACCAATTCAATCTGATTGTCCATGAATGCTGCTTGCCTATGGATTGCTCCAATGAATGCATTATTGCCTCCACCGATCATGCCCATTCTGAGTTTTCTGTTTTTCATGCGATAGATAGACCTTTTGGAATATTTTTCAAAAGTACAAATAATTTTGAATATGGCAATAATATTAATTACCTAGATTGGGTAAAATCTGATTTGTAATATTATAAGAGGGATGATAATAGAGAAAGTAAAAATAAAAAAGCACGGAACGAGAGGCTCGAACTCCCGACACCTGGTTTTGGAGACCAGTGCTCTACCAACTGAGCTAGTTCCGTGTTTGCGGCTGCAAAGGTAGGATAATTATTTAAATATCCAAAGGAAATTGTATGAAATTGTATATTTTATTGGTTGGGGTTGTTTTCTTGATATTATTGCTGTATCTTTATAGATTGGAATGAAATAATTAAACAAAATAGTCTATAAAATGGAAAATGAATTAGAAATGAATGCCAATCTTTTGGTGTCTTATTTAAAGAAACCTGCATCTGAGTTTACAAAAGCAGATATTATTTCCTATATCAAGGAAAATGAAATCCGTATGGTTAATTTCATGTATCCGGCGGGTGATGGGCGTTTGAAGACTTTGAATTTTGTGATTAATAATGCAGCCTATTTGGATGCGATATTAACTTGTGGTGAACGTGTTGATGGGTCAAGCCTGTTCTCTTTTATTGAAGCAGGCAGTAGTGACCTTTATGTTATACCACGTTTCCGTACAGCATTTGTGGATCCTTTCTCTGAATTACCCACATTAAGTATGTTGTGTTCGTTCTTTAATAAAGATGGAGAACCATTGGAAAGTTCTCCGGAATATACTTTGCATAAAGCGAGTCAAGCATTTACAGAGGTTACAGGTATGGAGTTTGAAGCGATGGGTGAGTTGGAATATTATGTTATCTCAGATGAGGAGAGCTTGTATCCGGCGACAGATCAACGAGGCTATCATGAATCAGGCCCATACGCTAAGTTTAATCAATTCCGTACACAGTGCATGCAATATATTGCACAGGCTGGTGGACAGATTAAGTATGGGCATTCTGAGGTGGGAAACTTTACTTTAAATGGAAAGATTTATGAGCAGAATGAGATTGAGTTTTTACCAACTAAGGTGGAAGACGCTGCTGATCAGTTAATGATTGCAAAGTGGGTGATTCGTAATTTGGCCTATGAGTATGGATTGGATATTACCTTTGCTCCGAAGATTACAACTGGAAAGGCTGGTTCCGGATTACACGTTCACATGCGTATCATGAAGGATGGAAGAAACCAGATGTTGCAAGATGGTGTATTGTCTGAAACCGCTCGTAAGGCTATTGCTGGTATGATGGTATTAGCTCCTTCCATTACGGCTTTTGGAAATACCAACCCAACATCTTATTTCCGTTTAGTTCCGCATCAAGAAGCTCCTACTAATATTTGTTGGGGTGACCGCAATCGTTCGGTTTTGGTTCGTGTTCCGTTGGGATGGGCAGCTAAGAGTGATATGTGCGCATTGGCGAACCCGTTGGAAAAAGAGAGTAATTATGATACAACGCAAAAACAGACTGTCGAAATGCGTTCACCGGATGGATCGGCTGATTTGTATCAGTTGTTGGCCGGTTTGGCGGTGGCTTGTCGTTATGGTTTTGAGTTACCAAATGCGTTGGAGATTGCAGCCAATACTTATGTGAACGTGAATATTCACCAAGAAGAGAACAAAGAACGTTTGGCAACATTGGATCAGTTGCCAGATAATTGTGTGGCTTCAGCTGAACGTTTAGAACAACAACGGGAAATCTTTGAGGCTCACCATGTCTTTAGCCCGAGTATGATTGATGGAATCATTAAGAAGTTGAGAAGCTATAATGATACTACTTTGCGTGAAGATTTGAAAGGTGACCAAGAGGGAATGTTGGCTTTGGTAAAACGCTATTTCCATTGCGGATAAAAAAGAACGTTATCTGTTTGAAATTTCATGCCTAAGAAATTTTTGTTCCATGCCTATGAGAAAAAAATTCCATGGGCATGGAATTTTTTTTGTTAAATCATCCCTAAATCATCAAACATAGAGCGGTAAAAGAGTGCTTTCTCTTCTAAAGGTTTGGGGTATGCACGGGAAGAGGATGGCATACGGTACAGCCGGAATGTCCGGTTTTCTAATGTGAAATGACTGAAACTGCCGATTTTGGGCTCTTCCGTTGGAGGTAAAACGGATAATAGCGTATCCATCGCTTTTTGTCCGGTCACAACAAGGGCTTTGCAATAGGGGATTTGTCGCAGTATCTCGCTTGGGTCAAGTGCTCGAATTACCTCTAAAAAATTGTCGGATGCATTGTTTCTCAGTCGGATGACCTCCACTGCGGTATCTCCGATTCCAATCCCTTTTTCTAAACAAAAGGCTTTGGTTTTGGTTTCGCTGAATGTTTTTTTGGTCTCCAAAAAGTATTCGCGGTCATTGTAAAAGATATGCCCGAGTATCCGCCACATGTCGTTTTGGATATTCGGGTAATAGAAGTTCATAGACCAACGTATACGGGGAGGAGGAAAACTCCCTAACATCAGCAATTGGGTATTCTTTGGGAGAAAAAATCCTAAGGGATGTTGTTCGGTAGTCATTATTCTTTGTCGTCGTTTTTCTTCTTCTTTTTGGCATCTTCTCTTGCCATTAATACGACATTGTAAACGAAGTCTGTCATCCATTGTTCGGAATAACCCAACGTCTCTTTGTATTTGCGGATACGCCACGCCACCTTCTGTACGTTGGTGTCTTTCCATTCAGAACGGGTTACAATCTCATGGATCGTCTTTTGTGTTTGTGCATATAAAAGTTTTTTTACCAACATGGAGAAGCGGAATTTCCATTGCATTAAGTTGTCTAACAAGGAGAATAGGTCGTTGTTAAACCCTTGGTACATGATGAAGTAGGATTTGATGTCGTTTTGGTTCCTACAGTTCTTTTTGATGGAAGCGTCAATCTCTTTGAAGAAATCCTCTTTCATGTCATATTCTTGCATCAAGATTTTGCGGGCACGTGATTTTTCTGCTACTCCCAGTTTATTGTTTTGTGTCGGAATCTTCAACATACGTTTGAATAAAGCCATGTCGTTCAGTATATTTAAATTGGTAACCCCCAATTGAACAGCCATGACTGCTTGGTAATAAACACGTATCAATGTCACAAATTCCTCTACGGAGCCTTTTGATACGGCTTCTGTCTCTTCTTCTTTTTTCTTAAATAGCTTAGAAATGAAATTCATTGTCGTTTTATATTTTAATATCAAGTGGCAAATGTAACAATTATCTTCAAATTACAGCCAATGATAAACGTTGGGGAAGGATTTTTTGTGTTGAGATTGTATCTTTCTATATCTTTGCGCAATGAAATAAACGAGAGATAAAGTTATGATAAGCTATTTACAAATAGATAAGCTGACGAAAAGTTTTGGGGATTTAGTCCTTTTTGAAGATATAACGTTTGGTATTGCACAAGGACAAAAGGTCGGGTTGATTGCCAAGAATGGAACGGGGAAAACTACGTTGTTAAATATCATCGCAGGAAAAGAGGATTATGATAGTGGTTCTGTTGTTTTTCGTAATGACCTTCGGGTGGGTTATTTGGAGCAAACTCCTTATTATCCGGAAGGGCTGACTGTCTTGCAAGCCTGTTTCTATTCGCAAAATGAGACAGTCCGGTTAATTGCTGAATATGAACAGGCAATGGTCAGTGGAGACCATTCCTGTTTGGAAGATATTTTATTACGGATGGATAATCTGAAGGCTTGGGATTATGAACAGCGAGCCAAGCAGATTTTAGGACAGTTGAAGATACATAATTATGATCAAAAGGTTGAAACACTTTCGGGTGGTCAATTGAAACGGGTTGCTTTAGCTAATGTGTTGATTACGGATCCTGAATTGATTATTTTGGATGAGCCTACCAACCATTTGGATTTGGAGATGACGGAATGGTTGGAAGGTTATCTGTCTCGTGCCAATATTAGTATATTGATGGTGACGCATGACCGTTATTTTTTGGATCGTGTATGTAGTGAAATTATCGAAATCGACAGGAAACAAATATATCAGTATAAGGGTAATTATAGTTATTATTTGGAAAAACGTCAAGAACGTATGGATGCCCTTGCTGCCGAGGTGGATCGGGCGACAAATCTTTTACGTAAGGAGCTGGACTGGATGCGTCGTCAGCCGCAAGCGCGTGGTACAAAAGCAAAGTATCGGATTGATGCGTTTTATGAATTGGAGAAAAAGGCAAAGCAACGCTTTGATAACAGTTCTGTCAATTTGGAAGTTAAAGCTTCTTACATTGGCTCAAAAATTTTTGAAGCAGAGCATGTCTGTAAACGCTTTGGAGACTTGAAGATTGTCGAGGATTTTAATTATGTGTTTGCCCGTTATGAGAAGATGGGAATCGTCGGAAATAATGGAACCGGTAAATCAACCTTTATTAAGATGTTGATGGGTGAGATTGTGCCGGATAGCGGACGGTTTGATGTGGGTGAGACTGTGAGGTTTGGTTATTATAGTCAAGATGGTTTGCAGTTTGACGAACAAATGAAAGTGATTGATGTAGTCCAAAATATTGCCGAGTATATTGATTTGGGTGATGGAAAGAAGATGGGAGTCTCTCAGTTTTTGAATTATTTCCTTTTTACCCCGGAAAAGCAACATAGTTATGTTTATAAGTTAAGCGGTGGAGAAAAGAGACGCCTTTATCTATGTACGGTCTTAATGCATAATCCTAATTTTCTGGTATTGGATGAACCAACGAATGACTTGGATATTGTTACCTTAAATGTTTTGGAAGAATATTTGCGTAATTTTAAAGGTTGTGTGATTGTGGTTTCTCATGACCGTTATTTTATGGATAAAGTGGTGGATCACCTATTGGTTTTCCGTGGAAATGCAGATATTAAAGATTTTCCAGGTAATTATACTCAGTATAGAGAATGGAAAGAAATTCAGGAACTTTTAGAGAAAGAGACTGAAGCTGTTTGTGCTGTAAAAACTAATCCTGTAAAGGAAAAGAATAATAGACCGGAGAAAGAACAAAAAAAGAAATTGAGTTTTAAGGAACGAAAGGAGTTTGAAGCGCTTGATGCTGAAATTCCTCAATTGGAAGCGGAAAAAACGGAATTGGAAATGTTGATGAGTAGTGGTACTTTAAGCAATGATGAATTGCTTGCTAAGTCAGAACGATTTACTTTGTTAATGGAGGAATTAGATGAAAAGACTATGCGTTGGTTGGAATTAAGTGAATTAGCATAATGGAAAAGCAAGGGCAAATATTGTGGAATCGGAACTTTATCCAGTGTTGTTTCTCCTATTTTTTGATGAACTTCTCTTTCTATATGTTGATGCCGACGATCCCAATTTATTTAGTTGAAAACTTAGGTATTGATACGTCTGAAGTTGGTCTCGTTTTGTCAAGTTATTCGATTGGACTTTTGTGCGTTCGTCCGTTTTCGGGTTTTTTAGTGGATTGTTTTTCTCGTAAACCTCTTTATCTGTTTGCTTTTTTTGCTTTTGCTCTTTTATTTATTGGTTATCTGTTTGCGGTTACGGTCTTAACTATAATGTTAGTACGGTTTGTTCAAGGAGGTTTTATGGGGTTGACTTCTGTGTCGGGAAATACGATTGCAATCGATGTGATTCCTTCCAGCCGTAGAGGTGAGGGGATGGGTTTTTATGGCTTGACGATTAATTTGGGTATGTCGCTGGCTCCTTTGTTTGCTATGGCTATTTTTGAGCATTGGGGATTTCATGCGGTTGTTTATGTCGGACTTGTTGCGGCTTTGATCGGAGTTGGTTCTGTAGGGTTAATCCGTTATCCGAGACGTGAACGTATTCCTCGTCCTCCTTTTTCTTTGGATCGTTTCATTTTAATAAAAGGATTGCCGGCTGCTTTTGCTTATATATTAGTTGCTATTCCGTATGGAATGATTACCTCTTTTGTAGTGTTATATGGAAAAGAAATAGGGGTAATGAATCCAAGTTATTTCTTTGTTTTCATGGCCGTAGGTGTCGGGATTTCTCGTTTGATATCTGGCCGTTTGGTTGATCATGGGAAAATTCATCAGGTATCAATAGCTTCTATTCTTTGTTTATTGGTTGCATTTGTTCTTTTTGCTACTATACATCATTCGTTAGTTTTTTTTGCTTGTGCTTTGATGATAGGTGCAGGTTTTGGTATAGGTGTGCCCGCTTTTCAATGTTTATTTGTAAATGTGGCGCCTCATAATCGTAGAGGAACTGCAACCTCTACATTCTTGACATCTTTTGATATGGGTGTTGGGATAGGAATGTTAGTTGCAGGATTTATTTCTTCTCATTGGAATTTAGCTACGGCTTATGGCTTAGGTTCATTTTGTTGTTTTTGTTCTCTTTTGTTTTATTGTTCCTTTGTTGTAAAATCGTATGAGAAACATAAATTAGTTTAATAACTTGATGACGCTTTTTTTCTATATTTGCGTCTTAAAAAAGATGAAAAAATACTTTGTTATGCTTTAAGTTATGACACAAGGAAATTTACAATCGGTTAATATGAAATATCAACGGAATATTAAAGACTATTCCTTGATTCTTATTGGTTCATTTTTGCAGGCTCTTGCTTATGTGGTTTTTATGGCTCCATATAAAATTGTACCAGGGGGAGTTTATGGTATTTCAATAGTTATCCATTATGTAACAGAGGGCGTATTCTCTTTTATGCCGGAAGGGTTACCTATGGGGTTGACTGCATTGTGTTTTAATATTCCATTGATGGTTTTAGCCATGAAAAAGATAGGTTTAGAATCTGGTCCTAAGACGATTGTCACTTTTTTATTGATTTCGGTATTTACAGATTTACTTTCTTATTGGATTGGATATGATTCATTAGTGGAAAATGATCATTTTATTGCCGGTTTTTATGGAGGTGCTATTTTGGGTATCGGTGTGACTTGTGTGTTTAGAGCTCAAAGTACAAGTGCTGGTACGGATGTCCTGGCTCGTGTAATTGCAAATCAGTCAAATCTTAAAGTGAGTAATGTTATTATAACATTGGATTCCGCAATAGTGATGTTTGGCTTGATTGTTTTCCGTGATTGGGCTGTCCCTTTATATTCGTGGTTTACAATTTTTGTATATGGGAAAATTGTTGAGATGTTTCAACCAGAAAATCCAAGTCGCGCCGTTTTTATTGTTTCAAAAAAGACAGATCAGTTAAAAGATTTGATATTGAATAAATTGAATATGGGTGGCACTTTTTTGCATGGACGTGGAATGTATAAAGGAGAGGAACAAGAAATTATCTTTACATTAACAGAACGTAAGGATTTGCGTCGTTTGAAGGACGAAGTCAAAGAGATAGATCCGCAAGCGTTTGTTTCAACGATGCATGCAAGCAAAGATTCTCCTCGTCCTGGTATTTAAGAATTTTATATAGGACAATGAACTATTAATAATAATTTCTATCTTTGTCTTCAGATTAAATAAAAAAAGAAAGAGTAATGCCGAAAATATCACAACGTGGGAACGAAATGCCGGCTTCGCCTATTCGTAAATTGGCACCGTTGGCTGATAATGCAAAACAGAGAGGTGTTCATGTGTACCATTTGAATATTGGACAACCAGATTTGCCTACTCCACGAGCAGCTCTTGATGCTATTCGTAATATTAATCGTACGGTTTTAGAATATAGTCCAAGTCAAGGATATTTGAGTTATCGTGAAAAATTGGTAGGTTATTATAAAAAATATGATATTCATTTAAGTGCAGATGATATCATTGTTACAACTGGAGGATCTGAAGCTGTGCTTTTTGCCTTTTTAAGTTGTTTGAATCCTGGAGATGAAATCATTGTTCCAGAACCCGCTTATGCTAATTATATGGCATTTGCTATTTCAGCTGGTGCTGTAATTCGTACAGTGACGACAACAATAGAAGAGGGTTTTTCTTTACCAAAAGTTGAGAAATTTGAAGAATTGATCAATGAACGGACGAAAGCAATACTTATATGTAATCCAAATAATCCAACAGGTTATTTATATACACGCCGTGAAATGAATCAGATTCGTGATATGGTAAAAAAATATGATTTGTATCTTTTCTCGGATGAAGTGTATCGCGAATATATTTATACGGGGTCTCCTTATATTTCAGCTTGCCATTTGGAAGGAATAGAACAGAATGTTGTACTTATAGATTCTGTTTCCAAGCGTTATTCGGAATGTGGTATTCGTATTGGAGCATTGATTTCTAAGAATGAAGAAGTTCGTAATGCTGTAATGAAGTTTTGTCAAGCTCGTTTGAGCCCACCATTAATTGGACAAATCGCAGCTGAAGCTTCATTGGATGAACCAGAAGAATATGCACGTGATATGTATGATGAGTATGTGGAACGTCGTAAATGCTTGATTGATGGACTGAATCGTATTCCAGGTGTTTATTCTCCGATACCTATGGGGGCTTTTTATACAGTGGCTAAATTACCGGTGGATGATGCGGACAAGTTCTGTGCTTGGTGTTTAAGTGATTTTGAATATGAAGGACAGACTGTAATGATGGCTCCTGCTTCTGGGTTTTATACGACTCCAGGTTTAGGAAAGAATGAGGTTCGTATAGCTTATGTATTAAAGAAAGAAGATTTGGTAAAAGCACTTGTCGTTTTACAGAAAGCGTTGGAGGCTTATCCTGGAAGGACTGTTTAGTTTATCATTTTGAATTTAGAGTTATTCATAGCAAAAAGAATTTACTTCAATAGAGAGGAGGGACGCAAAGTTACTCCTCCTGTTGTTCGTATAGCTATGGTTGGTATCGCTTTAGGGTTAGCAGTTATGATTCTTTCGGTGGCAATAGTAATTGGCTTTAAGAAAGAGATACGTAATAAGGTAATAGGTTTTGGTTCCCATATTCAAATAGCGAATTTAGATAATAATACCTCTTATGAGTCAACCCCCATTGCTATCAGTGATACATTTTTTAATCAGTTGAATACTTTTCCTGGGATAATACGGGTAGAACCTTTTGCTACAAAGCCAGGTATATTAAAAACGGATACTGATTTTCAAGGAATCGTGTTGAAAGGAGTAGATCAAAATTATGATTGGTCTTTTTTTCAAGAGAATTTAAAAGAGGGAGAATTACCTGATTTTTCTCAAGAGAAAACTTCTACAGATGTTTTGGTCTCTTATCGTTTGGCGAATTTACTTGGTTTGAAAGTGGGTGATTCGTTTCTTACCTATTTTGTCCAAGAAGATGTACGTGCTCGTAGGTTTTATATTACAGGTATTTATGATACAGGCTTTAGCGATTATGATAAAATATTTGTGCTCGCAGATATTCGTCAAATACGTAGGTTGAATAATTGGGATAAAGATGAAGTTAGTGGTTTGGAACTACAGGTGGCGGATTATGAACAGTTGGATTTGATAACTGAGAATCTCTATTTTTATACATCCGAAAAAGAAGATCGAAAAGGCAATATTTATTATACACGGTCAGTGAAGGAACTTAATCCGATGATTTTTGATTGGTTGGATGTTCTTGATATTAATGTTGTCGTTATTTTAATCCTGATTATGGCTGTAGCAGGGTTTACCATGATTTCTGGTTTACTTATTATCATTTTAGAACGAACCAATATGATTGGTATTTTGAAAGCTTTGGGAGAGAATAATACCAGTATCCGTAAGGTATTTCTTTATATCTCCTTTTTTTTGATAGGGAAAGGAATGATTTGGGGAAATGTAATAGGACTTTTTTTCTGTATTGTTCAATCTCGTTTTGGAATTGTAAAGTTAGACCCGGCTATTTATTATTTAGATGCTGTACCTATTGATTTGAATCTCCTTTCTTTGTGCTTATTGAATATAGGGACATTAGTCATATCTATGTTTATGATGCTGGTACCCTCCTGCTTGATTACTCGTATTGAACCTGTTAAGAGTATTCGTTTTGAATGATTTATATTTTAGAAGTGAAGTCTTTTTTCCCCTTAAAGAGACGATATATCCAAATATGTCCTTTGCAAAGAAATAGGCAAATCTCTAAAATAGGAAACCAAAATATTGAAGGTTTCTGTTGTAACAACAATGCAGATTTATGGAAAATAATACCTTTAGTTACATAGCGAACAAGTATAAGTAATCCAGCCAATAAAGAAATTAACCAATTCCCTGTGATACCTACAAAAAGAGTAGCACAACTGCTACATAAAAAAAGTATATAACTTAAATATTCTGTTCGGTAAAAACTTAATCTTCCTCCTTTATAATAATGTTGAGTTGTGGCACGAGACATTTTGAAATCTCTCCATTCATTCCAACTTCCTATTTTGTTTAAATATATAATGGATTCTGAGTTATATTGGACTTCTGTGTTGTTTTTCGTAGCTACTTGGTTGATAAAGAGATCGTCTGAACCGACATGTAGGTTTAATGAATGAGAATATCCTTTGTGGGCAAAGAAGATAGCTTTATTGTATGAAAGATTTTTCCCATTCCCCATATAGGGAGAATGAGCTAATGCGGAAGCAATCATTTGTAAGCCTGTGTTTAGGTTGTCATAAGCGATCAGCTTATGAAAGAAACTACAATCATAAGGATAAGAGGAGAATCCTAACACAATTTCAGTATTGTCCTTATATGCAGAAACCATGGAAGAAATCCAATGGTTACAGAGTGGCTGACAAGTAATCTCTGTAAAAAGAATTGTATCATATTTTGCAGCCTTAATACCCATTGTAAGTGCTAATTTTTTATGGCTGAGATACTGGGTATTGTTAGGAACAAAGGTGTAGTATAAATGATGATTCTCGATAGAAACCCTTTTCAGTATGTTTTCACTTTCATCATCAAAACCATCGTTAACAACAATCACTTCGAATTGGGGATAATCTTGGTTTAAAAATAAAGGTAAATTCTTTTGTAAACTTTCAATATCTCCGTTTGCATATACAACAATTGATACAGATTTATCTTTATTGTAAATAGATTTTGATTGGTTTTCCTCTCTTTTGGAGGATTCTTTTAATGGACGAGCATATACCAAAAGATAGTAAAGCGTTTGGATGAGAAATAGTCCTCCGGTGATACCACTTAGGATTATTTCATTAGAAGAGAAAGAGGTTAAATACTCGTTCATTGATATTGTGTTTTAGGGATGTTTTGAAATAGATAAAAAGAGAAGCTCGGGTTTTATACGTTCCGAGCTCTCTCGATTATAATAAGTCTGAAAAATAGGCTTTAGGTAGTTTCCTGCAATTATATTGGGATGCCATCACTTCACCGTATGCACCTGATGAGCGTAAGGCTATCAAATCACCTCGGTGGGCTTTATTTAACTCAATCTCTTTCCCGAAAACATCCGAAGATTCACAGATTGGTCCAACAACATCATAGATGTCAACTTTCTCATCGCTGCTGATGTTTTCCATTCGGTGGTAAGCATCGTACATAGCAGGGCGGATTAATTCCGTGAAGCCAGCATCAAGGATACAGAATTTCTTTGTTTCTCCCTCCTTTACATATAAAACTTTGGCTATTAAAGTTCCACATTGGGCTACAATCGAACGGCCAGGCTCAAAGTGAATTTGTTGTCCGGGGCGGCGATCAACTAATTTGTTGAATACTGCAAAGTAGTTGTCGAATGCAGGGATGGATAAATGGTTAGGGTGGTAGTAATCAATCCCTAAACCACCTCCAAAGTTCAAGTTGTCCACTTGGATACCTTTTTCTTCCAGTTCTTCTTGTATTTCATTGATACGGATAGCTAAAGCACGGAAAGCTGCCATATCTGTGATTTGAGAACCAATGTGGCAATGGATTCCAATCAATTTTATGTTTGCAAGATTCTTTGTTAAATCCAAAACCTGTCCAAGCTGACTTAGATTAATTCCGAATTTGTTCTCTTTCATGCCTGTAGTGATCTTGGCATGTGTATGTGCATCTACTTCCGGATTAATGCGAAGAGCTATTGATGCAATTTTATTTTTGGCAGCAGCCAACTCGTTTAGCACCTCTAACTCAGCGGCAGATTCGACATTGAAACAAAAAATATCATTGTCTAGTCCTAAGTTGATTTCCCAGTCTGCTTTTCCTACGCCAGCATATACGATTTTGTTAGAAGGAAAACCTGCATCTAATGCTGCTTGTACCTCCCCACCGCTTACGCAATCAGCTCCTAATCCGTATGCTGCGATCAATGATAGGATACGAGGGTTGGCATTGGCTTTTACTGCATAATGAACATGATAGCCATATTTGTCAGCTTCATTTTTGACAATATGAAGTGTTTCTTTCAGTAACTCAATATCGTAGTAATAAAAAGGCGTTTCTAAAGCCTTAAATTTATCTGTTGGAAATGTACCTTTAAGCATACTAAAATGAGATTTGTAGTTAGAAAATGGAAGCTGACAGTTACAAGTTTTTCTTTTACTATCAGCTTCTATTAATTAACCGTTCTTATTTATTAAACAAATGGTCACTTAATGCTTGTAATGCTTTTGTCTTATCTGAAGCTCTGACAAGGAGAGAAACATTGTAATCACTACCACCGTAAGATATCATTCGTACAGGAACGTCTTTCATTGCGTGGACAACACGCGCTTCAAAGCCGACATTATCCCATTCCAAATCTCCTACAACACAGACAATCACCATGTCTTTGTCTACGGATACAGTACCGAACTTCTTCAAGTCGTTTACTATCTCTTCCAAATGTTTGCAGTTATCGATTGTAACAGATACACCCACCTCAGAGGTAGTTACCATATCAATCGGTGTCTGGTAGTTCTCGAATATTTCAAATACCTTACGCAAGAAACCTGTTGCCAACAACATACGGCCACTTTGGATTTTGATAGCTGTAATGTTATCCTTTGCTGCTACAGCTTTGATGTATCCTTTTTCCATTTTATTGGAAATCATGGTACCGGGAGCCTCTGGCTGCATTGTATTTAACAAACGAACCGGAATATTGTTTAATTTAGCCGGCAAGATACAGGTCGGGTGTAGGATTTTAGCACCGAAATAAGCTAATTCGGCAGCTTCTTCGAAGTGCAAATGGCGAACAGGTGTTGTATTATTGACAATACGAGGATCGTTATTGTGCATACCATCGATGTCTGTCCAAATCTGAATTTCTTCTGCGTTGACAGCAGCTCCAATTAATGAAGCACTATAATCACTACCGCCACGAAGCAAATTGTCAATTTCACCGTATGCGTTACGACAGATATATCCTTGTGTGATAAATAGTTCAGCGTCTTTTTGTTCTTCCAATAGTTTGAGAAGTTTTTCTCTGATGTAGGAAGGATCAGGTTCTGCATTCTTATTTGTACGCATGTAATCCAATGCCGGAAGCAATACTGATTTAACGCCACATTCATTTAAATAAAGGTTCATCATTCCTGTAGAAAGCAATTCACCTTGTGCCAATACGACTTTTTCTTCAAACAGGGTGAAAAGGTCTTTTGTGAATGAACGGATATAGTCGAAATGATATTGGATCAAATTTTTAGCCTTTTGTTTGTATTCTTCAGTGCTGTATAGCTCTTCGATATGGCCTTCATATTTCTGAACCAGCTTGTTGATGATTTCGTTTGCTCCTTCCGGGTTCTTTTTATACAGATAGTCTGATATTTCAACCAAAGAGTTAGTTGTCCCGGACATCGCTGATAAAACGATAATGTTACGTTCTCCTGTGATTAGTTTTGCTACGCCTTTCATTCTTTGCGCAGAACCCACAGATGTACCACCAAACTTTAAAACTTTCATTTTCCTTATTTTATTATATTTATTTCTTTTTGCTCTTAAGTGGCCGCAAATTTACATAAAAAATTATTCTCCAATATCACTTAGAGAGGCATTCTCACATTTTACAATTCGAGCCGGATAGTTGTGTACCAGTGTATAATTGTGAGTAGTCATCATGACTGCCGTTCCTTGCTGGCAAATATCATGTAATAATTGCACGATTTGTCCACTTGTTTCCGGGTCTAAATTCCCGGTAGGTTCATCTGCCAGAATAACAGCCGGATTATTTAATAAAGCACGAGCGATGACGACACGTTGTTGTTCCCCGCCGGATAGCTCGTGGGGCATTTTATATCCTTTGTCCTGCATGCCGACTTGGAATAGGACGTGGCTTATACGTTCATTGATTTCATTTTTCTTTTTCCATCCGGTCGCTTTTAAGACGAACTCTAGGTTTTTAAAAACAGTTCGGTCTGTCAAAAGTTGGAAATCTTGAAAAACAATTCCTAACTTTCTGCGTAAGTAAGGAATCTCTTTCCTTTTTATCTTGCGGAGGTTGTAATCCAGTAACCTGGCTTCTCCCATGCTGATGGGTATTTCGCAATATAAGGACTTCAACAGGCTGCTCTTTCCTGAGCCTACTTTTCCGATTACATACACAAATTCTCCGTGGTGGAGTGTAAATGAGGCATCGTGAAGAATCACATTCTCATCACGACGGATTTCTATATTGTCAAGTTGGAGCAGTACTGTCTTTTCCATTTGTTATTTATCCTTTATGTCTGCTTTTTAGTTCACGTGCCAAGTCCTCAATACGAAGTCCTTTGCTTGTTAATAATACGATTAGGTGGTAAATCATATCCGCTGATTCATACACCAATCGGTCGATAGTACCGTTAGTCGCTTCAATCACTGTTTCTACGGCCTCTTCACCTACTTTCTGTGCCATCCGATTGATACCTTTTTGGAATAGGGTAGTCGTATAAGAACCTTCCGGCATCTCTTGGCGGCGTTGTTCGATGAAGTTTTGTAGATATTTGAAGAACATGATGTCTTCTTCGTTCTTCTCGCCAAAACAGGTATCGGTGCCGGTGTGGCAAACAGGGCCTGCCGGTATAGCTTTGATCAAAAGAGTATCATTGTCGCAATCGGCGGCAACGGAAACAACCTGCAATGTATTCCCGCTTGTTTCCCCTTTCATCCAAAGACGATTTTTTGTACGGCTGAAAAAGGTAACCTTGCCGGTTTCGATCGTCTGGTTGTATGCTTCTTCGTTCATGAATCCTAACATCAATACTTTGTTGGTGTTATTGTCTTGAACGATGGCTGGAATTAATCCGCCCATTTTTTCAAAATCTAAATTCATCTTTATCTGTTGTTTTACTGTTGTCAATATTATTTATATGAAAATGTATGCCCATTGAGGAAAAATTCCTTCGTCATCCATTGAAAATCCCTTGCCTATCGGTTGGAGATCTCCTGCTCATCCATTAAATGCGGACATTTACTCTCTCTTTAAGAAGGTACTGTTTTAAGTCTTTGATGCCGATTTCCCCGAAATGGAAAACGCTTGCAGCTAATGCTGCGTCTGCCTTTCCTAAAGTAAAAGCATCGCGAAAATGTTCCATGTTTCCTGCTCCTCCGGATGCAATCACAGGGATATGCAGGTTGTCGGCCAATGTGGCCAATGCTTCATTCGCATAGCCAGTTTTCACTCCGTCATGCGTCATGCTTGTAAATAGGATCTCGCCCGCACCCAAGCTTTCTGCTTCAGCAGCCCATTGAAACAAATGCTTCTCTGTCGGGATACGTCCGCCATTTAGATAACAAATCCAGTCATTATTTTCGTAATTGGCGTCAATCGCTACGACACACACTTGGCTACCGAAGTTTTTCGCAATCTCTTCAATCAATTTGGGGTTACGTAAAGCCGCAGAATTGATTGATACTTTGTCTGCTCCGGCGCTGAGCAACCGATCTACATCTTTTAATTCATTGATTCCTCCTCCGACAGTGAAGGGTATGCTGATTTTTGCTGCAACTTTCTTGACTAATTCGGTAAAAGTTTTGCGCCCTTCGTGCGAAGCTGTTATATCCAAATAAACCAATTCGTCGGCACCTTCACGGCTATATTGTGCTCCTAATTCAACCGGATCACCTGCATCACGGAAGTTTACAAAATTTACACCTTTAACGGTTTTTCCGTCTTTGATGTCTAAACAAGGGACGATTCTCTTTGCTAACATATTTATTCCAGTCTTATGCGAAACGAACCAACTCTTTCAATTGGATTTTCCCCTCATAGATGGCTTTACCAAAGATGACAGCGGGGATTCCGGCTTCCGCTAAATTTTCAATATCTTGGATAGAACTGACTCCTCCGCTTGCTATTAAATAAAGTTGAGGTATCTGTTCAAGTATCTCTTTGTATAAATTGATGGCCGGCCCTTGAAGCATCCCATCACGACTGATATCCGTGCAGATTGATTTCGTGATACCTTTTTGGTGATAATGTTGGATGAAAGGGATCAGCTCTTTCTCTGTTGTCTCTTCCCATCCGCTGATAGCAATCTTTTTCTCTTTCGCATCGGCTCCGAGGATAATCTTTTCTGAACCGAACTTGCTTATCCAGGATGTAAATACTTCCGGGTTTTTGACGGCAATACTTCCGCCCGTAACCATTTGCGCCCCACTCTCAAAGGCGATTTGTAGGTCGCTATCTTGTTTTAAACCACCTCCAAAGTCGATGGTTAGGGAGGTATGGGTGGCTAAACGCTCTAAGGTACGGTAATTAATAATCCGTCCTTGTCGGGCACCGTCCAAATCGACAACGTGCAAACGGCGGATGCCATGGTCTTCAAACATTTTTGCAACGTCCAAAGGATCTTCGTTGTAGACCTTTTTTGTATCGTAATCGCCTTGTGTCAGACGTACACACTTACCTTCTATTAAATCTATGGCAGGTATTAATTCTATCATAGGTCGTTATAGGTTTAAAAAGTTATGTAATATAACTTCTCCCACTTGCCCACTTTTTTCCGGATGGAACTGTGTGGCATAAAAGTTATCTTTATGCAATGAGGCACTGAATGGGTGGATGTAGTCGGTTGTCGCAGCTGTGAAATCATTTACCGGCACATAGAAACTATGGACGAAATATACAAATTGGTTTTCCAACTGCTTGTTGAACAATCCTTCTTTTACGTCTGTAATCGAATTCCATCCCATGTGTGGCACCTTGTCTTCATGTTTTTGCGGGATAAAACGCTTAACATCTGTATCGAATATTCCTAAACAATCCACATCTCCCTCTTCAGAGTGGCGACACATGAGTTGCATGCCCAGGCAGATACCTAAGACTGGCTGTTTTAAATCTTTTATTATGGTATCAAGTTGATACTTTTTTAGATAATCCATGGTGGTTTGCGCTTCGCCTACCCCCGGAAAGATGACTTTGTCTGCTTTATGTAATAATTCAGGGTCTGCCGTAATGGTTGCTTCTATTCCTAACCTTTTTAGGGCGTAATTGACCGAATAGATATTCCCTGCATTATATTTGATAATAGCGACTTCCATTATTTAATCTTTTTGTATTTGAGGTTGCAAAACTAACAAATTATCATGATATATGGATAGGGGTGTGATGAAAACTTACATTTTTCAATGGGGTAGTGTCTTTTTTTGTTAAGTCGGACTTAATCTGATTTACATCCGAGGAAATGGCGGATTAAGTCCGATGTAATAAAAACTACATCAATAGGGGAAAAAGCCTTGTGATGAGTGAAAAATGTCTTTTTATTTGCTTGATTTTCAGATGGGAATAAAAAATATTGAAAATATATGGGTTGAATAGTTGCATAATTCAAATAAATCATCTACCTTTGCATCGCAATTCAGAGGAATAGCAATCTTAAAATAATGGTCCGGTAGTTCAGCTGGTTAGAATACATGCCTGTCACGCATGGGGTCGCGGGTTCGAGTCCCGTCCGGACCGCACATATTGAATGGTGCGTTAGTTCAGCTGGTTAGAATACATGCCTGTCACGCATGGGGTCACGGGTTCGAGTCCCGTACGCACCGCAAGAAGGTTCTGAAGTTTTTTGCTTTAGAACCTTTTTTTGTTGAATATAAGTGTAAAAAAAAGAGGTATCATAAAGAACCTCTTTCTTCCTTAATTAATTCTTTTTCTTTTGTTTTTTGATAAGGATTGTAATCTCCGGCTAATTGGTGGGGCATGGCTTTTATAGGTTCCACTTTTATTTTATTCCCCTCTTGAGTAAATGAAAGGCAGTCGTCTTTTAACGTTCTTTCTTTTAAATTAAAGATGATGTCGGGATTGATATGCTGACCGTTTACACGTACTTCAAAGTGAAGATGGTCGGTCGTTGCTCGTCCTGTACGTCCGGAAATAGCGATGGGTTGGCCGGCTTTTACCCGATCTCCCGGTTTAACCAAGTTCTTAGTGTTGTGGCTATAAAGGGTTTCCATACCGTTATAGTGACGTATCACTATCAAATTGCCGTAGGCAAAATAGGGTTTGGATAGTCGGACAATACCATCAAAGGCTGATACAATTGTATCTTTTGGGTGTGTTTTTAAATCCACTCCGGTATGGTTTCTGCGACGTCCGGCATATGGGGAGATTACTTTGGCTCCAGGTAGGGGAAACGCATACTCCTCTTTTTGGATTAAACTTAAATCTATTAGCATTTTTCCGTCTATCATTAACTTAGGGTCGGTAGCTGAAATATTTGTTTTTTCTCTTTCAGCGAAATCTTCAGTTATGTGTTTGCGGGGAGAAATCGGACTTTTTATTTCGGCCTTTTCTGGGAATATAAATGCCAAATCTGTTACAGGTAAAGGTATTTCAGTTTGAGGAAGTCTCATGATAGGCTCTAATTGGGACTCAGATTGCGTCTGTGTTGTCCACAGTGAATGGCAAGCACTCAATATGCATAGAACGATATAAAAAGATATGATAAAATATATTCTGGACATTTCTCAAATTGATTCAGACTGCAAAGGTAGGGAAATAGATTTAATCGGTTATATTTTTTTATGGGTTTATAGTTTCGTTTGTTTTTTTTAGGAATATTTGAAGAAAGAGTAGAAATAGAAAAAGCGCTTATTACAAATAAGCGCTTTTTCTATTTGATGAGGTTATGTATTAGTCTTGAAATAAAGAGCGAGCAATACCTAACTCTAACCCACGCAATTCTGCTAAACTACGCAAACGACCGATGCAAGAATAACCTGGATTTGTCTTCTTATGAAGATCGTCAATCATCTGGTGTCCATGATCCGGACGCATAGCGATTGAACAACCACGTTGTTGTTGGATTTCTAAGAATGCTTTCATTACTTCGTATACATTAACATCTCCTTCCAACAAGTTTGCTTCGAAGAAGTTTCCTGCTTCATCACGTTTAGTACTACGGATATGAACGAAATCAATGCGGTCTGCAAAACGTCTCATCATACCTGCCAAATCGTTGTCTGCACGTACACCGAATGAACCGGTACACAAGCATAATCCATTACTTTGGTTTGGTACTGCTTCAATTAGCTTTTGGAAGTCTTCCTCTGTGCTGAGGATACGCGGTAGTCCTAAGATTGAGTATGGAGGGTCATCCGGATGGATTACCATGCGTGCTCCTACTTCGTCTGCTACTGGAGTGATTTCTTTTAAGAAATAGATTAAGTTCGCACGAAGCTTTTCTGCATCAATGTCTTTGTAGCGATCTAATTCAGCTTGGAATTGTTCCAATGTAAAACTTTCTTCTGAGCCTGGGAGACCGGCAATCATGTTGCGGACAAGTAATGCTTTGTCGTCCTCAGTCATTTCTTCGAAGCGAGCCTTTGCAATGGCTTTTTCTTCGTCAGAGTATTCTTGTTCTGCAGCCGGACGTTTTAAAATGTATAGGTCAAAAGCCATAAATGCGGCACGTTCAAAACGTAAAGCTTTAGAGCCATCCGGCATGGTGTATGCCAAGTTTGTTCGTGTCCAGTCTAATACCGGCATGAAATTGTAAGTGATAATTTTGATATCACATGCAGCCAAGTTACGGATGCTTTGCTTGTAATTTTCAATATATTTTTGGAAGTCTCCTGTCTGAGTTTTGATGTGCTCATGTACCGGTACGCTTTCAACTACGCTCCATCGTAGACCGGCTGCTTCGATCATCTCTTTTCTTTTTTGGATCTCTTCGATTGTCCAAACTTCGCCATTAGGAATGTGATGCAAAGCATTTACAATACCTGTTGCTCCAGCTTGGCAAATATCGGAAAGGCTTACTGGGTCATTAGGACCATACCAGCGCCATGTTTGTTCACATAAATACATAGTTTCTTAATTTTAAATAGTACAATTAAATAGAGAATGCATCAAAACCTCCATCAACAATTGCTATAGTTCCAGTTACGAACTTAGAAGCGTCACTGATTAGATATTGGATTGTTCCAAATAATTCTTCAGGAGAACCTAAGCGTCTGAAAGGAGTATGAGCGATTACTGATTCGGCACGTGGAGTGTATGAACCATCCGGGTTTGTCATTAATGTGCGGTTCTGTTCTGTCAAGAAGAAACCGGGAGCGATTGCATTTACACGCAAACCTTCACCAAATTTAATGGCTAATTCTCCTGCTAAATATTTAGTTAAGTTAGAAATAGCAGCTTTTGCAGCTCCATAGCCAACTACACGAGTCAAAGGACGAAGTGCTGACTCAGATGAGAAGTTAACGATTGCACCTTCTTTTTGTTGAGCCATTACATCTGCGAATACCATTGTTGGAAGAACAGTTCCAAACAAGTTCAAATCAACGACTTTACGGAAAGCGTCAATATTTAAATCAAAAATAGTATTATCCGGTCCGATAGTAGCTCCGGCCATATTACCTCCAGCTGCATTTAACAATGCATCAATACGACCATATTTTTCCAAGATGTCTTTCTTGTTTTGCTCAAGTACATCTTTATTTAATACGTCTGTTAAGAAGAAGCTGGCTTCTCCACCTTTTGCTTTGATTTCAGCAACAACTTGTTCGCCTATTTCTGCAGCACGGTCAAGAATAACCACTTTTGCGCCCTCTTCTGCTAAATAGCCTGCAATACCTTTACCTAAAATGCCGGCACCTCCGGTGATGATGACAACTTTGTCTTTTACACAAAATAAATTAGCCATGTTTTTTAATGTTTATGATATTAAGATTATATTCTATAATACATGCGTGTCCAAAATTAGAGTATTTATTTCTCAAATAAAAGGAAATTAAGAAAAAATTCCATGCTCATGGAAAAGTAATTAAAAGAGCATGGAATTTCTTATAAGTCAAGCTGGATGTTAGACTTTATACTTTCAAAGTTTTAATTTATTTCTTCTTCGGTTTTTGACCATGTGTTTAATTTCCTGAAGACATAACATTGCATCATGTAAGTTAGAGGAATAGCGATGAATAAGCCTACAAAAAATAATATACAACCGATGATTGCAATTCCAATGGAAGTTAACAGAATTAGGAAAAGAGGCCATGTTAACCCCTCTGTCAGAGTCCAACTTCTTTTTAAAGAGTCTATGATGCCGGCATTCTCTTCCACAATAAGTGCTGTGTAAAACTGAAGACGAACTGCTAAATAGATACCAGGTATTATAAGTAAGACAATACCAAGGGTTACAATGCAGGCATAAATGATATTAGCAATAAGATAGGTGAATACTTTGCGTGATTCTTGTCCGTATGCTGAAAATTGGGGCTCTTCTCCGTCAATGGTTTGGAATATGTTTTTATAATAGCCTAACATGAAAAGTGAAGATATGATTAGGCTAATCAAGCTGACAGTTAAAGCTCCAATGGTTGAACTTTCGGCCGGAGTACCAAATAAACTGATGATGGATGAAAGAATGGTGAATCCAATCAATAATCCGGCTAATACCCAAATTTGGGATTTTGTTAATTTCCAAGAAGTTTTAAATACTTCAGATATGCTAAATTTAGATTCCATAAATGTTAAAATTTATAAGATTATATATGCGGTAAAATTAGAATAAATAATTGAAAGAGCAAATGAAAAATTTTGATTTTATACATGGTTTGTAAGATTATGTAAAATATAATGTTTTTTTATATATAAAGAATGTGTAATTGAAAGATGTAATATAAAAAGATTCTATCTTTGTATGTTTTTAGTTATAGTAGGTTGATTAAGTCAATGTGGAGTGTGAGAACTCTTGTTGGGGAAATATAAAAATCAATAAATATGAATAAACAAATGTTGAAAACTACGATTACTCAAGTAAGACAAATTGCTTTGTTTGCGGTGGGTGTATCTTTTTTATCCGCTTGTGGAGGCGGTCAGAGTGGTATGAAGTTAGGGGATGACGAGTTTGCTGTAAAAGCTGTAAGTATATCCTCCAGTGATCAATCTATTTCTTATCCTGCGACAATTAAGGGGTTACAAGATATAGAAATTCGTCCTCAGGTTTCTGGTTTTGTTGTTCAGCTTTGTGTTGATGAAGGTGCAACAGTTCGTAAAGGACAGGCTTTGTTTAAGATTGATAACACTCAATATGCAGCTGCTTATCGTCAAGCCAATGCTGCAGTAAAGACAGCTGAAGCTAATGTGAATACTTTAGCATTAACACAAGAAAATAAGAAGATGCTGCATGAGAAGAAGATCATCAGTGATTTTGAATATCAGACAGCAGTGAATAACTTATTGTCTGCTAAAGCAGCATTGGCTCAGGCTGAAGCAGCTCGTGTCAGTGCCAAACAAAATTTGGACTTCTGTACTGTAACTAGTCCTTCAGATGGTGTAATTGGAACTTTCCCGTATCGTGTAGGTAGCTTGGTAAGTCCTTCTATTTCAAAACCGTTGACTACTGTTTCTGAGATAGGAAAGATGTATGTCTATTTTTCCATGACGGAAAAGGATTTGTTACGTCTGACAAAAGCGGGTGGTACGTTGAAAGAACAATTGGAAAAAATGCCGGCTGTAAAACTTCAGTTAGCAGATGGTTCTATTTATGAGTTTGATGGTAAAATAGAGGCCGTAAGTGGTGTGATTGATCAAACAACAGGTTCTGTAAGTATGCGTGCTGTGTTCTCCAATGAGAAGAATATTTTGAGAAGTGGTGGTATGGCCAATGTGATTTTCCCTTATACCATGGAAAATATCATTTTGATTCCTCAATCAGCTACAGTTGAAATTCAGGATAAAAAGTTTGTTTATATCCTTCAGCCGGATAGTACGCTTAATTATACGGAGGTTCAGATTTCTCCGTTAAATGATGGGCAGAATTATATTGTTGTAGGAGGTCTGAAATCAAATGATAAGATTGTTGTTGAAGGTGTACAGTTGTTACATGATGGTCAGAAGATCACTCCTATAACCCTTGAACAGAAAGAGGCTAAATATCAACAAGCTTTGAAAGATCAGCATGAAGGTAATTTAGAAACAGCGTTTAATTAATTAGGAATAAGATAGGATGAAATTAGATAAATTTATTAACCGCCCGGTATTATCAACTGTTATCTCTATATTGATAGTCCTTTTAGGGTTGATTGGGTTGGCTACACTGCCAATTACCCAGTATCCGGATATTGCACCTCCTACGGTATCAGTTAGGGCCACTTATACAGGTGCGAATTCCACTGCAGTTTTGAATTCTGTGATTGCTCCGTTGGAAGACCAAATCAATGGGGTAGAAAACATGATGTATATTACGTCTACAGCATCGAATAATGGTTCTGCAAATATCAGTATCTATTTTAATCAAGGAACAGATCCTGATATGGCAGCTGTCAATGTGCAGAATCGTGTATCTATGGCACAAGGATTGTTACCTGCAGAAGTAACTCGTGTAGGGGTAACTACCCAAAAAAGACAAACATCTATGTTGATGGTATTCTCTATTTATGATAAAGAAGACCAGTATGATATTGAATTTATTGAAAATTATGCCAATATCAACTTGATTCCTGAGATCAAACGTGTAAAAGGGGTTGGTGATGCTGATGTTATGGGTATGGACTATTCTATGCGTATTTGGTTGAAACCAGATATCATGGCACAGTATAAGTTGGTTCCGTCTGATATTTCTGCCGCTTTGGCTGAACAGAATATCGAGGCTGCTCCTGGACAATTTGGTGAACGAGGGAATCAGACTTTTCAATATACCATTCGTTATAAAGGACGTTTACAACAGACGCAAGAGTTTGAAGATATTGTCATTAAGGCTTTAGCAAATGGCGAGGTTCTTCGTTTAGGTGATGTTGCTGATTTGGAATTGGGACGTTTGGCTTATACCTTTAATAATACGGTAAATGGACACAAAGCTGTATCTTGTATCGTTTACCAGATGGCCGGAACAAATGCGACACAAACCATTTCTGATTTGGAAAAGGTTCTTGAAGAAGCTGAAAAAAATCTTCCTTCTGGTTTAGGGGTTAGTATTGCACAGAATGCTAACGATTTTTTGTTTGCTTCTATCCATGAGGTAATTAAAACCTTGATTGAGGCATTTATTTTGGTATTTATTGTAGTATATGTCTTTTTGCAGGATATGCGTTCAACCTTGATTCCGGCGATTGCCATCCCGGTAGCTTTGATTGCAACTTTCTTTGTGTTGAAGTTGATTGGTTTCAGTTTGAACTTGTTGACTCTTTCTGCTATGGTGCTCGCAATTGCGATTGTGGTCGATGATGCCATAGTCGTGGTCGAGGGGGTTCATGCTAAGTTAGACCAGGGGTATAAGTCTGTAAAGCAGGCCTCCATTGATGCAATGAGTGAACTAGGTGGTGCGATTGTCTCTATTACGTTAGTTATGATGTCTGTGTTCATCCCCGTAAGTTTTATGGGAGGAACGGCAGGTACATTCTACCGTCAGTTTGGTTTGACTATGGCTATCTCTATTGCCTTTTCGGCATTGAATGCGTTGACTTTGTCGCCAGCTCTTTGTGCAATCTTCTTAAAACCTCATGATGAAGAAGGGCATGGCAAGAAGATGGGGCTTGTTAGTCGTTTCCATGCATCTTTTAATGCTGCTTATGATAATATTTTGGCCAGTTATAAGAAGCGAGTGTTATTCTTTATCCAGAAAAAGGTCTTGTCATTTGGTTTGGTGTTAGGCTCTATTGTTTTGTTGGTTGTTTTGATGCAGACTACACCTACTGGTATGGTGCCGAATGAAGATACTGGTACAATTATGGGGGCTGTTACGTTGCCTCCGGGAACGTCTCAAGAACGTGCGATGGAGGTATTAGCAAGGGTAGATAGCCTTGTGGCTGCTGAACCAGCAGTTGAATCCCGTACTGTTATTTCAGGATTTGGATTTATTGGTGGTCAAGGTCCATCGTATGGTTCACTTATCATTAAGTTGAAAGACTGGGAAGAACGTTCGATGATGCAAAATGCAGATATTGTATATGCATCTCTGTTTATGCGTGCACAAAAGGTTATTAAGGATGCTCAAGTTTTGTTCTTTGCTCCTCCTATGATTCCTGGATATTCTGCTTCAAGTGATATCGAATTGAATATGCAGGATAAGACTGGTGGTGATTTGAATAATTTCTATGAAGTAGTGTTGAAATATATGGATGCATTGAGGGCTCGTCCGGAAATAAATTCTGCACAAACAACCTTTAACCCGAGTTTTCCACAATACATGTTAGATATTGATGCGGCTGCATGTAAAAAAGCAGGTATCAGTCCGAGTGATATTTTGACAACTATGCAAGGTTATTTCGGGGGGCTGTATGCTTCTAACTTCAACAGTTATGGAAAGATGTATCGTGTAATGATACAAGCAGAACCGCAAGCAACTAAAAATTTGGAATCTTTAAATAGTATAAAGGTTCGTAGTGGTAACGAAATGGCACCGATTTCTCAATTTGTTACTATTAAGAAGGTTTATGGCCCAGATGTAATCAGTCGTTTTAATCTATATACTTCTATCAAAGTGATGGTTGCTCCCGCTTCGGGATATACTTCTGGACAAGCATTGAAGGCTATTGCTGAGGTAGCAAAAGAAAACTTACCTACAGGTTTTGGTTATGAGTTGGGAGGTATGGCTCGTGAAGAGGCAGAAACAAGTGGCGGTACAACTGCTATTATTTTTATTTTATGTTTCGTCTTTGTTTATTTGTTGTTGAGTGCTCAATATGAAAGTTACTTGTTGCCATTATCCGTATTACTATCTGTTCCGTTTGGTTTGTTAGGTAGCTTTTTGTTTGTAAATGGTATGGGGGCATTAGGCAATATCCCTGCATTGAAGATGATTTTAGGCTCTATGTCAAACGATATTTATATGCAGATTGCTTTGATCATGTTGATGGGGCTTTTGGCTAAGAATGCAATTCTGATTGTAGAGTTTGCTTTAGATCGTCGTCGAATGGGTATGAGTCTTACATGGGCAGCTGTATTAGGTGCTGCGGCTCGTTTGCGTCCGATTTTGATGACCTCTTTGGCTATGATTGTCGGATTACTTCCTTTGATGTTTGCTTTTGGTGTAGGAGCACATGGTAACCGAACGTTAGGTGCTTCCTCTATCGGAGGTATGTTGATTGGTATGATCTTCCAGATATTTATTGTTCCTGTCTTATTTGTGGTATTCCAATACTTACAAGAGAAAGTTAAACCAATTGAATGGGAAGACTTGGATAATAGTGATATGAATACAGAAATAGAACAATACGCACAAACAAAATAAGAGAAGATATGAAGAAACAGATAATAGCAATGTGTGCAACTGCTCTTTTAAGCAGTTGCCACATCTATAAAGCTTATGAACGACCAGAAAGTATTGATGTTTCTGGTTTATATCGCGATCCGGTATCGACTGTAGATACATTGGTCTCTGATACAGCTAATATAGGAAACTTACCTTGGAAAGAACTTTTCAAGGATCCTAAATTGCAGGCTTTAATAGAAGAAGGGTTGGCAAACAATGTGGATATGCAAACTGCCATTCATCGTGTGGAGGATGCTAAAATCCTATTGACTGCAGCTCGTTTATCATTTTTGCCATCTATCAATTTGGCTCCCCAAGGAACTGCGACAACTATTGGAGCTGGTGAGTATGTGAAGGCCTATTCAACTCCATTAGTTGCAAGTTGGGAATTAGATCTGTTTGGAAAGTTATTGAATGCGAGCCGTAATCAGAAAGTGGTTTATTTGCAAAGTCAATATGCAGAACAGGCAGTACGTTCTCAATTGATTGGAGGTATTGCTAATATATATTTCACGCTCTTGATGTTAGATCGTCAGGTTGAAATCACGACAGAGACAGTTGCTATTTATAAAGAGAATGTACGTGCGATGGAGGCTATGAAGGTTGCAGGTATGGCAAATGAAGCTGCTGTGACTCAAATGCGTGCAGTGTATCATCAAGTTTCTGCATCGTTGATTAATTTGAAACGCCAAGTACGAGAAGTCGAAAACTCATTGTCTGTATTGTTGGCAAAAGCACCGCAATCCATTGAACGTGGAACATTGGAAGAACAGGAAATGCCGGATGAAATTATGGCAGGTATACCTTTACAACTATTGGAAAACCGGCCGGATGTGAAGATTGCAGAAATGACATTGGCCAGTGCTTATTATAGAACAAATCAAGCTCGTGCGGCATTTTATCCCGGTTTAAATATTACGGGAATGGCAGGATGGACGAATGGTTCAGGTGTGACAGTCTCCAATCCCGGAGAGTTCTTGTTTCAAGCTATGGCCTCTTTGGCTCAACCTATCTTTAATAATGGAAAATTGGTTGCTAATTTGAAAGTTTCTAAATCAGAAGAGAAAATTGCTCAAATGAACTACCAACAAACTATATTGGAGGCAGGGAAAGAGGTAAGTGATGCTCTCCACTTATATGAGGCAACAGGAAAGAAATTGGTAGAAGATAAAGCACAGATTGCTCAGTTGGAAAAAGCTGTTGAATATACAAGTGCTTTGTTCCAATCCGGCCAGTCTACCTATTTGGAAATTTTGTCGGCTCAGCAAAGTCTTTTGAGTGCAGAATTAACCGAGGTGTCAGACTATGTGCAGCGTATGCAGGCTGTTATCAGTTTGTATAGTGCTGTGGGAGGAGGTAGAGAGTAATAACTTTAAATTGATTTATTAGAATGATTAGTCCGTTAGCTTATATAGATGCAAGTGCGAAATTAGGGAAGAATGTAAAAGTTCACCCTTTTGCCTATATAGATAAAAATGTAGAAATAGGAGATGATTGTGAGATCATGCCTTATGCAAGTATTATGAATGGAGCTCGTTTGGGTAAGCGTAATCGTGTTTTTAATGGTGCGGTGATAGCTGCTGAACCTCAAGATTTCAATTATAAAGGGGCAGAAACTATCGTAGAGATTGGTGATGATAATGTTATTCGTGAAAATGCGGTGATCAATCGTGCTACTTATGCAGGAGGAAAGACTAAAATCGGAAATCATAATTTTATTCATGAAGGAGTTCATATATCTCATGATACCCAAATAGGGAATCATTGTGTGATTGGTTATGGAAGTAAGATTTCTGGGGAATGTATGCTTGAAGACCATGTTATCTTTGGCGGAAATGTTTTGGTTAGCCAAGGATGTCGTGTTGGTCAATGGTCAATGGTTCAGACCGGTTGTCGCTTCCGTAAGGATGTTCCTCCTTATGTGATTGCAGCATTGGAACCTATCACTTATCATGGTGTTAATTCTGTGTTGTTGCTACGTGAAGGTTTTGATGAAAAGGTAGTTAAGCATATCAGTCATGCCTATCGAATCATTTATCAAGGAAACACAAGTCTGTTTGACTCGTTATTGATGATAAAGGATCAAGTTCCTATGAGTGATGAAATCGAACACATGATTGATTTTATTGGAGAAACAAAACTGGGAATTATAAAGTAGTAATAGAATGATATAACCTGTTTAAAAAGGATAGTTTTTTTACAAAGGGGATATGTCTGTAAAAGGCATATCCTTTTTTATGTTTAACTTCATCAAGGAGATTTACTGAATATCCCTAAAAAATCTCATGCCTATGAGAAAAAAATCCCATGGGCATGAGAAAAGATTCTCATAGGCATGAGAAATCGTTTTCATACCTTGAGAATAGTTTGTTTTATGCTTCTTCTTTGTTCTCCTCTTCAGATGTTTCAGTTTCCGGCTCTTCTTCTGGAGTGAAATCAGTGATACCGGCTTCAATCAATAGGTTATACCAAGAGATTAACTTTTTGATATCAGTAGGATATACACGTTCACGATCGAAGTTCGGTAGAACATCTGCGAAGAATTTACGCAATTCTTCTGGTTTGGCAGAGGTTGAAATAGAGGCTTTTTCCCCGTTCTCTTTATTCTTTAAGTTAGTTAATACTTCATGTAAAGGGACTTCTTCAGCATCTGTGTACATAGCTATGTCACCTAAAGAAATCACTTTATCTTTTGCATATGCCGGTATTCTTTTTTTATCAATTAAAGATTCTACAATCAGCATGTTTTTCCCATGGGAAACTAAACGGTATAATCCAGGTTTTCCAGCGATGGATAAAATTGTTTTCAACATAATTCTTTCTTTACTTATAGTGTTTAACTTAATCAGTTCGCAAATGTAATATAACTGCCTGTATTTTTCAGCAGTTTTGAATATATTTTCCTTTTGTCAAGATTTATTCACGAAGTTCTATGGCCTTTGTGATGCGAATATCTTCTAAATGGGTTCCAATACAGATTTGAAATTTTTCCATGATATAATGATTCTTGATTATTTATAATCTGCTTAAAAAATTGGTAATCTGTGGAAGTAATGCTCGTTTCCCGTCGTTGAAGATTACGTAGTCTGAACGCTCTTTTTTTATTTCGTCAGAAAGTTGGTTGTTGATACGTCGGATAATTTCTTCGCGGGGTTGCTTGTCACGTAGGGTTGCTCGTTGGATACGCATTTCCAATGGGGCGTATATCAACAAGGTAGTATCTACTATTTGGTTAAATCCAGATTCAAATAAGATTGCACTTTCAATGGCGCAATATGGAGTGGATTGTTTGGCTACCCAGTCGAGGTAGTGTTTGTTTATTACCGGGTGGATAATGGCATTCACTTGTTTGAGTTTATCCGGATGACTGAATATGTGTGAGGCAAGCAGTTTACGATCTAATCCTTTTTCGGTATATAGGTTCTCTCCAAACAACTGAATTAAATTTGCCCGTATAAAAGGTGAAGTATCAGTCAAACGTTTACTTTCTATATCTGCTATATAAACAGGGATACCGAATAGCTTTAGGATAGTTGCAACCACTGATTTCCCACTACCGATTCCTCCGGTGATTCCAATTTTATTCATGGTTTTGCTCTAAAATAAACTCGATTTGGTAAGGAGAAAGTTTAATCCCTTCCACTCGATCTGGTTTTTTATTTAAGTATATGGGTAATTTCCCTGATAGATTATGCTCTAAATCTGCAAAGGAAATTTGGATTGAGAAATCTTTTTCTGAAACATTCTTAAACAATGAAAGAGGCATATTACAACTTACTTTTACTGTTGAAGGGAAAGTGCGTAAAATATAATGATCTGGTAAGTCCTCACATGTGACAGGAATTTCAAAAACTTTTTCTGTATATTCTTCTATTGGAATAGTGACTGATACCTCTTTGGGCTCGAATCTTGCTCCCTCTATTTCTTGCAAAGAAACAGGGCGAGTGATTGTTTTATTCCCATTTTTTATTTCAGTAAAAGTTGTTTTTATCTCATGGATAGAGTCTAACACCATTTCACTTGCATAAACCTTGATGACTGTTGGTGAAATCTTAATCTGATTAGAGGTTTTGAAGCCTGCTTCAGTATGGATTTTTCCATTAAATATAACAGGTATTTCTTTCTCTCTTAATTTACTGTATAATACACTGATTTGAGGAGGGGTGAAACTAATTAACGTAGATGTGGCTATTAACTGTTTCTTGATCCCGCTTTCTATTTCTTGTTTGGTTATAGATAAGAGCCCTGAAGTCTCGTTCCGGTTTTTCATGTTTACTTCGATTGGAGCGAACGATCGTCCAAATGTGTAATTAAGAAGGATGCTCCCTTTGTCTTTAACTGTGACTTTTATCTCTTTAGGTGGATTCCCTACAAAACTGATATCAGATGGAATATTTTTGTACTTAATGGGGATTTGAAAATCTATTTCATATTCCTGTTGCAAACTTTGGAGAATCCAAAAGCCAAAAGATAGTAATACAAAACAGAAAAAGATTAAAACATCTTTCCATTTTTTTTGAAGGAAAGATGTTTTAATCTCTTTTTTGGTAGACTTGAATGAGTGTGTTATTTGTCCAAGTCGTGACATATTATTTATTTTTGCTGTGCATCTTCAACAGATGCAAACACTGATGTTTTATCGATACGAATATTTACACCGTTTGCAATTTCTATGACCATATATAAGTCACCAATTTCTTTAATTTTACCGTATATGCCACCGGCTGTGATAACTTTATCTCCGACTTTCAATGCTTCACGAGCTTTTTGGATCTCTTTTTGTTTCTTTTGTTGCGGACGAATCATGAAGAAATAGAAGATGGCAACAATGATAACCATCATGAGGATGCCGGACCATTGGCTTCCACCTGCCGGTTGTGTTTGAAGTAAAATACTAAGTAAATTCATCTACTATAAATGTTAATGTTGTTAATACCAAATTGATATAATCGCAAATGTAAGGATAATAATTAATCTTTTAGTAATAACTTTTCCTTTTTTAACTCATTGACAATAGAATCTAAAATACCGTTAATAAATGTACCGCTTTTAGGGGTGCTATAATATTTGGCCATGTCAATGTATTCGTTTAAAGTTACATTGATTGGGATAGACGGGAAGTTCATTATTTCAGCCAATGCAATTTGCATGATAATAAGATCTATGTTGGCTATACGTTCTGTCTCCCAATTTTTCATATGTTTGTTAATTCGTTCGCGGTATTCGCTACCTTTTAATAAGGTTTGACGGAATAACTTGACGGCAAATGCTTGATCTTCCAAATCTTTAAACATTGGAAGTAATTTTTGTTGGCTACCTGCAGTTTCTTCAAACTGTTTGATTGTTTTTAATGTAAATGTTTCAACAATGGAAATGTCATCATTCCAATAGATACTTTTATCTTGCAGATAGTCATTGACAGTATCGTTCCCACAGATAACTTTTTTGAATGTAATGCGCCAGAATTCTTTGTCTGTTTCATAAGAATCATCTTCGTTAGCTAAATATTCAGCGTATGATTCTGATGATAAGATTTGTTCTAAAATCATTCGGATAAAGTCATCGTCATTATCCCAAGATATGCCTTGTTCAGACATATATTGATGTAAAGCTTCGTTTTTAGCTATTTGGGCAGCGAAACGATTGTCTATTAAACGCGTATTGGGGTTTAACTCTGCCTCGGTAGGCATGTACTTGTGTTTACGGGCGTCTAACAAGCGTCTTTGTAAGTTAGTTACTTCTACAATAAGAAGTAAGAAGTAATGATACAAGTCATAAGATTTTCTTAGACTGAAAAGCAATTCGTTTTCCGCTACTTTGAGGTCGTTGTTTCCATTTTGATAGTAAGAATATACTATCTGTAAAACTTTAATGCGGATTAAAATTCTGTTAATCATCGTTTGAAGGAACTATTCGTTTTAATTCGTTTGCAAAGGTAGTTAATTCTTTGATTAGAATTGTTTTTATAAGACTTATTTTATCTATAATTATTATTCTTTTATAACATTCAAATTTATTTATTGCATTTTCTTTGGTTAAAAATATTGTTATTTGAAAAAAAATGTTCATATTTGAAGCAATTATGTAAAAAAGGGAGGGCGTTTAACGAATATTTGTTATGATGGAAGATGCGATGAAAAAAACTCAGGTTGAAGGTGGAGATAAAGAAATTTTATACTCTAAAACCATTAAAGCAGGAAAACGAATTTATTATCTGGATGTTAAGAAAAACCTGAAAGATGATTTATTTCTTGCTATAACAGAAAGTAAGAAGGTGCAAGCAAAGAATAGCATGCAGGTATCTTTTGAAAAACATAAGATTTTCTTGTATAAAGAGGATTTTGATAAATTTATGGAGGGTATGAACGATGTAATTAATTACATCAAACAATGTAAAAGTTGTGAGTGCCAAGAAGAGGTCTTGTCTGAAGAAGATTCTTTAACGGAAGATTCTGATGAAATAAAGCTGGATATTGATTTTTAATGTAGAATAGTTCCAAAAATAATAACGGGCTGCTTCTGTTGAAGTAGCCCGTTATTTTTATAGGTCTCTTTTTTACTAAGACCTATTTTGTTTGCGGTTTATGCACCCGGATGGATTGCTTCTGTCGGACAAGCGTCAGCGCAAGTTCCACATTCTGTACACATTTCAGGGTCGATGCTGTATTTATCACCTTCTGAAATTGCTCCTACCGGACATTCGTCAATACAAGTACCGCAAGCGATACAATCGTCACTAATTACGTAAGCCATTTTGTTAAACGTTTAAATTGATAACTATTAGTTCATGCAAAAATATACTTTTCTTTGTATTAAAAAAAGAACTGGACCTTTATTTTTGTAAATAAATGCTTTTTTGCAATAAGTCGGGCTCTTTTGCGTTATATTTCAAAATTGTGATAAGTTGAGACGTCTTTTCTTTATTATATGTATGTGTTCCTTGGCCATTACTGGTGTTTTGGCACAGAAGGAGAAGGTGAAAAACCAGCCGTATGCGGATATGAAATGGTTTCATTTGGGATTTCATGTAGGTTTGCATGCGCAAGATATGCTATTGACTAATAACGGGGTAGCATCTGATGGGGAAACATGGTTTGCTGAGATTCCGAGTTATTCTCCCGGTTTTAGTGTCGGAGTGATAGGTGATTTATATTTAAATCCATATTTTAGTTTGCGGTTGACGCCAACGATTCATTTCGGAGATAAGAAGTTTGTTTTTCGCCGCCCGGAACTTGATGGGGTGGATAATTCGGATGAACATAATGAGGAGAGTTCTTATACTACGTCTGTGCGTTCGAATTATTTAACTTTTCCGTTGGATATAAAATATAGTGCTTTTCGAGTCAATAATTATCGCCCCTATTTGATTGCCGGTGTTTATGGTGCTTTTGATTTGGGACGCAAGAAAGGAAATACGATGTTGCTTAAGGGTACAGATTTTGGTGTGGAATTTGGTATTGGTTGCGATATTTATTTGCCTTATTTTAAATTATGTCCAGAATTGAAATTTAGTTTTGGTCTTGTTGATTTGTTGGAAAAAGATAGAAGTGACTTGACTGATCCGGATTTGATTAAGTATCCCAATGCTTTGTCAAAAGCCACTTCCCGAATGGTGATATTGACATTTAATTTCGAATAAATAATTCGATATAGATATAGCTGGCCGGTGCAGCAAGTATCACACTATCAAAACGATCCAACATACCGCCATGTCCTGGTAATAGGTTGCCAGAATCTTTTACTCCAATCGTGCGTTTTAACAGAGATTCGATAAGGTCGCCCCAAGTTCCGAACAAGACAACGGTTAAAGCCAATCCTAACCAAGTCAATCTTCCTATCTCGGGTGCATACCAAGCAAGTGCTTGTGAAGAAGCCAACGCGAAGAAAAGACCTCCGAAAAATCCTTCCCATGATTTTTTAGGCGAAATGCGTTCAAAAAGTTTTCTCTTCCCAATCATTGAACCAACAAAGTAGGCCCCTGTATCTGAAAGCCATACGAATATGAATATTGCCATAACCATTAAAGGAGAATAACTCATCATTCCAGGGGTATTCGGTTCTGCACCTATAAAATTTAGAATACTAAAACAACCTGCTATATATAGTTGCGCAAAGAGTGTATAAGCCCAATTGTTGATAGGATTAGGTGCTTTGTAATAAAGCTCAGCTATCATGGTTAATATCAAGAATAGTAAATAGGGGAGGAATATTTTTCCGTCAACCAACTCATTCGCATAGGTGAAAGTGGCAACAAAAAGATATACGCCTCCTATTGTGTTCATGATTTGTTGTAGTCTTGTGTTCTCGTATTGTTTGACCAATCCGCAGAATTCCCAAAGGGTAAGTGCAGTGATAAGACTGAAAAGTATAAGGAATGATAATGGATGTAAGCAGATGGAACTTATGAGTACAATACCAAATATGGCACCAGTGAGCACTCTTATGATTAGATTTTTCAAAATAATATTTTTTAAATGTTGATATATTAAAGTACAAATATAGATAAAAAATAAATTCCATACCTATACATTTAAAAATCTATAGGCATGGAATATGATTTTTATGGGCATTTCTTTTTTAAGAGATGGGCATTTGTTTTTCTTCCTCTGCCGAACTGTCCGGTTGAGTGACATTTTGGCTATTAGCTTTTTCTTGCAACTCTAAAATTTCTTCTGAACGAGATATCCAAGCTCGTTTGCCAAAGATGTGTTCGACATCTTCTGAATAGATTACTTCACGATCTAATAGCACTTGAGCCAATTGGTTGTGTCCCTCAGCATTTTCTTTTAAGATTTTCTTCGCACGTTCATACTGTTCTTGGACAATTCCTTGAACTTCTAAGTCTATCAATCTTGCTGTTTCTTCACTATATGGTTTTGTGAATCCCCAGTCTTGACCACTTGAGTCATAGTAGTTCAAGTTTGGAAGTCTTTCACTCATGCCAAAATAAACAACCATTGCATAAGCCTGTTTGGTTACTCGTTCAAGGTCGTTAGATGCACCTGTTGAAATTTTTCCAAGGAAAAGTTCCTCTGCTGCACGTCCTCCTAATGTAGCACACATCTCATCCAATAGCTGTTCGCGAGTTGTGATTTGGCGCTCTTCAGGTAAATACCAAGCAGCTCCTAATGCTTTCCCACGTGGGACAATTGTCACTTTGACAAGCGGATTGGCATGTTCCAACAACCAGCTCAATGTAGCATGTCCGGCCTCATGGTTGGCTATACTGTTTCGTTCATCTGCAGTTGTGATTTTAGTACGTTTTTCTAATCCACCGACTATACGGTCTACGGCATTCATGAAATCTTCCTTTTGGACAAATTTCTTTTCATTGCGCGCAGCAATTAAAGCAGCCTCGTTACAAACATTTGCAATGTCGGCACCAGAGAATCCGGGAGTTTGGCGAGCCAAAAATTCCGTATCTACACTTTCGTCTATTTTAATAGGGCGCAAATGTACGCCAAAAATCTCTTTTCGTTCGTTCAAATCCGGTAACTCAACATGAATCTGTCTGTCGAATCGTCCCGCACGTAATAATGCTTTGTCCAATATGTCTGCACGGTTGGTTGCCGCCAATATGATAACTCCACTGTTTGAACCAAAACCATCCATTTCGGTAAGTAATTGGTTTAAAGTATTTTCACGCTCATCATTACTATTCATGTTGACATTTTTTCCACGTGCACGTCCTACCGCATCAATCTCATCGATAAATACGATACAAGGGGATTTCTCTTTGGCCTGACGGAATAGGTCACGAACACGGGAAGCTCCTACTCCGACAAACATTTCCACGAAGTCTGATCCTGATAGGGAGAAGAACGGAACATTCGCTTCTCCTGCCACTGCTTTGGCCAAAAGGGTTTTCCCGGTTCCCGGAGGTCCAACCAATAGAGCTCCTTTAGGTATTTTACCTCCCAATTCTGTATATTTCCCTGGATTTTTCAAGAATGAAACGATTTCTTCGACCTCCTGTTTGGCTTCTGCCAATCCGGCTACATCTTTAAATGTTACCTTTTTGTCGTTGTCTTTGTCAAATAATTGGGCTTTTGCTTTTCCTACACTGAATACGCCGCCTGGGCCTCCACCGGCTCCCCCGGACATACGTCTCATCAAAAACATCCAAATCGCGATGATTAAAAGGAAAGGACCGAAAGACATTAGAAAGCCCCAAAATACATCATCTCCCTCTTCATAACGAACTTGGGTGTTGATTTGTTTTTCTGCAACCGATTTGTCATAAAAGTCTGAAAACTTATCGGCTGAAGGTATTTTTACAAAAACTTTGGGATTAGTTCCTAATGTAGAATCTTCTCGGTTGAATATTTGTTTTTTATATTCGTCTTTGACTGTTGCTTCAACTAAGTTTTTCTCATTGAATACAACCATATTATCAAAGACATTCTCCTGGGCTAATTTTTGAAACTCTGTCCAACCTAATTCTTTTGAAGTAGAAGAGTCATTTGTAAACCAGATAGTCGCTAACATTAAAAGAATAAGTCCGTACATCCAATATAGATTGAACTTAAACATTTTTGGCTTGTTGTTTTTAGGCGCATTATTAAACATGTCGTTTTTATTTTCCATATCTATTGGTGCTTTAAATAAAAACCGGTTATTAATCAATGTCTGCAATTTGAGTCACTTTGGCATCAAGCCAAAGGTTTTCTAAGTTGTAAAACTTGCGTAATTCCGGCAAAAATATATGAACAAGAACCGTGCCATAATCCATTCCGATCCATTCAGCCCGTTGTGCACCATCAATTGATAATGGCTTCTCGTTTATTTTGAGACGAGCCATATCCCATACCGAATCTGATAGGGCTGCAACTTGGGTGGGAGTGTTTCCTTCACAAATAACCATATATTGGCAAATGGCACCTGGAAATTGAGTTAAATTAACGGTTACAATATTTTTCCCTTTCTTTTCTTGTAGTCCGGCCACAATAGCGCTGACTAATGCTTCTGTTTGATTCATTTATTTCTTATTAGTATATTCAAAGTTGCAAATATACTTCTTATATTTGTTATGTAGAGCGATTCCTTTTCTTAATATATGTATAGACATGTAAAATCAAAGTAAATGGATAAAAGAATAATTCTGTAATCAAAAAAAAGATGGAAATATTTGCTTATTCTGAAAAAGTATGTACTTTTGCACTCGCTAACAACAATAGAGTTGATAGATTTATTTAAATTGTTCAATGGTGTAATGGTAGCACAACAGATTCTGGTCCTGTTAGTCCAGGTTCGAGCCCTGGTTGAACAACAAAATATAAATTGGTCGCTTGTTGGATAGATATTGTTCAATGGTGTAATGGTAGCACAACAGATTCTGGTCCTGTTAGTCCAGGTTCGAGCCCTGGTTGAACAACAAAAGCCTGTCATTCGCAAGATTGACAGGCTTTATTGTTTACAGGCTCACTTATTTGTAAGTGAGCCATTTTATCATCTCTTTAATACTGGGTTTTTTCCCATACATTAAAATACCTACCCGATAAATTTTGGCTGAGAACCATACAATGAATACTGCTGTGGCAAATAGTAGTATAAATGATAAAAGTAGTTCCCATATAGGTATATCAAAAGGTAATCGAACCATCATTACAATAGGGGAGGTTAATGGAATCATGGAACACCAAAAAGCCAAGGGACCGTCCGGATTTTCCATGCTATAGATACCTGCATATAGACTGAAAACCATCAAGATCATAATGGGTGTCATGAATTGTTGTGAGTCTTCTTGTTGTTCCAATGCACTACCGATTGCAGCAAATAAAGCTGCATACAAAAGGTATCCTCCTATGAAATAAAGAATAAAACATATACCAATCATCTTAAAATTGATGGAATTAATAATTTCTTGTATTTTGATATTCATGGAAGATGTATTGGTTGCTATTTCATTAACACTTTGTGCTGCCATTTGAGCATTCATAACTTCTTCTGGAGAAGTGTTTCCTCCAAAAAAGAATAGGCTACCTGTTATTAAAATTGTTGTTAAGATACTCCATAAAAAGACTTGAGTAAGACCGACTAGTCCTATTCCTATAATCTTTCCCATCATTAAATCAAATGGGCGAACAGATGATATCATTACCTCTATGATACGACTTGTCTTTTCTTCCATTACGCCTTGCATAACCATTGCTCCATACATGATGATGAACATGTAGATAATGAAGGTTAAAATCATGCCTAATATGGAAGCTACTTCAGCAGAAGTACTGTTTTCGCTTCCATCTTCATCCCATTTGATTGTTTTTAAATTGAAGTCTATTTTACTCTCTTCAATAATTTGTTTTAAATTCTCTATGTTATAGGATGCTAATTTCTCGTCTTTTAAATACTCTGATAATGAATTCTCTATGGCTTTTTTTAATCCTATAGGAATTTGTTTCTCTGAATAAAGAATTGCAGCGTTGGGATTTATTAAAAGATCGTCTGTGATATTGAGAAAAGCAAATATCTTTTTGTCTGGATTGTTGCGATAGTTTTCAAGACTACCTTCTTCCTCATTGATAAATATATATTCTTCCGTATTTCTAAATAATGACACATATTTACCGGTAGCATCAATGACTGCTATTTGTTTGGCATCATCTCCTTTGATTGTAGAAAGCCATAAAGGTACGAATACTAATGCGGCAAACAGAAATGGTGTTAAGAATGTCAACAATAAAAAGGATTTTTTGCTGACACGTTGTAGATATTCTTTTTTGATGACAAGTCCTATCTTACTCATGCTTGTATTGTATTTGTTCCGGAAACGGTGTTAATAAAAATATCATTCATAGATGGAATCTCTTCTGTAAAAGAGATTATTTCAGTTTGTTTTGCCAAAGAGGCAAGAAGTTCTGAATTGCTTATATCTGATTTTTTATGGATTCGGACTTCACTTGTGCCTGCTTGATTTTTTTTGGCCAATAGATGAAATATGTTCGGATTTTCTTCTATATTTCCAGAATCTGTATGGAAACGAATCGTATAATTGTTAGTTCGGAATCGTTTTTTTACTTCAGTAACATTCCCTGCCAACACAACTTGAGATTGGTTAATGAGTGCGATATTGTCACAAATCTCTTCAACTGAAGCCATGTTATGGGTAGAAAAGATTATAGTGTGTCCGGCATCTCTTAATTCTAATATCTCTTTTTTTAACAGCTCGGCATTTACCGGATCGAATCCACTGAATGGTTCGTCGAAAATTAAGAGCTTAGGTTCATGGATGATTGTAATGATGAACTGAATTTTTTGTTGCATCCCTTTAGATAGCTCTTCTAGTTTCTTATTCCACCAAGGCATAATGTCGAATTTCTCGAACCAATGGATTAACCGTTTGCGGGCATCTTGATAAGATAAACCTTTTAATTGTGCCAAATAAATTGCTTGCTCTCCTACTTTCATTTTCTTGTAGAGCCCGCGTTCTTCTGGTAAATAACCAATTTGATAAATATCTTCAGGAAGTGATTCCCGACCATTAAAACGTATAATACCACTATCGGGTGCTGTGATACGATTAATGATGCGGATTAGTGTGGTTTTACCTGCTCCATTAGGTCCTAATAAACCAAATACTTTACCTTCTGGTACTTGAATGCTTACTTTATCAAGAGCTAAATGGTTTGCATATTGTTTAACCACATTTTCTGTTTCTAAAAAAAACATAGGCGTTACATTTTTAATATGATTCGTTCTCCTAATTCTTTACTTAATATTGTTTTTATTTCATTCAAACGAGTTAGTTTTTTCATGAGTTTAAAAACCTCCTCCATATTTCCCGTTGATTGAACTTCTTTGATTTGAGTTTGTATCTCTTTAATTTGAATAAGGATATAAGTATCCTTGAATGCGTATAATTCACGGATTATGAGTTGATCTAATTTAGATTCTTCATTCTCTAATTCCTTGTACTTATAATGATATTTGCTTAGTTGGTATTTCTCGCTTATCAAATTGGCTGCTAAATGACTTACTTTAGGATCTGGGTGAGCTAAAAAATAACGGTTAGCAATGAATCCTTCTATTTGACATTTATTAGCTGCCTCCTCTAACATTTTCTTAAAAAGAGGGGTGTAGAAAGTTAATTCGTCACGTTCTAATTCCGCACGAATGTATTCTGATACACGAATAGTAACTTCCTTTTCTGAATCCTCTTCTTTATATTGGAAAAGAATTTTTTCTCCGTATCGAACGACATAGCGTAATAAAGATATTTCGTGTGTTTCATAAGGTGAACGTTTAGGTACTGTAACCGGTACTTGTTGTATCGGAGGGGGGGGAGGCATACCTTCTATCTCTTCCTTTGGAGGCAAAGGAGTATAATCCATGGGGAGATTTTTTCTTTCCATGGAAGGATCTTCTGTTATCTCTTTTTGAAAGGATAGATAATCAGGAATATCTTGATATGTCGGAGTGTTTGAAAGAGGTGGAACTGTAGAAGGATTATCTTGTCGCTCTTCTTTCTTTAGCCGGATTTTATTGATCTCATTTAATAAAATCTTTTCATCTATTTCCATCATGGCACTACATTCCTTGATGTATAAAGAGCGGGCAATGTTATCGGGAACGATAGCTACTGTTTTTATAATATCGGAAATAAGGGTAGAACGTTTGATAGGGTCTGTCCCTGCTTCGTCTAACAATAATCGTGTTTTGAATCGAATAAAGTCTGTTTCATTTATTTTTATAAAGTCGATGAATTGACTAGCATTATGTTTTCGGGCGAATGAATCAGGATCTTCTCCATCTGGAAGAAGCACGACTTTGATGTTCATCCCATTTTCAAGCAATAGATCAATACCTCGTAGTGCTGCTTTTATACCTGCGGCATCTCCGTCATAAAGTACCGTTATATTGTTGGTGAAACGATGAATTAGGCGAATTTGTCCTTGTGTCAAGGCTGTCCCAGATGAGGCTACTACATTTTCAACTCCGGCTTGATGCATAGAAATCACATCGGTATAACCTTCTACTAAGAAACATCGATCTTCTTTAATTATAGCTTGTTTGGCAAAATAGATACCATAAAGTTCATTACTTTTATGGTAGATTTCACTTTCTGGTGAATTAACATATTTAGCTGTCTTCTCATTCTTTTTTAAAACACGTCCACCAAAAGCAACGACTTTACCACTTAATGTATGAACTGGAAAAATGACTCGTCCACGAAAACGGTCATTGACATTCCCATTTTCATAGGGAATAATCAAACCTGTTTTTTCTAAATATTCTTGTTTATAACCTTTTTTTATTGAATCTTTGTAGAAAGCGTCTCGTTGATCTAAACTGTAACCTAATTGGAATTTACGAATCGTGTCGTTTCGAAATCCTCTCTCTGCAAAATAACGTAATCCTACAGTTCTACCTTCTGGTGTTTCATGTAATTGTGTTGTAAAGTATTGCTGTGCCCAACTGTTTACGATGAACATACTTTCCCGGTCATTACGAACTTGCTTTTCTTGTTCTGTAAGTTCTCGCTCTTGTATTTCAATGTTATATTTTTTTGCTAAAAAACGAAGAGCTTCGTAATAAGAAAGTTGTTCATGCTTCATGATGAAGTGAACAGATGTTCCTCCTTCTCCACAAGCAAAACATTTGCAAATGTTTTTAGCAGGAGAAACATAAAAAGAGGGAGATTTGTCACTGTGGAATGGACATAACCCAACATAATTTATCCCCCGTTTACGGAGTGTCACAAATTCTGAAACAACATCAACAATGTTGGCTGCGTCCAATATGCGATCTATGGTGGGCTGATCAATCATCTTTTTCGTATTTTGGAAAGCAAAGATACAAATTAATTAGTGTTTTTTGTCGTGGTTAAAGGAAATATGGTTGTAAAGTCTATTTAGGAAAGTAAAAAGTAGTAGTTTGAGATTGCAAACACATTTTTGTAATGTTAGAAATCTATTTTGCAAAGTCTAATATATTTTTTGTAGTTACAGAAATAAATTTTCACCCCTGCAGAACTTTTTTATAAGTTAGAAAAAGTTTTACAAGGGTGAAAAGTCTTTTTGTAAATCTAAAATGCTATTTGCAAACTTGGAAATGGCTTATTCAACAATTTCCATTTCGTTCAATAGGTAACTTGCTCCTGCGTATTTATCCATGACAAAAAGTACATATCGGATATCAACAATAATACTACGCTGGTAATCCGGAAGATATTGTATATCTCCTCCGACACCTTCCCAGTTGCGGTCAAAATTGATTCCGATAAGTTCTCCATTCGCATTTAATACAGGACTTCCGGAGTTCCCTCCTGTAGAGTGTGTTGTTGCACTGAATGCTACCGGCATTTTTCCATTTGACAGTTTATAACGACCGAAATCTTGGTTATTATATAACTCTTTCAGACGTTTAGGAACTACAAATTCCCAGTTGTTAGGATCTTCTTTTTCCATTACCCCATCTAAAGTTGTCTGATGTCCGAAATAATTACAATCACTAGGACTGTACCCTTTTACTTGTCCGTAAGTCAAACGAAGAGTAAAGTTTGCATCCGGAAAATTCATCTGATCTTTATACATCGCCAACAAACCCTTTAAATAAGTGCGGTGAGCTAAAGCATATCCATCGTTGAATGATTTAAGAGCCTCTTTCAAGGCTGTATCTTCTTTTTTAACGGAATTGGCAAATAGAATCATTGGATCATTTTCTAATGCTTTTACAGATGGATGAGCCAAGAATTTCTCAAAGTTGTCTTCGCTTCCATAAATGGATTTTTCAAATAGGAAATCTACAAATTTGTCAACATCCCCTTTAAATTTCTTATCAATGATTTGGAAATATTTCGGTTGTACATGCGGATTCACTTGCTTACGGTATTCTTTTAATAATACTTTAGCTATCTTTTTATCTACATCTGCAGAATAGTTACTATTCGCAAAACCATGATATGCACGTTCTAATAGACGTAACTGTTCTTTACGAGCTTCTTTGTCTTTACCTTTTAGTGCTTCGATTACCTTTTCTGTTTTAGTAGGTACATTTGTGAATTCGATTCCACGGATAATCGCTTCGTCTAATAACCAACTACGGGTACGTAAATCTTTACGATCTGATACAATTTGTTCGATTGTAGCTAAAGCATCTTTATATGCACTGTCACAATTTTTCTCTCCCCAAGCAATTAATTTTTCCTGTTCTTCTTTTTTTACTTGTTCAAAGTTGCGTTTTTTGATTGCCCAATTACTACCAATGGAGTTTTTATAAGCATTGGTGGAACCTGCATATTTGCTGGAATATTGAATACGAACAGATGGGTCTTTTAACATTTCTTCTAACATCACTTTTTGACGCATATCACGGATGTTGATACGGATAGCATTGTCTATGTCGCGGCGTTCTGCTACTTCCCAAGAAGTATAATAAGTATTTGTACGTCCTGGAAATCCCATCATCATGGCATAATCATTTTCTTGTACCCCTTTTAATGAGATTTTAAACCAACGTTTGGGCCTTAAAGGTACGTTCTCTTTAGAATATGGAGCAGGATTTCCGTTTTTGTCAGCATATACACGGAATACAGAGAAGTCTCCAGTATGGCGTGGCCACATCCAGTTGTCAGTGTCTGCACCGAATTTTCCAATAGAAGAAGGGGGTGCTCCTACCAATCGAAGGTCTTTGTAGATTTTTTTAGTAAACATAAAATATTGATTACCTCCATAAAAAGCTTTGATTTCTACTTCAGTACCGGGATTATCTTGCAAGAACTTCTCTCCAACTTTTGCTTTTGCTAAAGCATTTAGATATTTAGGTGAAAGAAAATTCATACTATTAGGATCTGTCTCTTTAGCTAATTCTGCTTTAACATAATCTGTAACATCATCAATCTTATCTATAAATGTAACAGTCATTCCTGGATTTGGAAGCTCCTCTTCCCGAGACATGGCCCAAAAACCATCTGTTAAATAGTCATGCTCTAATGAACTATGACGCTGAATGCAACCATATCCACAGTGATGATTTGTCAATAAAAGACCATCAGGAGATACAATCTCTCCTGTACATCCACCTCCAAAGATAACGACTGCGTCTTTTAAAGATGAGGAGTCTGGATTATAGATGTCATAATGTTGTAACTTTAGACCTAGTTCCTGCATTTCTTGGAATCTCTGTCCTTTTATTAAAGGCAGTAACCACATACCTTCATCGGCTATTGCCGGAAGCGACAAAATAGTTGCCACTAATGAGATGATGAGTTTCTTCATGATTTTATGTTTTTAAGTTGTTTTTTACCATTTTGAATATGGATGTTTAGTCAACATAGAGTTATAATAACGTCTGTCTCCACTCACTTCAATATCTAACCATTCCGGGTGTTCAAAAGATTCCTCCTCTGATGTTAATTCTATTTCTGCTAAAATTAATCCTTCATTGTCTCCATGAAAGACATCGACCTCCCAAATATGTGAACCTATAGGTATGATATGTCTAATTTTATCGATTACTCCAGGTTCACTAAGTTTTAATAAAAACTCTGCATCAGAGAGGGGAATTTCTTGTTCAAACTCATATCGGCTTAATCCTTTTTCGTCTGAAGAACCTTTTATAGTAAGATATCCTTTCTCTCCGCGGATGCGAATACGAACCGTACGACCGGGTTGTGAACATATATATCCTTGTACAATCCGTTGCGAAGAGACAACCTGTTGACTGAAATCTCCTTTAACTAAAAATTTACGTTCTATTTCTGTTGCCACAGGGATTATTTTATGGTTACCATTGTTGCTCCAAATCCATATTCCCGGAAAGAGGCATCTTGGTAATAATATTGTTTGTATCTTGTTTTTAATTCTTTTTCTAAGGCTTTTCTTAAGACTCCTTCTCCTTTACCATGAATAAAGACTATTCTTTGTCCTTTTTTGTTAGCATATTTGGCTAATACTTCATGAAATTTTTCCAATTGGAAGTTTAACATATCCGTATTATTTAAGCCATTTGTGTTATCTAATAGTTCATGGATGTGTAGATCTACTTCAAGAATTGTACTGTCTGAAGCTTTCTTCTTTATGATTGGTTGAGGTGTGCGACGGTCGTTATGCACTTTTTTTTGCATAGCTTCCTGTATTTCTGATGCTGAGATAAGAAGTTCTTTTTCTGGTACATCTTGACGAACAATAGGATAAACTAAAGCATCTTCATCAAAGAAGTCATTTTCCATGAAACAATGTTGCTTGTAGAATTTAACAGTATCTAATCGTAATTCGACAGAAATCGCATTCTTCAGTATATAAGGTTTATCTTTTTTGAAAGCGATAAATTGTACACAGATACGTTCCAACTTATTAAGTTCTTCTTTTTTAAATTCCTCAATAAAGATTTGTGTGTTAGGTTCAATCAATCCATTATAACGACTTATCCAACTGTTGTTTTGTCGATTCATATAATTAAAGAACAGATAGTAGTTGCTGTCATTAATGAAATATGCTTCATATCCATTCCCTTGCATGACTTTATTTGGCTCTAACGGAAGATAGGCTAAATAGATATTCAAATGTTCACCTTCTGTTGTTTCCACAATTTTTTCTTTTGCTTTTTGCTCTGTTTGTTTGGATTGTGGAATAGAAATAGGCTCTACAGTGGGTAAAGGAGAACGGCGTGAACTATGTACTTGCATGTCATTTTCTCCTACTACTACACATTCTCGGATTAAAGTTGGAACTTCAAAACCATCTTCATCCTCAACTAACACTTGATCTTTCCCTTTGAAACTACGAACGATCCCTCCACCTATGCTGTTCAAAAAGCGAACTTTATCGCCAATTTTTATATTGCTCATATGGTATTTTTTAGAAATACGACAAATATACGAATAAATTATTTTATACTTCTAGATTTATAAATGCGTTCTTTAGCATCGTTAATCCGTTGAAACTTTTCATTAGCAGCTTTACGTATATCTTCTCCGAGTGAAGCAACTTTGTCTGGATGATGTTTGATAGCCATTTTGCGATAGGCTGAACGAACTTCGTCATCTGTTGCAGAAGGATCTATTTCAAGTACTTTGTATGCATCTTCCAATGTGTTTCCTTTCAGATTCAACATGGACTCAACTTCTTTTTCTGATAAGTGCATGGAAGTCGCAATCTCTTTTAATGCCTCTATTTCTAATTGGCATACATTTCCGTCACTTTTCGCAATCTCAGCCAAAAAAGCTAAGAGTTGTAAACGCTCTTCGTAGCTGGTGTTGTACGCAATTTGTGTGCCACATTCTTGGATGGTCTGCTTAAAAGCTGAGGGGTTTTCTAAATCCATCTTTTTACGTTGTTCAAATAATCGGAGTAAAATTTCTTCTCCTTCTTTTACAGCTATTTCTCCGAAATTGTTACGTAGGAAACAGCGAACATATTCCATCTCACTATGCATGATTTTATTATCTGCTTTGATAATATATGAAGTTAAAACTAATAGAGAGAAAAGAAAACTATTCCGTTGTCCTGTGTATGGGTTCTGACTGCTTTGAGGTTCTTCATTCATTATTCCTCTAAAAGATCCTTTAGACATAGATTCTCCTTCAAAAAGAGAACCTAAAATAATACCAGCTAATGCTCCTAATGGTCCGGCTGCAATGAATCCAACAATTCCGCCAATCCATTTTCCAATGCTCATAGTAAATAAGAATTAAGTAATTAAATTTGTTTTTTAGGCAAAAATACAAAGAACATACAAATTTATATGAACCTATGATATAATTCTTCTTTCGTGAGCAAATATTTTTTCTTGGGTGAGGAAGGAATAATTCGTATTTTTGCAACATATTTTAATGGGTGAAAAGAATTATGACTATAAGAACACAGCAGATACGCATAGAAGAGTTTAATTATCCATTACCGGATGAACGGATTGCTAAATTCCCATTGGAAAAACGGGATGAATCAAAATTATTAATATATAAAGAGGGACAGGTTAGTGAAAGTATCTTTAAACATATCACGAATTATTTACCGGATGGTACATTGATGGTGTATAATAATACGAGAGTAATTCAAGCTCGCCTTTTGTTCCGAAAAGAGACCGGAGCTCAAATTGAGATTTTTTGTTTAGAACCAATAGAACCTCATGATTATGCTTTGGTTTTTCAGCAGACAGAATGTTGTCGTTGGAACTGTTTAGTCGGAAATTTGAAAAAATGGAAAGGAGGGGTACTTACCAAGGTAATAACCTGGAAAGGAGAGAAAGTGTGTCTGCATGCAGAGAAGTTAAGTTCTTGTGGCGATAGCCATTTGATCGAATTTACATGGGATCATCCTGCTTGCTCGTTTGCGGAATTATTGGATGCGGCTGGGGTTTTACCTATTCCTCCCTATTTAAATAGAGAAACAGAAGATAGTGATTTAATAACCTATCAAACGGTCTATTCTAAAATTAAAGGTTCTGTGGCTGCACCTACTGCCGGTTTACATTTTACTCCTGAGGTTTTGGCTGATATTGATGCGCATGGTTTTGGTAGGGAAGAGGTGACTCTCCATGTGGGTGCTGGAACTTTTAAACCGGTAAAAAGTGAAACGATTGAAGGACATGAGATGCATACGGAGTTTATCTCAGTACACCGTAATTCTGTTGAACGAATTCAAAAGAATTTAGGAAAGATTATTGCTGTTGGAACGACTTCGGTTCGGACATTGGAAAGTCTTTATTATATTGGTGTGACATTGGCATCCAACCCAAATGCGTCTGCAGAAGAGTTGGTTGTGAAACAGTGGAAACCTTATGATGAGGCCTATAATCAGATCTCGGCAAAAGAGGCTTTGCAAAATATTTTGGATTATTTAGATAGACGACATTCAGAAACATTGGTAACGGCAACCCGTATTATTATAGCTCCGGGATATACCTTTAAAATAGTACGTGGTATAGTAACCAATTTTCATCAACCGAAAAGTACTTTGCTTTTGTTAATATCTGCTTTTGTTAAAGGAGATTGGAAAACTATTTATGATTATGCATTGACGCATGATTTTCGCTTCTTGAGTTATGGGGATAGTTCGCTGTTATTATAATAGTTATACAATAAATTAATTATTATTTTGTTATGTATAGAACATAGATTGTTTAATGATGAAACAGAGTGTTCCATATCCTTATTTGTTTTTTTTATTGGTTGTGTCACTTCTTGCATCTTGTAAGTCTGCCAAGTTGAGTGATGCAGAGGAAAAGCATCGTATTGGTGAATATTATGAAGCCGCAGCTATCTATCGGAAAGTTTATACCAAAACTCCTCCTACCAAGCGGGATTTGCGCGGTTATATTGCTTTTCGTATGGCAGAATGTAATCGACTGATTAATAATACCCCACGAGCGACCAGTGCTTATATGAATGCTTTGCGTTATAACTATCCTGATAGTATTGTAAATTTGCGTCTGGGACAGATGTTCCACAAAGCTGGTAGATATGGAGAGGCCATAAAATATTATAATGATTATTTGTTAACCAATCCGGGTAGTGTATTGGCTTTTAATGGTGTTTTGGGATGTGAAGAGGCTTCTAAATGGAAGCAAGATCCAACTCGTTATCAAGTGAAACGAATGGAAAAATTTAACTCGCGTCGTTCGGAATTTAGTCCGATGTTGTATGGGGAAAAATATGATCAGCTTTATTTTGCTTCTACACGGACTCCTAAAGGAGGTGGTAAAGATAAAGAGGATACTAATAATGCTATTACTGGACAACGGAATAATGACTTTTATTTGGTGAAACAGGATGAAAATGGAGCTTGGATGACTCCAGTGGAATTGGAGGATGAGGTAAATACAGAATTTGATGAAGGTACTCCCTCTTTTTCCAAGGATGGTAATACGATGTATTATACCTATTGTGCACAGGATCCAGAAGGAAATCGAACCTCGGAGATTTATGTGTCGACACGTAGTAGTGCTAAGTGGGGTAAAGGAACAAGAGTTTCTCTTGTAAAAGATTCCGTAACAGCTTTAGGACATCCTTCTATCTCTCCTGATGGAAAATATCTTTATTTTGTATCAGATGTAGTTGGTGGTCATGGAGGTAAGGATATCTTTCGTGCACGTGTAGCAGGAAATGAATTTGGTCCGATGGAAAATTTAGGAACAGAGATAAATACTCCGGGAGATGAAATGTTTCCTTATGTAAGAGATTCTGTTACCCTCTATTTTGCATCAGATGGACATCCGGGTATGGGTGGCTTAGATTTATTTAAGGCGACAATGGATAGCACGGGTAGATGGAATGTGGAAAATATGAAGGCTCCAATTAATTCTGCATCAGATGATTTTGGAATAACATTCGCTGGAAATAGGGAGATCGGTTTTTTTAGCTCAAATCGTAATGATGCACGTGGATTTGACCATCTTTATTCATTTGAATTACCCTTAATTACAGTTTCGATAGAGGGTATTGTTTTTGATGTGGATGAAAACCCAATAGAAAATGCAACTGTTCGTATTGTGGGTAAAGATGGATTAAATGAAAAGGTGTTGGCTAAGAAAGATGGTAAATACAAGGTTGAATTGGAAAGAGACATACGTTATGTGATGATGGCAAGTGCACGGGGTTATTTGAATCAAAACTTTGAATTGACTACCGGTCCAGAAGAAAAAAATGAAACTTATATTGTAGATTTCTTCCTTTCACCTATTAGTAAACCTGTTGTGATAGAAAATATCTTTTATGATTTTGATAAAGCTACTTTACGTCCGGAGTCGAAAGAAGCGTTGGATGAGATGATTAAAATGTTGAATGATAATCCGAATGTAACGATAGAGTTAGGAGCACATACCGATAGAAAAGGATCGGATCAATATAATGAACGTTTGGCGCAACGAAGAGCTCAATCGGTTGTAGATTATTTGATTGCAGGAGGTATAGCCGAAGAACGTTTGGAAGCCAAAGGGTATGGTGAGAGTGTTCCCAAAGTTATTAATAAGAAGATGGCTAAGAACTATGACTTTTTGAATGAAGGAGATGTCTTGACAGAAGAGTTTGTGCTAAAAATGACTCCGGAACAACAGGAAATAGCGGATCAGATTAATCGTCGAACAGAGTTTAAAGTATTGCGGACAAACTATAATCTATTTTAAGTATGCAATTTAAAATCGTTTATTTACTTTTTTTTATAATGGCATGTTGTGCTTGTAAAGGTCAACAGAAAGAGGGTACGGATGTTAAGCAACGTACATTTGAGATGATTACTGTCCCTGATACAATTACGCAGCCGGAAAAACGTGCGATGTATGTTGCCGAACATTATTGGGATACATTTGATTTTACAGATACGATGTATATACATCTTCCAGAGGTGACAGAGCAGGCCTTTTCTAATTATCTTAGTGTTATGCAATTTATCCCTAAAGAAACTGCTTCTTTTTCTATTCGGAGTATGATGCATAAGGCTGCTATAGAGCCTCTCATGTTTACTTATTTTGCAGGATTATTTGAAAAATATCTCTATGACTTAGAATCTCCATTGCATGATGAATCTTTATTTATTTATGCATTGGAAGCGATGTTGCAAGAACCAGTTTTGGATGATATCCAAAAGGTGCGTCCGGCACATCTATTGGAACTTGCCTTAAAAAATAGATTAGGAGAAGTGGCTATTAACTTTGAGTATATGTTGGCTGATGGGAAGGTAAGTTCACTGTATGAGGTGGAAACGGATTATCTCTTGTTGTTTTTTTATCAGCCGGATTGTCATACCTGCATGGATATTAAAGAGAAGATAGTCGGATCGTCTCTGATTAAAGAATGTATGAACCATAAAAAAATGAGGATATTAGCCATTTATCCAGGAGAAAACATCTATTCTTGGAAGAGTAATTTGGCTTATATGCCATCAGATTGGATACATGCTTATGATCATACAGAACGTATTCGTGGTGAGGAAATTTATGATTTGAAGACAAGCTCGACGCTTTATTTGTTAGATAAAGAGAAAAAAGTCTTATTGAAAGATGCTAATGTGGAACAAATTGAACTGTTTATCCGAAAGAATGTTCAATAGTTATTCGGAAATAATATTACTTTTGTATTAAGACTAAAACATTGTAGTAGCGTGGATAAAAAAATAAGATTGCGGGTACAAGGATTAACAAATAGCCAAATACATTCGGGTGCATACGCTTTGATTTTGGCAGAAGAGGGAGGTGCTCATCGGATTCCTATTATAGTGGGGACAGCAGAGGCACAGTCTATAGCTATTGCGTTGGAACGAATAACTCCTCCTCGCCCTTTGACGCATGATTTGTTCGCTTCTTTTTCTCAAGCGTTTGGAATACGTTTGCGTGAAGTGTTTATCTATAAATTTGAAGATGGTATCTTTTATTCGGAATTGCTTTTTGATAACGGAGTGAATTTGATTCGTTTGGATTCGCGTACGTCGGATGCTATAGCTATAGCTTTGCGTGTGAAGTGTGATATTTATACAACTTTAGAGATTGTAAAGGAGTGTGGTGTTGTTCTTGAAGAGGTTTCACCGGAAAAAGTGGTAGATGAAGAAAAGGGCTTATTGGAGTTGGAGCCTGAGGATATAAAAGATGAGAAACTTTTAAAGAAGTGGCTTTCTTTATTGGAACAGGAAGAACTTTCAGAACGTTTGAATGAGGCTATTTCCAAAGAAAATTATGAATATGCAAGAATGTATAGAGATGAGATAAAACGTCGCGAGGAGGAGGAAAAAGATTGATATGATTGGACAGCTGTTTGGGGTAGATTTTATTTCTTTTGTTCGAGGAGTTTTGGGTATTGTAACGGTATTGGGTCTCGCTTATCTGATGAGTTATGATCGTAAGCAGGTTGATTGGAAACTTGTAGCCGGTGGTTTGTTTTTGCAGTTTGTTTTTGCATTAGCAGTTTTGTATGTCCCATTTGTTGGAACTTGTTTGGAGTGGATGGGTAAGATTTTTATTAAAGTGATGGATTTTACCCAAAATGGTGTCGAATTTCTTTTAGGCCCTTTAGCTTCTAAGAAGGAAGGCTTTATTTTTCTGATACATTCATTACCTGTTGTTATTTTCTTTTCTGCATTAGTCTCTTTATTTTATCACTGGGGTATTATTCAGAGAGTTGTAAGTATTTTTTCTTGGATTTTACGTCGTTTTATGAATATTTCAGGTACAGAGGGGTTAGTTGTTTCCGGGAATGTTTTTATGGGAATGACAGAGTCTCCAGTGTTGATTAAGAATTATTTACCAACGATGACTCGATCGGAAATCTTTTTGGTGATGGTTTCTGGTATGGGTACGATAGCGGGAACTGTTATGGGTACTTATATTGGAGTACTGTCGAATGGTGATCCGGTCGCTAAGTTATTATTTGCCAAACATCTTCTTTCTGCATCATTGATGGCAGCTCCCGGCTCGATAGTTTTAGCTAAAATATTATGTCCGCAGAAGGACAAGGTAAATCTTCAGAAAGTGGAAATGTTGAAACCAAAGGTTCATACCAATGCTTTAGAGGCTATAGCATCAGGAACTTCTGTTGGTATTCGGTTAATGGTGAATATTGCGGCGATGTTGTTGGTATTTATAGCGATGGTCGCTTTGGCTAATTATCTTTTAGAAGGAATAATAGGCCGTTACACAGGATTGAATGAATGGATTATTTCTGTTACAGGAGGACGTTTGGAAGGGTTGACTTTCCAAGCTATATTAGGATTACTTCTTGCTCCTTTTATGTGGTTGATAGGTGTTCCTTGGCAAGATGCTATGGTTGTGGGATCATTATTGGGTCAGAAGACTATATTGAATGAGTTTGTAGCCTATTTTCAGATGCAGGAATGGAAAGAAGCAGGATTGTTTTTCTATGAAAAATCAATAATTATGTCAACCTATATTTTATGTGGTTTTGCTAATATCTCTTCCATTGGAATTTTAATAGGAGGAATGGGGGTGTTAATCCCTGAAAAACGTGAAATGATTACCAAGTTGGGTGTTCCGGCCATGATTGGTGGTGCTTTGGTCTCTGTACTTTCTGCAACCATGGTTGGTCTGATCTTTGGATGAAAATAGAAAAAATAAGAGTATGCAGATATTTTATACACCGGATATTGAGATTAAATCGGAACTTCCAGAGGAGGAAGCTGGACACTGTATTCGTGTTTTGCGTTTAACAGAAGGCGATGAGATCTTGTTAACAGATGGAAAAGGTTTCTTTTATAAAGCAACTATTAGTCGTGCACATCATAAACATTGTGAAGTCGAAATTTTAGAGAGCTGGAAACAACCGGATTTGTGGAATTTTAAACTTCATATAGCTGTTGCTCCGACGAAAAATATGGATCGAATAGAATGGTTTGTGGAGAAAGCTACAGAAATAGGGATTGATTCCATAACCTGTTTGAATTGTCGTTTTTCAGAACGAAAAGAGATAAAACCTGCTCGTTTGGAAAAAATATTGGTTAGTGCCATGAAGCAATCTCAAAAAGCAACATTACCGATATTAACCGGAATGACTGACTTTAAAACTTTTGTCAATCAGCCTTTTTACGGGCGGAAATTTATCGCACATTGTGAGGATGGCGATAAGCAATTATTGAAACAGATTTATAAACCTGGTGAGAATGCTTTAATTTTGATTGGACCGGAAGGCGATTTCAGTCCGGAAGAGATCGCTTTAGCTTTACAAAATGGATTTGAACCTATTTCATTAGGAGAAAGTCGTTTGAGAACGGAAACGGCAGCATTAGTAGCTTGTCATACTATTCATGTGCTAAATCAATAGAAAATGACAGAAAAGGAGAAGTGCCATAAAGGTTTATTGTATGATGCGAATTATGATTCAGAACTAATAGCTGAACGTGATAAGGCCAAGGAGTTACTATTTGATTACAACCATTTACGTCCATCTCAGAAAGTAGAGAAGACAAAACTTTTGAAAAGGTTATTTGGCAAAACAGGAGAGAATTTGCTTATTGAATCTCCTTTTATGTGTGATTATGGTTACAATATTTCGGTAGGGGAGAACTTTTACGCCAATTATAATTTAGTCATATTGGATGATGCTAAAGTGACAATTGGGGATAATGCTTTCATTGCTCCTAATGTCGGAATCTATACGGCTGGTCATCCGTTAGATGCCGAAAGACGGAATCAAGGTTTGGAATATGCTTATCCTATCAAAATAGGAAACAATGTTTGGATTGGTGCCGGTGTTACTATCTTGCCGGGGGTAGAAATTGGAGATAATGTAGTGATAGGAGCAGGTAGTGTGGTAACAAAGAGTATTCCTTCGGATACTTTAGCTTTTGGGAATCCTTGTCGGGTGGTACGTAAGATAGGATGAATTCAATATAAAAAGTCTCAATATTTAAAAGTTGAGGCTTTTTTATTTTGTACCCATAACGTATAAAAAACAGACTGTCATATACTAAAAATAAGCGATTTATAGAAAGAAATTTAACTTAAAGAAGAGACAATGATGAAACAGACTTTTGTAAATGTAATGGGGATACTCCTTCTGGGTATGAGTTTGACTATGTGTCAGCAACATTCTGCGACACAAGTAGATACTGTAATCGAGGATACGCTAAAGGTTTCCACACCCCAAGAAGCCATCGCAAAGCTTATGGCTGGAAATGAACGTTATATCAATGAAAAGAGCATTTATCCGCGTAGTGATATGGATCGGGTAAACGAAACGGCCCCTCATCAGGCTCCATTTGCAGCAGTAGTAGGCTGTTCGGATTCACGAGTACCGGTCGAGTTACTGTTTGACCAAGGTGTTGGCGACATATTTGTTATTCGTACAGCAGGTAATAATGTGAACAGTGAAATGGTAATGGGGAGTGTAGATTATGCAATCGAACATTTGGGTGTTAAGGTATTGTTAGTGTTGGGACATGGTTCATGTGGTGGTGTAACCGGTGCTATTTCCGAAGGCAAAGAAGAGCATGGTAATATTGGAAAGCTACTTGGTACAATCCGAAACGATGTGGCTGCTTATGTAGGAAAAACGGATAGTCTCGATGTTGCAATCCGTCATCATGCCCATGTACAAGTAGAACGAATTTTGACTTATCCGCATGTGACAGAAAAGATTGAAAAGGGCGAATTATTGGTAAAACGTGCTTACTATGATGTAAAAACAGGTAAGGTTACGATTGATTAATCTTTTGCGTGAAGATGACATATTAGCGCTTATTTTAGTATATTGGGTACAGAAATTTCTCAATTCAAAAAGCCTCAACTCTAAAGTTGAGGCTTTTTTTTATGATTGTATTATTCTTTCTTTGATTTCTTTCTAATTTCTTTTACCAATACCGTATGGCAAACGAAAAGAAATAAGGCTAATAAAGCATATCCCCAATTCTTATCTTGAATACTAAAAGATAAGAATCCAATGTAGAAAGCACAGGCTAAGATATTCAATACAACTGCAATTGTGGCTTGTTTACTTGTTTTCATTGCTTCTTCTTTTGATAGAAATAAAATTATAAACCAAACTTCCTAAAATGAACATACCGAATATTGCTAAATAATAAGTGCCATCCACTAAACACCAGATGGTGTAAAGTAATGCTATTATTGCTAAGATTATTAATGCTATACGTCTCATTCCCTTATTCATGATAATTGACACAATATTCGTGAATAATTATGAAGTTTACAAATATTTTTCTAAAAAACAATATGAATAGTAGTAAATTTCAATAGCCTCAACCCTACCCAGGTTGAGGCTATTGAAATATGCTTTAAAAAGGCTTTATTTTATTCCCACTCGATTTTAATTGGCGAATTCAACTTGCAAATGCAATCGAATTCTAATTGGTTAATAATAAATTAAATTTCTCATTTGGTGTGAGATAACCAAGCCTCTTTCTGGGCCTGTTGTTCAATTTTTCTTCAACCCAGGCAACAAACTCATCGGTTATTCCACTGAAGTCCGTTCCTTTGGGGATGTATTGCCTGATGAGACCGTTCA
>SUXM01000031.1 GCA_015060925.1 Parabacteroides distasonis
TGGCTGAAGCATACGCAGAAGCAGGTCAAGAAGCACAAGCAAAGGCAACTTTGAACACATTGTTGGCTGCTCGTACAAAAGCGGGTGCTCCAACTATGACATGTGACAATTACAAAGGTGGTTTGGCTATCAAAGATTTGATCAAATTGCAGTGGAGAATTGAAATGTGGGGTGAACATGGTTTGGAATTCTTGAACTTGAAACGTTGGGGTCAGACAGTTGACCGTTCCGGTTCAACCATTCACTGGCGTCAAGGTACATTGAGTCAAGAACACATGACTTACATGGTTCCGATGGAAGAATACAACTTCAACTCTGGTTGGGGTAGATAATTTATTCATTACGGGTTTTATACATCATAATATAAAACTAAATTTAAATCATAAATGCGAAGAGCCTGTCTGCGAAGATCGGCTCTTTTTTTTAATAGATTTAAAATGTTTTATAGTTTTCTTGTTGATTGAAATCTATTGAAAAAATAAAAGAAAGGAGCGTAGTTCTAACAGTACTACGCTCCTTTCTTTTAAGATACAGATTTACAGATGCAAAAATAATGTATTTTTTCAAAAAGACAACAAGAATACTAAAAAAAATAAAAAAAAGAGCCTTTTGTGTACTTGTAATAGTAGGATTATAAATAACAATTTGATATACACCAAACCTAATACATCTCAAAAACAGACTTTTATGATATAGAGATTCTATTTTCTTCATAATAATAAAGTAAACAACATAGTCCTGTTAGAACTTTATCCTCTTAAGGTATTGATAATTAATGAATTTATTGTTTAACCTAAAATAATTTATTGATTTAACATTTAATGATTATGAGAAATCGAATTCTATTCATGCTATGTTTCCTATTTGTAGGATTCTCAGCATTTGCCCAAGTTTCGATCTCGGGAAAGGTAGTCGATAACACAGGTTTCGAACTACCGGGAGTGAATGTTGTTGTCAAGGGTACAACCGTTGGTACAATGACATTAGGTGATGGTACTTACGTGTTGTCTGATGTTCCAGGCGGTGCTAAGGCAGTTATTGAATTCTCTTACATCGGTTTCAAACCGATAGAGGTAGTGGTAGGCAACCAGAAAGTTATTAACGTAACGATGGTTGAAGATTCTGAACAATTGGAAGAAGTTGTAGTTGTGGCTTACGGTACACAGAAGAAGAAAGACTTGACAGGTGCTATTACGCAGATTGATTCTAAAGTATTGAGCACTCAGAGTACCTCTTCTGCAACTAAAGCATTGGAAGGTGCTGTTCCGGGTTTGCAGGTTTCTGCTGTTGACGGTCAGCCGGGTTTCGATGCCGGTATCCGTGTACGTGGTGTAGGTTCAACTAATGCGGATGCAGCCAATGCTTTGGTAGTAATCGATGGTGTTCCTTGTACTGCTGATGGTACTGACCCATTGTCAACTTTGAACTCTGCTGATATTGAAAACATCACAGTATTAAAGGATGCTGCATCAACTGCTCTTTACGGTTCTCGTGGTGCAAACGGTGTTGTTTTGATTACTACAAAGAAAGGTAAAGCCGGTTCTGCTCAGGTATCATTCAGTGGCCGTTGGGGTTGGAACTCTATCGGTAACTTTAACTATGGTGGTATCGATAACGCAGCTGATTACTATGAATATGCTTGGAAGTCTATTTACAACTCTTACCGTTATGGTATAGACGGAACTGGTAATCCTATTAATGGTGTTACTAATGTAAATAATCCGAACTATTCTCATGAACAAGCAGCTGAATTTGCCAGCCAACACTTGTTTAACTATATCGGTAAAGAAAATGAATTTGGTCGTAACGGTTTAGGTAACTATATGGCCTACAATGTTCCGGGTGCTATCTATACTCCGGATGGTAACAGCTCAACAAGTAGTGCTACTATGACAGGTGCTTATTTGGTTAATCCTGATGGAAAAATTAACCCGAATGCTGTTTTGCTTTATGATGAATCATATGCAGACCACTTGTTGAAGACCGGTTTCCGTCAACAATATGACGTAAGTGTAAACGGTGGTAGCGAAAAGGTTAAATATTTCGCATCATTGGGTTATTTGTCAGATCCTTCTTTTATCGAAAACTCTAAGTTCAGCCGTTACAGCGGTCGTGCAAGTGTGGATGCAGAAGTGTTCTCATGGTTCAAGATGGGTGCTCAGATGTCATACGCTAAGACAAACACTCAATCAATGGCTTTGACATGGGGTCGTTCCGATGCCGGTTCTAACCAGGGTAACGTGATGCGTTTCATCAACGGTCATACTCCGATTGTTCCTGTTTATGCATACGACGCTAATGGTAATTATGTTTATAACTCAACAACCGGTACTCCTCACAACTTCTTAGCAGGTGGTACTTATTCTCCTCTTGGTCAGACTTTACGTAACTACGGTGGTACTGATATTATCTATTCTCAAGCTAACGACAAACGTATGGATGAAAAGGATGCTTGGACCAGCCGTATTTATGGTGAAGTTTCTTTCTTGAATGATTTTAAAGTTCGTGGAACTTTGGCTTTCGACCAAAATACAATTGATCGTACTCGTTACACTCAGTCATTGGTAGGTCGTGATAAGAACAAAGGTGGTTATTCAAAATACAGTATGAATTTCCAGAACTTGAACTCTCAGGTGATGTTGAGCTACAACAAATCTATCAAAGATCACAACATTGATGCGATGGCTCTTCATGAGTTCAATAAATTGGATTATAATGAAGTACGTTTCGGTACTGCTTACGAATTCTTACCAGGCTTTATCAGTCCTAACAACTTTGTTGGTAAATATGTGGGAGGTAGCGGTATGACTACTCCGGGTGTTAGCTATTGGACAGAAACAATGGAATCTTATTTAGGTCGTGTGAACTATGACTATGCAAGCAAGTATTATGCATCTGCATCAGTACGTGCCGATGGTTCTTCTAAGTTCAAAAACGATAAATGGGGTGTATTCTGGTCAGTAGGTGGTGGTTGGAGATTCACTGCTGAAGAGTTCATGAAAGATACAGAAAGCTGGTTGGATAACGGTAAACTTCGTGCAAGTTACGGTGTGATCGGTAACGCATCAGGTGTAGGCCGTTACAGCGGTTACAGAACTTGGTCTATTGGTTCTAAATATACTCAGACTTCTGGAGGTACAGGTACTCCGAACGGTATTTGGACTGCAAGTATGGGTGCCATGGTGAACGATAAGTTGACATGGGAAGAAACTCGTACTTGGGACGTTGGTATTGACTTGTCATTCTTGAGCAGCCGTTTAACTGCAACATTTGACTTCTACAACCGTTTGACTCATAACTCATTCTATAATCAGCCGGTATCTTTGATGGCTACAGGTCAAGCAACATTACAGGCAAACGAAGCCGGTATCCGTAACCGTGGTATCGAATTTGAAATCGGTGCAGATATCTTCCGTACAAAAGACTTCACTTGGAATGTTAGTTTGAACGGTACTCATTATACAACTAAATTGGTCAGCGTACCGGAAGGTTCTATTCCTGATAACAACATGTTACCTGCCGGAACATACGAAGAAAATGCCGGAGGTTGGAATGCACAGGGTGCATCAGCTGCTCAAGGTGGTGGTATCTACTTGCGTGGTGTAGGTCGTGACTGGTACAACTTGTATATCCGTAAATATGCAGGTGTTAATCAAGAATATGGTGTGGCTCAATACTATCACCGTGTAGATGCTGACGACCATGCAGCAGGTAAATATACAGACAAGGCTATCGGTGAAGATGTAATCACAACAGACCCGAACGAATCTTCTAAATACGAAGTGGGTAGTGCAATTCCAAAATTGATCGGTGGTTTGAATACAACATTGAAATACAAAGACTTCGACTTGACAGCTGTATTGGCATTCCAGTTGGGTGGTAAGTTCTTCAGCCGTGACTATGCAGAAAACTTCTATAAGAGTTCTTCTATTGCAGCTTGTCAGTTGATCCCATCACAAGATTTGATTGGTAATACTTGGACACCGGAAAATAAAGATGCTTACTTCCCAATGCAGTTCTATTACACAGGTAGCAGTTATATTGAAGGTCAGAGTGTAGGTAGCTGGTTACATACAGACATGTGTTTGTTCAGTGCTTCTTACTTACGTGTGAAGAATATCACATTAGGTTATACATTGCCAAAAGAAATCACTCAGAAAGCTTTGATCAGCAATGCACGTGTATATGTATCAGGTGACAACTTGTTCATGGTAGCTGCAGCTAAGGGTATTGACCCAAGTATGTCTTTGACCGGTGGTATGGAAGTGGACGCATATTCTTATCCTACTATGCGTACAATCTCTATCGGTGTTAATGTAACATTCTAATAAATTGAAAAACAAAGAGAATTATAAGAATATGAAAAATTATATAGCAACAGGTAAAAAATGGGGATTGGCATTTGTGGCATGCGCAGCATTGGCATCATGTGCGTCTGAATTGGATCAGCGTCCTCAGAACTTTGTCGATGAAGATATTCTTACGATCTTGAACAGTGATAAGACACAGGATCAGGCAAAGAAAGACGTTATTATTCAGGCATTGTGTGCCAATTTGGAATCTAATTTCCGTTTGAATGGAAACTATAATGGTTATTCCGGTAATGCCATCAACAGTATCGATGGTCAGGAAATCATGTTGGCTTGTCGTGCAAATGATATCGTAGTCGGAGCTCAGAATAATAGTACCACTACGGGCTTCTATACAAAAATGTATGATTTGAGTCCTGAAAATCAACCATGGAGAGATGACCAGGGTAAAACCGGTTACAACTATGCTTATTGGGCGCTTCCTTGTGATGCATTGACTAATGCGAATAAAGTATTGTCACTTGTAACAAGTGAAATCGCACAGAAGGGTACAGAAAAGGTGAAGAACGGTCGTGCTTCAGCTTTGTGTGTACGTGCATACGCTTACATGTTGTTGATGGAACGTTACCAGAAAGCTTACTTACAGGGTGGTAAAGGCGGTGAAGGTATGCCTATTTATAAGACTTACGGAATCAATGATCCGGTGGCTCCATCTTCATCAGATGAAACTTATAACTTCATCAATGGTGACTTGGATGAAGCAATCGCTTTGTTTAAGGAAGCCGGAACAGGTGAAGGTGGTTATACTGTAAGTGCAACTAATGATATCGACTTAGGTGTGGCTCAATATTTGAAAGCTCGTGTAGCAATGTGGACAGGTAACTATGCTGCAGCTATCAGTGCTTGTAACGATATCTTGGCTCACTATCCGAACTTCATCGCAGAAGCAAACTACGGTGTTAAACAGCAGGATTTCGATGCTTTGCAGGCTGAAGAAAAAGAAGCAATGGCATCAGACAATGCGTTTACTTATATTGGAGTAAACCCTGAATGTATTTTAGGTTGGGTTGATGGTAATGGTGCATCTTCTTATTACTATGGTAACTTCAACCCGTTCTCTGGTGACGGTACAGGTACTAATCTTCTGTTTATGCGTACAGATGATCGTCTTTACAATCAGATCGATGATAATGACTATCGTAAAGACAACACTATGCCGGTAGCTAAGGATTTTACCTATTTCTTGAATAAAGATACACATACATTGCATGCTTATACTAACATAAAATGGGGTGCTACTATCTGTTTGCAACAGACAAAACGTACTCAACATTCTAACACAGATAAACCTTATATCCGTTCATCTGAAGTTGTTTTGATGTTGGCAGAAGCATACGCAGAAGCAGGTCAAGAAGCACAGGCAAAATCAACATTGAATACCTTGTTGGCTGCTCGTACCAGAACAGGTGCTCCAACTATGACATGTGACAATTACAAAGGTGGTTTGGCAATCAAAGATTTGATCAAATTACAGTGGAGAATTGAAATGTGGGGTGAAAATGGTTTGGAATTCTTGAACTTGAAACGTTGGGGCAAGACAGTAGACCGTGCCGGTTCAACCATTCACTGGCGTACCGGTTCATTGGCACAAGAACACATGACTTACATGGTTCCAATGGAAGAATATAACTTCAACGCAGGTTGGGGTAGATAATCCATTCAATATTTTTTAGAGTTTTATACATCATAATATAAAACTAAATTTAAATCACTAAATGCGAAAGAGCCTGTCTGAGAAGATCGGCTCTTTTTTATTACAGCCATTCTGCCTATCTTTGTGTGTTCATTTGATATTATTATGGAAACAGATCTTCTTTGTTGCATCGGACATATTACCTTGGATAAGATTGTAACGCCTAAAATGATGAAACACATGCCGGGTGGAACGGCTTTTTACTTCGCTCATGCGTTAAGTTGTTTGGATACTTCCCGTTTTCAGTTGGTGACGGCTCTTGGAATCGGAGAGATGGAGGTGGTAGAGGCTCTTTGTAGGAAAGGTATTCGAGTGAAAGTATTACCCAGTGCCCGTTCTGTCTATTTTGAGAATATTTACGGAGAGAATCAGGACAATCGTACGCAACGGGTATTAGCAAAAGCAGATCCCTTTACAGAGGATGGTTTGTTGGATATAAAAGCGAGAATTATTCATTTGGGGACTTTGTTGGCGGATGATTTCTCGTTGGATGTGGTTAAGTTCTTGTCGACTAAAGGGCTTTTGTCTGTTGATGCACAAGGTTATTTACGTGAAGTACGAGGGGAAAGTGTTTATGCAGTGGATTGGTCGGGAAAGTTGGAAGCTTTGCAGTATATCCATATCTTGAAGGCGAATGAACATGAGACGGAGGTATTGACCGGTTGCTCGGATCCTCGTCAAGCTGCTGTTAAATTGGCGGAATGGGGTGTTAAAGAGGTCTTGTTGACATTGGGTAGTATGGGTTCTGTAATCTATGCAGAAGGACAGTTCTATGAGATACCTGCCTATCCTCCAAAAGAGGTGGTGGATGCTACCGGATGTGGTGATACTTACATGGCCGGATACCTATACAAGCGTAGCCAAGGTGCCTCTTATCAAGAAGCGGGCCGTTTTGCGGCTGCGATGTGTACGCTCAAATTGGAGGCTTCCGGTCCGTTTGATGGGACGGAAGATGATATTCGGAGGGTTATCGAAACATATAAACCTTAATTTAATTTTTTCCTTAATACCATATAGGAGAAGAGTAGCACCAAGATGTAGCCGGCCAATGGAATGGTGAATGAAAATGCCATTGTGGATAAATCGGCTACGTAGCCCATCAATAGTGGACCGACAGCTCCGCCGATTGGTGACATCATAAGATATGAAGAGGCACGTTTGGTGTAATCTCCTAACCCTCTTAATGAGATGGCAAAAATGGTAGGGAACATGATGGCTTCAAATACATAGATGAAGAACAGGGCTATCAAGGAGATGATACCTAAGTTTAGAATAACCAAGGTGGTGGTTATCACAGTCCCTATCCCACAAATAAAGAGCACTTTTTCTGCCCGAATGAAACGCATGATCCAACTACCGACAAAACGGCCGCACATGAACAGTCCTAATCCTCCGAAAGAGAGAATGACCGAAGCATCTCGGGCGTTCATCCAACCATCGTCTACGACATAATTAATAAAGAAGCTGTTGATTGAAATTTCTGAAATTTCATAACCGAAGAGAGCTAATAACCCAAAGGTGAAAAGGGAATGGCTCCATAAGCCTTTTTTCGGATATTGACTGTTTATCTTGTCCTCCTCTTCTTTATGTTGGATCTCCGGCAAACGTACTTTGGTGAATATTAGGGCGACAGCCAGTACGATCAGTCCCATTACGGTGTAAGGCAGAGAGATATTAGCCTTTTCTCCATCGGAAAAAAGCAATAAACCGCCTAATAAAGGACCGCAGATACATCCTAATCCATTAAAGGATTGAGCTAAGTTCAAACGGCTGGCAGCAGTCTGTTTATCTCCCAATTCGGTCATGTATGGGTTGGCCGCAGTCTCTAAAAAGACCAATCCGCAAGCGATGACGAAAAGGGAAAAGAGGAAAAAGTTGAATGACATCAATTCTTCACCGGGAATAAAGAGTAAAGAACCTATGCCATACAGAAGCAATCCCAGTACAACTCCTTTACGGTATCCATGTTTGGTAATATATAATCCTGCAGGGATGGCCATGACGAAATATCCTAAGTAGAACATGACCTGTACCATTGCCGAATGGGTTCGGGTGATTTGCATAGCCTCTTGGAAATGTTTGTTTAATACATCTAAGATTGCATGAGCAAATCCCCATAAGAAAAACAGAGAAGTTACTAAAATAAAAGGAACGATGTATTGCTTGCTGACTAATGTACTTTTTATTTTTTCCATAACCTTAGAGTTGTGTATTGAAGAGGCTGTTTGTTTTTATGCAATAAAAAAAGCGGAAAAAACTTCCGTCTTTCCCGCTTTTGTACCCAGAGCCGGGATCGAACCGGCATGGAAGTGAATCCACTGGTGTTTGAGACCAGCGCGTCTACCAATTCCGCCATCTGGGCATTTGATTAAGCATTGTTTGTTTCTCAAATGCGATGCAAAGATACGGACTTTTTTTATATCTGCAAGCGTTTTGCAATTTTTTTTCAAAAAAAATTATTTGAAGCCTAAAAGAGGGGGAAATAACAGAATAATTCTTATACATTTGTAATAGCATTATTAAAAAACAACCTTGTCATCATGAAAGATAATTATTGCGTGATCATGGGCGGCGGCATCGGAAGCCGTTTTTGGCCTTTTAGTAGAGAAAGTTATCCAAAGCAATTTCTTGACTTTTTCGGGACAGGTAGATCTTTGCTGCAAATGACATTTGATCGTTTTGCTAAAATTATTCCAATTGAGAATATTTATATAGTGACAAATGAACGATATGCCTCTTTGGTGAAGGAACAGTTACCTGATTTAAGTGAGAAACAAATTTTGTTGGAACCGGCACGAAGGAATACGGCTCCATGTATTGCTTATGCAGCTTATCACATTAAGGCTTGTAATCCGAATGCTAATATTGTGGTGGCTCCATCTGATCATTTGATTTTGAAAGAGGAACAATTCCTGGCGGATATTCAAAAAGGGCTTGACTTTGTGAAGCATAACAATGCGTTGGTTACGTTAGGAATAAAACCGAGCCGCCCGGAAACGGGTTATGGTTATATCCAAAGTAGCGATGTGATGTTGGGAGATTTCACAAAGGTGAAGACTTTTACTGAAAAACCTAACCTGGAATTGGCAAAAGTCTTTATGGATAGTGGCGAGTTTTTCTGGAATTCCGGTCTGTTTGTTTGGAATGTGAATACGATATTGGGGGCGTTGAATCAGTTTTTGCCGGATATAGCTCTCCGTTTCGATTTGGGTAGGGATAAGTTTAATACGTCTGAAGAACGTGCCTTTATTGATGAACATTTCCCGTATTGCCAGAATATATCCATCGATTATGGCATCATGGAAAAAGCGGATAATGTATATATGTTATGCGTGGATTTCGGATGGGCAGACTTGGGAACTTGGGGCTCTTTGTTTGATTTGGCTGAGAAAGATGAACATAACAATGCTTTGTTGAAGAGCGAAGCGCTTCTTTATGAAAGTACAGGTAATGTGGTTTCATTGGAGAACTCAAAACGGTTGGCAGTCATTCAAGGACTTCATGACTGTATCGTGGCTGAATCAGGGAATGTCCTTCTTATTTGTAAAAAGGAGGATGAACAACGAATCAAACAGTTTGTTGCTGATGCACAGATGAAGTACGGTAAAGAATATAATTAAAATAAAAGGAGAGGGGTGTACGGATGAAAATGTATGCCCCTCTGTTTTTTTAGCGTTGCCGATTGCTTTAATTTCGCTTGCCTGTCCTTTGTTTTTCCGTTGCCTACGGATTATAAAACCGATGTCGTTGTTTTTACTAATCGTTCTTTTCTCGGTTCTTAAGTCGTTTGATTTGTAAGAAACGCAATAGGAATATGGTGACAAGAGTTACTCCGATGACAGAATAATATTGTATATAATCTGGGTTTACTTGATTCTTCGGGTAACAAATGATGCTCATGATTACTAAATAGATAAGTAGAGCGATTGTCGTAATGTTGATTCTCTTCATACGTTTAATCTTAAATGTTTACAAAGTAAATACAAAAAAATATCTTTGTTTTATTATTAACAATAAATCATACATAAATGTTTTTATGAGAAAACTGTTGTTTGTTTTTTTTACGCTTCTTTGTTGGGTTTCTGTCTCTTTGGCGGATTCTGTTAAAATTACTTCTCCAGATGGTAACATTAAAGGGTTATTTTATCTGACAGGTGATTCGTTGCTTATGTGGCAAGTTGAATATAAGGGTGAACCTTTGGTTTTGCCTTCTCGATTGGGTATTACAGGCTATGTCTCCGGTTTGCTGATGAAAGAGGTGACAGAATGTCAAGTTGATACGACTTGGATACCAGTGTATGGGGAACGAAGCAGAGTAAGGGATCATTACAATGGGAAGGTTATCCGGATCGTTCGTCCTCGAAACCGGCATGAGTTGTTGTTGGATGTTCGTGCATATAACGAAGGGATTGCTTTTCGATACGTGTATGACGAACATGAAAATGGTGGTCGGTATTTGCATATAACGGAGGAAAAGACTGAATTTACATTGCCGGAACATACAAAGGCATGGTTTGCTCGTCGTGCGCAAAGTAAATATGAATTGCTCCCTTTGGCAAATTGGCCGGATGAATGTGAGCGGCCGCTTACACTCGAACTCCCTAACGGGAAATATGCTTGCCTGTTGGAGGCAGAAGTGGTGAATTATGCCCGTTCCAAATTTGTCCTAAGTGAAAACAAACCGAATACGGTTGTTTGTAAACAATATGGTGCGGTCGATGAAATCAGTCCGTTTGCTACTCCTTGGCGAGTAGTGATGCCGGCAGATGAACCTGGACAATTATTGGAAAATAATGACATTGTCTTGAATCTGAATCCTCCTTGTGCAATCGAAAATACGTGGTGGATTCGTCCGGGAAAGGTGATGCGTGAAACTTCTTTGAGTACGAAACGGGCTAAAGAGCTGGTTGATTTTGCGGTAAAACGTAATTTGCAATATATCCATTTCGATGCGGGTTGGTATGGTTATGAGTATGTAAAAGAGTCGGATGCAACGACTGTGACTGTTGATCCGAGACGGAATCCTAAAGGTGATTTGGATTTGAAAGAGGCTGTTGCATACGCCAAGAAACATGGAATAGGGGTGTTTGTTTATGTGAATCAACGGGCTTTATATGCGCAGTTAGATGAAATATTGCCTTTATATAAGTCATGGGGAATTGATGGGATAAAGTTTGGTTTTGTACAGGTCGGTTCGCATCGTTGGACTACCTGGATACATGAGGCGGTAATAAAGTGTGCGAAATATGGTTTGCTGGTGGATATTCATGATGAATACCGGCCGACAGGTTTCAGCCGCACCTATCCCAATTTGTTGACTCAGGAGGGTATATTAGGTAATGAGGAGATGCCTTCTGCTACTCAGAATACGATTCAGCCTTTTACCCGCTATATTGCGGGGGCAGCTGACTATACTGTTTGTTATTATGTGCAGAAATCTATTTTGGAAGCTGCCGGAAAGAAGAATCCTCGTTGCATTCAGACTACCTCTGCGCACCAGCTAGCTCTGTCTGTAATATGCTATAGCCCTTTGCAGTTCTTGTATTGGTATGATAAGCCGTCAGATAGCCAAGATGAGCCTGAATTGGAGTTTTTTGATAATGTCCCTACCGTTTGGGATGATACAAAGGTATTGGGTGGAAGGCCGGGTGAGTTTGTCTCTATGGCTCGCCGGAGTGGAAACAGATGGTTTGTAGGGGTTATTACGAATGATGAAGAGAGGGAACTTCGTTTTGCATTTGATTTCTTGGAGTCTGGGAAGGAGTATTGGGCACATTTATATTATGATGATTCCAAAGTGAAAACAAGGACGAAGGTCGGAATTAAGAAGATTAAGGTGACCAATCAATCTGTCATGGATATAAAACTGAAGGCGACCGGTGGAGAGGCGATGATGATAGAAGAGATATAAAAGAGTAAAGGGCAGGATCTGTCGCAGATGCTGCCCTTTTTTTAATTAAAACCTTGATTTATAGAATATATGATTAAAAAAGTATTTTATGTCGTAATTCTGTGATTTCTGTGTGTATTTGCAGGATATACATACCCGGTTCAATTGTGATAGGTACGAAGTTTGTACCAGGGTAGATTCTCTTTTGCCAAACACATTGCCCTAATAGGTTGAATAGTTTGATCTTCCCATTTGTTGGAATATCTTTTAAATAAAGTTGTTTATCTTTGATCGAGTAGTAGATATTACTATCAAGAATAGCTACTTGATGGGTTACTTGTATATGAGGCTCTTTGATGATAGAGCGGAGAGGATGGTGGGTGTTGATGGTCTCTTTGGTAGTCTTTGTCGTATAGTCTTCCATGATTTCTAAATTTGTCGAAGAAGATGCTTTTACAAAGAAAGCACTGTAGGGAGGAAGAGCGTAGTCGCTTCCGATAGGGTATGGTTGGTATTTGTACCCGTCATAAACATAAATGAAACCATCCAAAGAGGGGTTGTCCTTTATACGTGATAAAGCTAATGGAGCCGGTAATGGATTTCCGCATAGATACCAACCATGGTTTTCTCTGTTTTCACTATTTGAGATTGTTTCTATAGGTATAGTGATAGTCCCTGATTGCCCAAATGTTAGAGGAATATCTCCCTGTTTGGAGGAGAATGAGAGGGTCTTGCCGGTTGCCTTTTCGTCTAAGGCTATCAGATACCCTTTGTTCTTTTCAAAAAGGGGCTTGTCTTCCGATAGAACCGGGACGACTTCCCAATTATTGGAAGATTGGTTTTCGATAGCCCGTTTGTTCCCATTGTAGGTTTGCACGTAGAAATAGTTACCTCCTTCATTTGGTACATCATCCTTTTGGGAGAAGGCAGGGCCGATTCCGGAACGGTAAACATCAAAAGGGAAAGAGATGAAATACCATTTGCCTGTTTCCTCAAATGTTTTATGTAGTGTGATACCTCCTGAGATATGGAGTTCCCCCTCTGAATGTATCGAGTTGTCTGTTCCGAAAAGAGAGATGTCTGTGGTTGATAAAGAAGAATGAGGTTGGATCTCTATGCTACCTGAAGAGATTGTGATTTGGTTGCAGATGATATTTTTATCAATGGATATATGGCCATTGATTAAGGCATTGCGATGTCTAAGTGCAGGTAAGTGTGACCAACAAAGCGTATCTGTCCAATTCCCCGAACCTTTAAAAAGAGAATAGGAGGGAATATTACCGAAAACAAAAAGGCTGTCTGTCATGTAATAACCTTTTGAGTTTTGGGACGCTTGATGGGTGTCGATAGTCAGATTGTTAGGATTCTGTCCGATGGTAAAATATTGATACGCCAAATAGTTCTTGTCTTTATTGGGGGTATGGGCTGCCAATCGTACATCCATTTGGTTACGGTGAACATCAAATAGTAAGGAGTCGTCCGCTGACAAATCTAAACCGGCTATATGAATGGCTATCTTTACATCCGTATAGATAGAAAGAGGGAAAGGTTGGAAAGTGACGCTTGACCCAACCGGTATTTTCAAAGTGTTTTTGTCTTGGATGATAGAGGAGTTCTCTTTTAATGTGAAGCTCCAATTATCCTTTGCCGATTGTCCGAATGTCTGCAAGCGGAATGTGTCGGAAATCGTCTGGTTGTCCGTGCTGTTTACAAAACTTTCCCATGATGATGGATTCGGTAGTTGTGCATGAAGGAAATAATGAATATTCAAGAAGAGTGCGTTTACCAATACACATCGAATACCGTGTAGAATGTTCTTTTTCATAGTTAATACAAATTTGGTTTGTTACTAATTGGCTACAAACTTAGTAAAAAAACAGAAAATACAAATAAATAGAGTGAAAAACTTTTAATGATGTTCTGTTAAGGATATATACAATCTTGCTATCTTTGTCACATGAAAGAATTTATTATATCTGAAGCACAGACTGAAAAAGCGGTTCTTGTAGGTTTGATAACTCCTGCACAGAGTGAACAGAAGGTAAAAGAATATTTGGATGAGTTGGCATTCTTGGCTGATACAGCCGGGGTGGAGGCAGTAAAGCGTTTCTATCAAAAGATGGATGGTCCTAACTCGGTCACTTTTGTCGGATCCGGAAAGTTGTTGGAAATAAAGGAGTATGTGGTGGAGCATGAGATAGGTTTGGTTATCTTTGATGACGAACTTTCTGCCAAACAATTACGTAATATAGAAAAGGAATTGCAGGTGAAAATCCTGGATCGTACTAATTTGATTTTAGATATTTTTGCCCGGCGTGCACAGACCGCCCATGCTAAAACACAAGTAGAGTTGGCGCAGTATCGGTATATGTTGCCACGTTTGACTCGTTTGTGGACGCACTTGGAACGACAGAGAGGGGGAGTTGGTATGCGTGGCCCCGGGGAAACACAGCTTGAAACGGATAAACGTATAATCTTGGATAAGATCTCCAAACTGAAACGTGACTTGGTGGAGATTGATAAGCAGAAGAGCGTACAACGCAAGAATCGGGGAAAGATGGTTCGTGTGGCATTGGTGGGATATACGAATGTCGGGAAATCAACTTTGATGAATTTGCTTAGCAAGAGTGAAGTGTTTGCAGAAAATAAATTGTTTGCTACGTTGGATACAACTGTCCGTAAGGTGATTGTGGATAACTTGCCTTTCTTATTGTCCGATACTGTCGGTTTTATCCGCAAGCTGCCTACTGAATTGGTGGAATCTTTTAAATCGACATTGGATGAGGTACGTGAGGCCGATTTATTGGTGCATGTGGTAGATATTTCCCATCCAACGTTTGAAGAGCAGATAGAGGTTGTCAACCGGACATTGATGGAGATTGACAAAACCGAGAAGCCGATGATAATGGTTTTTAATAAGATTGATGCGTTTACTTTTGTGCCGAAAGAAGAGGATGATTTGACACCACGTACACGTGAGAACATTGATTTGGATGAGTTGAAGAACACGTGGATGAATAAGATGCAGGATAATTGTATCTTTATTTCTGCAAAGGAACGAAACAATATTGATGCCCTTAAAGTTCTATTATACGAACGAGTGAAGCAGATTCACATAACCCGTTTCCCCTATAATGATTTTTTGTTTCAGCAATATGATGTAGAATGATTAAGAAAGAGGAGTTAAGACATTTATTGCCTCATGAGGTCGTAGCACTGCAGGCCAATGGATGTGTGGCGGAAGACTGGGAACAGATATGGGTAGTCGAGGATTTTAAATGCGAACGTATTCATCATGTCCGTTTTTCCGGAACTGTCTGCTTAGGTTTGTATGAAAAGGAGTTTATTCTCCCCGGTGGTTTGCGGAAACAGAGTGGCATCCGCAACGTGGCTTTGCACAATTGTACGGTAGGGAACCATACTTTGATAGAGGATGTACATAATTATATCGCCAATTATGAGATTGGAGACGAATGTATCATCCAGAATGTGAATGTGATGTATGTCGAGGGAGTCTCCTCTTTTGGTTGTAATGTCCCGGTTGCCGTATTGAATGAAACAGGAGGGCGTGAAGTCCCTATCTATAACGGCTTGTCTGCCTCTTTGGCCTATTTGATTGCCTTATATCGTCATCGTCCTCTATTGATTGAACGATTGCAGGCTCTTATAACAGATTATACTGAGCAACACTCTTCGGAATATGGAGTAGTCGGTGACCATGTGAAGATTGTGAATGCAGGAACTATCCGGAATGTTCGGGTAGGGGAATATGCGGTTATTGAGAACACGACTCGCCTTGCGAATGGGACGATCAATAGTAACAGCAAGGCTCCTGTTTTTGTTGGTGACAGTGTGATTGCCGAAGATTTCATTCTCTCTTCCGGGGCTGTGGTGTCGGATGCTGCTAAGATTATCCGTTGTTTCATCGGACAGTCATGTCATGTGACACATAACTTCTCAGCCCATGATTCTTTGCTATTCAGTAACTGTACATTCGAGAATGGGGAGGCTTGTGCTATCTTTGCCGGCCCTTTTACTGTCTCCATGCACAAAAGCAGTTTGCTGATAGCGGGGATGTACTCTTTCTTGAATGCAGGCAGTGGTTCCAACCAAAGCAACCACATGTATAAGTTAGGTCCTATCCATCAAGGAATTGTCGAACGAGGTTCTAAAACAACCAGTGATTCTTATATCTTATGGCCGGCACGTGTCGGAGCTTTCTCGTTAGTCATGGGACGCCATCACCATCATAGCGATACATCGGATATGCCTTTTTCTTATTTGATAGAGAGTGATGATGAAACCTATTTGGTGCCGGGGGTGAACCTGCGGAGCGTAGGGACGATTCGTGATGCCCAAAAATGGCCAAGGCGAGATAAACGTACAGATCCTCACCGTTTGGATATGATCAATTATAACTTGCTGAGTCCCTATACTATCAGCAAGATGATGAAGGCTGTCGATATTCTGAAGCGTTTGCAGTCTTTGGTAGGAGAGACCTCGGATGTCTATTATTACCAGAATACCCGTATCAAAGGCTCCTCTTTGCGGACAGCTCTTGAATTGTATGGTATGACCATCAATAAGTTTTTGGGTAATTCATTGATTAAGCGATTGGAAGGAACCCGTTTCCAAACGATGGATGAGGTCTGGCAGCAACTCAAACCCTCTTCTGTTGAAGGGGATGGGGAATGGTTAGATCTTGCAGGGTTGATATTGCCCCAAGAAGAGTTGGAAAAAGAGATTGCAAAGATAGAGAAGGGAGAAATCCATTCGTTGGAAGAGATTGAATGTTTCTTCTCTGAAATGCATAGCCGCTATTATGATATGGAGTGGACATGGGCATACAAGATGTTGGAAGCCTATTATAAGGTTGATTTGGGCTCAATCTCAGCAGAGAAAATAATCGAATTGGTTCGCCGTTGGCAAGATTCTGTTATCGGCTTGGACCAGTTGCTTTATAAAGATGCCCAAAAGGAATTTTCCATGACCTTCATGACCGGTTTTGGGGTAGATGGATCGGAAAAGGACAAGTTGAAAGACTTCGAAGGGGTACGTGGCGCTTTTGAAAACAATCCGTTTGTGACGGCTGTAAAAGAACACATTGTCGTGAAGCGTGCTTTGGGCGATGAATTGATTAGCCGGATAGGTGTACTCCTTTAATCTCTTGGCCTGTTTCGGGGATGGTGCTCCAAGATCTCTTTTTGCAGGAATTGTCGGTCGATGTGCGTATAGATTTCGGTAGTTGTGATCTTTTCATGCCCCAACATCTCTTGGATGGCAAGCAGGTGTGCGCCTCCCTCCAACAGGTGGGTGGCGAAGGAGTGGCGGAACGTATGTGGGCTGATGTTCTTTTTTATTCCGGCTAATTCAGCCTGTTGTTTGATAATGTAGAAAATCATGACACGGGAGAGGGCTGTCCCTCTCCGGTTCAGGAACAGAATATCTTCAAATCCCTTTTTTACAGGGATATGGTTACGGTCATAAAGGTAGTTTTTGATCTCTTTGATGGCTGTGCCGGATATAGGGACCAACCGCTGTTTGTTACCTTTCCCTTCCACTTTGATAAAACCTTCATCGAAAAAGATATCGGTAAAGCGTAGGGAGGTCAGTTCTGATACACGTAGCCCGCAACTGTATAACACCTCTAAGATGGCTCGGTTTCGTTGGCCTTCAGGCTGGGTGAGGTCTATCGATTCTATTAAAGCATTTATTTCATTGACAGTAAGTACCTCCGGTAGCTTCATCCCGATTTTGGGTGATTCTAACAATTCCGTTGGGTCGATTGTTATAAAATTGTCCAAGAGTAAGAATTTGTAGAACGACTTGATGCCGGAAATGATTCTTGCTTGCGAACGAGGGTGGATACCGATGTCATGGAGTTGTGCGATCAGTTGTTGCAGGTCATTATAGGTGACCTCCTCGTATGTTTTTCCTTCGTATTCAAGGAATCGGGTGAGTTTGTCAAGGTCTGTCAAATAGGCATCTATTGAGTTGTCGGATAATGCTTTCTCTAAGCGCAAGTATGTTTTGTAACGTTTGATGTGATCGTTTTCTACATGCATAGTGTCCGTACCTTTAATAAATCTTTGTTATCTTTGTCGATGATTTCTATTTACAAAGATAGAGACAAACGAGCGAGAAATATGAAGTTTGCTTCAATATTTTTCACTGCGAGTGCAGTCTATATTCGAGGTTTACCTCAAAGATACAAAATAATAGCAAGATGAGAAAGATTCAGATTATCAACGGCCCTAATCTTAATTTGTTAGGGAAACGGGAACCGACCGTCTATGGCAATGCCTCTTTTGATGGTTATTTGGAAGAGTTGAGATCCAAATACCCGCAGTGTGAAATCTCCTATTTCCAGAGTAATGTGGAGGGGGAGATGATTAATAAGTTGCATGAGGTCGGTTTTGAGTATGATGGGATTATCTTGAATGCCGGTGCTTATACGCATACCTCCATCGCTCTGCATGATGCGATCAAGGCCATCACGACCCCTGTTGTGGAGGTACATATTTCTAATGTACATGCACGTGAACCATTCCGTCATGTGTCGATGATCTCAGCTGCTTGCAAAGGGGTGATTTTAGGTTTTGGTTTGGATTCGTATCGGTTGGCTGTAGAGTCTTTTCTGTAGCGGAGAACCGGAGAGAGAGGTTTTTAGGTAGGTTATTAGGTTAAAAGATTGTTTATGTTAAAGCATACAAAGATTGTTGCGACTATTTCTGACCAGCGTTGTGAGGTTGATTTTATTGATGCCTTGTATAAAGCCGGGATGAATGTGGTGCGTCTGAATACGGCGCACATGGTAGAAGAGGGATTGGCTAAGGTGGTGGATAATGTTCGTGCTGTATCCGAACGGATAGGGATTTTGATGGATACGAAAGGACCTGAAGTACGTACCACTGTGGCACAAGCTCCTATTTCATTTAAAGCGGGTGAGACGGTGAGGGTAGTCGGTGATCCGGACAGTGAGACTACGCATGCTTGTATTGCGGTCTCTTATCGCCATTTTGTGAAGGATCTGGCGGTCGGAAGTGTTATCCTTATTGATGATGGCGATTTGGAGCTGAAGGTGGTGGATAAAACCGAAGGTGGGTTGCTCTGTATGGTGGAGAACGATGCGACATTAGGCAGCCGCAAGAGTGTCAATGTCCCTGGTGTACGGATCAATTTGCCCTCTTTGACGGAAAAAGACCGAAGGAATATAGTGTGGGCTATCGAGCATGATTTGGATTTCATTGCCCACTCGTTTGTCCGTAGCAAGCAGGATGTGATGGATATCCAACGTATATTGGACGAATACAACAGCCCGATTAAGATCATTGCCAAGATCGAGAACCAAGAGGGGGTTGATAATATAGATGATATTTTGGAGGTTGCTTACGGGGTGATGATTGCCCGGGGTGACTTAGGCATTGAGGTGGCAGCAGAAAAGATACCGGCTATCCAGCGAATGTTGATCCGAAAGTGTGTGGAGATGAAGAAACCGGTTATCGTGGCAACACAGATGCTTCATTCGATGATCCATAATCCTCGTCCGACCCGTGCGGAGGTGACTGACATTGCCAATGCGATCTATTATCGGACGGATGCGTTGATGTTGAGCGGCGAAACAGCCTATGGCAAATATCCGGTTGAGGCGGTACAGACCATGACGAAGGTGGCTCGTGAAGCTGAAAAATCAAAGCTGTCAGCCAATGATATTCGGGTGCCGATCAGCGGAAGTGATTTGGATGTGACCTCTTTTTTGGCGAAACAGGCGGTTAAGTCATCCTCCAAATTGCATGTGAAAGCGATCATCACCGATAGTAATACCGGTCGTACGGCACGCTATTTGGCTGCCTTCAGGGGGACATCGACAGTCTTTGCCATTTGTTATAATTCAAGGGTCATGCGTATGCTTTCGCTCTCTTATGGTGTGTGGGCTGTCCACCAACCTTATAACGAGAATCGTAGGGACTATTTCAAGCATGCGTTGGTTGAATTGATCAAAAGCGGGCGTATCACCCGAGAAAACATGGTGGCCTATCTGAGTGGCAGTTTTGTGGATGGCGGTACCAGCTTCTTGGAGATCAATAATGTAGGAAAAGTATTGGATGCCGGTGGCAATTATCAACTGCCGACATTTAAGTGATATTCATTTATAAATCATAAAAACGTGACCATAGAGGAGTATATTCTTTCCCATAGTGATGAAGAGGGAACTTTGTTAGCCGCATTAAATCGGGATGCCAATGTGAACCTGTTGCGGCCTCGTATGTTATCCGGCCACCTGCAGGGACGTATCTTGAAGATGTTCTGCCGGATGCTCCGCCCGAAACGGGTTTTGGAAATCGGGACCTATACCGGGTATGCCACCCTTTGCATGGCGGAGGGGATGGATGAGGATGCGTTGATCCATACGTTGGAGATTAACGATGAGATGGAGGACTTTATCATGAAGTACCTGAACCAATCTCCGCATCAACATAAGGTCAAGGTGCACTTCGGGGATGCGTTGGATATTATCCCGACCTTGGATGAAACGTTCGACTTGGTGTTTATCGATGCTGATAAACGGTTGTATTCCGAATACTTTGATTTAATCTTCCCAAAGGTGCGTCAGGGTGGGTTGATCTTAGCGGATAACACGTTGTGGGACGGGCATGTGGTCGAAGAGAACCCGACCGACAAGCAGACGCTGGGTATCCTTCATTTTAATGATAAGATCAAAGATAACCCATTAATTGAAAAAGTTATTTTACCTTTGCGCGATGGTCTGACAATGATCTGGAAAAAATAAAAAGAGAAACGTATGGAAAGTACAAGATTAAGTAAGATAGAACGTCTTTTACAGAAAGAGTTGGGAGATATCTTCCAAAGACAGGCACAAGGGATGCACGGGGTACTGATCTCTGTCAGTGTGGTACGGGTAAGTCCCGATTTGAGTGTGGCAAGAGCCTATTTGAGTATCTTCCCTTCCGAGAAAGGAAAAGAGTTGATTGAGAACATTCGGGCGAATACGAAAGCGATTCGTTTTGATTTGGGGCAACGTATCCGCCAGCAGGTGCGTAAGATCCCTGAATTGTCGTTCTTCATTGACGACTCGTTGGATTATATTGAAAACATTGATAACCTGTTGAAAAAGTAAAGAGGGGAGCGTTGAACTTACCGTTTTACATAGCTCGGCGTTATCTTTTTTCCAAAAAATCCCATAATGCCATCAATATTATCTCGATGGTGTCGGTCTGTGGGGTGGTGGTGGTGTCGATAGCCTTGGTCTGTGCCTTGTCGGTCTTGAACGGGTTTGTCGGCTTGGTCTCCTCTATGTTTGGCAAGTTTGACCCGGAGTTGAAAATTGTTCCTGTGCAAGGAAAGGTGTTTGACCCGACAACTGACAACTTCCAGGAGGTAAAAAGGTTGCCCGAGGTGGCTCTGTTCTGTGAAGTGATCCAAGACAATGCCTTGGTGCGCTATCGGGATCGGCAGGTTGTCACGACTGTCAAGGGGGTGGATGAGTCGTTTGCCCGGTTGACGCAGATTGACAGTTTGTTGATCGATACACGTGATGAGGGGTTTGTCCTGCAAGATGAGGTGGCGTACTATGCCCATTTAGGGGTCGGAACGGCCTCCTCTTTAGGGGTACGGGCAAACTTTATGAACCCCTTGGAGGTCTATGTCCCAAAGCGGGATGAGAGGGTGAACCTATCCAATCCGGCGACCTCCTTCAATTTGGAATATGCCTTTGTAGGAGGGGTCTATGCGACCAACCAACAGATGTATGATGAGAACTTCATGCTGTTGCCGCTTTCCATGGTCCGCACGCTGTTCCATTATGAGAAAGAGGTGACGGCGATTGAGTTGGCCTTGTCAGCTGATGCTGATGTCAAGGCGGTGAAGAAAAAGATAAAGAAGTTATTGGGGGATGGCTATGAGGTGAAAGACCGTTATGAACAACAGGAGGCCTCTTTTAAGATGATGCAGGGGGAGAAATGGATGATCTTTTTAATCCTCTGTTTTATATTGATGCTTGCCCTGTTCAATGTGATCGGTTCCCTATCGATGTTGATGATAGAGAAACAGAAAGATGTCTCAACCCTACGCAACATGGGGGCTGATGATTCGTTAATCAGCCGTATATTCCTATTTGAAGGCTGGATGATTTCTGCCTTTGGAGCCTTGGTAGGAGTGGCGATAGGGGTGGTTTTGTGTCTGTTGCAACAAGAGTTTGGTTTTATCCAATTAGGACAAGGCTCCGGCTCCTTTGTGATAGATGCCTATCCGGTTCGGGTGGAGATAGGCGATATCGTGATTGTATTCCTGACCGTTCTTACAGTAGGTTTATTGGCAGCGTGGTATCCTGTCCACTATTTGGGAAAGAAATATTGGAAAGAGGCTTGAAACGTTGAACGCAAAAAAGCCCAAAATACCCAAAAAGCTCCTATGGTACTATTTAAACAGTGCTTCATCCTTCAAATGTCCGTGAGAGTTTAGATAAATGTTCGTTTGTTTAGCTTAGCTTTAGTTTATGTTATTGTAAATAAGTAAATTACGTTTCTTAAGTGAAAAGTGTATATAGAAAACAACCATAAGGGTAATTTGGGTATTTTGGGCATTTTTTTATTACCCCTCCTCCTTTTCACTTCCGGCCAAGGACAAACGGATGCCTATGTAGTCAAAAAAACGTAGGCATCCTGATAAAGCCTCTTGCCGAAGTTTTCCCTCCTTATACCTTAATTAATAAAGAGCTATTTTTTAAGAAAAAGAAACACTTTAGGAAGCCGAAAATCGCTATTTGAGAGGAAAAAGTCTGTTTTTTACTTTTTTACCTTAAACTCCTTAAGCTCCTTAAATACTTTAAAGTCTTTACATTCAATTCTTTAGAAGAAATCAACCTTTTAAGGCGAAAACCCTCCTTTTACCCTCCAAAGAAACCTGCTGAAAATGCTAATTATCTGATGATGAGAAATCTACGAAAACAAAAATGACCAAAAAAACGAACGTTTTATTTGGTCATTTTCACACTGCAAAAATACATATAGTTTTTATTCCTACAATTATTTTTCATAAATATTTTTCTTTTCTATTCCCTTTCTTATCAATCGGATAACGATTTTAGGACGAAAATACCCCTTTTATTGTACGAAGCATTTTTGCTCAAAAAAAATGACCAAAAAAACCGTTCGTTATTTCTGGTCATTATACCAAAATTAAGTTAATAGTCTGAAAGACAGATATTGACAAAATATACGTGAGAGATATACACTATTTATTAATTAAACATTTTATATTATGAACAAAAAGTTTTCTACACTTTTGGCTAGCTTCTTGTTAGCCGGCGGTTTGTTCTCTTCAGCTAATGCTATTGATTTGACAAAGGCTGTTTCGGGAACGTATTATGATTTGAAAAAAACTGCAGAATTTAAAGGTACATGGAAATCTGTAGACTCTAAAGAATTGATCTCTGGTATTCAGATTAAATGTGATGGTACTAAAGTTCAATTATTAAAAGATGATGCTGTTTTGACTTATGAACTTGATGGCGTTGATTATAAATGGTTTACAGTAGGATATATAAAGAAGGGAAGCGTTTTTACTGGTACTGAAAAAGCAAAATCTGATGCTAATAAATTGAGCTTTACTACTGGAGACGCTCAGTATTTTTTAGCTTCAATCTCTGAAGATGGAACTCTTGGATTTAAGAAAAATGATGGTACAAATGAATTCATTGCTGTTGATGCTTCTGTAGTAACAGATCAACAGTTATCAGTTGCAGAGTTGAACTATTTTGAAGAAGATGGTTTCTCTGTGGCTATCAATGGTTATAAAGCAAATGGTAAACCGACTTTGTCTTTAGCTGGTAACCCATTTACAGGTCATTTGACTCCGATGGTTTGGAATAAAACTGAAAAAGCTTTTGAAACTGCAAAAGAAAATGACTCTTTTTATTTGAAGAATGCAGCAGGTAATTACATTGTTGCTGTAAAATATGACGGTGAAGGTGGTAATTCAACTGAATCTCTTTATGGTTTCACTACTGTTTCTGAGAAAGTATTGACTCATGACTTGACAAGAGCTGCAGATGCTTCTTTAAAAGATGCTCAAGAGTATTTTGGAGAATTCCAAGCTTTTGCTGATGGTCTTGAATATGATGCATTTCCTGAATTGACTTATTTGACAAATATGACAGTAAATGTTGCTGATATTAATTCTAAGGCTAATTGGTATGAATTAGGTCGTTATGATTTCGGAGGTAATGCTACATTGGTTGCTTCTAAAAATCAGACAAGCAACGGTACAGAATTGAAGCCTATTTATATTAAGTTAGGTGGTGGTCAGGTTGTTGATTGGACTACTTTCTTGAAGGCTGGTAAATTCTATACTGTAGAAAAATTAAATAAGAATAAAGTTTGGGAAAAATTAGGTACAGACTGTGGTAATAAATATGCTTGGGTTTCTTCTTACGGTAACGTATTGGAAGGTCAGTGGGCATTGACTTATGATGGTCGTGCATATTACTTCACAAACCGTGAAAATACTGAGATTAGCTTCACTTTAACTGCTTCTACATTGTATTATGGTGATGTAGCTGATCAATATACACAAGGCTCAGATACATATCGTATCAAAACTGTAGCTACTCACGCTGCAACAGATGGTTATACAACATTGGATATCACTGAAACTTCTACATTCAACATCGCATACGCTTCAGGTGTATATGGTAACGCTTGGTTTACTGAAAATCACGATGGTACCTCTAATCATGCAATTGGCTTGGATATTGATAAAGAAAATGCTTTGACGTTCACAGCTAAGGAACATGCAAGAGCACGTGCAGAAAAAGAAAATACAAATATCCACAAATCTGAATATTTTGCAACAGATACTATCTATGTAATCAGTACTATGGGTTACTATGATGAAGAATTGGCTGAAAAAAATGGTTATGGATACAATATGGTATATGATACATTGAAAGTTCTTTCTTATACATTTACAAACCAATATGGTGAAGTGTTGAAGTATGGTGCCAATATGTATACTTCTGCTACTCCTAAGAAATTAGAAGCTGAATATAATTATAAAGATGCTAAGACTTATAGTGTTTTAGAAACTTATAATGATGCTCAGAACTTTGCATTACGTAATGATAATGGAAAATTGAACTTAGTTCCGGTTTCTATTAATAAAGAGATTATTTATACAGAAGGTGACGCAGTTAAAGCTTTGCATCAAGTATTTGACTACAACTACAACAAGTGGGTGAAAGTATATGCTGGTGACGCTGCTAATGGTCTTTTGGATAATGTATGTTTGTATGACAGAACAGAAAATGACTTGTTCGTTGTAGAAGCAACAGAAGCTCCTAAATATCGTCGTTTAGTAAATGCAATCGATACAATTTCTATCTATCGTGATGAAAATGCATCTCAATTGCTTTACGAAGAAGGTAAATTCTTAGGTTTACAGAACGAAAATCAGTTCGAAATCGCTCCGGCTATGTTGGCTGATACTGCTTATGTTCGTAACGAAACTTATCGTCCGATGTATTTATTGGCTGTTGGTGCAACAATCGTTCCTGAAGGTAAATATTGCCCGGAACATGGTGTTGACGCTGGTTGCAAAGACGAACACTTGGAAGAAGTTGCAGGTTGGGTAGAAGGTCGTTACTTAGTATGCTTAGCTGATTCTGCTGCTGCATGGGCTAAAGCTAATCCTTCTAAACATGCTCAAGCAAATCCATACATGTATGATGGTAAGTATAAATTAGGATTTGTTCAGGCTACTCACAGAAATGACTCTTTGATCATTGCAAGTTCAGAAAAACAAATTTTCTTAGGTGATGGTGAATTTAACCCTGCAACATTCGCATTCAAGTATGTTGATGAAGAAGCTGGTTCATTCAAAATCCAAACAGATCATGGTTTCATTAAATGGATGAATGGTAATGTAATCTCAGCACCGGAAGTTGAAGCTGACGTATTCAACATGAACGAAGAAGAAGATCGCACTCCGACAGCTAACGAAGAAATCGCTGCAGAATGTGTAACAGTAATCGCTGGTAACGGTAACGTAACAATCGCTGGTGCTGCTGGTAAGAAGGTGGTTATCGCTAACATCTTAGGTCAGACTGTAGCTAACACAGTTCTTACTTCAGACAACGCAACAAT